>NZ_LNAK01000122.1:0-230555 GCF_001445685.1 Rhodococcus sp. KB6 | reverse complement strand
CCGACAACAGCACTGTGCCCGCCGATCGCGAAACGGATCGGCGGGCACAGTGCGTGAATCAGTGGTTGGTCAACCTGCAGTGCGGACGCGGATTCCGGCACCGACACCGCCACCGGAAGCGCGATCTGCCGCGTCGAGGATGTCTCCGACCGGAATACCCAGATTCGAGGTTCCACCGGAGGTCGCCAGTACCAGGTTCGCTTCGTTGCAACTGGGTGCTCCGCTGCTGTTGGAGCCGCTGGTGATGCCCAGAGCCAAGGTTCCGGAGACGATGGCGCCGCCGCTGTCCCCGGCGAGGGTGCACGCGGTACCGGCGAATCCGCGAACGGTTCGTGAATCACCGTCCGCCATGACCAGTTGAGTTTCGACGCGATCGGCTGCCACGACACCACAGGTGAAGGACGACGTCTGGCCGGACTTGCAGATGGGAGCGCCGATCACGGGACGTGCTGTTCCCGTGATCGCGAGGGTGGTCCCGTTGGCACCGCGGACGGCAGCACGGTCGAGGCCCGCGTCGATGCCGGACTGGTCGAACTTGATGACCGAGTAATCGAGATCGCCGGCGTTGTTGCCGACGGAAGACTGTGAGAATGCTCCGATCAACTGACTGTCGTCGACGTTCGCGTGATTCGGCAGGTAGACGGGCGACTTCGAACCCTCGGCCGGATTGCAGTGTCCGGCACTGATATTGAGAGCATTGTTCTGATCGTCGACGGCGTTGAACCCGAACGAGCAGACCGAGATGTTCTCGGTCGGTGTCTCGCGAATGGGGCCTGTCGACGTGATGTAGGTGTCGCCGCCGAGTGCTCCGGGATCAACCGATCCGCCACCGTCCGGGCTGAGAACGATCTTGGTGTTCTCGAGCAGGGTCGGAAGATTGAGCGCCTGCCCGACGGGGCTGTTCGCGACGTCGATGACGACCTGGTTGTTCAGGACGTCGATAGTCGCCGAATTGACTGCGCGTGAGATTTCCTTGGGCAGCCCGGCAATCCATCCGTTGACGTCGGCCAGCGTCTTCTCGAGGGTGTCGGCGGAGACGGGGGCGACGTGCGTGCGGTAACCGTCGTCGGCCGCGATGCGTGCAGCTTCGGTGGTGGTGACGGCTACGACGGGTTGACCGTCGAGTCCCATCCACGAGCCGGCGTAGTCGCCAGGGCGCTCGGACTTGAATTCCTGGGCGTATGCACCGAGTTCCTGAGCTTTGGCAGCGCGGTCCAGATACTCCTGTGGGGAGATCTTCAGATCGCGTGTGATCGCCTCGATCAGCTCAGCCGGAAGCTGATCTGCCCCGAGCTGTTCGACATGCGTGTCGGAGGCGGGCTCTGCCGATGCCGTCGTGGTGAATGGAGCTGCGAGCAGTAGTGCCGAGGCGCCGACCACAGCGGTGCGGATCGCCAACGAGTTACGCATGAAATCCCTTCAAGTCCCCGGCACCGAGCCGGTAGGTACCGCACCCACCATAGGGGAAAAGTTTCGACGAGGAATATGTGCCTGTTGTCGGCAAGTCGAGTTATTCTGTCTAACTTGGCATTCCGGGTCTCGGGGCCAATGGCATGACGGGCATGTCGGGATTCGGAACCACCGGATCGGTTGTGTCGGTCGGGTTGGACGGCTGCGTCGGCGTTGTCTGTGTATCAGTGGGGGCGGTCACGGCGGGAGTGTCCGGGGTATCCGGATCGACCGGATCCAGCGGTCCGACGACCGGCGGCAGGTTCTCGATCCGAAGGGGATCGATCTGGATGGTGATCGGCGATCCCTGTTGCGCGGGGACGTTCGCCGTAGTGGATTTCTCTGTACCGGTGCCCGGACTCACCGGAATGGGCTGGGATTCGGATGAGGTCGATTCCGCTTCGGATGCCCACGACTGCGCCGTCGGCTGCGCGCCGAGAGCGGGTACTTCCGGTGGGGGTGAGGTCGCTGATTGCGTGCCTGTCCCGGATGAACTCGTCGGGGTGGCAGCTGTGTCCGTCCCGGGGGACAGGGAAGATTGTGCGTCGAGAATCCTGGGTGCTGAAATGGTCGGAGTGTGTCCGATGATGACCGCTGCCGCGCAACCCGACACCGTCAGAAAGACTGCGGCGGCTGCTGCGGCGATGATCGGTCGGCGCTCCGACCGCCACTGGCGATTCAGCCAACCGTCGATGCTCGGTTCTTTCGTGACCGGTGCCTCCACGCCGGATTCCGGCTCCGGTTCGATCAGAACGAACGGCGGAAACTCTTCGGGGGTGTCCTCTGGCTCGGCAAAATCGGTTGGCTGGGGTTCGGGACAGGTAGAGGTGATCGAGAAGGGTGCGGCCAACGCTGCGGCTCCGCGAGCAGCACGGTCGTCGGCGTCCGGATCCGCGAGCCAAGCCGCAGAGGCTTCATCTTCTGAAATCAGTTCGACGCCGTCGAGATTCATGCTGTCGAGTGCGCCGCGCAGTACGTCGACGGAATCGCTCGACCAACCTGCGGGGATCACCGCAGAGATGTTCAGGTTCTGATCGGTGAGTGTTCGGACTTCCTTGACCAGGCAATACATTGCTGTCGCTACCAGTTCCTCCCCTCGCGTCATGTGCTCGGAGAAGTTGTCGGTATCGTCGGTGCCGACCCTGTCGAGGAACCCGCGCAACCCGGTGGACCCCGCCGCGGTTCCGCCTAGCTGCACGGTGCCGTCGGGGGCGTGGTGCAGAACCGATTCGCGTTCGAGGGTCACCAGCTCCGAGTCAGGTCTCGCGATCGCAGCAATGCTTCGTTTGTTGCCGACGGCGAGTCCGACTCCCCACTTCATAGCGATCCCCGTTTCACAGTTACCGAACTTTGCTCGGCAGGCTTGTCCTGATTGCTGTGAAAACTATCACTTAAACGGATATACGCAACCCTCTGGACAATATGCAGCTAACTACTTGTTCGACGGTGTCATGCTGCGAAGGATGGTGAGCAGTTCCGAACGAGACTGCGCCCCGACGCGCCGCTTGATGCGTGCGACATGGTGCTCGACGGTTTTAGCGGAGATGTAGAGGCGTTCGCCGATTTCCCGATACGTCAGTCCGACGACGACGAGTTCGGCAACTTCTTGTTCGCGCTCGGTCAACACCGACGGTGGCGCCGCACTTGTGGCGGTATCGGTTGCACTTGTCTCGGCCGTCGACGTTGTGCGTAGCGAGCGCGCAACGTGGAGCAGTGCCGTGGCCGATTTGGTGTCCGGGGTGCGCAGCGCTGCTTCGCCGGCGAGGCGAGCGGCGTCCCACGGGAGTCCGATCCGACTGAGCGTTCGTGCGGCGGCTTCGACACCGTCTGCGTCGACGTTGCCTTGCATCAGTAGGAGCCACTGGCGTCCGGCGATCGCCAAACCGGCTGCGTAAGTGTGAGTTTTGGCTGATTCGGCGAGTGTATGGGCGTGTGGGAGGAGATCGGCCGGCGACTGCGAGAGGATCGACGCCTGGACGCCGTACCAATGCAGCGGCGACGACCACAGCGGCGGCTCGCCGAGCGCGCGGAGGAGTGAGCGCGCGTCGTCGACGAGATGCTCGACCTGCTCGGTCTCCTCGAGCCGTACTGCCGCAAGCCACAGTTCGCCGATGGGAAGCAGATTGAACAGATCAACGCTGCAGGACGAGAGGGTGCCTGCCGCGCCCGACCAAGCTCGACGCAGCTGGGCGAGATCGCCGGAACGCCGAGCGAGACCCACGATCAGAGCATGCAGAAACAGTGCGTCACGCTCACGGAGGGGGCCGCGGACTACCTCCTGCGGTAGGTCTTCGAGAATCGTGTCCTGCCCGCGGACCATCGCGATCCAGGCGCCGAGAAGGTGAAGTCGCGCCCACGTGTGGCTGCTTGCGTCGTCGGCGGCGATCGCGGACGTGACGACAGCGGCGGCCCGTTCATGGGCGCCGTTGTGCAGGAGTGCGAGAGCTACCAGCGCCGGGGCGGAATCAGGCTGGAATTCAGATGTGTCGGCTCCGCCGGGGAGCGAGAGTGCGCGCGACATCGTGTTGAGCGCACTCGGTGCGCTCCCGGTGACCGATTGCATCAGTCCGTTGGCCAGTGTGGTAGCGCCGACCGTCGAGCTCGACGGTGATCCGGTGTGTCCGGTGAGCGCCGCGTTCGCGTCATCGACCTTGCCGATGCCGAGGAAAGTGATTGCGGCGAAGGGGGATTCGTTTCCGGTGCGCCCTGGCCCCAGCCAGGTGTAGAGATCTGCAGCGGCGCCGAGTTGGCCGCATGCTGCGGACGAAGCTGCGCGGATTCGCACCGCCGCAGCCAATCTCGCGTCGTCGAGATCGGGTGCGGCGATGACGGAATCGGCCAGACGGCAGGCAGTGTCGAGGTCACCACTGCGAGCCGAGACCTGGGCGTACAGCAGCGTGTCGGCCACGCCGAGAGGCTCGATCGAATTCACGCGGCGAAAGAGATCTGCCGCGACCGCCGGCGTGCTCGCCTCGACGGCGTCTCGTAGTACACCCGTGAGATCGCGGTGGCGGATTCCGGAGTCGAAAAGTCTTCGTGCTGTGTCGATATCGAGGGTTCTCGTGTGTGCGCGTGATGCGACGATTCTGATCAGCTCGCTGCGGATACGCCCGGTGCTCGTCGACTCGGCGAGCACGCTCGCGACGAGTGGTGATCGCGAACCGAACAGTCCGGTCGCCAGTGCCCGGTCGAATGCAGCTGTGAGGCTGAACTTCTCCTGTCCCAGATCGAGCTCGAAGGCGTCGATGTCCGGGACGGCGAGTGAAACTTCGAGGATCTCGCGCTCGATCGGATGCAGAGCGGTGACCTGGTGGAGGATGTGTGTGCGTATGGCGTTCGGCATTTCCAGGCGGCCTGCCGAGGCGGCGGCGAAGTACGCTTCGATCGCCCCGAAGGAACCACCGGACAGATGCTCGAGCGCCACCACGGCGCGGTCGTCGAGCGGGACTCTTCGCTCGGCCGCGATCTTCCGAATATCGTTTCGGTTCAACGGGTTCAGATGCAACACGGTGCCGAAACTCGAGATGTTCGAGTAGATCGGTGCGAGTGGTGGATCGATCCGATCGGAGGCTACGACAACTCCGAGGTCGTCACGTTGGACAAGCTCTTTCAGGGCACGGATTTCATCGGAGGTCAGAGCTTGCGCGTCCGCGATCACCACAATCGCGTCGGCGGGGACGTCATGCGTGACTGCGGTGACCACGGGCTTGTCACCCGATTCGATTCGCTTCCGTACAACCCTCGTCACTTGGGGCCGAGCGCTGGCATCGGTCCCGGTGACGAATAGGCGCAGTGGCGATGCAGTCAGGTCGACGTCGCGCAAAAGTCCTGCGATGAACGACGATTCGGTGCCGTTGTCACGGTTCATCGAAAGACCGCCGGTCAGCGGATCGGTGCGGTGACGCCGCCGACGACACCACCGACCACGTTTCCGACACCACCGACGACGTTACCGAGACCTCCGACCACGCCGCCGACTCCGTTGCCGACACCGTCGACCAGACCGCCGACTCCGTTTCCGATGCCGGTCGCAGCGTCACCGACACCGGTCCCGACGCCGGCTCCAGGCGCGGGTGCTGGTGCCGGGGCGGGAGCAGGTGCGGGCGCCGGGGCGCCGGGTGCGGCAGGTGCAGGCGCCGACGGAGCGGTCTCGCCCGGTGCGGGCGAGGATCCCGCCGGTGCGCCGGCAACCGGAACTGCCCCCGGCGCCGTCGTCGAGCCGCCTGCGGCAGCAGGAGAACCGGGCTGATTGCTTTGAGTGCCGTTGTTCGCAGTCGTGGATCCGGTGCCTGCCGCTTCCGCTGCCGTGGTGCTGCCGGGAGTAGAGCCCGCGGTGGTCGAAGCGGTCGAGGAGGTGGACTCGCTGGTGGTGTTCGCCGAACTGGACGGAACATTGATCTTGTCCATGGCAGTTCCGATTCCGAGCCCGCCTGCGGCGAGCACGATGAATGCTCCCACCACTGCAGCAACGACGCCGACCCTCGACGAGCGTCGAGTCGCCGTGTTCTCTTCTTCGGTCGGCTCGGCAAGCAACGGAGTGGAGAAGGCGGGAACTGGTGCGGGCTTGCGAGACGGCTCGGCGGGAATCACTGCAGTGGCGGCGGCCGGTACTTGCGAGTCTCTGGCGTCGAGTGCGAGGGCCGCGGCGCCGGACGCCGCGCACGACGCTGGATCGGCGTCGGCGATCACCGGGACACGAAGCTCCGCCGACAGTAGTTCGGCGACAAGGGGAATGGACGAGCTTCCGCCGGCCAGGACAACCTGATTGACGTCACTGGACTCGACGCCGGCAGATCGCAGGCTTTCGCGAACCAATGCCACCGATTCGGTGAGGGCGGGCCGGATCAGATCTTCGAGTTCGGAACGAACGAGTCGAACGTCGCTGACGGCACCGGGAAGCGCCACGCGGGCAACGGTTTCCGTCTCGGTGGAAAGTTCCTCCTTGGCTGCGCGGGCATGCTCGCGCAGAGTTTCCAGCGCTGCAATCGTCTCGGGTGCAAAGGGATCAAGGGTTGCGAACTGGTCGGAAACCGCATCGAGCAGGTGAACGGTGACGAGGTGATCGAATTCGTCGCCGCCGATGTCCTCGCTGCGCAGCGGCTTACCGAAGATCTCGCTTCGTCCGTCGGTCGTGGACATCATCGTGACGTCGAGCGAGCGAGCACCGAGGTCGTAGACGACGGTCAGACCGTCGCTGACGACAGTTCCGGAAGCGGCGAGCCACGCCATGACGGCTGCGGGTTCGGCGACGAGAGTCGCCCCGTGAATTCCGACGTCGTCCAGAGCGGACTCCATGGTGCGTGCCGTGTGGCGGTTCCACCCCACCGGGTGAGCCAGGACGACAGTTGGCCCTTCGTTACCGCCTGCCTGGTCTACCAGTGCGCCGACCGCTGTCGCCGCGAGAGCCTCGCCGCGGTACTCGGTACCGTCGGCGGCAAGTATCGGAATCGGGTCTCCGACGCGCTCGACAAATCCGGTGATGACGGATCCGTCGTCCAATTGCAGCGCACTGGGTAAGCGGACCTGTTGCGTTTCACCGGTCGAGCCGTCGGTGACAGCTACGAGAGTGGCCGAACCGATGCTGATGCCGAGCCCTGCCGCCATGAACGAACTCCCCTGGTCGTGGGCGACAGAAGGACTGTCGCGGTTGTCTGAGATGTCGGTTTCAGGACCTAGATCGTTACCGGATCGGAGGCGTCGCGACGAAGTAGGGGACCGATCCCCTAATCGGGGCAAATCCCCTATTCCGACCGGGCGTAGCCCAATGGGGGGCTTCCCCACCTGTCCCTGGAGAAGAGGGGGGTGCTCCCCGTTGGCCCCACTCGCAAAAGTTCTTAGCGTTGATTCCACTCGCTACCTCTGGCAGCGCACCAGTTTCCGGACCACCGGCAACTACCCACCGGCAACAACCCGGTCAACGAACTTCAGGAGAACCCGCCATGGCAACGAACGCCGTACTCGAATTCATCCTCGGGCTACTTCGTGACGACGAGGCAGCTGCCAACTACTGCGCCAACCCGACCGCGGCACTCGATGCTGCCGGTCTGTGCGACGTCAGCCCCGCCGACATCGTCGCGGTCGCTCCGCTGGTCGCCGAGTCCGGACTCTTTGCCGGTGGTGGCGCCGACCTGTCCGCGATCGTCAACGCCGGTGCGTCCGCTGCCGGTGCAATCGGCGGCGGTCTCGGACTCGGCGGTGGTCTCGGTGGTGGACTCACCGGTGGTCTCGGTGGTGGCCTCGGCGGCAGCCTGGGTCTCGGCGCCGGTGCAGGAATCGGAGTCGGAGGCGCCCTCGGCGGCCAGTTCGACCTGGTCGGCGACTTCGCAGCAGCCCTCAGCGCTGCGCTTGCCATCGGTGGCGAGATCAGTGCCGAACTCGGCGCAGCCTTCGGCGCTGTGATCGAAGCCGGTCTCGGTTTGGGCGGCGCACTCGATCTCGAAGGAGCTCTCGATCTGGGCGCACAGCTCAGCGCGGCTCTGGGCGGCGCCCTCGGTGTGACCGGCGGCCTGACTGCGGAGCTGGGAGCAGCCCTCGACGCCGCGATCGGCGCAGTCGGCGGACTCGACCTGACGGCAGGGCTCAGCGGAGCTCTCGCACCCGTATTCGCCATCGGTGGTGACCTCGGAGCCGATCTCGGCCTGGCTCTCGGTGGACTCCTCGGCGGCGCAGCAGACCTCAGCGGTCTCCTTGACATCGGCGGCGAACTGGGCACGAGCCTGACCGGCGCACTGGAATCCGCTCTTGCACTCGGCGGCGGCCTGGATCTTGCCGGCGCTCTGACAGGCGACCTCAGCACGGCATTGTCCGGCGCGCTCTCGGGCGTCCTGGGAGCCGGCGGCACGATCGGCGCCGATCTGGGTGCATCGCTCGGCGGCGTCCTCGGCGCGATCACGGATGTCAGCGTTCTCACCGATATCGCGGGCGGCCTCGATCTCGGTGCTGCCCTGAGTGGCGCCCTCGGCGGAGCACTCGGCGTCGGCGGCGGTCTGGAAACTGCATTGGGCGGCGCACTCGACGCAGCACTGGGTCTCGGCGGCGGACTCGACCTCGACGCCGTACTCGGCGGCGGAGCAGACCTCGGCGCGCAGCTCAGCGCGGCACTCTCCGGCGCCCTCGGTGCCGGGGGAACGGTCGGAGCCGACCTGGGTGGCGCACTCGGTGGACTGCTCGGGGGAGCACTCGACCTCGAAGGCGGTCTCGGCGCAGACCTCGCGGCAGCTCTGGCCGGAGGCGCGAATCTGTCGACGGCCCTCGAGGGTGTTCTCGGTTCGGCACTCGGCGTCGATGCCGGGCTCGCGGGCGGTCTCGGCGGCGCTCTCGACGCAGCGCTGGGCGCAGGCGGACTTACCGGAATCGACCTCGGTGGTGCACTCGGTCTGGGCGGTGAAGCAGGCTTGGCAGCCGGTGTCGCTGCGGCTCTCGACACCGCCCTCGCAGGTGCAGGCGGCTTGGGTGCTGTCGGTTCCGTGGGCACGGACCTGACCGGCGCGCTGGACGGTGCGCTGGGCGCGGGCCTCGGGCTGGGGGGCTCTCTCGACAGCGTTCTCGGTGCCGAAGGTGCACTCGGTGGAGCGCTGGACACGGCACTGAACCTCGGCGGAATCGACACCGGTTCGATCGGTGCCGACTTGCCCTCCGTCGACCTCGGCGCTGTGAACCTCGGCCCGATCTCCGCTGAACTGCCTTCCGTCGACCTCGGAAGCATCGCGGCAGAAGGCCTGAACCTCGGCGGTGTGACCGGCGACCTCGGAGCAACTGTGGGCGGCGCGCTGGACGCAACAGCAGGTCTCGACGCAACAGCAGGTCTCGACGCGGCCACGAACGCTGCGGCTGGTTTGGGTGGGTCGCTCGGCGGCGCACTGAACGGCGTCACCGATCTCGGTGGATCGCTCGGCGGGGCTGTCGGAGCAGTCACCGACGTGACCGGTTCGATCGGAGCCGACGCAGCCGCAGCTGCCGGTGGCACAGTCGACGGCGGCGGTACCGTTGGCGGCGGTGGAGTCGCTGACCTGGGCGGATCCCTCGGTGGAGCAGTGAGCGGAGTGTCCGACCTGACGAGTTCGTCGACCGGTGCGCTGAACCCGTGGTCGTCGATCGATGCGACCGATGCTTTCGGTTCGGGTTCCACTTCGGGTCTGAGCGCCGATACCGAACACTCGCTCTTCGCCGAGGATTCGGTTGCAGCGCCGGTCGATCACATCGACCCGGTTGCGGTTGTCGATCACCTGCATCCCTGATCTGCTGACGCAGGAACTGAAATCGGTCAAAATGACCTGATGTAACAAATCCGGCCCTGCGTGCGCTATGCGTTCGCAGGGCCGGATATTCGAGTCGGGAAGAATTGCGGGTCAACGTAGCTCATGAGTGATTCAGCGAGTCAGGTAAGCAGCCGGAAGGCGCGCGTCGCGTCGTCGACGGCGTCGTTGCTCGAACGAACAGCCGTCGTGGCGAAGGATTTCGGGCGCACGGATCTGGTGCGCCGACTCGAGAACGCTCAGGTGAGAGTCAACGACCCGCGTATTCGCATCGTGGTGGTCGGACCCCTCAAGCAGGGCAAGAGCCAGTTCGTCAATTCTCTGCTAGGCATCGACGTGTGCTCGGTCGGTGACGACGAGACCACGGCCGTGGCGACGGTAGTTCAGTACGCGGAGACCGCGGTCGCCGAACTGATTCTCGCCGATCCGGGTGCGGCGCCCATTCGGGTGCCCCTCCCGCTCGAGGAACTGATGGGGATCACCCCGGCCACGCCTCGCGCCGAAGGGCGTGAGGTTCTGCGTGTGGAAGTGGGTGTTCCCAGTCCGCTGTTGGCCGACGGTTTGGTTCTGATCGACACCCCTGGTGTCGGCGGTCATGGAAATCCTCATGCTGCAGGAACATTGGGATTGATCACTGCGGCCGATGCAGTGTTGGTTCTGTCGGACTCCAGCCAGGAGTTCACCGAACCGGAGCTGGGATTCATCCGCCAGGTCGTCAATCTGTGTCCTGCGGTAGCCGGGCTGATCAGCAAGACCGATCTGTACCCGCACTGGCGGCAGATCCTCGACGCCGATCGCGGACATCTCCAGCGTGCCGGGTTGGATCTGCCGCTCATTCCGATCTCCTCGGTACTGCGCTCGCACGCGCTGAGGCTGGGGGACAAGGAACTCGAAGCGGAATCCGGATTCTTGGACCTCTATCAGTTCTTGCGGGACAACGTCGTTGCGCGTGCCGAATCGAATACTCGACGCGCAGTTGCGATGGATGTGCGTTCTGCGGCAGCGCATCTGACGTTGGAGATGGGCAGTGAGCTTGCGGCGCTGAAGGATCCGTCGACCGCTCAGGCAGCGGTCGCGGGACTGCAGCGTGCCCGGGCAGCGGCCGAGGAACTGCACAAGAAGACCTCACTGTGGCAGCAGAGCCTCGGTGACGGCATCGCAGACCTCGCCGCCGACATCGATCACGACCTCCGGGACCGGTTGCGCCGGGTGACCCGCCAGGCCGAGGAGACGGTCGACGAAGGCGATCCCGGTAAGGACTGGGACGTCGTGGGGGAGTGGCTCGAACAGGAGATCGCCACCGCGATCGGTGACAACTTCGTGTGGGCGCATGATCGCGCACAGTGGCTGGCAGAAGTTGTGGCGCAGCACTTTGCGGAGACCGGTGACGTCGCGCTCCCGCATCTCGACGTCGCCGACACCGACGGTTTCCTGGAACCGGTCGGTGCATTGGCGGACCTCGAATCCGGCCGAATCGGCATCACTCAGAAAGTCCTGGTCGGCATGCGCGGCTCGTACGGCGGCGTGCTCATGTTCGGCTTGATCACCACGATGATGGGCATGGCTCTGGTCAACCCGATCTCCATCGGCGCCGGGGTTCTGCTGGGCACCAAGGCTTATCGTGAAGACAAGCAGGCTCAGGTGCTCAAGCGTCGCGCTGAGGCGAAAGCGGCTATCCGACGGTTTGCCGACGACGTCAGCTTCCAGGTGGGCAAGGAGTCGAAGGATCGCCTACGCCTGGTGCAGCGGCTGTTGCGTGATCACTTCACCGACATCGCCGAGCAGGCGTTGCGCTCGATCAACGAATCCCTCCGCGCCACTCAGGAAGCCGCGCAGTTGGAGTCGAGTGAACATGCCGCTCGGATCAAGCGTCTGGAGACCGACATGCGCGTCGTCGCGGAGCTCGACGCCGTTGCCGGAACGCTGATCGGCGAAACTCCCGCTCCTGCCTCGGCAAAGGTGACCAACGCATGAATGCCACGACCACCGTGACCGCAGTGGAGTCGGCACACGCCCTGATCGACCACGCCAGACGTGCCTACGCCGATCAGCCGCAGACGCGCGCCCAGTTGGAAGAATGTGCGGCCAGGCTCGACGAGCCACTCCGGGTGGCGCTCGCCGGCTCCCTCAAAGCGGGTAAGTCGACGCTGCTCAATTCGCTTGTCGGACAGGATATAGCGCCTACCGACGCGACGGAATGCACACGCGTCGTCACCTGGTATCGGAACGGGACGACGCCGCAGGTGACCGCGACGGCCGAGAACGGTGCCGAGTTCAACGTGCCGGTGACGCGCCGCGACGGCAGGCTCACGTTCGATCTGGGCGAGTACACCGCAGACTCGGTGGACCGCATCGACGTCGACTGGCCGTCTTCGGCATTGGCTCGTACGACGATCATCGACACACCGGGCACTTCGTCGCTCTCGACCGAGGTCTCGGCCCGCACCTGGGACATGCTCGTTCCCGACGGTGAGGCACCAGGCGCGGATGCAGTGGTCTACCTCCTGCGGGCTCTCAACGCCAGTGACATGCAGTTCCTCGGGAAGATCGCGGATCACGTGGGCGGAGAATCCGGGCCACTCGGAGTGATCGGAGTTCTCTCGCGTGCCGATGAGGTCGGCGCAGGCAGGCTCGACGCGTTGTCTTCGGCGAAGGACGTCGCGGCGCGATTTGCCGAGGAGTTGGAGCGAACCGGCCTGTGCCAGTCGGTGGTTCCGGTGGCAGGTCTGCTCGCGCTCGCTGCTCGGACGATGAGGCAGAGCGAGTTCGCGGCCTTCTCGGCGCTCGCGCAGGTTCCGGCCGAGGATCTGAGCCTTGCGCTCCTCTCCGCGGATCGCTTTGCCAGGCAGGACAGTCCGCTGCCGGTCGATGCGGCCATGCGGGCGCAATTGGCCGATCGGTTCGGGCTCTTCGGAATTCGCCTCGCCGTGACGTCGATCAAGTTGGGGGCCACTGATTCACCGTCCCTGGCGGCCGAATTGTTGGAGCGCAGCGGCCTGGACGAACTGCGTCAGGTGATCGACGTTCAATTCGGGCAGCGGGCAGATCAGCTCAAATCGCACACGGCGCTGGTGACGCTGGGAAGAATCCTCGAAGCCGATCCGAGCGAGGAAGGCGATCAGATCGCGGCGGAGGCGCAACGGTTGCTTGCCGATGTTCACGGCTTTCACGAACTTCGCCTGCTCGGGCGTCTTCGTTCGGTACACACGGATCTGCCACCCGACGACCTGGCACAACTGCAAAGACTGATCGGCGGCTACGGAATCCGGGCAAGTGACCGGTTGGGCTGCGAACCGGAAGAATCGCCGGAGGTGCAGCGTGCGCGGGCCACGGCGGCTGTCCGCAGATGGCGCGAGTTGTCCAGACATCCGCTCTTCGACAGGTTCACCTCGCGCGCCTGCCTGGTCGCCGCCCGCAGCGCCGAGGGCGTCCTGGCTGAAATTGTGCCCGAATAGGGACCCGTTCACTATGCGAGCGCCGGACGAGGGTTCTATCTTGAGTTCGGGATGATCCGGACATAACTACCAGGTTCGGGTCCCACCTCGATGGGAGCACGCGCATGGCGAGTGACATCAAGTCCGCTTCACCGGATCGAGCCACCCTCGTCCTGGGGACGCTCATCCTGGTCGCTGCGGTCGCGAACCTCAATCTCTCGGTCGCGAATGTCGCTTTGCCCGATATCGGGCGGGCTTTCGACGCCAGTCAGACGCAACTGAACCTGATCGCGGTCGGCTACTCGCTGGGCCTGGCCGGAACGGTGCTCTACCTGGGGGCCTTGGGAGACCGATACGGCCGCAAGATGTTGCTGGTCACCGGCATGGCGCTGTCCATTCCGGCGTCGATCGTGGCGGGATTCGCCGGGAACTTCGAAGTGCTGTTCCTCGCTCGGATAGTCGGAGGCGTCTCGGCAGGTCTGGCGTTCCCGACCACGCTGGCAATCATCACGGCGTTGTGGGCCGGACCGGCACGAACCAAGGCGATTGCCATGTGGTCGGCAATCGGTGGCGCGATTTCAGCACTCGGTCCGATCGTCTCGGGGGCGCTGCTCGAGCAGTTTCACTGGGGTTCGGTCTTCTTTGTCACCCTTCCCTTGGCCCTTGTGGCACTGATCTGTTCCCTGGTGTTGGTTCCCGCTCACGTCAACGAGACGACCGAGCGAGTCGATCACCTCGGCGGCATAGTGTCGATCGTCTTCATCGGGGCGCTGGTGTTGTCCATCAACTTTGCGCCGGTGAAGGGTTCGGGCACGTTGGCTCTGGTGCTCGGGGCGATAGCAGTTGTCGCGGGTATCGGGTTCTTCCTGCAACAGCGACGCGCGGCCAATCCGCTGTTCGATCTTCACGTAGCTGCGCGCCCGACCTTCTGGGTCGCGGCGGTGGGTGGGTTGGTCGTGTTCGGTTCGCTCATGGGCGCGATGTTCATCGGCCAGCAGTTCCTGCAGAACGTCCTCGGGTACTCGACGCTGGCAGCCGGTGCGGCGATCATTCCGGCTGCGCTGGCGATGGTGATCGTCGCGCCGCGCTCGGCGACCATGATCGAAAGGTACGGCGCCCGCGTCACGCTGCTCGCCGGCTACCTGTTCGTGGTTCTCGGTTTGTTCGTCGCGCTGTTCCTGTGGAACGAAAGCACACAGTATTGGCAGGTCGCGCTGGCCTATGCGCTTGTCGGCATCGGCGTCGGTCTGGCCGGCACACCGGCATCGCGTTCGCTGACCGGATCCGTTCCCGTGCACCGCGCTGGTATGGCGTCGGGAACCTCGGACCTGCAACGCGACCTGGGCGGCGCCATCATGCAGTCGATTCTCGGCGGAATACTCACGGCCGGGTACGCAAAATCGTTGGGAAATGCGATCTCGTCCTCGCCGAACGCATCCGAAGTGACTCCCGAAACTCAGGCCGCGCTCACCAAATCCTTCTCCAGCGCCGAAGTTCTCGCGGAACGCTACCCGCAATACGCGGACCAAATCATGACCGCCGCCAAAAACGCCTTCCTGGACGGGGATACAAACGCCTACATCGCGGCGATCATCATCGTGTGTGCCGGTGCCGCGGTGGTGACGTTCTTCTATCCGCGTCGCGAGCGCGAACGAGTCCTGCTGGCGCAGTACGCAGCGGAATCCGATCTAGCCGCGGAGAAGAGTTGAGCGCGCTCTGGTAGTGATGAGGGATGCCACAGCTACTTCACATCGATTCGTCCGCCGAACTCCACCACTCGACCTCACGTGATCTGACCGCACTGTTCGCTCAGCAGTGGTCGAAGAACAGTCCGGATCACACGACGGTGACGTTGGACCTGCACCGGGATCCCTTGCCGCACCTCGCGGACGCGGCCCTGCACTATGCACCACGCTTGCGAGTCGAGGGCGAGATTCCGGATCCCGCCGCGGAAGCACTCCAGGCTCGGGTCATCGAGCAACTTACCGCTGCAGACGTCGTCGTGATCGGTGCGCCGATGTACAACTGGTCGATCCCGTCCACGTTGAAGGCGTGGATCGACTACGTACACGTCCTGGGGACTACGGTGCCTTTCGACACGCGTACTCAGCCTCTGGCAGGTAAGCCGGTGGTGATCGTCTCCAGCCGCGGAAACACCTATGCGCCGGGCTCGGGAAACGAGGCCAACGATCACACCGTCCCGCCACTCGTTCAGGTGCTCGGGGTGTCGATGGGAATGGATGTCTCCGTCATCACCGCGGAACTGACTTTGGCGCAACGTATTCCGGCGATGGCACCTCTGATCGAGCAGGGTGACGCGAGCCTGCGTGCTGCCCGGGAGTCGTTGACCGAGCTGGCCCGTACCTTGGGGGCCTGATCAAGAAGTTCGACCGGGTTCAGGTGAGAGACGAGATCATCGACGCCACGTCTGACGGTTCTACGTCGTAACCGGGGAAATAGCAGCACACTTCGTCGGCATGTTCGCCGAACCGCCGCCGAATCTCGGTGGCGCACTCTTCGGGAGTGCCGACGACGGCGAGTGTGGTCAGCATCGGATCGGTGATCAGCGACGCCATCTCGGTGTAGCCACCTCGCTTCGACAGGGCATTGAGTTCCGGTTGGACCTCGCCCCACCCTTCGACGTCGAGCACCGGACGGTATGCGGGCGTCGAACCGTAGAACGAGAGCAGGGCTCGGACGCCTCTGGCGGCCGCGGCAAGTTGATCGTCGCCGCGGCCGACGCCGACGATGACCTGCGGGATGATCGTGAATTCGTCTCGGGTGCGGCCGGATTCGCGAAGACCGGCACCGACGGCCGGAAGTGTTCGTTCGAGGAAATGACGTTGCGTGTGGAACGGCATGACCAGTAGTCCGTCGGCCACCTCGGCAGCTGTCCTGGTCATCACCGGTCCGAGCGCACCCATCAGGATGGGCGGCGGCCCATAGGGGTTGGGGCCTGGATCGAACGTCGGAGGCATCAACGTGTGGGTGAAGAACTCGCCGCGGAAGTTCAGCGTCGAGGTGTTCTCCCACGCAGTGAAGATCGCCTTGACCGCTGCGACAGTCTCCTTCATGCGGGCCGCCGGACGCGACCACGTTGCGCTGTAGCGTTTTTCGATGTGCGGTTTGATCTGCGATCCGAGGCCAAGTCGAAAGTGGCCGCGACTGAGCAACTGCAGGTCGTTGGCCGAATGCGCCAGATGCATGGGACTGCGGGGGAATGCGATGGCGACGTTGGTCATCAGGTCGAGGTCGACGGCCGATGCTGCTTCGACGAGCGGGAAGAACACGTCGTGTGGTCCCTCGAACGTGAACAGGCCACCGGCGCCGGTCTCCGCGAGTTCACGGCTACGAGCAGCGCCCGCGCCCGGCGCGGAGTCCAGTTGTACGTGAACCTTCATCGGCGTCCCCGCAGCCAGGTGCTGACACCGGGAGCGAACGGAGCGATCGCCGCCACCGCGACCAGGGCGCAGTAGAGAATCGGACCCCATCTCAGAACTCCGGCGCCGATGTCTGCTGCGCCGTCGACCAGAGACATGAAGCCGAGTCCGGCCGCGATGCTCAGGACTCCCACGATCGCCGTCATCAC
Organism: Rhodococcus sp. KB6; assembly: GCF_001445685.1. Lineage (NCBI taxonomy): Bacteria > Bacillati > Actinomycetota > Actinomycetes > Mycobacteriales > Nocardiaceae > Rhodococcus > Rhodococcus sp. KB6. Next base: position 213,828 of record NZ_LNAK01000122.1, on the reverse strand, counting down.
CCGCCCGGCGTTCTTGCGTGCGCGGAGGAGTTGAAGGCTCAAAAGTGCGAGCAGGACCAGGACGAGAGCGCCGCCGCCGCTGCCGGCGAGTACGACGGTCACGGCATCGGAGATGTCGGTGGACGAGTATCCGGGATTGTCGCGCGCAGTCGATTCTTCGAGAGCCGACCGGACGTCGTCGAGGCTGGTGACTACCACTCCGGCGATTCCGGCCAGGACGACGAACGAGCCGATCCAGGCAGAGGTGGACAATGTCACGGCTTTGGGTGTCTCGTCGCTCGCTGCAGGTCGGAGCGGCCGAACCGAGACGTCGGGTCGCTCGGGTGCCGGGCGTGGAGGTGACGGGCGAGGAGGTCGCGCGGGAGAATTGTCGGGATCGGTCACCGGCCGATCGTAGCCATTCGGAGAGATACGGAAGTGATGTGGCGCACTTTTCCGGCTTTTCGGGGAAGGCGGGAACAAATCTACGTGGGCTGTAGTTGACCATTTCGACAAGCTTGAGCGCCCTCGGCTCAACTTCAAGTTGACTCTCGGCCACGGTCGGAGGCAAACTTGAGCGGAGGACGCTCACCAAGCGAAAAACTCGCGGTCATGTTCGAGATCAACCACTCGGGCAGAGAACCGCAGAACGAAAGGTAGGAACACTATGGCTCGTGCAGTCGGTATCGATCTCGGTACGACCAACTCGGTAGTTGCAGTGCTGGAGGGCGGCGAGCCCGTAGTGGTCGCCAACGCCGAAGGCTCACGTACCACCCCCTCGGTGGTCGCATTTGCCAAGAACGGCGAGGTTCTCGTCGGTCAGCCCGCGAAGAACCAGGCAGTCACGAACGTCGACCGCACCCTCCGCTCCGTCAAGCGCCACATCGGCACTGACTGGAACGTGGAAATCGACGGCAAGAAGTACACGCCGCAGGAAATCAGCGCCCGCACGCTCATGAAGCTCAAGCGTGACGCGGAGGCTTACCTCGGCGAAGACATCACCGACGCCGTCATCACCGTCCCCGCGTACTTCGAGGACGCACAGCGTCAGGCAACCAAGGAAGCCGGCCAGATCGCCGGCCTCAACGTCCTTCGTATCGTCAACGAGCCCACCGCGGCTGCACTGGCATACGGACTCGACAAGGGTGACACCGAGCAGACCATTCTGGTCTTCGACCTCGGTGGCGGCACCTTCGACGTCTCCCTGCTCGAAATCGGCGACGGTGTCGTCGAGGTTCGCGCAACCTCCGGTGACAACCACCTCGGTGGCGACGACTGGGACGAGCGCGTCGTCGCTTGGCTGGTCGACAAGTTCAAGGCTCAGAACGGCATCGATCTGACCAAGGACAAGATGGCCCTGCAGCGTCTGCGTGAGGCTGCGGAGAAGGCGAAGATCGAGCTCTCCAGCTCGCAGAGCACCTCCATCAACCTCCCGTACATCACGGTCGACGCGGACAAGAACCCGCTCTTCCTGGACGAGCAGCTCACCCGCAGCGAGTTCCAGAAGATCACCTCGGACCTGCTCGATCGCACTCGTGCGCCGTTCCAGGCAGTGATCAAGGACAGCGGAATCGCCGTCAAGGACATCGACCATGTCGTGCTCGTCGGTGGCTCCACCCGTATGCCGGCCGTCTCCGATCTGGTTCGTGAACTGACCGGTGGCCGTGAGCCCAACAAGGGCGTCAACCCGGACGAGGTCGTCGCCGTCGGCGCCGCACTCCAGGCCGGTGTGCTCAAGGGTGAGGTCAAGGACGTTCTGCTCCTCGACGTCACGCCGCTTTCCCTCGGCATCGAAACCAAGGGTGGCGTGATGACCAAGCTCATCGAGCGCAACACCACGATCCCCACGAAGCGTTCCGAGACCTTCACCACCGCTGACGACAACCAGCCTTCGGTGCAGATCCAGGTCTTCCAGGGTGAGCGCGAAATCGCTTCGCACAACAAGCTGCTCGGCTCCTTCGAGCTCACCGATCTGCCGCCCGCCCCGCGTGGCGTTCCGCAGATCGAGGTCACCTTCGACATCGACGCCAACGGCATCGTGCACGTGACGGCGAAGGACAAGGGCACCGGCAAGGAAAACACGATCAAGATCCAGGACGGCTCCGGTCTGTCCAAGGAAGAGATCGAGCGCATGGTCAAGGATGCCGAGGCTCACGCCGAGGAAGACAAGGCCCGTCGCGAAGAGGCAGAGGTTCGCAACCAGGCCGAGTCGCTGGTCCACCAGACGGAGAAGTTCGTCAAGGAGCAGCGTGAAGGTGAGAACGCGGGCAAGGTCTCCGAGGAGATCCTGACCAAGGTCGAGGCAGCGGTCAAGGACGTCAACGACGCCCTGGCAGGCACCGACATCGCTGCAGTGAAGACCGCAGTGGAGAAGCTGGGCACCGAGTCGCAGGCTCTGGGCCAGGCCATCTACGAGGCTTCCGCTGCAAACGAGGCCGGAAACACCGACGGCGCAGGCAATGACGACGACGTCGTCGACGCCGAGGTTGTCGACGAGCCCACCGACTCGGACAAGAAGTGACCTCGGACAACCCCGAGAACAACCCGGTCGACCCCGAGACCGGTGCACAGGGAGAGGCGGCGGGGGAATCCCTGCCGCCGCTCGACTCGGAAGACACAGGGGTAGTTCAGGAAGCAGAGTCGATCGTGGAGGAAGCATCCGCCACCGATCAGCTCGCCGAACGGACTGCGGATCTGCAGCGACTTCAGGCGGAGTTCACCAACTACCGTCGTCGCGTCGAGCGTGACAAGCAGGTCATCAAGGAAACCGCGCGGGCTTCGGTCATCACCGAGCTCATCGGAATTCTCGACGACCTGGATCGCGCTCGGGCACACGGTGACCTCGAATCGGGTCCACTGCGTGCACTCGCAGACAAACTCAACACGACTCTGACGGGTCTGGGTTTGACCGACTTCGGTAGCGAGGGTGACGATTTCGATCCCGCACTCCACGAAGCGGTGCAACATGAAGGCGAAGGCCACGACCCGGTACTCGGGACGGTCATGCGCAAGGGATACAAGCTCGGCGACCGGGTCCTTCGGACCGCAATGGTGGCCGTGACGGACCGGGTAGGCGACAAGCCTGCAGACGGTTCAGAACAAGAAGCGAAGTAAGAGTGAGAGGAGGAGACGCCCAGTGAGTCAACGGGAGTGGATCGAGAAGGACTTCTACAAGGAGCTGGGCGTCTCGTCCACCGCGACGGCCGACGAAATCAAGAAGGCGTATCGCAAGCTGGCTCGGGATCTTCATCCCGACGCCAACCCTGACGATGTGAAGGCCGAAGAGCGTTTCAAGTCCGTCAGTGAAGCTCATGCCGTTCTGTCTGATCCGGACAAGCGCAAGGAGTACGACGAGGCTCGGCGCCTCTTTGCCAGCGGCGGCTTCGGCCCCCGCGCGCAGGGCGGCGGCGGATTCAACCCCGGCGCTGGTGGTTTCGACATCAACGACCTGTTCGGCGGCGGGGCCGGTGGGCAGGACTCGGGTCTCGGAGACATCTTCGGCGGATTGTTCAACCGCGGGGGAGCGGGCCAGCGAACAGCTGCGCCCAACCGCCCGCGTCGAGGCAAGGATCTCGAGACCGAGACGACGCTCGCCTTTCGTGAAGCAGCGCTCGGTGTCACCGTCCCTCTTCGTCTGACCAGCCCTACGTCGTGCACCACGTGTCACGGCAGCGGCGCAAAGCCAGGCACCAGCCCGCGAGTGTGCCCACATTGCAACGGAACCGGCGTGGTCAGCCGGAACCAGGGCGCCTTCGGATTCAGTGAGCCGTGTGACGATTGCCGGGGAACCGGCTCGATCATCGACTCGCCGTGTGAAGACTGCCACGGTAGCGGCGTCACCAATCGCACACGGACCATCACGGTTCGCGTGCCTGCCGGTGTGAGCGACGGTCAGAAGATCAGACTCAAGGGCAAGGGCGAAGCGGGACTCCGCGGCGCTCCGGCCGGCGACCTGTTCGTCAACATCCGCGTCAAGCCGGACAGTGTCTTCGGACGCAACGGCGACGACCTGACACTGACGGTTCCGGTGAGCTACGGCGAGCTGGTGCTGGGAACGACACTGTCCGTGCCGACTTTGGAAGGCCGTGTCGGAGTGAAGGTTCCGGCTGGAACGGTGGACGGACGCATTCTGCGAGTTCGCGGACGCGGTATCCCCAAGCGGCCGGACGGTGCCGGTGACCTTCTGGTCACGGTCAAGGTATCCGTTCCGCAGAAGTTGGACGACCCGGCGATCGAAGCGCTGAAAACCTATCTCGAAGCCGAGAAGGCGAGCGGGTTCGATCCACGGGCCGGGTGGGCCGGTGCATGATGACAGAGCGACCGCAGAATCAATGGGATGCGACGGTCGATCCTGACGCTCAGATCTTCGTGATCTCGGTGGCAGCCGAGTTGGCCGGAATGCACGCGCAGACTTTGCGTAACTACGACCGACTCGGGTTGGTCACCCCGCATCGAACCACCGGTGGCGGACGACGCTACTCCCCGCGCGATGTTGCGCTTCTTCGTGAAGTACAACGGCTTTCGCAGGACGAGGGAGTCAACCTTGCCGGAATCAAACGAATCATCGAACTGACCAACCAGGTCGAGGCTCTGCAGCATCGCGTCCGCGAATTGGCCGAGGAGATCGCGAAAGTCCATGCGGGCTATCGCCGGGATCTCGTGCCGATTCCGCGCAACAACGCGTTGGTGGTCTGGAAGCCCCGCAACCAGCGATAGTCGGACCTTTACACAAACGGCTCCACGCCCTGTCGGATTCATTTCGTCGAATCCGCCAGGGCGTGGAGCCGTTTCGGCGTTTCCACCCAGCGGGAAGAGATCTGTCGACGCCGCCTCAATGTGCATAGCGTCCGCTTCCATGACTCCACTTTTCAGCGTTTGACGTTATCCAGATCACATTCTATGCTCCATCCCAAGCAACTGCTTGCTAGATCATCAAGCGGGTGCTTGGTTGGCTGGTGCTCGAAATCAGGCACGTCCACCGGCCGATCATTCTTTCGTCAGGTATTCGCCTGACGTTCGGTGCATACATGTGTTCTAGGAGTGCAGACATGAATCGTCGGCCCATTCTTGTTGCGGCAGTTGCCGTGACGGCTCTGGCTCTTGCAGGGTGCAGTGGTTCTTCGGAGTCCGACGGAGGTGCGGACTCGCCCTACCGTGTGCTGCTGACCGGCGGGATCAGTGCACAGGGAGTCCTCGCGGCTAATTCGCAGACCTCGCTGCTCGCCACCAAGGCGGGCGTTCAGGTCCAGAACGAAGCCGGGGGGATCGGTGGCCGTCAGATCGAGCTCACTACGGTGGACGACGCGGGTGACGCAACCATCGCCGTCACCAAGCTGCGCGAAGCCATCAATTCGGGGAACAAGCCTGACCTCTACCTGAACTCGGGTCCGTCGTCGATCGCGGCTGCGGTTCTGCCGATCCTCAAGCAGAACAACATTCTCTCGATGAGCATGGCTCCCTCGCCCGATTCGACGGACCCCTCGAAGTTCCCGCTCAACTTCGATCTGGCTCCGGGTGCGACCGATACCGCTCGCGGAATTTCCGAGTACGCGAAGTCCAAGGGTTACAGCAGCGTCGGAGTCTTGCACGGCAGCACCGCTTACGGTGAGCTGTTCGGCGAAGAAATGACCAGTGCTTTGCAATCCGCAGGTCTGAAGGCCGCCGGTAACGAGGAGTACGACGCCGCCGCTTTGGACATGACGGCGCAGTTGCAGTCGCTCAAGAATTCGGGTGCCGCGGCAATCGCCTTGGATGCGTACGGCGCTCCTCTCGGATACGTGTTGCAAAGCCTCGAGCGACTCGGCTGGGACGTGCCGCTGGTCGGAAACACCTCGGTGTCTGCCACCAACCTGATCGCGAATGATCCGCCGGCCGGTGTGCTCGGCACCCCGCAGGTGAAGAACCTGGTGACGCAGGTGTTCAGCAGCACGGTGTTCGATCCGAACAACGCACTCGTCAACACGATGGTGGACACGATGGCTTCGCTGGGCTCCATCCCGTCGACGCTGATCCTCGCAGACAACTACGACGCATTCCCCCTCGTCGCGGCGGCAGCGGAGAAGGTCGGCAGTTCGACCGATCCGAAGAAGCTCGCCGAAGCACTGGAAACCACTGAGGTCCAGGAGAATGCCAAGACCGCATTCCTCTCGCGCTACAACTTCAGCTCCGACAACCACGGCCCGAACCCGGACACCAGCGAGCTGAAGTTCATCAGCCCGACGAAGACCCTCAACGGTCAGTTCGGAAACCCGGCTGCGTCATGACCATTCTGTGGTCCGGATTGGCGCTCGGCGCGGTTTACGTGCTGGTTGCCATCGGGTACAACATCGTTTTCGTTTCCTCCAACACATTCAACTTCGCTCAAGCTCAGCTGATGATGGTGGGCACCTTTGTCGCCTACACGGGTCTGGTGACCCTGAAACTCCCCGTTCTCGTGGTGGCCGTCATGGCTACCGTGACCGTGATGCTCCTCGCCTCGGTCGAGGAGATCGTCGCGATCAGACCGGTGGCCGATCACCAGAACCAGTTGGTCACGACGTTGGGTGTCGCAACTCTGCTCAACGGCGCCACTCAATTGATCTGGGGTAGTGAACCTCTCACGGTTCCGTTCTTCGGATCGAACGAACCGATCACCCTGCTCGGCGGCCGTACCTACCCGGTCGAGATCGCTCTGCTGGTTGCGGCGATCGCACTGGTCGTCGGGTTGAGTTACGTCTCGAAGAAAACGATGACGGGTCTGGCTCTGATCGGCATCTCCGAGGATCGTGAAGCGGCGATGCTGCGAGGAGTCAACGTACGACGGTTGGCACTGGGAGCGTTTGCCTTCTCGGGTGCCTTGGCCGGTGTCCTCGGACTCTTCGTCGGCCCCAAGACGTTTGCAGTTGCGACGTTGGGTGCAGCGTTGGCCCTCAAGGGATTCGTGGCGTTGGCGATCGGCGGGTTCGGCTCTCTGCCTGGCGCTTTGATCGGCGGTCTGACCGTCGGCCTGGTGGAATCGTTCACCGCCCTGTGGGCGGGAAGTCAGTACAGCAATATCGCCGTCTTCACGGTGCTGATCGTCATCTTGATGGTCAAACCGGCTGGACTGTTCGGCAATGTCCGAGAACGGGTGGTGTGAGATGGTAAGTGCGTGGCGGACTTTCCGTTCCCTACCGAGCTGGATCATCCCACTCGTCCTGGCCGTGGTGATCCTGCTGCTGCCCGTGATGGGACTCGACCTGTCGACATCACGTCAGATTCAATTGGCCTGCATCCTGGCACTTGTGGTCAGTGGCCTGAACTTGAGCCTCGGCTTTGCCGGTGAACTGGCACTCGGCCAGGCAGCGATGTACGCGGCCGGTGCCTACACCGCGGGTCTGATGTCCCAGGCAGGTCACACCGACATTCTGCTTCAGCTTGCTGCCTCCGGAGCAGTGGCACTGGCGGTCGGAATCCTGACCGGTGTTCCCGGTCTGCGCCTGGGCAACTGGTCCCTGGCGATGACGTCGTTCTTCCTGGTTCTGCTGGTACCGGACGTACTGGCGATCTTCGGTGGCAAGACCGGCGGCCGAAACGGCCTCACCGGTATGGAGCCGCCGACGTTCTTCGGTTCCGAACTCGACACCCAGCAGTACTACATGGTGGTCGTCGTCGTGACCGTGCTCTGGTTCGCGGTGATGCGTAACCTGGTGGTCTCGCGGCACGGCATCGCGTTCCGCACGCTCAAGCAGTCGCCGGTTCTGGCGTCGTCGCAGGGTGTATCGGTGTACCGGATGAAGCTGCTCGGTTATGCCATCGGTGCGTTCCCCGCCGGTCTGGCGGGTGCGCTGTTCGCCAACACCGACCTGTTCATCTCGCCGGAAGCCTTCGGGTTCACCTTTGCCACAGCAGTTCTGGCGGCGTCGATCCTCGGCGGTGCGGCAAGTGTGTACGGCGCCGTGGTCGGTGCCGCGATCATGCAGCTCGGTCCCAACCAGTCGACGGCGTTCCAGGAGTATTCGCTGATCTTCTACGGCGGCTTCCTGATCATCGGCGGTGTGCTTCTCTCCGGGGGTTTGACCAAGGTCGGGCGAGCGATCGTCTCGAAACTCGATCGCAAGGCCGGACTGGGCGTAGTCACCGCAAAGGAAAACAGCGGTGGGACACCGGAACTGGCGCCGATCAACGGAGCACGGTTGGTGGTCGACGGAGTGTCCAAAGCGTTCGGTGGCAACCAGGCGCTCAATGCGGCAACCCTGACCGCAGAGGCCGGTAAGGTCACCGCGTTGATCGGGCCCAACGGTTCGGGTAAGACGACCATGCTCAACATGATCTGCGGCTTCTACACCGCAGATGCGGGCGTGATCACGATCGGTGACACGGTGGTCTCGCAGTCGTCGCCGCACAAGGTGGCGCGCGTGGGTGTGGCGCGCACGTTCCAAACTCCGACGATTCCGGAAAACATCACGGTTCTGGAAGCTGTTGCATCCGGACGTTATTCGGTGCACCGAGCGTCGATGGCGTCGGCTGTGCTTCGCCTGCCCAGCTTCCGCAGGATCGCGAAGGCCGACATCGTCGAGGCCGAGCGTGTCCTCGAACTCGTGGGGATGTCGCACTTGCGCAACGAGATCGCGACGTCGCTGCCCCTGGGGATGCGTCGCATGCTCGAGGTTGCTCGCGCCGTCATCGCCGAACCGAGGGTCGTCCTCTTCGACGAGGTGGCATCCGGACTCGACGAGGACGAACTCGAACGCCTGGCAGATCTGATCCGGGTACTGCGAGATGCCGGGGCGACAGTGGTGTTGGTGGAGCACAACTTCCGCCTCGTCCTCTCGCTGGCCGACGAGATAGTCGTGCTGGCGCAAGGGCAGGTGATCGCGACCGGCGATGCGGCAACCATCGAACATCACCCACGCGTCTTGAGCGAGTACCTCGGAGTCAAGTCCGGTGACGAAGAAGCACTTCTCGAAGAAATCGGCGCGGTAGACCATCAGACCAGTGAGGTGAAGTGATGGAACCGATTCTGAAGGTCCGAAACTTGCAGACCGGGTACGGCGATCTGCGCGTCGTCTGGGATGTCTCGTTCGACGTCTATCCCGGTCAGGTGACCGCCCTGCTCGGACGCAACGGCGCAGGCAAGACGAGCACGCTCCGTGCCCTGTCCGGCCTCAACAAGGTGGCCTCCGGAACCGTCGAGATGGACGGCGCCGACATCACCGGAGTCCCCGCGCACAAACGGGTACGACAGGGGATGGCGTACGTGCAGGAGGGCAAGCGGGTCTTCCACAAGCAGACCGTCGAGCAGAACCTCCTGCTGGGCGGGTACACCCGCAAGGCAAAGCGCGGCGAGCTTATGGAATCCGTCGAATCGATGTACGAGATGTTCCCGATCCTGGGGGAGAAGCGTTCGCTTCCCGCCGGTTCCATGTCGGGCGGTCAGCAGCAGATGCTCGCGATCGGCGCAGCGCTGATGGCGCAGCCTAGGTTGCTCCTTCTCGACGAACCTTCGGGCGGTCTCGCTCCCGTGATCGTCGGTGAGGTGATGGACCGCGTCCAACAACTCAAGGAAACCGGCCTGGCTGTTCTACTGGTCGAGCAGGCAGTCGAGGCCGCGATGAGCGTCGCCGATCATGTCACGGTCCTCGACATCGGCAAGGTGGTTCTCGACGCCGATGCCAAGGACATCGACGACCTGGCAGTGCTCAAGGATGCGTACTTCGGACGCGTCTGAACGGCAATGACGACTTCAGCCCGGCCTCCTCGGCCGGGCTGAAGCCGTTTCCCGCTCCGTGGCACGGGCCCTAGCCGGCTCGGGGCCATCGATCTACCGTCCTGCAAACAACTCCCGCGAGAGGCAAACTCGATGACCACTGCTCCCGACGTGCTCGCCCCGGCGAAGCTCGGCCCGGTGACCCTTCGAAATCGAATCATCAAGTCCGCGACATTCGAAGGCAAAACTCCCGACGCCCTGGTCACCGACGAGCTGATCGAGTTCCATCGTCGCCCAGCCGCCGGCGGAGTCGGGATGTCCACCGTCGCGTATTGCGCCGTCGCACCGGAAGGGCGCACCGAATACGGCCAGCTCTGGATGCGGCCCGATGCCCTCCCCGGGCTTCGGCGGCTCACCGATGCCATTCACGCCGAAGGTGCTGCTGCGTCGGCGCAGCTCGGCCATGCCGGTCCCGTGGCGAATCAGAAGTCGACCGGACTGCCCGCGCTGGCACCGTCGAGTTCGTTCAATCCGTTGAGCATGAGGATGATTCGCACTGCCACGACAGCGGACATCACCAGAATTGCGGCGGCGCACGGGAGCGCTGCGCGACTTGCCGTCGAGGCAGGATTCGACGCCGTCGAGATCCACTTCGGTCACAACTATTTCGCGAGCTCGTTCCTGAGCCCGAAACTCAACCGTCGTAAGGACTCCTACGGCGGATCGCTGGAGAACCGGGCTCGCGTCGTACTCGAAACTGCACGCAGTGTGCGCGATGCCGTCGGTGACAAGATCGCGATCTTGGCCAAGCTGAACATGGACGACGGTGTGCCAGGCGGATTCTGGGTGGACGAAGCAATCCAGGTGGCGCAGTGGCTCGAAGCATCCGGAAGCGTCGACGCGCTCGAGTTGACGATGGGCAGTTCACTGCTCAACCCGATGTACCTGTTCAAGGGCGATGCGCCGATCCGCGAGTTCGCCGCCGCGATGCCGCAACCTGTTCGACTCGGTGTGCAGTTGGTGGGGAAGAGCATGTTGCATACCTATCCGTACAAGCCGTTGTTCATGCTGGAAGAGGCTCGGCAGATTCGTGCTGCGGTGAAGTTGCCGCTCGTGCTGCTCGGGGGTGTCACGGACAAAGCGGGCATGGATACCGCAATGGCGGAAGGGTTCGAGTTCGTCGCCATGGCACGGGCGCTGCTCAGAGAACCGGATCTGATCAATCGGATCGCGGCCGAATCCGATACCCAATCACTGTGCATCCACTGCAACAAGTGCATGCCCACGATCTTCAGTGGCGCCCGCTGCGTGTTGGTCGAACGCGTCTGAGCTGGTCAGCGCACACCACGTCCCGACATCCATGCGGATACCGGGTCGTGGGCCGTAGCGGATCAAGTTCGTGGTCGCATCAACGCTTGGTTCAGTTCTGCGTGAAGACGTCGTAGGAGGCGTTCATCGTGGGGTAGCCGGTGGCCATGTAGTCGGTGAGGATGACGTGCGTCGGGTCGCCGATGATGCGAGTCCCGTCGAGGGTGGGGTTGCCGACGTAGTTGTTGGCAGCCATGACCGTCTGGACGCCGTCGGCGACGTTGTAGGTGACGTCGACACCGATACCGCGGGGATCGCTGCTGTAGGCGGTGACGATCTCGGTGGTGTGCGGGGCCAGGTAGGAGCGGGGGCCGTTGATCCACTGTCCGTAGGGGTTGGACGCGCTGTCCAGCAGCATCGGGTTGTCGGTGTTGTTGGTGATGGTCATGGCAACCGTCGGGCCGTCGGTGGGCATGGTGCCGGCGTTGGCGATCGCTGCGGTTCCCAGTGCGGTTCCGCCGACAGCGAGGGCGATTGCGGTGACTGCTACGAAGCGAGTGGTGTTGGTACGCATGATGTCTGCTCCTGGGATGGTGTGTGGTTGCCGTTCTCGGCGATGAATCAATCTTGTCGCGAATGAGTGCTGCAGTATGTCCGCCGACGGGGCCGTGGCGGGGTTGAATCTCTTGTCCCCCGATCGGGGGAGGCGTAAGTGCTCGCATTGCTGGTACGGGCGTGAGAAAGTGAGCAATGCGCGAAGGCACGAAGCCGCTGGCCGGCAAGGTTTCCGTGGTGGTCGGCGACGATCACCCACTGTTCCGTGAGGGCGTGGTTCGGGCTCTGACCGGCAGTGACGGCATCGACGTCCTGGGCGAGGCCGACGACGGCGCAGCAGCGCTCGCAATGATCCGCGAACTACGCCCGCAGGTCGCGCTGCTCGACTTCCGGATGCCGCACCTGGATGGAACTCAGGTCGCCGCCGCAGTCGTTCGAGACGAGCTTCCGACGCGTGTGCTTCTGCTCAGCGCTCACGACGAATCGTCTGTCGTGTACCAGGCCCTGCAAGCCGGTGCTGCCGGATTCCTGCCGAAGGAATCCACTCGCGCCGAGATCGTGAGTGCCGTGCTCGACTGTGCTGCGGGACGAGATGTGTTGCCGCCCAGTATCGCCGCCGGATTGGTAGGAGAGGTTCGGCGTCGTAGTGAACCGTCCGGTCCGACGCTCAGCGCGCGCGAACGTGAGGTTCTCGGATTGATCGCGCAGGGCGCCAGCATCCCGGCCATTGCCTCACAACTCTTTCTTGCGCCCTCCACCGTCAAAACCCACGTGCAGCGCCTCTACGAGAAACTCGGAGTCAACGATCGAGGCGCCGCCGTCGCCGCTGCAATGCGGCAGGGATTGTTGGAGTGAGCAAGCGTCACCGAAGCACGTACGTGACGTTCATGGCCGGGTAACCCGAGGTCATCGTCACCGTGACGTCGTGGCTGTCGGGGGCGTAAGTACCGCCGGCATCCGCCCTGGTCTTCGAGTTGGTGGCACTGAAGACAAACACTCTACCGTCGTCGGAGCGGTACGTGAGCACGATGGGGAAGTCGTTCTGGTTCTTGCTCGTGGCCACAACGTTCACGTTCATGTTGGGGAGGATGTAGTCCGCCGGCGGGACGACCCAGTCGCCGTTCGGATTGGACGCGTGGACCAGATACAGGGCCCCGCGACCCGAATTGCTGATCATCGCCGTCGTGACGGATGTGTCGGTCATCGACTTCACCGTGTTCGCACCGGCGGAGCGGGCAACCAGAGCTGCCATGCTGAGGCCGGAGAAGGAAAGTGCTTCAGGTCGAATTGTGTTGGTGCTCATCATGTTCTCCTCGATTTGTCGGTCTCGGTGACCGTGTGTTTCTGTGATGAGACAACTATGGCCCCGAAATCCCTTCGGGTCTGTCCACCTACGGGTCCGAGTGCTGGACGACATCGCTGTCCCCCGATCGGTGGACACAGCGCTCTCCGCCCACCCAGTGTCATGGGGTGGAGGCTCCGCCCACCCAGCGTCATGGGGTGGGGGCTCCGCCCACCCAGCGGGAGAACCTGTTCCTCTACCATTCAACCCACTCGTAGCGTGGCCACCATGACCGATCCTGACTTCTCCACCGCACCACTCGACGTCGTAGTCATCGGCGCCGGCGTCGCCGGCATGTACGCCATGCACCGACTTCGCGAGCAGGGGCTGCGTGTCCACGGCTTCGAGGCGGGCTCCGGAGTGGGCGGCACGTGGTACTTCAACCGCTACCCGGGCGCACGCTGCGATGTCGAGAGTTTCGACTACTCCTACTCGTTCTCCGAAGAGTTGCAACAGGATTGGGACTGGAGCGAGAAGTACGCCGCGCAACCGGAGATCCTGTCCTACCTCGATCACGTCGCCGATCGCTTCGACCTACGCAGTGGGTTCACTTTCGATACCCGTGTCCTGAGCGCACAGTTCGACGAGGACTCGTCGACGTGGCGAGTGCACACCGACGGTGGTCATGACGTCACCTCGCGGTTCGTGGTGTGCGCCACGGGCAGCCTCTCGACCGCGAACGTTCCGAACATTGCAGGTCGCGAGACTTTCGGCGGTGAGGTCTTCCACACCGGCTTCTGGCCGCACGAGGGCGTCGATTTCACCGGCAAGCGAGTGGGAGTGATCGGCACCGGATCGTCGGGCATCCAGTCCGTTCCGTTGATCGCCGAGCAGGCCGATCACCTCTTCGTGTTCCAGCGGTCCGCGAATTACAGTGTGCCGGCGGGAAACACGCCTCTCGATGACAAACGACGCGCAGAGATCAAGGCCGACTACGCCGAGCGCCGAGCGCTGTCCAAGCGCAGCGGCGGTGGATCACCGTTTGTCTCGGACCCTCGCAGTGCGCTCGAGGTATCCGAGGCCGAGAGAAACGCGGCCTACGAAGAGCGGTGGAAGCTCGGCGGTGTCCTGTTCGCCAAAACCTTCGCCGACCAGACCAGCAACATCGACGCCAACGCGACGGCGGCCGCATTTGCCGAGGCCAAGATCAGATCGGTGGTCGAAGATCAGGCCATCGCCGACCTGCTGATCCCGAACGACCACCCCATCGGGACCAAGCGGATCGTGACGGACACCGACTACTACCAGAGCTACAACCGTGACAACGTGAGCCTGGTCGATCTCAAGAGCGCACCGATCGAGGCAATCGACGAGGCCGGGATCAAGACGACCGACTCGCACTACGAACTCGACGCATTGGTGTTCGCCACCGGTTTCGATGCGATGACCGGGGCACTCGATCGCATCGAGATCCGTGGCCGCAACGGCGAGACCTTGCGAGAGAACTGGCATGCGGGTCCGAGAACCTATCTTGGTTTGGGAGTTCACGGCTTCCCGAACCTGTTCATCGTCACCGGGCCGGGCAGCCCGAGTGTGCTGTCCAACATGATTCTCGCTGCCGAACAGCACGTCGACTGGATCGCCGACGCGATCAACCACCTCGATTCGGCGGGCATCGACACCATCGAGCCGAGTGCCGAAGCCGTGGACAACTGGCTCGAGGAGTGCTCACGCCGGGCGTCGGCAACATTGTTCCCATCCGCGAACTCCTGGTACATGGGAGCCAACATCCCGGGAAAGCCGAGGATATTCATGCCCTTCATCGGAGGCTTCGGTGTCTATTCCGACATCTGTGCAGACGTGGCAGCAGCGGGATACCGAGGCTTCGAGCTGAACAGCGCGGTGCACGCATGAGCCGGCTGGAGGGCAAGCGGGTACTCGTGACGGGTGCTGCCGGAGGAATGGGACGCTCACACTGTGAGCGGCTCGCCGAGGAAGGCGCGTCCGTGATCGCGTTGGATGTCGAACAGGCGCAATCGGGGTTGGCGGAAACCGCTCAGGCAGTGCGTGATCGAGGCGGTGTCGCGGTCACCGGTGTGGCGGATATTCGGGACTTCGACGGTCTGGCCGCCGTCGTGGCCGAGTGCGTTACCGAACTCGGCGGGTTGGACGTCGTGGTCGCGAATGCAGGCGTCTACGACACGCCGGGACCGTCGTGGACCATCGATCCTGCAGTGTGGAACCGCTCGCTGGACGTCAATCTGACCGGCGCGTGGCACACCGTCAAGGCCTGCGTTCCGCACTTCGGCGACGGTGGATCCGTCGTTCTGGTCAGCTCGACAGCGGGAATCAAAGGTATTGCCGGAGCAAGTCATTACAGCGCAGCCAAGCATGCCGTGGTGGGCCTGGCCAGAACGCTGGCCAACGAGTTGGGGGCGCAGAGTATCCGCGTCAACTCCGTGCATCCGGGTTCGGTACGTACCCCGATGATCATCAACGAGCGAGTGTTCGCGAACCTGTGCCCGGACATCGAGAATCCCACCGAAGCAGACGCTGCTGCAGTGCTCAGCGCTCGCAACTTGCTGCCCGTTCCCTGGGTCGATCCGGTGGACGTCAGTAATGCGGTCCTGTTTCTCGCATCCGCGGAGTCCCGCTACATGACCGGCTGTCAGTTGGTTGTCGACGCCGGCCTGACCCAGAAAGTGTGAATTGATGACTTCTCGATTGGAAGGCAAGATCGCGCTGATCACGGGTGCGGCACGAGGAATCGGGCGGGCTCAGGCCGTGCGTTTTGCCGAAGAGGGCGCGGACATCATCGCGGTCGACGTGTGCACTTCGGTGGAAACCACAGTCACGCCGCCCGCGACGGAGGCCGATCTCGATGAGACAGTGGCGCAGATCCGGGCGCTGGGGCGAAAGGTCGAATCTGCGGTAGTGGACGTTCGGGATCTCGAGGCACTACGCAGTGCCGTGGACTCGGCCGTCGGAACGCTCGGTGGTCTCGACATCGTCTGCGCTACAGCTGGTATCACGTCCTCCGACGGGGCCCTGACCATGTCGGAAACGATGTGGCAGACCATGCTGGACGTCAATCTGACCGGCGTGTGGCACACCACGACCGTCGCTGCTCCGCACTTGATCGCGCGGGGCGGGGGATCGATGACACTCACAAGCTCCATCGCCGGACTTCGGGGGCTGGTCGGAGTCGCGCACTACACCGCAGCCAAGCATGGAGTCGTTGGTCTGATGCGTTCGCTGGCAAAGGAACTGGCTCCGCACAACGTACGCGTCAATACGGTCCATCCCACCAACGTCGACACCCTCATGATTCAAAACCCGTTGGTGCGCGGCAAGTTCCGCCCCGATCTCGAGAACCCGACGCGCGAAGAATTTGCTGCCGCAGCGATGACGATGAACATGCTCGCCATTCCGTGGATCGAACCGGTGGACGTAGCGAACGCTGCTCTGTTCCTGTCTTCCGACGAGGCTCGCTACATCACGTCGGTCGCCCTGCCGGTGGATGCAGGAAGTTCGTCCCGCTGAGGTTTCGAACGGCTGAAATCTTGAACAGCTGAGGTTTTGACACGCTGAGTTCCGCCACGGTGTGTAGCGTCGGTTTCACCTAACCGAAAGGCGTACACCGTGGCGGAACGGCGCTATCTGGAAGTCACCGTCGGGATCAACATCGTGATGGTCCTCGACCACCGCACGGTGGAGGTCTTCGACCGCACCGCCGCGAGCACGAGCGAAGTGGCTCGTTGGCATGTCGAACACATTGCGGTGAAGGCGAAACCGTCGAAGTCGGGACTGAAACTCACCATCGGGAACAGACTCGCCGACGACTCGATCGCGGTAGCGGGTCCACGGGCATCGCTGACTGTTCCGCCGGAGAACGAGGCAGCCGTCATCGCGTTCTTCGACGAGGTCAAGGCTGCTCGGGTGTGAATCGGCAGAAGACCTTCGGCGCGGATGATTCGGGTTCTCTAGTCGAGCACGTCGTGCGCTGCCACGAAGATCGGGCAGGACGCACTTTTGTCGGGATCTCGGGAATCGAGGCTTCCGGAAAATCGACGATCGCGGACGAGTTGGCTGCCGGTATCTCGAAGTCGGGCCATGACTTCATCATGATCCATGGGGACGAGTTCTCGACTGCGAAAGCGGTACGGAACAAAGATCCTGACACGGTGCGTGGGTATCTCGAGGATGCGTACGACTATTCGAACCTGAGTAGCCGTGTGATGGTGCCGCTACGGTTGGCCGAAGTTACCGAAATTTCCTACGTCTCGACTGATCCGGAGACAGACGAATCTGTGGTGTCGAAGCCACGAGTCCCGGATCGCGCCATTGTGATCGTCGAGGGAGTGCTGCTTTTTCGCGGACTGATGCGAGATCAGTTCGACCTACGAATCTGGGTTGAAGCAAGCTTCGACGAGTCCTTGCGGCGTGCGAAGGGACGTCCGCGCGATGTGAGCTATTACGGGACGGCCGAGGCGATAGCGTCCCGGTACGAATCCCGGTTTCATCCGGCGCAGAGGATTCATCTGCGTGACGATCGACCACAACTGACCAGCCACGTAATCGTGCGTGGCTAGTCAGTCGAAAGGCCGGCGATATCAAGCTTTACGCGCGGCGGCATGGGCCCCGGCGACACGGCCGAATGCGAAGGCGTCGGCAATGTGGAATCCGCCGTCCTTCGCCGCGCTGTAGGTGGAACTGACCGCGCCCGCGGCGTAGAGGCCAGGAATCGGATTGCGGGCAGTATCGAGTACGCGGGAATGACCGTCGCGGCGCGGCCCACCGCTACTCCATCCCAGCAGTGGCGACCCGGAGACGGCGTAGAACGGAGCGGTAGCCACCGGGGCCAAAGTTTCGGGATTGCGGCCGAACGAATGGTCGATGCCGTCCGCGCACGCCTCGTTGTAGCGTCGCACGCTCGTTTCCACGACTGTTGGGTCCAGTCCGAGTTTCTCGGCGAGTTCGGCGAGCGTGTCCGCCTTTAGGATCCATCCCTTGTCGATCTCGGCTTGATTGTCCGAGCTCCACTCGTACCCTTCGTCGAGAACCCTGTGGCCGACGGGCAGTGCGTCGCGGCCGGGGCTCAGCTGTCCGGCCAACCTCATCGTCTCGTCGAAGACGACGTTCATCGGTTGCACCGGAAAGTGTTGGTAAGAACCCTCTCTGAACACATGACCATGCCGCATTTCGGCTGACTCGTCGGTGAAGCGTCTACCTTCCCGGCTGAGGAACACATAGTTGTGCGCGTTCCACAGTGCGAGGAAGAATCCAGTCGGATTTTCGAGGTCGCCGGGAATTCCCGTAATGGTCATCATGTTGTTCATGTGCCACAGATCGGCGCCCACGGCCTGTGCCATGCGGTGACCGTCGCCGGTTGCCGATGGTGAGCCCCAGATCTTCGGATTCTCCAGACGCAAGTAGTCGCGCACCATCGTCGGATTTGCTTCGAATCCTCCGGTGGCAAGGATGACGCCCCGGCGTGCCTGGATCTGCGAAGTCTTTTCACCCGAACGGATCTCGACTCCGGTCACCGCTCCGGATTCATCCGTCAGCAGTCCGGTGGCTTCGGTGTCGAATAGTGTTGTGACGCCGCGTTCAGCGAGAGCGGAGACGAGGAACCGGTAGAGAAGTTCATTGCCCATCTTCCCTTCGACGGTGTCCATCCCTGCGTAACAAGAACTTCCGTCAAGTTCGGCGAACTCTGCCGCGGAATGGAAATCGCCGGTCATCGCTACAGTTGCACCCAGACTGCGGATCCAGTCGGACAGTCCGTGAGTGTTCTCGGCCCAGGCATCGATGACGTCCTCGGCAACGGGGAACTCCCCGTTCAACGAACGCAGGAAGGTTCGGGCGGCAGCGGGGTCCTGGTTGACGAACCATCCACTGCCGGACAGTCGAGTGTTGCCGCCCGCGGAATCAGGTCCGCTCTTTTCCAGAATCACGACCGATGCGCCGTCGGCGTGCGCTTGGAGCGCTGCGGCCGATCCGGCAGCGCCCGATCCGATGACGAGTACGTCGACAATGTTATCCATGTCACAGAAGGTATTGCGGAATGGTGGTGCGGCGAACCCACCTTCCCGATGAGCGAGAAAGCCAGTGGTCGACGCCGCAGAGACGTCGCCCCGCAGGCACGTCGGGGGCCAGGCGAGGTAGCGGTTCAGTGCGTCGGGGGTGGCGCCAAAAGTGCGATATCGCGCTGTGACGTTTTCGAGACCCTAGCGTTATAGATGTGGTTGTGTCGGCGAAACCTGCCGGTGGCAGAGTTCGTCTGGAACGCAGTGACCGACACGGTTGGTTATCCGACGCACAGTGATTCATCGCTGATTCGGGCGGTGGGGCACGCCGAGTCCAGACAAGAGGCTTTCATGACTACGATCAACGAACGTTCTTCAGCTGCAAATGTTCTCGATCTCTTTGACAGCGCCGGTCGAGAAGGGCATCGGTACAGTATCGACGTGGAAAGCTACACCCCTTCGTATGCGGTACTGAGACTTGCCGGAGAATTGGACATGGGTCAGCGGGTGGAATTGGTGCACGCGCTCGACCGACTTCTCCTGGTCGGAACCGATATTCACGTCGATCTCTCCGGCGTGACCTTCATGTCGTCCGGAGTGGCGAATGCCGTTGTCGATGCTGCGGGGCGTGGCAACAACCGCATTCGCTTGTTTGCCCCGACGCGAGCGGTCTCCATGATCTTTCAGGCTCTCGGCGCCTCCGAACTCATTGCGGGCGTTGCCACGTCGACCGCTGATGCTCTCGGTGCTTGAGCCGGAAACAACTCCCACGAACGATGTGAAGTGAGCAGTGCTCGATACGCGTTGACTTGGTATCTGGTCTGATCTGCGTGTCGATGTGCACTTTGCGGCGCGGGATCAGGTTGTCGTCACCGGGTTGCGCCGAGATTTGCGGTAGTCTCGTTCGGTGTCGAGCAGCCGGCGCTGCCATCGACGCGTCCGGCCGCATGAACGCTTGGTGGTCCCGACTCGTAGTGAAGAGCCACGCCATGGCGTATGACACCAGCAACGGTTCGACATCGTCGAATTCTCCGATCACCCAGTTCTCCGATGTGATTGGTCTGGAAGTAAGCATGCAGTTCGCACCGATACGCCGCCTCGACGACCACGCACTTGCAGGCGCCGAGTTGCAATTGCGTGGGCCTGACAATTCCTCTCTGTGTTCGGCGCATGCCCTTCGTCGCGCCTCGCAATTGATGCAGCAACGCTCGGAATTCGACAGTCACAAACTGGCCATGTCCCGTACTGCACTCGCATGCACCGTCGCGGATCGCCTGCCGTTGCTGGTGGCAGTCGACTCGGCTTCCCGAGCAGCTCTGAACGCTCCTGGTATCGAAGGAGCGACGAGAAATCTGCAACGGATCGTCATCACGGTTGACAGCGCATCGGTGCTTACCGATCCCCACAACTCTCTGGCAGTGATCAGAGAAGCCCGCGCGGGCGGGCGTCTGATTGCACTCGACGGCGTCGGCATCGACAGGCACTCGGCGACACTTCTGTCTTTGGTCGAACCCGACATCATTATCACTTCCGCTGAATTACTCTCCAAGGCGGCATATTTCGAAGTTGGAACGACGGTGCACGCGCTCGGCGCCTACGTCGAGCGATCGAACGCGATTATCCTTGCCGAGGGTGTCGACTCGGAATCGTCCCGTCTTGCCGCAATCACCATCGGAGCCACATACGGAACGGGTGAGTTGTATCCCGCAGTCGACGATCCGAGTTCACTGTTGTCCGAACCGGTCGTCGCGATGCCCGACAGTCCGGTGTGGAGTGATCCCATCCCCGACGTGGGCACTCCCTACTCGATCGTGTCTGCTCACAGCCGGATCCGGCGCGGTACCAAGCGTCTGTTGATCCAACTGAGTAAGTCTCTCGAAGCGCAAGCCGCCACATCGGGTTCCTCGATGCTTGTTCTGGGCACCTTTCAACAAGCCGAGCATTTCACCGCATCCACAACAGCACGGTGGCGTCACCTCGCCGATACCGTAGGGTTTGCCGGTGTCTACGGTGTCGGACTGTCCGTGATGCTCGACGGTAAAGTTCAACACGCACCGCTCGACCCGGGTGATGATCTCGTCAACGAGTGGACGGTCGTCACTCTGGGACCACACCATGCGGCGATGCTGTCGGCGCGAGATCTTCATGACAACGGTCCAGATCTCGAGCGGACCTTCGACTTCGTGCAAACCTACGATCGCACCACCGTCACCCAGGCAGCGCACTCTATTCTTCGTCGTTACCCCAAGACGAATTCGTGAACCCCGTACCGATGTTCTCGACGTTCGCCGCGAGCGCTGCCCGACCGGCGATCGTGGCTAAGGAGTGGCCGGGCGCCGCGCAGCACGTCTCTTTGCTGCAGAGTTGAGTAGATACCTTTCGGCGACCGTGTAGTCCGTGACGGTTGCGCCATCCGGCGCTGTGGTGTGGGTGAGCAGTTCGAGATAGCGGCGACGGAAGACATGGGCGTCGGATTCTGCGAGTAGGAACTCCGCCGCTGAGACGACCTCTGGTTTCGGAGCAGCGCGTGCATGCCGGTTTCGGGCGGGCCGAGTGCTCATGTTTTCCTCTGGATTTCGAAAGCGTCTGTGCCGGTAGTCATGTGCGAGTTGATCCTGACGTCTGTTCGGTCGCTACCGGTCATGAGAAGTCGTGAGTGGTTTCAGATCGATCGGCTGTCCGTCGGAGGGGAACGGCAAGGACATGTAGTTGAGAGGGGCGGTGTAGCCGGGCGCGACCTGCCAATCGAAGCGTGTGAGCAGGTGGTGCATGATCGCTTTGATTTCGACGCCGGCGAAGTGCATGCCGAGGCATTTGTGCACGCCTCCACCGAACGGTTCCCAGGCATACCGGTGCACCTTGTCTTCACGTCGCTGGTCCGCGAAACGTTCGGGATCGAAATGTTCGGGGTCGGGCCAGTACTGCGGCATGTGGTGAGTGAAATGTGGCACCACTGACACGTAGGTCCCAGCGGGTACGAAGTGGTCCTGTATCTGGGTGTCACACACCGCTCGGCGAGCCATGACCGGCACGGGAGCGACGAGTCGGAGGCATTCTTTCATCACCAGGTCCAAGCCTGCGAGTTGGTCGAGTTCGGCATAGCTCGGCGTCGACGTACTCAGTGCGAGTGATTCCGCCCGACATCTGTTCTGCCACTGAGGATTCTGGCCGAGATATTGCATCATTGTCGAGATGGTGATGGTGGAGGTGTCATGTGCGGCCATCAGCAGGAAGATCATGTGATCGATCACCTCGCCGTCGCTGAAGCGCTGTCCGGTGTCTGATTCGATGTGACAGAGAACGGAAAACAGGTCGTCGGTTTCGCGTGAACGGCGCGCAGGTAGGTAGCGGCGGAAGAAGTTTTCGAGGGTTCGGCGCCCGTCGAGGCCGCGCTTCCATCTGGTGCCGGGAACTCGATAACGGATCACCGAGGTTGCAGCTTGCACGCAATCGACGAAAGCTTTTTTCACAGAGTCGATTTCGCTTTCAGTGGTCCCTTCCGCGCCGCCCATGAAGATGTCGGTCGCGAGGTTGAGTGTGAGAGCTTTGAGAGCGGTGTAGGCGCGGAAGCCATCGGACGGAGTCCAGGCGTCGAGCGCGGAGGCGATCGCGGGATTCAGCACGTCCACGGTCTTTTCGAGACGCGATCTCGTGAAGGCTTGTTGCATGATGCGTCGTTGTCGTAGGTGCTCTTCGGAGTCGAGAAGCATCAGACCCCCGTGAAAGAAGGGACCGATGAGCACTGACCACCCGTCGCTGTTGACAAAAGCGCGGTCTTTGTTCTGGAGAACTTCTTGGCATGCGTCGGGCCCGAGGGCTGCGACCCATCGTCTACCGGCCATCGAGAACCACGAGACTTCGCCGTAACGATCCCAGCGTTTTTGCATCAGAGCGAGAGGGTCGCGGATGTATTCGAAAGTTTGCCCTATTCCGGGTAGTCCCGAGTTGCCTGAGATGGGACGCAACTGCGACCGGATGGGTGGAGCGGCCAGGATTTTCGACATCACGTACCTGCCTTCCGTTTGCATCTGACAGTGGCGCCTGTCAGATGGGGGTAGTCTGCGTCACAGTCGCGTCGTCTGTCAAGATCGACTCATGGCTTCTCCCACACCCCGTCGATATGCCGGTCTGAGTGGTGAGCAGCGGGCCGCGCTTCGGCGTGAAAGCTTGCTCGCAGCAGGACTGGACGTGTTTGCGGCCGCGGGCAGGCAGGGTGCCACCATGACCGCCATCTGTGCGCATGCCAAGCTGACAGAGCGATATTTCTACGAGAGTTTCGCCAGCAGGGACGAACTCCTCCAGCAGGTTTTCGACGGAATCGTCGACGAGGTGCGCGTGGCCGGAATGGCTGCACTCCGAACGACCGAGGGGACACGGGAGGAGCGCGTGCGGAGCGCCATTGCTTCGTTCGTCAACATCCTGACGGACGATCCTCGAAAAGGGCGCGTCGCGATGGTCGAGTCGGTGGCTTACGAGCCGCTGCGCACTCACCGGCGCGGAGCGCTGCGTGGGTTCGCGCAGATGGTGGCCGACGAGGCTGCGCTCTTGTACGGCGACCGAGCCTGGCCTCCCCATCAGGGTGAGATCAACGGATTACTGTTCGTGGGCGGCCTGGCCGAATTGGTGACGGCCTGGCTCAACGGCGAAATCGACATCACGCCCGCTGAGATCGTGGATGCCGCAACCTTCCAATTCACATCCACAGCGCACCGATGAAACGCGGGGCCGGCGATGCGGACTGCCAACTCCAGTGGGCGGCATGTGTCGTGATTCGAGGCAGTTTCGGGTCTGAATTGTCGATGACACTGTCCGCGCGGGTCCAGGGCTCTGCAGCCGCGAAGTACAGACGTTGGCCGCCGACATAACGGTTCATCGACGGGTGTTCCGGATCCGCGTTCGTTCCGTCGCGAAGGTTCATTCGCTCGGCGGTGATCTCGAAGGGCACGTCGAGAAAGATCGAATAGTCCCATCGGGAAGCAAATTCGTCCCGATGCAGAAAGAGTCCCTCGACGAGGACTACGGCTCCGTCGGCTGCATGCAAGTACGCGTCGCTGTCCGGTCGTGGTCGGTACTCGCGGTTACCTCCCGGTCTCAGAGGGGCGAGAACATGACGCTCGAGGGCGTCGTAGTCGTAGCTGTCGAGCCAGAAGCCTTCCGGTGACAGCCGACCTCTGCGATGGCGAATCTCCGGCGGATTGAGGAAGTCGTCGACGTGAATCACAATGGCGGGGCGTTCATTCAGCTGTGCTGCAAGACTTTTCGTGAATGTCGTCTTGCCGCTCCCGTCGACGCCGTCGATCGCGACGACGGGAGAGCCGCGCAGCGCGTTTATTTCGGCGGCCAAGGTCTCGAAGACCGTCTTGGTGCTCATCGAGCAGTTCTTCCCGCGCTCGTAGCGACGCGAAGAGGCCCGGTGTCGTACAGGATTCGGTGGCCGTCTTCGAGGACGCGTCGAGTGCCCGCGTCGAGCGGAAGGTCGGCCCAGCTCTCGCTCGCGAAATTCAGTTCGACGAGAAGACCGGACCGTAGGCGGAAGCGTCGTTCTCGGACTGGTCCCCAGTTGGCGGCTCTGATGAATCGCGCGTCGGGGCGGAGCCGGTCGAACCAGTCTTCATTTGCGAGCGCGTTCGCGTCGTCGGCCAGGATCATCAGATCAAGATCACTCGCCATACGCTCCGCGCCGCGCGCGTAGGACCCGACCAGCGCTACAGCTTTGACGTCATCGTGCTCAGCGGCCCATCGTTCGACGTCGACGAGCAGCGCGTTCACCGCACGTCTTCGCCCCTTCAATCGTGCTGACATACCGGCATCATTCCCCATCTCCACCATTGTCCGTAGCTTCGCCGGGACCTCTATCCTGGAACTGTCGGTGACAAGCCATGGGAGGGATGCGTATGTCCAAGGAAGTATCGGCGGGTCTGGCTGTTGGTGCGATGGTTCTTGTTGCAGGCTTGATCTGGACTGGATTTCCCCTCGACATGTATTCGATTGTCGCCGTGATCTTTGCAATGTGCGGTGGATTCATCACTTGGATCTACGTACGCGCAAATGAAGAGAGCACCGGAGGCGCTGCGACGAAAGAAAGAAGTCAATGAAGACGATCATCGTGTGTACCTCTGTCTCCCATGGCAATACGAAGCTGATCGCCGACGTCATCGGAGAAGTTCTCGATGCTCGCGTGGTCGAGCCCGGTGACATCGACGCCGCGCAGCTCGCCGACTACGACCTCGTGGGGTTCGGCTCCGGCATCTACCTACGCTCGTACCACGCAGATTTACGCTCGTTCGTCGAGGCACTCCCCGAAGAACGGCGATCCAAGGCTTTTGTCTTCGCCACCAGTGGTTTTCCTGACAAGGGGATTCATCGCTTCTCGCGTCCACTGGTTCAGTTGCTCGAACAGAAGGGCTTCGATGTGGTCGCAGCCTTCTCGTCCCGTGCGTGGGATACCTATCTCCCGTTCAAGCCGTTCGGCGGTATCCGGAAGGGGCGGCCGAACGCCGACGACCTGGAATCGGCGCGCATGTTCGCCGAAATGCTACGCGGAAGCGTTCAGGACAGCTTGCCCGGCACCGGGTAGCTGCGCAGGCTCATCTCCAGCTCACCGGCGTCGGCAAGGTCGTTGATCGTCTGGCGCAGAGCGCCACACGTCCGTTGAGCGTTGGCACGGCTGTTCACGCGACCCAACTCCGGGCACACTTCCTGCGACTCTTCGAGCCATTGGACGCTGGTGTGCGCTTCGCTGTACTTCTCGACGAGGACGCGATTTCCGCAGTTGCGGCAACTGACCTGACGCATCAGCGTGCAATCAGATCGGCCGGTGACCAGAAGGCGCGCATGCTCGTGATCTTGGCGTCCTCGTCGAAAGTCATGACGTCGATCGGTTCGACCTCGTAGACCTGATCGCCCACCGGTGTGACGACGCGGAAGTGGAAGGCCGCGCTGGATCCGCTCACCCGCAAGGTAAGCAGTTCTGTCTCTTGCGAACCGCCCTCGAGAGCGCCGTAGAACTCGGTGATCGCGGCCTTGCCGACGCGGGGTTCGCTGCCGACCGGGTCTTCGAGCGTCGCGTTCTCGGCGTAGAGGGCGGCGATGTCCGCTGACGATCCGCGAGCCACGGCGTCGAGGTAGGTGGTAACCGTCGCCGTGATCGCGGCCGTGGTGTCTGGTTCGAGAGTGGTCATCGAGTTAGTCCGATCAGTCGAGAAGTTCAGGGTCTGACAACTACTTCGGACGCTATCGGTGCGGGCTCGATTCGGCGCCGGCATCTCCCACGCAGCGGGACAGCCTGAGCACTCAGGCGTCGAAGCGTCCGAACCCGCCGCGGTAGAACAGAAGCGGACCGTCGTGGCGCAGCACGTTCAGATCGGTGATGCGTGCGACGACGATGGTGTGATCACCGGCGTCGTGCTCCTGCTCGACCGTTGCTTCGATGCGGGCGAGCGCGCCGCTCAGCGCCGGAGCACCGTTGCCGGCGGCATCCCACTCGACGCCGAGGAACTTGTCCGTCCCGCCGCGAGCGAACGCCGAACACATGTCCTGCTGATCGTGGGCGAGAACATTGATGCAGAGAGTTCCCGTTTCGCGAAGCTTCGGCCAACTTGTCGACGTCTTCGCCGGGCAGAACGAGAGCAACGGGGGATCAAGCGATACCGAGACCAGGGACTGGCAGGTGAAACCGAGGGGTGAATTTCCGTCGTGAGCGGTGATGACGGTGACGCCGGTGCAGAAATTGCTCATCACGTTGCGAAGTGTGCGTCCGTCCAGAACTGGCGGCTCGGCGTTTTCCACGGTCATGTCGTCTCCTTGTTCAAATCTTTTGTTCAAAACTCTGCAAACAGCTTCAGAAGCAACGATGTGTGGCGCCGCGGCCGTAATCCAGCGGCAGTCCCACTCAATGGCAGCAATGGCTTCTCGGCACGGGTCAGGACCGACCGAGTGGCAGGTGGAGGGGTTTCGAGCAAATTTGATCCCGCTCAGCGGTCCGTTCGGATTCTACGAAACCAGCAAATGACCAGTGATTGTTAGACTTCGGGCATGTCCGAACCTGATGACGTGTCCCGAGGACTTCCCGCTACCAGCTGGGCAGTGCTCGGGATGCTGACGTTCGGGGAGGAGCTGACCGGAAACGATTTGAAGAAGTGGGCTGACTGGAGTGTCGGCTTCTTCTATTGGAGCCCGTCCATCAGCCAGGTGTACGCAGAACTGAAGAAGCTCGAAAGCATCGGGTTCGTGGAGTCCCGGGTCGTCTCCGAACCAGGGGTGCGAGGCAAGCGCCTTTACTCCATTACTCAGTCAGGAACCGACGCCGTCCGGACGTGGTCACGGGAGGCACCGGTGGAAGTTCCGGTGCTCAAGCACGGTGTGATGTTGCGTCTGTGGATGGGACACCTCAACGAGCCCGAGCGACTGAAGGCGCTGGTGGAAGCCCACATCGCCAATGTCGAAGAGCAGATTCGACGCGCGAAACTCCACGCAGATCATGCCGAGAACGAGCCGGCCTGGTCGTTCCCGGTCATGACGTTGCGATGGTCGGAACGGTACTTCCGAGCCGAGATCGAACTTGCTCGCGAACTGCTCGACGACATCGATCGTGCGACCGCCGAGTTCGCGAACGTCGCCGAGCACGACCGACTGGGATCACCGTTGCCCTCGACGCCTGGCAAATGGAAGAACGTCGAGGAGTACGTGTTGGCGCTCGAGCAAGCCGGGCTCACCGGCAACGGTTCGAGTATCTGAGTCAGGCCCCGGCTGCGGTCGGCATGTTGCGCAGCAGATGACGACGTTGCAAAGTCGGAGTGACGCTCAGCGATCCGCCGTCGATGCCTCGCCAAATGGCAGCGGCCGCCATACGGACCGGCGCTGCGCTGACGTGGTCGAGGCGGAGGGCCTTCGACGGCGCGCAGATGGATACCGCGGCGACGGCGCGGCCGATGGGGCCGATCGGTGCCGCAAGACAGCTGAATCCCGGTAGGCCGTTTCCGGATTCGAAGGCCACCCCGGACTCGCGGATTCTGGCGAGGTGGGGCAGTGCGTAGCCCGAGGACTTCGGCGAACCGAACGCGAGCAGTGCCTGACCGATCGCAGTGGTCTCGGCGCGGCGTCGACCACCGACACGCGTCGGCACTGCGGCGGCGAGGCGTCCGCCGATCTTCTCCATGTAGACCACATCGGGCCCGTCGAGGATGCCGAGGTGAACCACGAATCCGGTGACTCGGTAGAGCTCATGGAGAAGGGGCATGGCTGCAGCGTGGAGGCGGTCCTGATGAACCGCGAGCGATCCCAGTTCGACGAGGCGCATACCGAGTTCGTAGTCACGGCCGTCGCGACGCAGCCAACGCATCGAGACAAGACGTTCGAGCATGCGGTGGGCAGACGAGCGGGGAAGGCCCGTGCTCCGAACGACTTGAGCGAGCGTCAACCTGCCGGGACCGTCGAAGGCGTCGAGAACCAGCGAGACGCGATCGAGAATTGCTGTCGGGGCCGAATCGGCGCCTAAAGCATCCACAGCCTGCAGTGTCATCGTGTACCTCACTTCTCTTAGAGCTCCACAACCAGTGAACTGGCTATTTCAATTAGAAATAGTGTCATAGAGTTACGGATTTGTGAAGTGGATCACCGGTCTGTTTTCGGGCGCGTCGCGGGTGGAAACGACGAGGGGGTTTGCGCGAATGCTCGCGCAAACCCCCTCGTCGTTTAACTACTGGCAGGTATTACATCGCCACCGGCAGGTATTGATCGCCACCGGCAGGTATTGATCGCCACCGGCGGGTACTACATAGCTGCCAGTGGTTCGCTTCCGGACCAGTCGTGGCCCCAGTAGCTGTCAGCGGTGATCTCCTCGGAGGAGTACGAGTCCTGATCCACCCTCGCGCCCTCGGTGCCGAACTCGATGTCCCAGCCGCCGGGTGCGCGGACGTAGAAGGAGATCATCTTGTCGTTGGTGTGACGACCCAGGGTCGACGACACGGAGAATCCGTCCTTCATCACGCGGTCGAGTGCCTGGCCGACGGCGTCGAGGGTGTCCACCTCGACCATGATGTGAATCAGGCCGGGTGCGCCGCCGTGCGGTGCCGGGCACAGGGCCAAGCTGTGGTGACGCTCGTTGACGCCCATGAAACGGATTCGCAGCGGCCCGAATTCAGGCGGGGCCGGCAGGCGGAAGGCGCCGCGCGGGTAGAAGCCGAGCACCTCGGTGTAGAAGTCGAAGCTCGCAGCACTGTCCATGACGGGGAGTACGACGTGGCCGAGACCCTGTGAGCCGGTGACGAATCGAGCGCCGAAGGGCGTCACCACGGGGCTGTGGTCGAGGATCGCTCCGTGGAAGACCTCGATGGCTGCTCCGCCGGGATCGGTGAAGGCGATGACCTCTTCGACCCGTCGAGCATCTGCTTCGGCGAGCGAAAGCTGCTCGACCTCGGTGCCGTTCTTTTCGAGTGCTTCTTGAACGCGGCGCAGTGCGGCGTGGTCGGCGACCTCCCAACCGATGTTGACGATCTCGTCGCGCTCACCCTCGACGACGACGATGCGAGCAGCACGCTCGTCGAGTCGTAGGTAGAGCGCGTTCTCGTCCGGCCCACTGCCCTTGGCGAAGCCGAGAACGTCGAAAGCGAAAGTGCGCCAACGTGCCATGTCGTTGGTCGAGATCTTGACGTAGCCAAGTCCCTTGATGTCAGTGCGTGTCATCGTGTCTTTTTCCTGTCGATTTCTTGTGTCGAAGTCTGATCAGATCATCGCCCGCAGCGGACCCTGCGGGTCTGCGCCGAGACGGCTCAGTGATGCGGCGTGGAAAACGGTGCTCGGCACGTGAATTGCGTGATGCTGTCCAGCATGAGCATCGCGCCAGAATCGCTGAAGCGGCTTGTCCATCCGCAATGCGTTGCCACCGCAGCGTGGGTAGACCTGATCGATTGCGTTGACGGCGCGCCAGGCGGCCTGTACCTGAGTCTGACGTCCCTCCGCGCGCTGCTCGAAGGTCACTTCCTTGCCAGCGTCCACTCGATCCCACATGCGGTCGACGTTGGCAAGCAGGGTGTCGCGCGCAGCCCGGATGTCGGCGGTTGCCTGACCGATGGCGAACAAGGTGTACGGGTCGTCCTTGATCGCCGTGCCCTGCGCGTTGATGCGATCGGCTTGGTACTCGTTGGCGTGGAAGAGCATTCCCTCGCAGATGCCAATCGTGGCGGCGGTGATTCCGAGGGGGAAAATGTTCGACCACGGCATGAGGTACAGCGTCTCGGTGCGCCCGTACTTGCGCACTGCCGTGCCGTCGATGACCTCGTCGCAGTCCATGACGCGGTAATCGGGGACATACGCATCCTTGACTACGAGATCCTTGGAGCCGGTGCCGCGAAGTCCCATGACATCCCACGAGTCTTCAATGATCTCGTAGTCGGTGCGCGGAATGATCACATGGAGCATGCGCGGCGGCATCTCCATGTTGCCGTCCTTGTCACACGCCATCGCGCCGAGGAATGCCCAGTCGCAATGGTCGGTACCGGAGGAGAACTGCCAGCGACCGGAGAACTTGTAGCCGCCGTCGGTGGGGATACACATTCCGCCGGGCATGTACGGCGATGCCATCCAGGTGTCGGGATCGGATCCCCAGATCTCCTGCTGCACCTTGGGATCCGCGAACGCGAGTTGCCACGGGTGAACTCCGACGATCCCGTGGACCCAGCCGGCCGACGGGTTCAGTGAAGCCATCCGCATGACGGTTTCGGCGAATTCGCGCGGATGCGCCTCCATGCCGCCATGTTCCTTGGGCTGCAGCATGCGGATGGAACCGATTGCCTTCATCTTCTTGGCGGTGTCGTCGGCCACCCGGCCGATCCGCTCGGCCTCGATGCCTTCGGCGAAGATGTCGTCGGCCATCGCGTTGATCTGTTCGAGCACTTCGTACGTCATGTTGTTCCTTGCATCCAGTCTGGTTGTCTCAGCAGTGTTTTCGACTGCGGATCAGGAGGTTGTCTCGAGTGCCTGGGCGTCGCGTGCGGCAACGTTTTCGGCGACTTCCCGCTTCCAGCTCTCCACTGCGCGGGTGGTGTCGATCTCGAATTCGAAGCGCTTCGTCATGTCTTCCGTGACATTCTCGACGTCGGTGTAGAACTGGTTGTACCAGCGACGCAACTGGTAAACCGGGCCGTCCTCCTCGGAGAGCAGGGGGTTGTCGATCGGAGCTTTGTTCTTCCAGATCTCCACGTCCTGAAGGAATCCCATCTCGACGCCCTCGGTGAACTGCGCGGCCATCGCGGCAGTGGACTCGTCGTCCATACCGGGTAGCTTCTTGACCATCGCGCCGTACTGCAGGACGAACGCATTGTTCGAGATCGGGTAGTGGCAGTTGATCAGGACGGTCTCGATGATCTGCCCGTTGGCTTCGCTCTTGATCCAGTCGATCATGTACGACGGTCCGAAATATGAAGCATCCGAACGGAGCACAGCGTTGGGATCGCCGTAGTTGGTGCCGCTGATGACGTCCTCACGTCCCACCGATTCCATGTACTGGCTCGCGACATGACCTTCGAAGATGTTCTTGAAGTACTTGGGGAACGAGTAGTGAACGTAGAAGAAGTGGGCCATGTCCACG
Organism: Rhodococcus sp. KB6; assembly: GCF_001445685.1. NCBI lineage: Bacteria > Bacillati > Actinomycetota > Actinomycetes > Mycobacteriales > Nocardiaceae > Rhodococcus > Rhodococcus sp. KB6. The sequence continues at coordinate 182,422 of NZ_LNAK01000122.1, read as the reverse complement.
ACGTTGTCCACGATTTCGCGGCAATGAGAGCCTTCGATGGTGAGCGTGTTCCAGCTCCAGGCGCTCCACTCATCGCTTCCGAAGCCCTCGATGTCGGGGATCGTGACCTCGGCGGGCGGGGGATTTCCCTGGGGATCGTGCCAGACGAACAGCTGACCGTTCTTCTCGAGAGTGATCCATGCCCGCGTCTTGGCCAGCGGCGGAACGCGTCGTGCGTAGGGGATCGCCGTACATTTTCCGTTACCGCCCCAACGCCAGTCGTGGAACGGGCAGGCGATCGAATCGCCCTTGACGGTTCCGTGAGCAAGGTTGCCACCCATGTGGCGGCAGTATGCGTCGAGAATCTTGATGTCGCCCTTGCTGTCGGCGAAGACGACAAGGCTGGTGCCGAATGCCTCGATCTGGTGGGGCTGACCGTCGCGATAGGTATTGCTCAGTCCGAGGCAGTGCCATCCACGTGCGAACCGTGCGGGAGGCGCTGCCGCTTCGATTTCTCGAATTTCCTCGCCGGCGCCCGTCTGCGTCGGGGTGTCCGTAGTGGTGAGTGGGCCGGTTCCGAGTGCCATGTCTTCCTCCGAGCCGCGTCTTGCGACGCTCCAGTGATGTGATCCGTCTCATACAACGACGAAGCGTCCGCTGGAGATACGGCAGTTCCCGCTGGATGGAACGCCTACTCGGTGACCTGCAGAGATTCAGCTCGCGAGTGTCGCCACATCGTCGATCGCGTAAGTCGCCCAGGCCCGGGCGGTGACGACCCCAGCGGGATCGGTGGCGACCAGAGCTACGTCGGCCACGCTCTCGTGGTCCTTCTCGTACGTCGCGAGCACTGTCACGGAGCAGTGCAGATCTGCTCCCGTGGAAGTCGCGGTGGAACGTCCGCGGAAGCGTCGTAGTGACGCCGAGCCGTAACGACGAGCAGCGAAATCAGCAAGGGCGGCAACGGAATCGGTTCCGGTGCCCGCTGTCGGGACTTCCCGGACGAAGACCTCGGCCACCAGATGTCCGGTCTGGTCGTGGTATTCGGTGATCCGCTCGAGTGTCGAACTCAACGCCCTCACGGATCCGGTGAGCAGTGCGCCGGGATCGGGGCGTCCGAAGAACACGACGTCCTGCTCGACGACGGCCCCGTCGGGTGCCGAGCGCACGGTGCCGTACAACGAGTCGAAATCGGAGAGGAGCGTGGTGGCAGTACGCGGAGCAGTTGCCGTGAAGTGGGCGGTACCGAGGTTGGTAGTCATGACACTCTCCGTTGGACGCGACCGAGACGCTGTCGTCTCGGTGGGTACATCGACGCTAACCACCGCTCTCGCGGGTGACGACGGGCTTCCCGCTGATCGGGAGCATTCTCGGATTCGATCGAAGAGGTGGAACCTGTTCCAGTTTTGTGCAATTCTGGATATCGTATCCGTGACCGGGAGCACATCTCGATGACTGCACGCGCCGAGCAGAAGGAAGACCAGATGACAGACGAGTTCGCTGACCTGCACCGACCGGTATACGGTCCGGACCTGCTCATCACCGCTCTGGAACGCAATCACGACAAGCCCGCGCTGTACCTCGGCGACGTGATCCTCACCGGCGGTCAGATGCGCGATCAGATCAGCTGCTTCGCCCAGGCGCTCGCGTCTTTGGGAATCACTCAGGGCACCAGCACCGCGATGCTGTCGAAGAATCGCCCCGAGGTTCTGATCAGTATGGGCGCGACCATGATCACCGGCTGCCGGGCGAGCGCCTTGAACCCGATGGGATCGCTCGACGACCACAAGTACATCGTCGACGACGCCGAGATCGAGACGCTGATCTTCGATCCCAATGCCTTCGAAGAGCGTGCCGCCGAGTTGAAGGCGTCGTCACCCTCGTTGACCAACGTGCTCTCGATGGGGCCGTCCGAGGTGGGAATCGACATCCTCGCGCTGGCTGCCACGTTCGAGCCCGCGCCGCTGAAGGCAGCGCACGTCGACGCCGAAGACGCCAGCAGCATGGTGTACACCGGTGGAACGACCGGCAAGCCCAAAGGTGTTGTCGGATCCTTCCGTTCGGGTGCTGCGCTCAATCAGATCCAGATGTCGGAGTGGCAGTGGCCCGAGGACAATCGCTTCCTCATCTGCACGCCACTCTCACACGCAGGTGCAGCGTTCTTCATCCCGACCTTGCTGCGCGGCGGTGCGTTGATCGTCCTGCCTGCCTTCGAGCCAGGTGCTGTGCTCGAAGCGATCGAGAAGCACAAGATCACGGCAACCATGTTGGTGCCCACCATGATCTACATGCTCATGGACCACCCCGATCTGCCCAAGCGGGACGTCTCGAGTTTGCAGACGCTGTTTTACGGAGCGTCCGCGATGTCTCCCGCCAGACTGCAGGAGGGCATCAAGAAGTTCGGTCAGATCTTCTTCCAGTTCTACGGTCAGACCGAGTGCGGCATGACTATCTCGGTGCTGCGCAAGGAAGAACACCTCGCCGACGATCCGGCCCGCCTCGCCACGTGTGGGCGTCCGGTGCCGTGGCTCGACGTCCGGTTGCTCGACGACGACCTCAACGAGGTGCCGCAGGGAGAACTCGGTGAGATCTGCGTCCGTGGCCCGCTGATCATGAAGGGCTACTGGAAGAAGCCGGCCGAAACCGCCGAGGCGTTCCGGGGTGGTTGGCTGCACACCGGCGACATCGCGCGCAAGGACAAGGACGGGTTCATGTCCATCGTCGATCGCAAGAAGGACATGATCGTGACCGGTGGTTTCAACGTGTTCCCCCGCGAAATCGAAGACGTGATCTCGGCGCATCCGTCCGTCGCGTCGGTGGCGGTAGTCGGTGTGCCGGACGACAAGTGGGGCGAAGCCGTCAAGGCCTGTGTCGTACTTCGTGCCGGACTGACCGTCGACACCGAGGAACTGGTCGACAAGGTGAAGGCAGCCAAGGGTTCGGTTCACGCTCCCAAGAGCATCGACTTCGTGGAATCACTCCCGCTGACACCGCTGGGCAAGCTGGACAAGAAGGCGCTGCGCGCGCGGTACTGGGAGACCAGCGCCCGCGCGGTCTAGGAACCAGCGTCGTGTAGCGAAGGGTCAGCGTTTCCAGACGTAACGACGTTCCGGGCGGCCCACCACTCCGTATTTCAGCGAAGTGGTGGACCGCCCGGTTTCGTAGAGGTATTCGAGGTAGCGCCTCGCGCTCGCGCGTGAGATGCCGACCCTCTCGGAAATATCTGTGGCCGAGGCGGGTTCGGTTTCGTCTCGTAGTGCTGCCTCGACCAGCTGAAGGGTCTCAGGACTGAGTCCTTTCGGTAGACCCTTGAGGGACGACGCCGTTGTCGCGCCACCTGCCACGCCGAAAGCCTCGTCCACCGCCTCCTGTTCTGCTTCGCCGGAGCTGTCGAGATTCGCATATGTCGATCGGTAACGCTCGAGACGCTCACGGAGAACCTCGAACGTGAAGGGCTTCATCAGGTAATGCACGACGCCGCTGCGCAGCGCTTTCTTGACCGAGCCGGCCTCGCGCTCACTAGTGATGACAAGAACATCCAGCTCCGGTGCCAGCTCGCGAAACGGGGCGATCAGATCGAGTCCGGTGGTGCCGGGCAGGTGGACGTCGAGAAGCACCAGGTCGGGTTGCAACTCACCGACTGCGGCCAGCGCGGTCTCGGCCGAATGGGCAACGCCGCACACTTCGAAACCGTCTATCCGTGAGACGAATCCGCTGTGCACCTTCGCCACCATGAAGTCGTCGTCGACCACCAGTACCCGGATCATGCGCCCTCTCCGTCGTGTAGGACTGCGCTGAAGACAGTCCACTCGATGTCCTCTGCCGAACGAGTGCTCACGGTGACGTCGCCGCCCCGCCGACGACACGTCAGGCGCACCAGCGCCAAACCGAAACCGTGTCCGTCACTCGATTGTCCCTTGGTGCTCCAACCCTGGCCGAACACCCTGTCGCGATTCTCCGGCGCGATACCGGGGCCGGCGTCCTCGACCCGCACTTCGACCGCGGTGCCGCGGCCCCGAATCGACAACCGAACCTTGCGGCGCGCGGCTTCCGGCATCTCACCGACCGCGTCGATGGCATTGTCGACGAGGTTTCCGACCACTGTCACGAGATCTCGTCCGAGTCTGCGGTCCACCGGTTCCAGATGCGTGTCCGCCGCCAGCTCGACCGTGACCAACCCCTGTGCAGCAGCACCTATCTTGGCGATCACGAGTGCGGCGGTGCCGACGTCGGCGATCTTCTCGGTCACGGTCGCGCTGACCTGCGCGCGCTCCATGGTCAGACCCTCGACGTAGCCGACCACCTCGTCGTATTCGCCGAGCTGGATGAGGCCGGAGATGGTGTGCAGTTGATTGTCGAACTCGTGGATGTGGGCGCGTAGTGCGTCGGTGCTGGTTTTGGTCACGTCGAGTTCTTCTTCCACGGAGCGCAATTCGGTGCGGTCGCGGAAAGTGGTGACCGACCCGATGGTGCGGCCTTTCGATTCGATCAAGACGGTGTTGAGGACGAGCAGGCGATCGCCGACAAGAACCAACTGATCGGATTCGGTTGTGCCGGAGGTCAGTACACTCTGGAGGCGGTCGTCGAGACCGAGGTCCCGCACCGATCTACCGGCGCTGCCGCGTGGGATGTCGAGGAGTTGGTGGGCACTGTCGCTCATCAGCACCACCTTTCCCTGCGCGTCGAATGCGATGACGCCTTCCTTGAGACCGCGCAGCATTGCTTCACGTTGGCGAACCAGGTCCAGGATCTCGCCGGCTTCCATGCCGAGGGTTTGCCGTTTTACCCTGCGGGCCAACAGGATCGACCCGACGCCGCCGAGAAGGGATGCCACCGCGAGGTATACCAGGAGATTCGGTGCAGACTGCAGCAGCCGTGTCCAGATCGAGGGGTACTCGATGCCGACGATCGCGGTTCCGGTAATCGCTCCTTCGCTGCCGAGAATCGGAACGTGCGCCTCCACGGCCTTGCCGGAGGGCGTGTCGACCAAACCCGTCCACGACCGATCCTCCGTCTGACGTGCGTCGATGCCGACATCACCGGGACGCGTCGAAATGACGACACTGCCGTCGGCGTCGGCAAGCGAGACGTAGGTGACGCCCGAGATGGCGCGTACCGAGTCGACCGAACCTTGTAGTCCGGAGCGGAGGCGGGTCTGCGCCTGGGGGAGTAGCTCGCGTACTGCCGGATTGGCTGCGAGCGATTCCGCTGCCGAGAGTGCGCGACGTCCCTCCTCGCGTTGGAAACTCGCGGACGACTGCGCGAGGGAGAGGGCGGTGACGCACACGAGAACTGCAACGACGATCAGAAGTTGCAGTTCGAGAAGTTGTGTCGCCAGAGTGTGCCGGCGGCGAAACAGCCGGGCAAACAGAGACGACTTGCTCTCTCGCTCCGCCTGCTCGTTTCCTGAGGACACCAGCCAGACCCTAGCCTTCAGTTCGATGCCGGGAAAGCGGCCGTTCGTGAGCACAATGAGCACAAATCAATTTGCTTTCCCAATGGTGACCCCAGTCACAAAGTGCGTCAGTATGAAACCTGTTCACACATCGGTACCGGCAGACAAGGACGAAGCCATGAGCACATCGAAGCGGCTGAGCAGGCATATCGCCCTGCTCGGTGCCTGCGCGATGACTCTCGTGCTCTCGACCGGATGCACTCCGGTCGAGTCCTTCTTCGCCGGTGGCCGAGCGGGTGAGAGTTCCGAAGAACTGCGCGTACTGGTGCCCTCGGTGGCCGGTGGTGGTTACGACCTGACCGCCCGGACCATGGTGCAAGCACTGGCCGACGAAGGGACCGTCGACGCTGACGTCGTTGTGCTGCCCGGATCGGGCGGCATCGTCGGACTCAACCGGTTGGCTCTCGAAAGCGGGAATCCCGACCTACTCATGGTCATGGGGCTCGGAGTTCTCGGTTCGCTCGAGATACTGCCGTCCGAGCACACACTTGCCGACGTGACACCGATTGCGAGACTCGTCGAAGAACCGGAAGCGCTACTGGTTCCAGCAGATTCACCGTACAAAACTCTCGCCGATCTGACGCAGGCCTGGGTGGCGGATCCGTCGTCGATCTCGATCGGCGGTGGTTCGAGTGAAGGTGGACCGGACGGGTTGTTCCGCCTTCTGTTCGCACGGGCGGTCGGCGTCGATCCGTCGCGCTCCCCGTACCGCATCTACGACGGCGGCGGCGAACTGCTTCCCGCACTGCTCACGAGGCAGGTCGACGTAGCCGCCACCGGTATCGGTGAATACCTCGATCAGATTGCGGCAGGCACGGTTCGGGTCCTTGCGGTCAGTTCGCCGGCCCGTACCCCGGCGGTGGATGCGCCCACGATGGCGGAGTCTGGCGTCGACGTCACGTTCACCAATTGGCGGGGTCTCATGGCGCCGCCGGGCCTGACGGACGATCAGCGTCAGCACTTGCAGAATTTGGTGCGGGATCTGGCGGCAAGCCCGCGCTGGAACGAGCTGTCTCGCCGAAACGGTTGGAACAGTGCAGTTCTCACCGAACCCGAGTTCTCCGCATTCCTCACCGATCAATCCCGGTTCGTCGACGCAACACTCGATCCGCCCGGCATCAACTGAGCACTACCGAAGTTTCGTTTCACCTCCACGAAGGTCACCGGCTCGATTTGCCGTGCCGTTTTTCTCGGCAATTCAGCACTAAAGGAGTTCATCATGCTCGTCACACTCGGCTTCCTCATGGTTGCGGTGTTCATGTTCCTGATTCTCACCAAACGCGCGACCCCGGTGGTGGGACTGACTCTGGTTCCGGTGGCCTTCGGACTACTTGCCGGGGCCGGCCTCGGAATCGGCGACATGATCACCGACGGCATCAAGTCGCTCGCACCCACCGCGGCGCTGTTGTTCTTCGCGATCATCTTCTTCGGAATCATGATCGACGTCGGCCTCTTCGATCCGCTGGTCAAGCTCATCCTGCGGATGGTGCGAGACGATCCGATGAGGCTCGTGGTCGGAACCGCAGTGCTCGCGATGGTGGTCTCGCTGGACGGAGACGGTTCGACGACCTTCATCATCGTGACCTCGGCGCTGCTTCCGCTCTACCTCAAACTCGGTGTCAGTCCCGTCGTTCTGACGGTGATCGCCGGCCTGTCCAACGCGACGATGAACATCATTCCGTGGGGCGGCCCGACCGTCCGGGCCGCGAGCGCGCTGGGACTCTCACCCTCCGACGTGTTCGTGCCGATGGTGCCGTCGTTGATCGTCGGCCTGATCATGGTGCTCGGATTCGCGATTCACCTCGGGATCATGGAGCGCCGCAGGATCGGGACTTTGGTCCTGACTTCTGAGCGCATCCTCGAAAAGGTCGGAAACGGTGGAAGTTCCAGCACGGGTAGCGCCGGCACCGGCGGCTCGAACGACTCCGAGGACGACGGCGGCGACACCGGACGATTCATCGACGGCCTCGACCCCAAGCGGGACACCTTGCGGCCGAAATTGCTCTGGTTCAACGCTGCGCTGACGACGATCCTTCTCGTCGTACTCGTGATGGACATCCTGCCCATCCCGGTGCTGTTCATGATCGCGTCGTCGATCGCCCTCGCGGTGAACTTCCCGGCGGTCAAGGATCAGGGTGAAGCAATCGCACGCCATTCGTCGAGCATCGTCTCGGTGGTCGCGATGGTGCTGGCAGCAGCGGTGCTGACCGGCGTTTTCCAGGGAACCGGCATGGTCGAGGCGATGGCAGAGTGGCTGCTTCAGGTCATCCCCGACGCGATGGGCCCGCACCTCGCCGTCATCACGGGCGTCCTGAGTATCCCGCTCACGTTCTTCATGACCAACGACGCGTTCTACTTCGGTGTGCTGCCGGTGCTGTCCGAGACTGCAGCGCAGTACGGCATCGAGCCGGTGGAGATGGCGCGCGCCTCGATCACCGGGCAGGCCGTGCACATGCAGAGCCCGCTGGTCCCGGCGATCCTGCTACTGGTCACACTCGCCGGTGTTTCTCTGGCGGATCACCACAAGAAGGTTCTGTGGCGAGCGGGCCTGATCTCGATCACGATGCTCGTGGTCGGCGTCGGATTGGGGCAGATCCCCTTCTGAGCGCGATCAGTTGTGGAAGGGGCACCGGCCTTGGTCGGTGCCCTTCTTCTTTTTTGTCACGAAATTGGGCCGGATGTCGAGATCGGGCTCGTCGTACAGGCGGTGGAACGTCGGCGTGAGCGAGCTGGACATGGGCGGGTTCACCCATGACCAGTCGGTCGGGCACTTGCGCCCGGCCTTGTCCTCACGCGCGATGTGATCGATGAATTGCTTTGCGACAGTGTGATGGTCGACCATGATGACGCCGGCCTTGCGGTAGCTGTGGATAACTGCACGGTTCAGTTCGACCAGTGCGCGGTCCTTCCAGAGCGTGCGGTCGTGGCTCATGTCGAGCTCCATCATCGCTCCGATGGTGGGCAACATGTTGTAGCGATCGGTGTCGCTGAAGTTGCGTGCGCCTACCTCGGTGCTGACGTACCAACCGCTGAACGGCGTGCAGGGATAGACGATTCCGCCGATGTCGAGGTTCATGTCCGAGACCGCAGGGACGGCATGCCATTTAAGCCCCAGATCAGCGAACCAGCTGTATTCGGGATGCTCGATCTCGACCTCGAGAACCAGGTCGGTCGGGACGTCGAAGTACTGCAGGGGTTCGTCGGGAACCGAAATCAGCACGGGGAGAACGTCGAACGGCGTACCGGCGCCCTTCCACCCCATGGCGGTGACCTGAGCAGTCAGATCGACGTGCCACGGGTCGCCCAGGATGGTGCCGTCAGGCTGCCGGTAGCCGGCGTAGCGGATCAGTTGCGGGCTGAGGATTCGGTACTCCTGACCGTCCTCGCGGGGGAGTGGCCCGACCGTCACGACCGACTGCAGAGCGCCGCCGTTGGTCGACAGTCGCAGGTGCTCCCAGCATGCTTCGGCGAGAGCGGAAGCCGTGACGGCATCGCGCGCGTCGATGAGTTTGAGGGTCCGCCAATGCGCGCGACCGACGCACCTGGCGTGGTTTCGCCACGCGAGTTTGGCGCCGACGAGCAATTCCTCCGCTGTGTGCGTGTAGGTGCCGGTCCGATGGAGTTCACGCAAGGCCTCACGCCGCCGAGACGTCGGGAGGTGGCCCAGTTCCGGAGAGTCGAAAAATTCGACGCACTCGAGTTCCCGACGTTGAAGCTCGGTCAGCGTCGGGGTAGTGGAGGCGATCTGGGACGTAAGCCCGCTATCGGTGGGCAATTCGTCCTGTCGAACAAAATCCACGGCACGACTCCTGTTTGGCTGGTTGAGATTTCGCTGAACGTTAGCTCGGCGATCGAGAGTGTCGAAGCTCTTGTTTATCTTGCACGCAAGAATAAGAAAGGGACGGTCACACCGCGAAATGGGGTCGCATTGTGACACTTGTCCAGAATGATTTACGAGTCAGACATTTGTGACATAAGCTGCAGACGAAATTCCGCGGCGGGTCTTGCCGCGTCTAGTCGGGACGAGGATGAGCGTGGATTCGCAAGCAATCTCTCTGGTCCGGTCGAGCTTCAAATCCGTCGCTGCGGTAGAAGATGGTCCGGAACGGCTCGCCCGTACCTTCTATTCGATCCTGTTCGCTCGATCGCCCGAAACCCGGGAGTTCTTTCCGGCAGCGATGGATGTGCAGCGTGACCGGCTTGTCAGCGCTATCGCTCACGTCGTCGAACGCCTCGACGAGTCCGACGCGATACTCGAGTACCTCGCGCAGCTCGGCCGCGATCACCGTAAGTACGGCGTCACCGACGAGCACTACACGGCAGTCGGCAATGCCCTGATCGAAGCACTCGAGACTTTCGGTGGCGCCGAAATGTGGACAGACGAGGTCGACAGCGCGTGGCGCAACGCGCTCGCGATCATCTCGGCAGCGATGATGGACGCCGCCAACGCGGAAGACGGTCCGCCCGCGTGGAGTGCCACGGTCATCGAATGCCGCCCGGTCATCAAGGGCGTCGCCGTCGTGCGGCTGCAACTCGACCAGACGATGGAGTACCGCGCCGGTCAGTACGTCAGCGTGCAGGTCGCCGCGAGGCCACGGATGTGGCGCTACCTCTCTCCGGCCACGCCGTACGACGGGACCGGAATCCTCGAGTTCCACATCCGCCAGGTCACCGGCGGGTGGGTCAGCCCGGTCATGGTGAACCAGACCGCTGTCGGTGACACCTGGGTGGTCGGTTCGCCCATCGGCGCCTTGGGGATTCCGGAGAACTCCAAGGACCTTTTGATGATCGCGTCGGGAACAGGTGTCGCGCCTCTTCGCGCTCAGATCCTCGAACTGATCCGACGCGGCAACACTCGCAAGGTCCAACTGTTCTACTCCGGACAGCATCCGTGCGATCTCTACGACCTTCCGCATCTGTGGAAGCTGGCCGAGAAGTACCCGTGGCTCACGATCATCCCGGTCTCCGAAGAAGACGAGAATCCGTGGTGGCACACCGAAGCGGAGCCACTGCCGCCGATCGGCATGAAGCGGCGCATCGTCGGCAAGGTCGGTAAGGTCGTGACCTCGTTCGGGGACTGGGCGGGCTACGACATTCAGGTCGTCGGCAGCGAATCCATGGTCAACAGCACCAAATTCAGGCTTCGCGCAGTGGGCATCGACGTCGACACCGTTCGCAACGACCCGACGTACTGACCGTCAGTACGGATCGAACTGAATGACCTCGGCCGGCGTTCCGGCCTCGATCAATCGATCACGCGTCGACCGAACCATGGCCGCCGATCCGCACACCAGGACCTGATGTTCGGTGAATGCACCGTACGACGCGACGACGTCGGCGAGCGTGCCTTCGATGAGATGATCGTCGCCGAATCCGATGTCGACGTTCAACCGGTCGAACCATCCGTCGGGCGGGCCGCCGTCGGAGAGATCTTCGACGACAGGAATGGGCTGCAACCACGGAAACTGGTCGGCGAGCAGCCACAGCATGTCCGCAGCGTAGAGATCGCGAAGCGTTCGGCCACCGAAGAAGAGGTACACCTGCGGCGGGTTCGGGGTCTGAGCCAGATCGAGAATGATCGACCGGAGTGGGGCCAAACCGGTTCCGCCCGCGACCATGATGACGGTGGGGCCGTTCTCGTCGACGGACAGGTTGCCGCGCGGGTCGAGGATCTGCCAGACGTCACCAGGCTGGGTGTCCTTGACTATCGAACCGCTGACCCAACCACCGGGAACCGTCTTGACGTGAAACTCCAACTTCCCGTCGTGTGAGGGAGGCAGTGCGGGGGAGAGTCGACGGAGCAACCGCGAATTCTGCGGGACGCTGACGTCGACGTACTGGCCCGGTCGGAACGGGACGACGTCGCCGACAAGACGAACAACCGCCAGATCCTCACGGAGACGGTGATGTTCGACGACTGTGCTCGACCAGGTTCGCTGGGCCATGAAAGTTCTCCTGTAGTCAGTAGAGCGGGTCGTGCCGGATCTGGTCGAGCGGAGTTCCGCCGGCACGCAAGGCGTAGACGGTTGTCTTGATCATCGACGGTGACCCCGAGATCTGCACCTGACGGTCGGCCCACGAACCGAACTGCGCGACCACTTTTCCGATCGGTCCGATCAGCCGGCTGTGCATTCCGAACGGTGGTTCGAGCACCGGTCCGTTGTGCCACCAAGGGTTTTCGGGTTCTTCGGAAACCGGTACGACGGTCAACCACGGATTACTGAGCGAGATGTGCCAGAGCGTTTCGAGGTCGTAGAGATCGCACGGATAGCGGCCGCCGACGAACAGGTGCACGCGCGGGTTGTGCGCGCGTTGAGACATTTCCATCACCTGTGCCCGCAGTGGAGCGATGCCGGTGCCGGATCCGATCATGAGAACGTCACGGTCGCTGGTGAAGTCGACCTCGAGACCGCCGAGGGGAGTGGACATGACCCAGCGGTCACCGACGTTGGTCTCGCTGACGATCGCGGGGCTGACCCATCCTCCCGACACCTTGCGGATGTGGAACTCGAGCTGACCGAAAGGGTTGGTCGGAATCGCCGGTGAGTAGTACCGCCACATTTTCGGGCGCTGGGGAATCTGAACGCCGACGTACTGTCCCGCCCCGTACGGAATGGGTGGGTCGGCTTCGAGGCGCACAATCGCCAGATCGTCGAGGACTCGTTCGTGGCTGACCACGGTTGCGCCCCAGAGCGCCGGGGTCGTATCGGATTCGGCGCCGTCGGCCATCGTGCCGACGACGAGGTCGGTGAACTGAGACCAGGCCTCGTCCAGCTCCGGCGTCCACTTGTAGCGGCTGTGCGCGCTCGTGCCGTACATCGACCGAACCGCACGCTTCAGCGCGACGCCGGCGGCCTCGTAGTGCTCACGCTCGACGCCGTAGCGACGGTGGTCGCGGCCGAGTTGGGTGAGGAACTTCCGGATTCGGCGATGCTGGGGCAGATTTTTCACGACGAACTCGATGGCTCGGAAGAAACGGTGGCCCTGCGATTCCATCCCGGCGGGGAACAATGAGCGGTACAGAGGATGTTCCGCAAAGAGGCCGGTGTAGAACACTGCCGAGAAGTGCGCACGGCTCTCTTCGTCGTCGGTCAGAGAATCGAGGCTGGATTGCAGACGGGCGATCACTGTCGGATCCAATCCATCCCCCTTTCGCACCAGCTGCAACTCTCGCCACAATTCTAGTACGGCTGAAAATGTGACCTACGAAACCAACTCGGCCTGGCGAAAACAAACTTGAGCGGAATAGACTCAAGTTTGTCCGCGTTGAGCATATTGACACAGTCGCAATACCAACCGGTCGCGGCTCTTCCCGTTCGACTTCGCCAGAAAGGTGACAAGTGGACTCGTTCACACCAACAACCAAGACCCAGGCTGCGATGACGGCTGCACTGCAGTCGGCGTCGTCGGCGGGTAACCCCGATATCCGGCCTGCCCATCTGCTGGTCGCATTGCTCGACCAGACCGACGGCATCGCTGCCCCACTACTCAAAGCTGTAGGCGTCGACCCCACGGTCGTACACCGTGAAGCACAGGCAATCGTCGATCGCCTGCCCAAGACAACCGGCGCAAGCTCCACCCCGCAACTCGGGCGTGAGGCACTCGCGGCACTCACTGCTGCTCAGCACCTCGCCACCGAGATGGACGACGAATACGTCTCCACCGAGCACGTCCTCTACGGACTGGCCGGCGGCGACTCCGACGTCGCACAGTTGCTCGTACGTCATGGCGCCACCCAGGACGCATTGCGTGAAGCCTTCACCACCGTCCGCGGCAGCGCTCGCGTCACCAGCCCGGAGCCCGAAGGCACCTACCAAGCGCTGGAAAAGTACTCCACCGACCTCACCGAAGCTGCACGTAGCGGCAAGCTCGACCCGGTGATCGGTCGCGACACCGAGATTCGCCGTGTCGTGCAGGTGCTCTCGCGTCGTACCAAGAACAACCCGGTACTCATCGGTGAGCCCGGCGTCGGCAAGACCGCGATCGTGGAGGGCCTTGCCCAACGCATCGTCGCGGGTGACGTCCCGGAATCGCTGCGAGGCAAGACCGTCGTGTCCCTGGATCTCGGGTCCATGGTCGCCGGTGCCAAGTTCCGCGGTGAATTCGAAGAACGCCTCAAGGCTGTCCTCGACGACATCAAGAACAGTGCCGGACAGGTCATCACCTTCATCGACGAGTTGCACACCATCGTCGGCGCCGGAGCCACCGGTGAATCCGCGATGGACGCAGGCAACATGATCAAGCCGATGCTCGCCCGTGGTGAGCTGCGGCTGGTCGGTGCGACCACACTCGAGGAGTACCGCAAGTACATCGAGAAGGACGCAGCACTCGAGCGTCGTTTCCAGCAGGTGCTCGTCGGTGAGCCCTCGGTCGAGGACACCATCGGTATCCTGCGCGGCCTCAAGGAGCGCTACGAGGTGCACCACGGCGTGCGCATCACCGACTCCGCGTTGGTGGCGGCTGCCGCGCTGTCGGATCGCTACATCACGTCGCGGTTCCTGCCGGACAAGGCCATCGACCTCGTGGACGAAGCCGCATCGCGACTTCGTATGGAGATCGACTCGCGTCCCGTCGAGATCGACGAGGTGGAACGCATGGTTCGCCGACTCGAAATCGAAGAAGTGGCACTCGAGAAGGAAACCGACGACGCGTCCAAGGCTCGGCTCGAGAAGCTGCGTCAGGAACTCGCGGACGACCGCGAAAAGCTCAATCAGCTCAGCACCCGCTGGCAGAACGAAAAGCAGGCCATCGACTCGGTGCGCGTGCTGAAGGAACAGCTCGAAACGCTGCGAGGAGAGTCCGAACGCGCTGAGCGTGACGGCGATCTGGGCAAGGCAGCCGAGTTGCGCTACGGCCGTATCCCGGCGCTCGAGAAGGAACTGGAAGAGGCAGCAGCCGCTTCCGGAGCTGCCTCCGACGGTGACGTGATGCTCAAGGAAGAGGTCGGGCCCGACGACGTCGCAGACGTGGTCGCAGCCTGGACCGGAATCCCCGCCGGCCGGATGATGGAAGGCGAAACCGAGAAGCTGCTCCGCATGGAGTCCGAACTCGGCAAGCGCGTCGTCGGCCAGACCGACGCCGTCGTCGCCGTCTCGGATGCGGTTCGCCGCGCCCGAGCAGGTGTCGCCGACCCCAATCGGCCCACCGGTTCCTTCCTGTTCCTCGGCCCGACCGGCGTCGGTAAGACGGAGCTCGCCAAAGCCTTGGCGGACTTCCTCTTCGACGACGAGCGCGCGATGATCCGTATCGACATGAGCGAATACGGTGAGAAGCACTCGGTGGCCCGACTCGTCGGTGCCCCTCCGGGATACGTCGGTTACGAAGCCGGCGGCCAGCTCACCGAAGCAGTTCGGCGACGCCCGTACTCGGTGGTCCTCTTCGACGAGGTCGAGAAGGCACACCCGGACGTGTTCGACGTCCTGCTTGCAGTGCTCGACGAAGGCCGACTGACCGACGGTCAAGGCCGCACGGTGGACTTCCGCAACACCATCTTGATCCTGACCTCCAACCTGGGATCCGGTGGCACGCGGGAGCAGGTCATGGATGCGGTACGCCACGCGTTCAAGCCGGAGTTCATCAACCGTCTCGACGACGTGGTCATCTTCGACTCGCTCTCCGAGGAGCAGTTGGAGCACATCGTGGACATCCAGCTCGAGCAGTTGCAGAAGCGTCTGGCTGCGCGTCGTCTCACCCTCGAGGTGAACGGTGCGGCTCGGATGTGGCTCGCAGTGCGCGGCTACGACCCGCTGTACGGCGCTCGGCCATTGCGTCGACTCGTTCAGCAGTCGATCGGCGACCAGCTCGCCAAGCTGCTCCTGGCCGGCAAGGTCCAGGACGGCGACACCGTGCACGTCGGTGTCAGCGAGGACGCGGATCAGTTGGTTCTCTCCTGATTCGGTAAGCGGAATGCCCCGTCGATCCACTTGGATCGGCGGGGCATTCGCATTTTGTTCTACCCTGGATGGCTGGATGCTCGAACCGGGGACGAGTGCACCCGCGCCTCTCCGAACGACTCCGACGCTCTTTCGTCCCAACCGAAGGTGAGCCAGGCATGACCGATGAGAACGATCCGCGTAACTCGGGTGGGCCGCGCCGTGAGGATCCCGAGGCCACCGAGGTGTGGGGGCGTACGCCCGACCAGCCGACGGAGCAGTACGGGACGGTGTCCGGCCAGAATCCGAACCAGCCGACGGAGTATTTCGGTCAGCAGCCGGGGGCACAGCAGTATCCGGGGGCACAGCAGTATCCCTACGGGGGCCCGGATCAGAACACGGAGTACTTGGGGCAGCAGGGTCAGCAGGGGCAGCAGCCGAATCCCACTCAGGCGTTCCCTGCCTACAACCCGCAGTTCGATCCGCAGGCGCCGCCGCCTGGTGCGACGCAGGCCTATCCGCCGTACACCGCTCAGCAGTACGGGAACCCGGATCAGTACGGGAACACGCAGCAGTACGGAAATACACAGCAGTATCCGGTTGCCGGTGGTGGCGGTGGAGTTCCGCCGGAACAGCCGTTCATCGACGATGGATCGTCGGGCGGCGGTAAGAAGCGCAAGCTCGCGACGTGGGTGGCCGCCGGTGTGGTCGGGATCCTGGTCGCCGTGATCGCGATCATCGCGTTCTCGGCGTTCGGCTCGAACGACAAGGGCACCCAGACCGCTTTCGTTCCCCCGACCACCACGACGCAGGCGCCGACCACTACACCGCCGAAGGCCAGCACCACGGCGCCGACTCCGACGACGGATTCTCCGCTCAGCCAGCTTCCAGGCGGGCTCGGCGAAGTCATCGGTGACGCCGGGGGAGCCGTCGGCACCGTGAAGTCGAACGACGGCGGCACGTTGGTCATCGATTCGATCGGGGGTTCGCAGGTGACGATTCTGACCACCGCGGACACCACGCTCATCGCGCTCAACCGCGCCACCATCGCCGATCTGCAACCGGGAGACAACATCGTCGTCGACGGCACGCCGGTGGAGAACGGCACGATGACCGCCAACACGATTCTGAGTACGTCGCTGCCGAAGTTCGGCAACTGAGTCGTTCACGACACATCGGGCGAGTCCACCAGGGTGTCGCGGGAGGTTGAGGCCGCGAGTCGCTACCCTGGAGGGTGATGACTGGAATGTGGTTCGGACTGGCAGCAATTGCACTCGCAGGCGCGGGTGCGCTTCTGTACGTCGACAGGACGAGGCGAGATCAATCCGGGCGAGTGCGTCAGATCTGGGCCAAGGCGCAGGGTTACACGTACACGGCCACTGACGATCAGCTGGCAGGCGAATGGCACCGCGCGGTCATGGCCAAGCAGGACTACCTGACTGCTACCGACGTCGTCCGCGGCCGCCGTCGCGGAGAGCAGTTCGTGCTGTTCGACCTGGAGGAGACCGCAACCATCGTGGCTGTTCGCCGCGAGATCGGGTCGGACGTCGACATCGATCTTCGGTTGAAGTCGACGGCTCCGCCCAAGGACGGCGACCTGAACCTGTTGGGTGCGATCGGTTCACGAGTCGTCTTCGCGACCGATCTCGAGATCGCACGTCGTGTCTGTGATCAGCGCATGGTGGCGTTCACCGAATCGGTTCCGCCGTCGATCAGCATGCTGTGGAGCGAAGGGCAGTGGACGCTCGGTTCGCTTCCGGTGACCAGTAACGGCCGGGACTGGGACGCGGCAATCGAGTCGGTTGCGCGCCTGTCCGGCATTCTGCATGTCCTGCCTCCCGTCACCGATCCCAACGAACTCGAGGTCGATCACGATCCGAGCCGCCCGCGGCCGGGCGCCGAGAAGTCTCGCCCAACTCCGGATCCGGTAGAACAGCCCCGTTCGCGTCAAGAGCAGCCGCCCCGCGACGCTCCGCCGCGTGAATTTGCCCCGCGTGAGTCCGCACCGCGTGAGCCCGCACCGCGGGAATCTGCGCCACGTCCGGATCAATCGCTGCGCAAGCCCGAGGCGGCTGACAAGCCGGCTCAGCGCCCGGCGTCGCAGCGCTCGGGCACAATTCGCCCGGTCGACTGACCTTTAAGGTTCCCGTCCAGGCGCGATAACCACTAGCGTGGCCGGTATGTCGACTTCCCACTCGGATCGCCCTGTGCGTCCCGTTGCCCTGGTGACTGGACCCACCTCTGGTCTCGGCGCCGGTTTCGCCAAGAAATACGCCTCCCTCGGATACGACCTGGTTCTCGTCGCACGTGACGAGGTCAGATTGCACGACCTCGCGTCCGAGTTGAAGACGATGTTCGGCACCGAGTCGGAGATTCTGGTTGCCGATCTCGCATCGGAGGCCGGACGCGACACGGTCGCGCTTCGTCTGGAGAAAGGCGTCGAGGTGTTGGTGAACAACGCCGGATTCGGTACCTCCGGCGAGTTCTGGACCGCCGATCCGGCGCTCCTTCAGTCTCAACTCGACGTCAACGTCACCGCCGTGATGCGGCTGACCCGTGCGGCGCTGCCCAGCATGATCGCGTCGGCGCACGGAACGATTGTCAACGTGGCGAGCGTCGCGGGCCTGCTGTCCGGGCGGGGTTCGACGTATTCGGCAAGCAAGGCCTATGTCATCTCGTTCACCGAAGGGCTGTCCGGCGGGTTGGCCGGGACGGGAGTGCGCGTGCAGGCGCTGTGCCCGGGCTTCATTCGCACCGAGTTCCACGAGCGCGCGGGCATCGAGATGTCCACGATCCCCAAGCCGATGTGGCTGAGCGTCGACCAGGTGGTTGCGGCGTCGATGAAGGATCTCGGTGACGACAAGGTCATCAGTATTCCGGGATTCCAGTACAAGGTCCTCACGACGGCCGGGCGTCTCGTTCCCAAGGGGCTGGTTCGCCGGCTGACCAACATCGTCGGACGTGGCCGCGGGCGGACGTAGCCCAGAGGCGGAAGCCGGACGTAGCCCAGAGGCGGAAGCCGGACGTAGCCCAGAGGCAGAAGCCGAACACAAGGCAGTGGTCGGTAGGCTGAGCACTCATGAGCGATCGTGAGGATTTGGCTGCGCTGGTGCGCGAATTGGCTGTTGTACACGGAAAGGTGACGTTGTCCTCGGGCAAGGAAGCCGATTACTACGTCGACCTTCGCCGCGCGACACTTCACCACAAGGCAGCGCCGCTGATCGGCTCGCTGCTGCGTGAACTGGTCGCGGACTGGGATTTCGACGCCGTCGGCGGTTTGACGATGGGCGCCGATCCGGTCGCTATGGCAGTGATGCACGCTCCCGGCCGACCGATCGATGCGTTTGTCGTCCGCAAGGCCGCGAAGGCCCACGGGATGCAGCGCCAGATCGAGGGCCCGGACATCGTCGGCAAGCGTGTCCTGGTTGTCGAGGACACGACCACGACGGGCAATTCGCCGTTGACAGCAGTGAAGGCCCTGCGCGAGGCAGGGGCCACCGTGGTCGGAGTCGCTACGGTCGTCGATCGCGCGACGGGTGCGGATGCGGTGATCGGTGCCGAGGGCGTCGAGTACCGCTCGCTGCTGGGCCTGGAAGATCTGAACCTGAGCTGACGCCCCGTGAGTGGTTAAGGAGTCCCTGCGCTCCTCAACCACTCACAGGGGTCAGTCGCCTACGGTGACGGCGAGTGCTTCGTCGACGCTGTGCGGCGCGGGATCGTGGTCGTCGACGTGAGCGAGAACCTTACGTCCGCTCGACAGGACGAATACGGCGGCGAGGGTGAGCACCGCGCCGACCCAGAACGGCATGTGGACGTTGGATTCGCCGAGCTTGCCGGCTACCCACGGAGCAGCGGCGCCGCCGACGAATCGAACGAAGCTGTAAGCAGCCGAGGCGGTCGACCGCTCCACGGGAGCTGAGATCATGACGGTTTCGGTGATGAGTGTGTTGTTCACGCCGAGGAACAAACCGGCGAGGACGACACCGACGATCAAGACGATCTTGTTCTCGGTGAAGAGCGCCATCATGCCCAGGTCGAGTGCGAACAGGATCAGTGCCAGCATCATCATCGGCAGGGTGCCGAAGCGTCGTTGCAGGCGAGGGGCGAGGAAAACCGACGAGATCGCCAGCATCAGGCCCCAACCGAAGAAGATGAATCCGATCGGGTACGCCCCCATGTCGAGGGGGAACGGCGTGTACGCGAGCAGCGTGAAGAATCCGTAGTTGTAGAGCAGCGCGGTGATGGCAACGGTGAGTAGCCCGCGGTGCCGCAACGCCTGGAAGGGCGCAGCGATGGACGTGTGGTGTTCGGGCTTGGGTGCGCTCGGAAGCATCACCACGATGAGAATGAAGGCGACCGCCATCAGGGCTGCGACGCCGAAGAAAGGTGCGCGCCAGCTGATGTCACCGAGAACTCCGCCGACCAGCGGTCCGACTGCGATACCGATGCCCAATGCAGCCTCGTACAGGATGATCGCCCGTGCCACGCCGCCGCTGGCCGCGCCGACGATTGCCGCGAGCGCCGTTGCGATGAACAGTGCATTGCCGAGTCCCCAGCCCGCACGGAATCCGACGATCTGGCCGATGGTGCTGGAAGCGCCTGCCAGAGAAGCGAACACGATGATGATGGCAAGGCCTGCAAGAAGTGTTTTCTTGGCGCCGATGCGGCTGGACACCACACCGGTGATGAGCATGGCCACGCCGGTGACGAGCATGTAGCTGGTGAACAGCAGCGAAACCTGCGACGGTGTGGCGTCGAGTTGTTCGCCGATCGGTTTGAGGATCGGATCGACCAATCCGATGCCCATGAAGGCGATGACGCTGGCAAAGGCTACCGCCCACACCGCTTTCGGTTGTTTCAGGAGGCTCGGCGGAGCCTCGTTCTGGTGCGTTGATGTCGCGGTCGTGTTGCTCACGGCCACCTCCTTTTTCAGTGGTGGGTGTTTCAGCTGGGATCGGAAGTCTTGATGATGGAACGCAATTCGGCCAATCCGTCGGCCAGTTTCTTGATCTGATCGGGCCCGAGTTCGACGAAGTGGGGGACTAGAGCGTCGGCGATCTCGTTTCGGCCGTCGTTCAAGATCTTTCGTCCCTTGTCCGTCATGGCCACTCGAACTGCCCGGGCGTCCTCGGGGTCGGCGCGCCGTTCGACGTAACCGTTCTCGCCGAGTTTGCGCAGTAGTGCAGTGGCAGAGGGCTGCGAGCTTCTGTCGAGTCGAGCGAAGTCGCTGATCCGCATTTCGCCGTATTCCTCGAGTAGCGAGAGTGCGCGCAGCCAGGCGCGTGGGTACTGATCGGACGCGAAGGAGCCTGCCAGCTTCGCGAAGCGGTGCGTATTGCTCACGAGGTCGACGAGTAGTTCGTGCAGTTGCTGTTCTTCGTCTGTCACGAAGAATATTATTGCATAGGTTAACTATGTAAATCAACGAGTCCGTGGAAGGTGGTCCGTCACGGCGGTGGCTACCAGCGACGGCACATCGAGGTCGGGTGCGACGAGTGTGAGGCTTCGATTTGCCGCCAGCACTGCGATGCCGTGGGTTCCGGTCCAGATGTTCAACGCAGATGTGGTGGGATCGGAGGCGTCGGCCTCTTCGGTCAGGGATTGCAGGGCGGCGAAGAGTGGGAGAGAAGACTCTCGGAGGTTGCTGCCTGCGCCCTCGAGGAGGTCGTGGCGAAACATCAACTCGAACATCGCCGGTCGCTCCTGGGCGAATGACACGTATTCGATTGCTGCCGAGATCAATCGGCTACGAGCGGGTTGTTTGCCGGCGAGGACGGGATCGAGTCTGTCGGCGAGATCGCGCAGGCCGTGTGAGGCAATTGCGGCTAGCAGGCTGTTGTGGGTCGGAAAGTATCTCCGCGGGGCGCCGTGCGACACGCCCGCCCGACGCGCTATCTCCCGTAGCGTCAGTTCTGTGGCGCCGACGGCATCGAGAATCTCGACGCCGGTGGCGACGAGTGTTTCGCGAAGGCTGCTGACAGTCATGGAAGACAGTGTCTACTATTCACGTCGTAGACACTGTCTACTAGACGGAAAAGGTGATGCCCTGTGCTCTATTGGCTGTTCAAATACGTCCTGATCGGCCCGGTCCTCTGGCTGTTCGGGCGGCCGACGATCGAGGGTCAGCACCACATCCCCAAGAAGGGGCCGGTGATTCTCGCCGGCAACCATCGGGCAGTCGTCGACTCGTTCTTCCTGGTTCTCATGGTGCGCCGACGCATCACCTTCGTCGCGAAGAGTGAATATTTCACCGGGACCGGTGTGAAGGGCGCGATGCAGCGCTGGTTCTTCGGTGGGGCCGGTCAGGTGCCGATCGACCGTAGCGGCGCCGACGCCTCCCGTGCGGCGTTGGACACGGCCATCGGGATTCTCGACAAGGGTGGTGTCTGGGGGATCTACCCCGAGGGAACACGATCACCCGACGGTTGCCTGTACAAGGGAAAGACCGGAGCGATTCGAGTTGCCTTGGAAACCGGGGCGCCGGTCATTCCCGTCGTCGTACACGGCGGCGACGCAGTCAACCCGCCGGGTACGCGGATGTGGCGCTTCAGCAAGGTCCGGATCACGGTAGGGGAGCCGATCGACTTCTCTCGGTACCGCGAACTTCGTGGCTACCAGGCCGTCGTGCGTGCGGCGACGGACGAATTGATGGCAGTGCTCTGTGACCAGTCGGGGCAGGAATACGTCGATGTCTACGGCGCGGACGTCAAATCCGGCGATGCCGCCTGAGTGACCCAGTACGGTCGCTGTTGGACGTGTAACCAACAGGAGGATTGTGATGGCGGGCAAGTGGGGCATCGAGCACGCAGTTTTTGCGGCGGCGACGGCAGCGACAGTGGTCGGGGCAGTAGTCGGTAACGAGCGGGTTCAGCAGATCGCGAAGCCGTTGATCGCACCCGCTCTGGCCGCCCGAGTGCTGCGCAAGCGCTCGGAGACGGAAACTGCCGATACCGCACTGCTTCTGGCCGGTCTCGCCGCTGCAACTGTCGGCGACGTGTTCATGATCGACCCGGACAACGATGCTCGTCTGATCAAGGGCGCGTCCTCGTTCGCGGTGATGCAGGCCAGTTACTCGGCGCTCCTGCTGCGCCGCGGCGCTCGGCCGACCCGCGCTGCCCTGCGGCCCCGCATCAGCGGTTGGTCGACGGCGTCCGGACTGCTCCGTGCCAAGGCCCCGAGCGTGTCGACGCCGCTCACCGGATATGGATTGATGTTGGGAACCACCTCGACGTTGTCGGCGGACCCCGCTCTGGCACCGCAGTCCAACGCCGTGCTCGACGTGGTCGTCCCGAACAAGGATCGACGCTCCTGGCTCGGATTGGGCGGAGTGCTCTTCACCGCATCCGACGGATTGATCGTGGTGCGTCGTCTGTTCATCCGCGGGGCTGCCGGCCGCGCTGCTGCCGAGGGAGTGATCCTGGCGTCGTACGCGGGAGCGCAGCTGATGCTGGTGGAGGGCATGTTGGCGCTGGGACGCAAGAAGAGCGTCTAGTCCTTCACGGGCACAGCATGATTCGGTCTCGGTTCTTCGGGTCCACCATGACGGTGACTGTGGATCCGGGAGTGATCTTGTCTTTGTACTCGGGTCGGATCTCGTACTCGATCCGGCCCGAGTACGAATCGGAACCTGGAACCGTGAGGTGGAGTGCGAGCTTGGCCAATTCGCCGTCGACGGTTCGGCGCAGGGGTGTGACGGTGTCGATTCGTGCCCACCCTTCGAGGCCGTGCTTTTCGAGTTTGCGCTCGGCGCGGGTCGGGCGGTTGGCCCATGCCATTCCGAATCCGAGAACCGAGCCGAAAGCGGCGAGCAGCCCGCCGATCTGATAGGGCAGCGTGCCAGGCGGAGTGTGCTCGACCAGCCATCCGAGCCACACGGCGAGCACGATCAGATACCCCACCGCGATGAAACACACGGTGTGTACGACGCGACGGTGATTCATCAGATTTCCTCCACATCCAGGATAGCCTGACCGGATGAGCGAACCGAACGTCTTCATCACCGGTGCTGCGGCTGGAATCGGGCGGGAGACGTCGCTGTTGTTCGCGCGCAACGGATACCGCGTCGGCGCGTTCGACATCGACGACGACGGCCTTGCCTCCTTGAAGGCCGAGATCGACGGTTTCGGCGGCAGTGTCGTGACGGGTGTCCTGGATGTCACCGATCCGGCGGGATGGGCGCAGTGTCTGGCCGATTTTGCCGGGGAGTCCGGGCGTCTGGACATCCTGATCAACAATGCGGGCGTGCTCTCGTCGGGACGGTTCGAGGATATTTCTCTTGCGGCGCATCGCCGGATGGTCGACATCAACATCACCGGCACCCTCAACGGCACGCACACGGCTTTCCCGTACCTCCGCGATACCGTCGGCGCCCAGGTGGTCAATCTGTGCTCCGCTTCGGCGATCTACGGCCAGCCCGAACTGGCGACGTACGGTGCAACCAAGTTCGCGATCCGCGGCCTGACCGAGGCGCTCGATCTGGAATGGGCACAGCACGACATCCGTGTTCTCGCGCTCTGGCCGTTGTTCGTCCAGACCGCGATGGTCACTGGAATGGACACCGGAGCCACCAGATCGTTGGGTATCAAGCTGACTGCAACCGACGTCGCGCAGGAACTGTGGGCGGCCACACGCGGCGCCGGACGGATGCAAAAGGTTCACTACCCGGTCGGAACTCAGGCGAAGCTCTTCCTCAGCGCGTCGCGGTTCTCGCCCGCGTGGCTCTCACGGCTGATGAACAAGCGCGTCACCAGCACTTAGTCGACCGCACGATAGAGTGCACTGTCGGCTGTTGCTGGGCCAAGATGACGTGTGTGGAGGTAGTCGGGTGGTTCGTGTTCGGGTGGGGTTCGTCTTGTTGGGCGTCGGGTCGGCGCTCGTGCTCGCAGGGTGCAGCGGGGAGGCGGATTCAGCGCCGACCGTAGCGGCGCAGCCCAGTTCGTCCACCACTACCGCAGTGCCGACGACAACCACCACCGTCGCGCCCGTCGTCCCCACGACCACCGAACCACCGACCACGACGCTGCCACCGACGACGACACTCACGGACGTGCAGTTCGAGCGCAACGAGTCGTACTACTTTACCACTCCCGACGGAAACTTCCAGTGCGGCATCATCAAGTTGCCCACCAGAATCGAAGCCGGGTGCGAGGGAACGACCACTCCCGTTCCGCCGCGGCCGGAGAGCTGCATGGTCAACTGGGGCAACGGTATTCGCGTCACCGACGAGGGTGAGGGTGCTTTCATGTGTTCGGGCGGAGAGGTGTACACCTCTGGCGGCCCCGACGCCGATCCGGTGTTGGCGGCCGGTCAACCGCTGAGCAAACTGGGTTTCACCTGTACGACCACCGCGACAGACGTCTCGTGTGTCAACGATCAGACCACGCACGGCTTCACCGTGGCTGCAGATTCCAACGAGGTGTTCTGATGACCGAAGTCGCAGCCGACGACGTGTCCGGCGGAGCCGGTGAACCGGGACCCACCGAGTGGGGCGAGAATCCCAACGGCGTCGGACCCTGGGCCGAGGAGCACGACACGGAACCGCCGACCGACGAGCGCTACGACCCGGTACTTCTGGCCGAGGGTGATCGTCGAAACGTCTTGGACGAGTATCGGTACTGGACGCGGGAAGCGATAGTCGCGGATATCGACTCGCGCCGTCACACGATGCATGTCGCCATCGAGAACTTCGCGCACGACGCCAACATCGGCACGGTGGTCCGCACGGCCAACGCGTTTGCCGCGGCCGCGGTCCACATCGTGGGGCGTCGGCGCTGGAATCGGCGGGGCGCCATGGTGACCGATCGATACCAACACATCGTT
This sequence comes from Rhodococcus sp. KB6, assembly GCF_001445685.1. Taxonomy (NCBI): domain Bacteria; kingdom Bacillati; phylum Actinomycetota; class Actinomycetes; order Mycobacteriales; family Nocardiaceae; genus Rhodococcus; species Rhodococcus sp. KB6. The sequence continues at coordinate 157,300 of NZ_LNAK01000122.1, read as the reverse complement.
CACCATGCAGACATCGGCGAACTCGTCGAGTACGCCCGTGAGAATTCACTCACGATCGTGGCCGTCGACAACACCCCGGGGTCGGTGCCGCTGGAAACGGCAAGCCTGCCGCGGGAGTGCATCCTGCTGTTCGGTCAAGAAGGCCCCGGAGTGACCGATCATGCGAAAGAGGTTGCGTCCATGACGGTCTCGATCGCACAATTCGGTTCGACTCGCAGCATCAACGCCGGTGTCGCGGCCGGCATCGCGATGCACGCGTGGGTACGTGAGCATGCCGATCTCGCCGATTCCCGCTGATCTCGCTCGCGAATTCCGGCTAGCGTGTAGCGCCTCGACCAGACAGGATAGGTAGTTATGCAGGAAGTGTGGGCAGAGCGGGCCGATGCGGCTGAGGGCGCGATAGTCAGTCGTCACCTTCGGCGCCTGTGGGGAATGCCCCGGACAGCACTCGGCGTGGTTGCCTGGCCTGCTGTTCGACGCGAGCGGATGTTCAAGCCGTGGCACTACTGGTGGCAAGCGCACCTGCTCGATACTGCGATCGACGCACTCGAACGTGACCCGACCCCCAAGCGTCGTCGCCGGGTCGCGAAGGTTGCCCGCAGTGTGCGGGTCCGCAACGTCTCGGCGTGGACCAACAACTACTACGACGACATGGCGTGGCTGGGCCTCTCGCTCGAACGTGCGCAACGCATGTTCTCGGTCGATCACCGAACCGCGGTTCAGGCGCTCGAATCGCAACTCTTCGATTCGTGGTCCCCGGCCGACGGCGGCGGTATTCCGTGGTGCAAAGGCTCCGATTTCTACAACACGCCGGCAAACGGACCCGCCGGAATCATGCTGGCGCGCACCGGAAAACTCTGGCGTGCGCAGGCAACGGCCGACTGGATCGACGAGACGCTGCGGGATCCGGACTCCGGACTGATCTTCGACGGTATCCGCCGCGACGGCACCCTCGAGCGCGCGATCTACTCGTACTGTCAAGGCGTCACGCTGGGGTTGGAAACCGAGTTGTCGACGCGATTGGGCGAACCGCGCCACCGCGAGCGAGTCCACAAACTCGTCGACGCGGTGTACGACGGCATGACCGAGTACGGAGTCATCACGGGCGGTGGCGGAGGCGACGGCGGACTGTTCAACGCAATCCTGGCTCGCTACCTCGCGTTCGTGGTGGTGAACCTGTCCTGGGAGACTCACGAGGACCTGCGAGCGCGCGAACTCGCAGCGCAGATCGTTCTGTCCTCCGCGGAAGCGGCCTGGAACAACAGACTGCAGATCGAAGGTCTGCCGCTGTTCGGGCACGACTGGACCAAGGATGCTCAGTTGCCGAGTCTGTCCGGCGACATCGCCACCTTCGCCGCCGGAACCGTGCGCTCGTCGAGCGTGCCCGAGCGAGACCTCTCGGTGCAGGTAGGTGGGTGGATGCTCATGGAGGCGGCATTTGTCGTCTCGGCGGCTGGATACCCGCGTAAGCGTTAGGCTTTTTCCTCATGGAATCCCGGCACGTGGTCGACACGGACGGCGTACGTCTTCACGTCGATGTCGGTGGGGCAGGGGCGGACGTTCTGGTTCTCTCCGGCGGCCCGGGATGCGTTCACTATCTTGCTCACGACGAGCTGGTTCCGGAAGGAATGCGCGCGTGGTGCCCTGAGCCACGCGGAGTCGGCCGGTCCGGTGGCGGCGCTCATACGATGGCGCAGGCCGTTGCGGACCTCGAACTCGTCCGACGCACGTTCGGGATCGGCAGCTGGGTCGTGCTGGGGCACTCGTGGGGATCCGACTTGGCGGTGCGGTACGCACTCGACTGTCCGGAATCGGTGTCCGGCGTCGTCGGCATCGCGGGGCACGGCCTCCACAAGGACCGGACATGGTCGAAGCAGTACGAAGCGGGAATCGAGCCGGACCCGCAGATACCTTGGGAACCTGTTGTCTGGCAATCGCTTCAAGAATCGTTCATCGAATGGATCCATGAACCACAGCTGTTTCGGCAGTTGGCCGACTCACCAGTGCCCATGACATTTCTCGCGGCGGCCGACGACATTCGCCCGTCGTGGCCGTTGCAGCAACTGGCCGAGCTCGTGCCTAACGGTAGTTTCGAGGTCGTCGACGGTGTCGCGCACAACTTCTGGCAGTCTCACCCGCTCCTGTGGAGGAAGATCGTCACCGAGGCTTGTGCGGCGCACTCTCGGCTCTCCTGATTTCCACCAGGATCCGCTCCGCGACGGTCTGGTATCCCAGGCTCCGATTGACGGTCAGCATCGGGTGATTCTCCGCGTTCACCGTTGTGTAAATCTTTCGCACGGAGGGAAATTCAGCTGCCAACACAGACGCTTGTTGCTCCTTGACCCACTGAGCGAGACCGTGTCCGCGGTGCTGGGGAAGTACCACGGTGTCGTGCTGCGATGCGTGGGTGCTGTCATGTTCGTCCACCGTCACCACTGTCGCTGCGGCTACTTCGCCGACGCTGTCGTCGACCGCGCAGCACACCAGGAGTACTTGAGAGCCACCCGTCATCTTCTGTTCCCACGATCTGACCTCGTCGGCTCCCCAATTACGTTCGGGCACCTGCAGTTCAGCGCCCGGCGCGTCGAGGAGTCGGTTCAAAGCCTCCGAGAAGGAGTGGATCAGCTCGTCCGGGGTTCGGTTGCGCCAACTGACGATTCGATAGCCGGGGCGGGTGCTGTGTGCGGTGGGAGGGCTGAGGTGCTGAACCTGGTTGGCCAACCGAAGCAACACGCGGTGACCGTCGAACGATCGCAGGAAATGCTCGGCTGCGCTTCCGACGAGCGCCGTCACTCTGATTCTTCGCACGCCGAACCCGGCGATGTCGACTTCGACGAGTTCGGCAAGCGCTCGTCCTACCCCTCGTCGCTGCGCGTGGGGTGTCACGTACATCCGAAACTCTGCGAGATCGGCTTCGGCCGAGTTGCGTCGTGCCTGGGCGATGCCGAGGACCTCGTCGGTGCCGGCGTCGCGTGCAATCCAACGCCGTACATCGGCCGAATTGTCCTCGGCCTCGATCATTTCCATCAGCGCAGTCGCTGTCGGCGCAGTCCCGGACAGGTGACGTTGGCCTTCGGCGAACACCTCACACCACTGATGAAGAACAGTTGCTGTCGCTCCGGACGGTACGAACTCGGCTACGACTACGCGGCTCACCCATGTGACGATACCGACCTGCCCACCCTGAGTTGGAATCACGCGAACCCTAACCCTGTCGGACTGCGGCGGCAGTTGCCAGCATTCAGGCATGTCTGATTCTCCGCGCCAACTGAGCCTCAACGCGTTCATCCACCCCGCCGGTCATCACGAAGCGGCGTGGCGTCATCCGTGGACAACCCCGGAACGTCTGTTCGACGTCACGTATTTCCAGGAGATCGCTCGCACTGCTGAGGCGGCGAAGTTCGACGGAATCTTCTTCGCCGACGGTCCCGCGTTGCGCAGCGACGTCGAGCACGGTCCCGCAGGGACATTGGAGCCGATCACCTTGTTGACGGCCATTGCAGTGGCGACCGAGCGAATCGGATTGATCGCGACGGCGTCGACCACGTACTACGAGCCGTACAACCTGGCTCGGCTGTTCGCCTCGCTCGACCACATCTCGAACGGACGCGCGGGGTGGAACATCGTCACCACGGGTACGGATCTGGCGGCAGCCAACTTCGGGCTGGCCAAGCACCCGGATCACGGGGACCGGTATTCGCGCGCACGGGAATTCGTCGACGCGGTGGTGCGGTTGTGGGACAGCTGGGAGGACGACGCGATCAGTCTGGACCGGGAGAACGGAATCTACGCGGACAGAAACAAGATTCACGAGATCAACTACGTCGGGCGGCATCTGCGGGTGCGGGGACCGTTCAACGCACCGCGAACTCCGCAGGGATACCCTGTGCTGGTGCAGGCCGGTGCGTCCAACGACGGTCGCGCATTTGCCGGTCAGTACGCGGAGGCGATCTTCACAGCGCACCAGAGACTTTCCGATGCTCAGGCGTTCTACACCGACATCAAGTCGAGGGCTGCGCAGTTCGGGCGTAACCCCGACCACGTCAAGATCCTGCCCGGAATCAGCCCGTTCATCGGTGACACCGAGGAGCAGGCCAAGGCGCTCGAGCGAGAATTCAACGAGTTGACCTCGCCGGAGTACGGCCTCGCGCAACTCGGTGCACTCACCGGGGCCGATGTTCGGAATCTGGAACTGGATGCACCGGTTCCTGTCGAATTGTTCGCGGCTGCAGGGGATGTCACCGACAACAAGCAAAGCAGATTGCAGGTGATCGCCGGCATCGTCGAGCGCGAGCGTCCGACGGTTCGTGGCCTCCTTCATCGATTGGCGGGTGCGCGCGGGCACCGGGTGTTTGCCGGAACCGCCGAGCAGGTAGCCGACACGATCGAGGAGTGGTTCACGAGCGGTGCTGCTGACGGCTTCAACGTCATGCCGCCGTACTACCCGGGTGGGCTCGAGATCTTCACCGAGCGTGTGGTCCCGATCCTGCAGGATCGCGGTCTTTTCCGGACCGAATACTCGGGTACGACCCTTCGTGATCATTTCGGTTTGCCGAGGCCCGAGAGCCAGTTCTCGGGTAGTGCCTCTGCAGTGCAGTAGGCCCGCCCGCTGTTGTCGATAATGACAATGGTTACCATTAAGGAATGAAGCAGCTACCGGTAACCGTGCTGTCCGGATTTCTGGGCGCAGGCAAGACCACACTCCTCAACCACATTCTCGCCAATCGCGATGGCCGGAGGGTCGCCGTCATCGTCAACGACATGAGCGAGATCAACATCGACGCGGCCCTCGTCGCGGGCCAGGGTCATCTCGACCGCACGGAAGAGAAGTTGGTCGAGCTGACCAACGGATGCATCTGCTGCACGCTGCGTGAGGATCTGATCGACGCCGTCGGCGCCCTGGCCCGAGAGGGGCGATTCGATCAGTTGGTGATCGAGTCCACCGGCATCTCCGAACCGATGCCGGTGGCGGCCACCTTCGACTGGGAATTCGAGGACGGTTTCAGCCTCGGCTCGCTCGCGAAGCTCGACACCATGGTGACCGTGGTGGACGCGTCGACCTTCCTCGGCGAACTGGCAAAAGGCGAACGACTGGACGAGCGCAACCTCGAAGCCGGGGAGGGGGACGGACGCAGCATCTCCGATCTCCTGGTCGATCAGGTGGAGTTCGCCGACGTCATCTTGCTGAACAAAACCGACCTGGTGAGCCCGCGGGCGGCAGGAACCGTCGAGGCGACGCTTCGTAGGCTCAACCCCACCGCTCAACTGATTCGAACAGATCACGGCAAAGTCACCCTCGACCGAGTCCTCGAAACCGGTCTCTACAACCCGGAACTTGCTGCGCAGGTACCCGGTTGGGACGAGGAACTGGCCGGTGGGCACACCCCGGAAACCGAGGAATACGGAATACGCAGCGTCACATACCGCGCCTCGCGACCCTTTCATCCGGCGCGACTCGAGGCCGCGCTCGGTCAGTTCGCCGGACTCCTGCGGAGCAAGGGATTCTGCTGGATCGCCAGTCGGCCCGAGTTCGCCGCGATCTGGTCGCAGGCAGGCCCCAACCTCGTCATCGAACCGGCTCAACTGTGGGCGTCGGCGGCGGAGGTGCCAGGGCAGGAGATCGTGTTCATCGGAGTGAAACTGGACCCGGCGGGGCCGTCACGAATCCTCGATCCGGCTCTGCTGACCGATGACGAACTACGCGAAGGACCGCGGGCATGGACTCGCTACGAAGACCCGCTGCCGGCGTGGGACCAGGGCCACCTGCACTGAGCAGTCAGCTTCTAGTCGAGGACTTCTTCGACCTCGACGTCTTCGGCCGGTCGGGCCATCTCCTTGCGGTACTGCCAGATTCCCAGCGCAGTACCGATGACCAAGCTGACCATCATCACGATCAGCACGGCGGGCAGCAACCATGGCACGCGATCGAGGAACGAGCCACCGTAGAAACCGAGTAGCAGGAGCACGGGCGCCCAGATGATCGCGCCGATGGTGCTCGCGATGGTGTAGCGCGTGTGGTTCATCTTGGCTGCGCCCGCGACCATCGGGCACAGGGTGCGCACCCACGGAACCCAGCGAGCAATCAGGACCGCCCAGAACCCGTGTTTTTCCAACAGGATGTTCACGCGGTGCAGGTTCTTCTCGGTGAAGTACTTGCCGCCCTTACGGGCTTTGATGTGATTGCCGGTCCGGTGGCCGATGACGTACCCGACCTGGTTGCCGGCAATGGCCGCGATCATCGCACCGACAGACAACGCCCACACGTGGCCCGCGCCGGATTCGTGGCCGGCAAGAACGATTCCGGCTGTGATCAGAAGCGAATCACCGGGGAGAAACAACCCGAGGATGATCGCGCACTCGATGAAGACGAACGTGACGACGATGATCCAGACCAACAGAGGCCCGGCAGTCTCGAGCGGGGAGAAACTGCCGGATGCGAGCGTCATCGTCGTCAGTTCTTCGCCTCGTTCTGCAATCAGGGGGTGGGGTCTTCGGGGACTGTCACCGTCGAATTGTCCGTAGTGGAAGTATTCGCCGTTTCACCACGTCTCGACGCCAGAATTCGCTTCCCGATTTCGAAGACGATCGGCAGAACCGACACCAGGACGATCAAGATGAAGATGTAGTCGACATTGTCGCGGATGAATTCGATCTGCCCCAGGAGGTAGCCGAGCAAAGTCACGCCGGCACCCCACAGGATGCCGCCGACGATGTTGTACGTCAGGAACAGTGAGTACTTCATCTTCGAAGCGCCGGCGACAACCGGAGCAAAAGTACGCACGATCGGCACGAACCGAGCCAGGATAATGGTGATCGGGCCGTGCTTTTCGAAGAAGGCGTGTGACTCGTCGATGTACTTCTTCTTGAAGAACCGCGCGTCGTCCGTCTTGAACAGGGCAGTTCCGCCCTTGGTGCCGATGTAGAACCCGACTTGGTCACCCAGAATCGCGGCGATCGGAATCGTCACCAGGAGCACCCACAGTGGCGCGAACGGTTCGATCTCGGTGGACTTGGACGCCGCGATCAGCCCTGCGGTGAAGAGGAGCGAATCGCCGGGCAAGAGCGGAAACAGCAGGCCTGATTCGATGAAGACCACCAGAAGCAATCCCACCAGAACCCACGTTCCGAAGGAATTCAAGAGGTTCACGGGATCGAGGAAGCCGGGCAGCAAGGCCAGGTTCGTCACGGATTCAGTTGCTGCCTGCACATTCACGGTGGCCAGAGTACCGGCCGAATCTGAGTGTTTCCCACCACCGCAGGTCATCGCGTCGGTGGCGGCAGGCCGAGACCGCAAAGAGACGTGACGAGTCGGACTTGCCATACTGCTAGGACCACACGAAGCGCTTTCACATCGCCGAGCGCTCCGAACGACACGTATATGGAGGACTCCCGCCGTGCCTATCGCAACTCCCGAGGTCTATGCCGAGATGCTTGGTCGGGCCAAGGAGCATTCCTTTGCCTTCCCCGCCATCAACTGTGTCGGCTCCGAATCCATCAACGCAGCCATCAAGGGCTTCGCGGACGCCGGCAGTGACGGCATCATCCAGTTCTCGACGGGCGGCGCCGAGTTCGGTTCCGGTTTGGGCGTCAAGGACATGGTCACCGGCGCTGTTGCGCTCGCCGAGTTCGCACACGTGATCGCGGCAAAGTACGACGTCACCATCGCGCTGCACACCGATCACTGCCCGAAGGACAAGCTGGACACCTACGTGCGTCCGCTGCTCGCGATCTCGCAGGAGCGCGTCGACGCCGGTCGTAACCCGCTGTTCCAGTCGCACATGTGGGACGGCTCGGCTATCCCGATCGACGAGAACCTGGCCATCGCCAAGGAACTGCTCGCCCTCTCGAAGGCTGCACGCATCATCCTCGAGGTCGAGATCGGTGTCGTCGGCGGCGAAGAAGACGGCGTCGAAGCCGAGATCAACGACAAGCTCTACACCTCGAGCGAAGACTTCGAGAAGACGGTCGATGCTCTGGGCATCGGCGAACAGGGCAAGTACCTCCTTGCCGCCACCTTCGGCAACGTCCACGGCGTCTACAAGCCGGGCAACGTCAAGCTCAAGCCCGAGGTTCTCGAAGAGGGCCAGAAGGTCGCCGCTGCCAAGCTCGGCCTGGCTTCCGGTTCGCAGCCCTTCGACTTCGTCTTCCACGGTGGATCGGGATCGTTGAAGTCGGAGATCGAGGACTCGCTGAACTTCGGCGTCGTCAAGATGAACGTCGACACCGACACCCAGTACGCGTTCTCCCGTCCGATCGCCGGACACTTCTTCACCAACTACGACGGCGTCCTCAAGGTCGACGGCGAGGTCGGAAACAAGAAGGCATACGACCCGCGCAGCTACCTCAAGAAGGCCGAAGCCGGCATGACGGCTCGCGTCGTCGAGGCGTGCAACGACCTGAAGTCGGCCGGACGCTCGGTGTCGGCAGGCTGATCGGTTTCACAACTGCGCTTCACAGAACAAAATGCGCGCCGGCGAAATTCTCGCCGGCGCGCATTTTCTGTTCAGGTACCTACTTGCTGGGATCGCAGACCTTCCACGTGCCGTCCTGGCGCTCGAGGTCGAACGTGCGCCACGACTGCTCGCCCGTGCTCGGCAAACTCGCCTGGACCTGAGCGATCGCGGTGTCGTCGGTGATGCGCACCGCGTCGACGGCTCCGACCTGCGGGATCGTCTTCTGAGCGACGGCATTGTCGTGGACCTGAGCGAACGCTGCGTCGGGAATGGTGCGGTAGTACTCGCCCAACGCCCCACAGGTCGACGTTCGCAGCGTTGCCAGATCGCCGGTCTGCAGAGCGTCGACATACGTCGAGATGGCGGTCTGGACCTGAGCTTCGGGTGAGCTTTCACCGCTACCGCTGTTGGACGAGACGAATACGGCGACGCCGATCGCCGCGAGGACGGCGACGCCGGCCGCTGCTGCCGCGATGTACCAGCCCTTGCCGCTGCGCTTGGTCTTCTCCGGCGCGGCGGGCTCGATGCGAGTCGGCATCGGCTGAGCCGGCGGTGGGGTCGCTGCGACACCCACACGTTGAGGCGCGGCGCGCTGCTGCGGTTGAGGCGCAGCGCGCTGCGGTGGTGGTGGTGTCGGCTGCGCGGCTTTCGGAATCGCGACGGTGGCAGGCTCCGGCTTGGGCTGGGGTGTCGGTGCTGCTGTGGTTGCCTGAGTTGCCTTGGGGATCGCGACGGTTGGTGCGCTGGCAGCTTTGGCGTCGCCGTCCGCTTTCGAGGCCTTGTCTGTCTTCTGGATCGCCACAGTCGCAGGTTCGGTCGGGGCCGACTTCTCGGGCGCACCCTTCGGTGCTGCGCTCTTTTTCGAGTTGTCGTCTTTCGAGTCCGGCACGGGTAACCCTTCGGTCTTATGCAGCAATGACCATGTCAGGGTAACGACCGGTATGTAGCCTGCATAACTCCGACCGTCGGCGAGGCGGTCCTGTGGCAGAAAGGCGTAGCGGGCACAATGAGCGCATGACCCAATTCGGTGACCTGCTCGGACCCAAGCCCACTCTGCTTCCCGGCGACGACGACGCGGAATCGGCACTGCTCAACCACGCTGAACCGGCCCAGGTAGCGGCCGACCACCCCACTGCCTCCATTGCGTGGGCCTACCTGGCCGAGGCTGCCCTGGACAAGGGCGAAACCATCACGGCCTACGCCTACGCGCGTACCGGATACCACCGCGGACTCGACCAACTGCGTCGCAACGGTTGGAAGGGTTTCGGTCCCGTGCCCTACAGCCATGAACCGAACCGTGGTTTCCTGCGTTGCGTCGCAGTCCTGGCCAAGGCCGCGAAGACGATTGGTGAAGCCGACGAGTACGCGCGTTGCCTCGATCTGCTCGAAGACTGCGATCCCAACGCCGCCGAAGCGCTTGGCCTCGGTTAGCAGTTTCCGTCCGAGCCGGGCCGGCATCAAGGACCGGGCTCGCAAATCGGTGCGTCGACTTCAGACGTCGGCGCTACCGATCATTCAATGTGCCTTGGCGGCCGGATTGGCGTGGTGGGTTGCCACCACGGTGATCGGGCACCACGCGCCGTTCTTCGCGCCGATTGCCGCTGTGGTCTCGCTCGGTCTGTCGTTGGGTGCACGACTACGACGCTCGTTCGAGTTGGTTGCGGGAGTCACGGTCGGTATCGGAATCGGTGATCTGATCATCTCCGGTATCGGGAGCGGACCGTGGCAGATCAGTTTGGTTGTCGTGCTGGCGATGTCCGTCGCGGTGCTTCTCAACAGCGGGCCGATCTTCTCCATGCAGGCGGGAAACTCGGCTGTGCTGGTGGCGACGCTGATCCCGCCGGGCGGCAGCGGCGGTCCCGATCGCATGATCGATGCCCTTGTCGGTGGCCTGGTGGGTATCGCGGTGGTCGCGATCATCCCCACCCACCCGGTACGACGCGCGCGCAAGGATGCTGCATCGATCCTCGGAACCGCTTCCGAGGTACTGCAATTGGTGGCAGACGGCCTCGTCGCGAATGACCCGGACCCGATCGTGAAGGCACTGCAGAAGGCGCGCGCAACTCAGGGTGCCATCGACGGGTTGCGCAGTAACCTTCTCGGCGGGCGCGAGATCAGCCGAATCTCCCCGCTGTACTGGAACAGTCGGCCTCGCCTCGAAAGGCTCATGGCGACAGCCGATCCCATCGACAACGCGATGCGCAACATTCGAGTGCTCGCGCGTCGTTCGTTGACGTTGGTCAGGGACGACGAGATCCTCGATCCGCGCCTGGTGGCTCAGGTCGAGCGCTTGTCGAAAGCCGTCGAAGTTCTCGAGGACATGATCCTGGCGGAGCCGGGGGAGCAGCCTGATCAGGCCGAAGCAGCGCGCGTCCTGCGCTCGGTCGCGAAGGAACTGAAACCGGCGATAGTGGAGAACGCAGGCCTGTCCTCGACGGTGGTGTTCGCCCAGATTCGATCGCTGGTCGTCGACCTGTTGCAGGTCGCGGGCATGAAGCGAATCTCGTCGATCGCCACTCTGCCGCCCACCGTGCCTCATCCCGCCTACGAGCCGGATCACTGACCTCTGCCGTTTCCCGCTCACTGAGCAACTCATTGTATGTATGCGAATGTATGCATATGCTCTGAGAAGGACTTGGGAGGGAACAGGACAAATGGGAGCAGGGCACGGTCATTCACATGGCCACTCGGCAGCAGATTCGGTCGGCGTAGGACCGTCACCGCAACGCATCAGAAAAATGGCGATCGCGCTTGCGATCCTCGTTGCGTTCCTCGTACTCGAGGCCACGGTCGGCATCCTGATCAACTCGTTGGCTCTGCTTGCCGACGCCGGTCACATGCTCACAGACGTGGTGGGTATGGCCATGGGACTGACGGCGCTGCTGCTCGCGAAGAGGGGCAGCGCCACCGCGGCCAGGACCTTCGGTTGGCACCGCGCCGAAGTGCTGACCGCCATGGCCAATGCGGTGATGCTGCTGGCCGTCGCCGCCTGGGTCTTCTACGAGGCAATCGGCCGCATCGGTAACGAACCCGAGATCCCGGGCGGCGCCCTGATCATCACGGCGGCCGCCGGCCTGGCCGCGAACATCGTCGTGATGCTGATGCTGCGCGGCGATTCCAAGGACAGCCTGGCCGTGCGTGGCGCCTACCTCGAAGTGCTTGCCGACGCCGTCGGTAGCGTCGGCGTTCTGATCGCCGGTGGCCTTGTCCTGCTGTTCAACTGGACGTGGGCAGACGTCGTCGTCGGTGTTCTCATCTCGCTCTGGGTGGTGCCGCGCGCGATCAAACTGGCCGCAGCATCGCTGCGCATTCTGACGCAGGCGTCGCCGGCCGACGTCGACGTCGAAGCAGTCGAGGCCGACCTGGCGGCGCTGCCGAGCGTGATGGGTGTTCACGACCTACACGTCTGGACGCTCACCACCGGCATGGATGTCGCGACGGTCCACCTGACCAGTGACGCGAATTCGTCGAACGTTCTGGAATCCGCGCGCACCGTCCTCGAGAGTCACGGTCTTTCCCACGCCACCGTTCAGGTGGAATCGTGTGCCAACGGCGAGCATTGCGAGAAGAACGTCACTTGGTGAAGCGGGTGATCTCCTTGCCTGGCTTCCAGAGATCGACGTACATGTGCTCGTCGTCGACCGTCGTGTGCACCACCTCGTCGATGTCGAGGACAAAGAGGTGCAGTGGTTTCGGAACCTCGTAGGTGTAGCTCGCGAGCACGGCTTCGAACTCGTCGCCGGTCACCTCGCGTGCGAGTCCGGCGATCTTCGCATCGCCGCCCTCCATGGTGTGCTCACCGGGATTGCTGTGGAGGGCGTAGCGCCCGTCACGGATGAGATCCTTCGCCTTGAGTGCGCCGAACATCGAACCGAGCACCAGACGCCCGTCGAGGATTTCGACTTCGGTGCCGCTGACCCGCGGTGAACCGTCCTTGCGCAGCGTTGCGAGGACGTGATGCTTGTGGGCTTTGAATCGTGCTTGGACCGCGACGGCAAGAGCGGGTACTTCTTCGGAGAACTGCTTCCAAGTGACCATGACGGTCATTGTGCACCGCTATTCCTGACAACTTCTGTCAGTGATTCTCGGTAATGTTCGGTCCATGAGATCCGCGCGGTTGCTCCAACTCATGCTGCGTTTGCAGGGGAGTCGCGGCGTCGTCGCCGAGCAGTTGGCCGACGAGTTCGGTGTGTCAGTGCGGACGATCTACCGCGACGTGGCCTCGTTGTCGGCTGCCGGTGTGCCGATCTGGACCGAGAGCGGCCCTGGTGGTGGCATCCGTCTGCTCGACGGATGGCAGTCCAAGTTGTCCGGCATGACGGACGACGAGACGTCCGCACTCATGCTGTTGGGTGTGCCGTCCATCGCTGCAGATCTCGGGCGATCCGACGCCGTCGGTTCGGCGGGGGCCAAACTGCTCCGCTCCCTGCCCGGTCCCCTGCGCGAGAGTGCACGACTGTGGCAGGACCGCATTCTCGTGGACGTTCCGGGTTGGTTCGGCGGCGTCGACGACATCTCTGCGCTTCCGATCGTCACATCCGCTGTGCTGGACTCGCGTCGACTGCGCTTCGCCTATCGCGATCGCGAGCGGACGGTCGATCCGCTGGGTCTGGTCATCAAAGCCGGTGTTTGGTATCTGGTGGCGGGGATGAACGGTCGAACGCTGTCGTTTCGAGTCGGGCGCATCAAAAATGCCGTGGTAGAAGATGATTCGTTCACTCGGCCGGCGGATTTCGACCTGCCGTCGTGGTGGGCGGCGTCGATGGCCGAGTTCGACCGGTCGCTGCTTCGCTTCGACTGCCGGGTGCGGTTGTCGCCCGAGGGGAGGCGCAGGCTCCCCGATGTGGTGGGCGAGCTTGCCGCTGCCGTCGGAGTGGGGCCCGAGGACGACGACGGATGGGTGAGTGCCGAGCTGAAACTCGAGAGCGAAGATGTCGCGCTCTCCCAGTTGATCGGGCTGGGAGCCGACGTCGAGGTGCTCGTACCCTCGTCTTTGCGTGAAGGGATACGCACCGTGGCGGAGCAGATGGTGCTCCGCCACGGGCACGACAGCTAAGCCGTCGCAGAACGCTTTGCGAGCATGCGGGTGATACCCAGTTGAGCGGCGACGATAACGGCGCCAACCACCAGGCCCAGTGCTGCCGAGGCAAGTGTGTTGACGATCCACGCCAGCACGCCACCGACTCCGGCGATGTCACTGACTGCTTCTTCGCCGTGATGAACGGCGTCGTAGAGCGGGTGGAAGCCCAGTTCGTCGATGCCGACCAACAGGATGTGGCCACCGACCCACAGCATCGCGGCGGTACCCACGACCGAGAGCACTGACATCACGTGAGGCATGCCGCGAACGAGGCCTCGGCCGACCTTGTGGGTGAAGCCAGACGACGTCTCGGCGATCTTCAATCCGATGTCGTCCATCTTCACGATCAGTCCGACGACGCCGTAGACGACCACGGTGATGACGACCGCCACGACGGCAAGGATCACCAATCGGCTCCAGAAGCCTTCGCCTGCGATGGTGTTGAGTGCGATCACCATGATCTCGGCGGACAGGATCAGGTCGGTGCGGACGGCGCCCGAAACCACTGCTTCTTCGTCGCGAGGATGCTCGTCAGCGGCCTCGTGGTGGTCACCGTGGCCGAAGATTGCACCCCAGATCTTGTGAACCGCTTCGTAGCTGAGGTAACAGCCGCCGACCATCAACAGTGGCGTCAGCAGCCAGGGGAGGAACTGACTCAGCAGCAGAGCGATCGGAAGGATGATCAGCAGCTTGTTGCGCAGCGATCCGATGGCGATGCGCTTGATGATGGGCAACTCGCGTTCGGCTGCGAGCCCACGGACGTACTGCGGCGTGACGGCTGCGTCGTCGATCACCACGCCGGCCGCTTTGGCGGTCGCCTTACCGGTTGCGGCGGCAACGTCGTCGATCGAGGCGGCAGCCATGCGAGCCAGGGCTGCGACGTCGTCGAGCAGGGCGAAGAGTCCGCCGGCCATCACAGACCTCCAGTGGAATCAGTGGAAAAAGGTGGCCGGACCGAACCGGTGACGCAGTTACTTGATCGCACGAGGTCTCTATCCATGATCGTCGTAGGTGAGGTCAGGTCACCTGGAACGATACCGGGGGCATCCGTCAGGGACGACCTCGCGAGGTCGGTTGCCCTTCGTCACGAAAGGTCTTCCCGACCCGGTGCTCGCGTGTAAGACTGCACAGAAGATCGATCGAAACGGGGCACTATGCGTGAACCAGACACTGCACAGGTCGCCAAGACTTTCGACGCAATGGCGGCGCACTACGACCGACAGATCGGGCGCTTCGAACGCTTTGTGCTCGGTGACGCCCGGAAATGGGCCGTGGACCAGGCGCATGGCCGCGTGGTCGAGATCGCCGTGGGTACCGGACTGAACCTGCCTCTCTACGGAGACGACGTCGATTACGTCATCGGCGTGGACATCTCGACTGCGATGCTCGATCAGGCCAGGCTCAAGGTCTCCGAAGGAGTGAAGACCGAAGTCGACCTACGACTCGGAGACGTGCAAGCACTCGATGTTCCCGACGAGTGCGTGGACACGTTGGTCTCGACCTACGCCTTTTGCACGATCCCCGATCCGGACCGAGTTGCGAGCGAAGCATTTCGAGTCCTGGTACCCGGTGGTCGATTCGTCCTCGCCGAGCACGGACCGAGCAAGAACGTTGTTGCTCGTACGTTGATGAAGGTCGTCGAACCGCTTTTTGTTCGGTTCGGTGCCGATCATCTCACCCGTCAACCGGTTGAATACCTCGAAAACGCCGGTTTCCTGATCGACGAGGTGCAGCGCAGCGGCCGGGGCGGAATCGTGTTTCGGGTCGTTGCGCGCAAGCCGGATCCCGAATGGACGGCACTCGGTCACTGATGTCGGAATGCCGTCCATCGGGGATCGCTCAGCCCAGACGCTCCAGGATGGTCGCGTTTGCCAACCCACCTGCCTCGCACATGGTCTGGAGTCCGTAGCGCGCGCCGCGCTGCTCCATCGCGTTGACCAGGGTGGTCATGATCCGCGTTCCGCTGCCGCCCAGTGGGTGGCCGAGCGCGATGGCGCCGCCGTGGACGTTGACCTTGGAGAGGTCGACGCCGGTGTCCGCTGCCCACGAGAGGACCACTGGGGCAAAGGCCTCGTTGACCTCGAACAGATCTATGTCCGAGACCGTCAATCCCGCACGGGCCAGGACCTTCTGCGTAGCCGGGATGACCGCGGTGAGCATGTAGAGCGGATCGTCGCCGGCAACTGCGAAGCTGTGCAATCGTGCCTTCGGGGTGAGGCCGAGTTTCGCGGCGATCTCACTGGTCGTGATCAACACCGCCGAACTGCCGTCCGAAAGCGGGCTGCTGTTGCCCGCGGTGATGGACCAGTCGATCTGTGGGAATCGCTGTGCGTAGTAGTCGGATTCGAAGGCGGTCCGTAGGCCGGCCAGGGTCTCGACCGTGGTGCCGGGGCGGATGGCCTCGTCGACCGACAGCTGCGGGAGCGTGGCGAGTTCCTTGGTGAAGTAACCACTCTCGGTTGCCAGCGCGGCTTTCCGATGGCTCGACGCCGAGAACTCGTCGAGTTGGGTGCGGCTCAGTCCCCACTTGGCAGCGATCAATTCGGCGCTGATGCCCTGCGGTACCAGACCGTCCGGATAGCGCTCTTCGAAACCCACGCCGAGTGATTCGCGCCCGATGCTGCTCGAGCCCATAGGGACTCGGCTCATCGACTCGACTCCGGCAGCGACAACGATGTCGTACGCACCGGCAATGACGCCCTGAGCGGCAAAATGAACTGCTTGTTGGCTACTTCCACACTGTCGGTCGACGGTGGTTCCCGGTACCGACTCAGGGTAGCCGGCGGCGAGAAGGGCAGTGCGAGTGACATTCTGGCTCTGTTCACCGACTTGGCTTACCGCTCCACCGATGACGTCGTCGATCAGTGCTGCATCGATTCCAGTGCGTTCGACTACCGCCTTGAGGCTGTGGGCGAGGAGGTCGACGGCGTTGATGCCGTGCAGGGCGCCGTTCGCCTTTCCCTTGCCGATCGGAGTGCGAACGGCTTCGACGATAACTGCGTCTCTCATGACAAATTCCTTTCAGGGATGGCGGATTCAACAGGGACAACCGGGGTGGGTGTGGTCGCAGGCGTCATTCCCAGTGATGCCAGGGCAGACACAAGCGCGACGGCAAAGATCACCCACCAGGCCTGGCGGAAGGTGTCGTAGTCGACAGCAGAGCCGAGAACCGCGATCAGAACGCTCACGCCGAGAACGGTTCCGATCTGTCGGCTCATGCTGACGATTGCGCTACCGGTGGCCGATCTGGCAGGTGCCAGATCCGCCGTGGCCTGCGACAGAATGGTCGGCAGGGCAAGACCGACACCGATCCCGGCGATGATCCAGCCTGGTAGGAGTCCGGTCGCGTAGTTAGGCGTCGTATCAACCGAGACGAGAACGAGTACGGTTCCGACTGCCCACAGAAGGCTGCCGAGTGCGGCGACGCGTCCCGCCGAGTACCTGCGCGTCAGCGATCCGCCGACGATGGCGAACAGCGGAACGAGAAGCGGACCCGGTGAGACGGCGAAACCGGTTCGCAGAGCGGAGTATCCCCAGGCTTCCTGGAGCCACAGGATGTTCGAGAGAAGACCCGCGGCGAATGCTGCGCTGAACAGGATGGCGGTGACGTTGGACCAGGCAAACGAGCGGATCTTCAGAAGATCCGGAGCAATCAACGGAGTCCGGTGACGAGAGTTGCTCCACCAGAACGAGAGTAGTGTCACGGTGGCCACGGCGAAGGCGATCAGAACGCGATTGTCGGTCCATCCCCAGTCCGGACCCTGGACGAGTGCCAGCGCGAGAGAGCCGATTCCGACGGTGAGGAGGGCAGCGCCGACGAAGTCGATACCGGCATCGGGGTCCTTGTGTGTTGTATCCGGTACGAGTCGGACTGCGAAGTAGAGCAACACGATGCCCACTGGAACATTGATCAGGAAGACCCAGCGCCACGAGGCCTCTACGAGGATGCCGCCCACGACAGGGCCGAATGCAGCTGCTGCAGCGCCGGCGGCTGCCCAGATGCGAACGCCGGATTGACGTTTCGCGGCGGGAAGCGCATTGATCAGAAGCCCGAGGCTGGCCGGGGTGAGCGCTGCGGCGCCGACTGCCTGGACGATACGGAAGGCCACCAGTGCCCACAAGGACGGGCTGAAGGCACAGGCGGCGCTGGCGAGGGTGAACAGTGCGAGGCCGGCGATGAAGGCGCGCTTGTGCCCGATCCTGTCCGCCCAGCGTCCGAGGGGTATCAACAGTGCGGCGTAGACGATCGCGTAGCTGTTGAGGATCCAACTGAACTCGCCGAGCGAGTGACCCGGGTAGCTCTTGGCGATGTCGCCGAAGGCCACGTTGACCACAAAAAGATCGAGGCTGGCGACAAACGGCGCCCCCGACAGTATCGCGAGCAGGGGTCCGGTCCGAACCGGCTGGCTATGAAGTTCCATAGTCAGCAATCTAGACTCTGGCTATGGTTATGGCAAGCCAGGGGGTATGGTGAATTGCATGGACGCTGTACGACTGACCGGAGTGCTCGAAGATCGCGACGCCTGGCGGGCCACGCACTGTTCGATCGGGCGGGCCATGGAAGTGGTCGGCACCAGGTCCGCGATGCTCATTCTGCGAGAGGCCTATTACGGCACAACGCGTTTCGACGACTTCGCGTCGCGAGTCGGCATCACCGAGGCGGTTGCGTCGGCGAGGCTGAAAGAACTCACTGAGGCGGGACTGTTCGAGCGTGTGCCGTACAAGGAGCCTGGAAAGCGGACGCGGCACGAGTACGTGCTCACCGAGAAGGGCCGTGACCTGCTGCCGGCGGTTCTCGCGCTGATGCAGTGGGGCGACAAGTATCTGCACGGCGGAAAAGGTGGACCGTTGGAGGTGGCCGACGACGCTACTGGTGAGCGCGTTCGCGTCGAGGTGCGCAGTGAGTCGGGTCGTGAAGTGCCTTTGGGGGAGTTGCGGGTCTCTGTCAACGAATCGCGTCGGCGGTTGCGCGAATAGCGATGCATCTCAACAGCTCTCGAGTGTAGGTCTTCTTGAAGTTGTCCGGTTTGTCTCTGGTTATCGAAAGTATGTTCGATTAAACTTTGAGCATGGACAGTCGGGATGCGTGGCAGCTGGATGGCGAGGACCTCAAGGGTGAGGTTCTGGATCTGGTGCGCGCCCGGCACGAGTTGCAGTCGCGGATGGTGTTGCTGATCGTGGAGATGTTTTCCCGTGAGGTTCTCGGTGGGAAGGGTTTTCGGGCGATCGCGCAGTGGTTGCATGGGTCGACGAATCTGGAGATCGGTGAGTGCAGTCTGCTGGTCGGGTTGGCGCGGTTGTTGATGCTCGAACCTGTTGTCGCGGATGCGTTTCATCGTGGTGACGTGGATGCGTTGAAAGCCCGTCAGGTGGCGTCGCTTTGTCAGCATCCACCGAAGAACATGACGCCGGCGGATGTGGACAAGGCCCGCGGGATCTTGTTGTGGTTGGCGTCGAAGAACATTGCTGATTGTGATGCGGTGCGGGCGGCGATTCGGCGGATCGAGAAGCAGTACGGCAAGCGCGAGGACGGCGTCCCGGTCGGCGAGGATTCGGAGCGTAACGAGTTCTACGCGTCGAAAGGCCTGTACGGCAGAGTAACTGTGAAGGGTGATCTGGATGCTGTGAACGGGGCCCGGTTGATGACGTTGTTGTCGAGCCTGTCGGCTCCGACACCGGAGAAGGACGGCGTCAAAGACACGCGTACGCCGGCATTACGGCGGGCGGACGGGTTTTGCGAATTACTGCGGCGGTACGAGCGGGCGGGGTTGGGTCCGATCGAAGGCGGAGTGAAACCGCACATCACGGTGACTGTGTCCGCGAAAGACATGACGGATCTGCAGGCTTTGAAAGACCTCCTGCCGTCCACTGAGGAGTTGGGGTTCGCGTGGGCGGATTGGGTGGGTCCGATCAGTATCGATACTGCGCGGATGTTGGCGTGCGATTGCACGGTGACGCGGATTTTGTTGGATGAGAATGGTGTTCCGCTCGACTGCGGCAAAGAAGCAAGGACCGCGACGGTGCCGCAGCGGCGGGCGTTGGCGGTTCGGGATGGCGGGTGTGCGTTTCCGGGGTGCGGGACGCCGTCGGGGTGGTGCGATGCCCATCATATTGTTCACTGGAACGATGGCGGCCCAACGGATCTCGACAATCTGATCTTGTTGTGCGGTCATCATCATCGGACGATGCATCACACGGAGTGGCGGGTGGAGATCGGGCCGGATCGCAAATCGGTGTTCTATCCGCCGATGTCGATCGATCCGCACCAGCATCCGATCGGCGGGAACAGCCCACCCACAGCGGCGTGAATCGCGACAACTGAAGACGTGAGCACCGGGGCACCTCTACGCCCCGGTGCTCGAGCTCGCGTTTGGGAGTCCCCGCGTTTGGGAGTTTTGTGGCAGGGCGTCAGCTCAGTGACTTCTTGAACCCGACATGGGAGGCCACAAATCCGAGTCGCTCGTAGAAGTCGTGAGCTTCCTTGCGAGTTTGATCCGAGGTGAGCTGCGCCAGGAACGCGCCGCGCCGGGCACCTTCTTCGCAGGCCCATCGGATCATCGAACTGCCGATGCCTTTACTTCGGTAGTCCTCGTGGACGCGAACAGCTTCGATCTGCAGTCGCGTGGCACCCATCCGGCTCATACCCGGAATGAAGGTCAATTGCATTGTGCCGATTACCGCGTCGCCGACCAGAACGGTGACGAGAAGTTGAGCCGGATCCTCGTCGATTCGCTTGAACGCGTCCTCGTAGATCGTTCGGGCTTCGGGGTTGGTCGTCTCCCGGGTGCTGCCGATCGGGTCGTCGGCGAGCAAGTCGATCAGTGCCTCCACGTGTCGAATCTCGGCCCGCGTGAGGGTGTACTCCACTCCGCCGGACTGAAATGACGTCGCAATCATCGATGCTCCCCTGAAGAAGAATGAATGTCTGAAATGTCAGACTCTCACGAGTCTCCTCCAGCGCACTCGATCACGTCCAAAAACGCATGAGGGCGTTACCGAGCATGGCGTAGTAGTCGGACACACCGCTCAATTCGAAGATCCAGTAGATCGCGTCGAAGAAGACGACATTGATCTGTGGGACGAACAGGAGCGCAACCAGCAGGAGCAGTCCGTACGGCTTGAACTGGTCGAGTTGGTGCCGTGTATTGGGTGCGAGGTAGGGCTCCAGCGCGTTGTAACCGTCCAGACCCGGGACTGGGAGCAGGTTCAAAACTGTTGCCATGACCTGCAAGAAAGCCAGGAAACTGAGGCCGGCCCAGAACGTCAGATGCTCGGCCGATGAGCCGTACGTACGTATGACGACGAGGAGGATCACGGCGGCGACGGCATTCGTGAACGGACCGGCGAGCGATATTCGGGCCTGCACCTTGGGCGGGAACATCCCGGTGCGCAGGTACACGGCGCCGCCGGGAAGCCCGATGCCGCCCAATGCGATGAACAGCACCGGCAGACCGATCGAGAGCATCGGATGGCTGTACTTGAGCGGGTTGAGCGTCAGGTAGCCACGAGCCTCGACGTCGGTGTCTCCATGACGCCACGCCAGATAGGCATGCGCGAATTCGTGCAAGCAGAGCGTGACCACCCAGCCGGCAACCACGAGGACAAAAACACCCGCGCGGCCCGCGATGGAACCCCACGTCGAGTTCCAAGCGACGATTCCGGCGATGACAGTGATCGCAACGACGCCGAGGAAGACAGGGCTCGGCCGAACCGCCGACCGTGCTGCTCCGGTTCTCACCTGACCAACAACCAAGTCTTGTCGTGCCGGTAGAAGGTCGAACGCTTCAGATCGCGTGGGTTGGCCACCCCGTCGCGTACCAGTCGCGCTGCCGGCGAGCCCAGTTGAATGGCTCGGCCTTCCAGCCAGCGTCGCCCGCTCCAGCGGCTCTTGCGGTCGACTGATGCCTTGATCCCGGGGAGCTTGGGGCTCGGCACTATCCGGATGCCGGGGACTGTGCCGGAGAACAGCTTGTTGTCGTCGACGTAGGCCTCGCCGATCAGTTCGTCTGCATCCGCCGGACCCGTGACAGTTGCTGCACCTACCAGCGCGATTCCAGCGTCGTCGCGAATGAGCGGCACGGTGTGGACTGTGCCTTTCAAGGCCGTGCGCGCAGCTCGTGCACCGGTCGCGAGTTTGTACGCGTCGGTTGCGTCGGACCTGTTCTCGGTGACGTAGGCGAGTTCGACGTTGAGTCGCTCCAATCGCATCAACCGCGTCAATGCCGCGGCAAACGCGCCGTCGTTACCCACGACGATCAAGCGAGGCTCCGTCACGACCTGCAGTTGGGACAGTGCCTCGTCGAAGTCTTGCTTCTCCGGAAGTTCAGGGACAGTGAACGACGTGAGTTCACCCAGGGGGAGTGGAACCGGCGAATCGCCACATTTGAGCACCACAGGGGTCAAAGCCACTCCTAGCTCGATCAAGACTTCTTCTCGGGTAGTGGGACCTCGCCACCCTTCCCCGAAATGGCCGTCCGAATCACTGCCGACGATCTTAGTGCGAGTGTCTGTGTCGACTCGCAATCGTGATGGTCACCGGCCAAATTCTGGACCGTCAGGTCTGGTCTGGTGCTCTGGGCTAGACTGCTCCTTCGGTCACTGCAACAGTTCGGCGCTGCATCATGTGCGCGGAAGCCAGGCAGTACCAATGCGGCGGGACAACTGCTGCACGTCGACCGTAGGAGACAACGTCATGCCGGCAATCGTCCTGATCGGCGCCCAGTGGGGCGACGAAGGTAAGGGCAAAGCTACAGATCTACTGGGCGAGCAGCTTCAGTGGGTCGTGCGATACCAGGGCGGTAACAACGCCGGACACACCGTGGTTCTGCCGAACGGTGACAAGTTCGCACTGCACCTCATCCCGTCCGGAATCCTCACCCCCGCCGTCAACAACGTCATCGGTAACGGTGTCGTCGTCGACCCGGGTGTGTTGTTGACCGAATTGGCAGGCCTGGAAGAGCGCGGCGTGGACACGTCCCGCCTGCTGCTTTCTGCTGATGCGCACCTGATCATGCCGTACCACGTGGCCATCGACAAGGTCACCGAACGCTTCCTGGGAGCGAAGAAGATCGGCACGACCGGCCGCGGTATCGGCCCGTGCTACCAGGACAAGATCGCCCGTGTCGGTGTCCGTGCCGCGGACGTCCTTGACGAGAAGATCCTGACCCAGAAGGTCGAAGCAGCACTCGAATTCAAGAACCAGGTGCTGGTCAAGATCTACAACCGCAAGGCACTCGACCCGCAGCAGGTCGTCGAAGAGGTACTGACGCAGGCCGAGGGTTTCAAGCACCGCATCTCGGACACGCGCCTGGAACTCAACCTCGCCCTCGAGCGCGGCGAGACCGTTCTGCTCGAAGGTTCGCAGGGCACTCTGCTTGACGTCGACCACGGCACGTACCCGTACGTGACCTCGTCCAACCCCACTTCGGGTGGTGCGGCGGTCGGTTCGGGAATCGGTCCCACCAAGATCACCACAGTGCTCGGCATCCTGAAGGCGTACACGACGCGTGTCGGTTCCGGTCCGTTCCCGACGGAGCTGTTCGACGATCACGGCGCATACCTGGCGAAGCAGGGCGGCGAGGTCGGTGTCACCACCGGACGCGCTCGTCGTACGGGATGGTTCGACGCTGTCATCGCGCGTTACGCGACGCGCGTCAACGGCATCACCGACTACTTCCTCACCAAGCTGGACGTGCTGAGCAGCCTCGACACCGTGCCGATCTGTGTCGCGTACGAGGTGGACGGTGTCCGCCACGACGAAATGCCGATGTCACAGAGCGACATTCACCACGCCAAGCCCATCTACGAAGAGATGCCCGGCTGGTGGGAAGACATCTCGGAGGCTCGCACCTTCGAGGAACTGCCGCAGAATGCGCAGAACTACGTGCTTCGTCTCGAAGAGCTTTCGGGTGCGTTCATCTCCTGCATCGGTGTCGGCCCCGGCCGCGACGAGACGATCGTCCGGCGCGAGATCGTCCGCTAGTTCGTTCCCTCGAAATCCCCGCTCATGCAAGCATGAGCGGGGATTTCGTGTTTCAAGCCAGCTTCGACAAGTGTGCGGTGACGGTCTTCCAGTCGGGAAACTTGGTGCTGCCGAACTTGATCCACTCACCCTCGAATCGATCTGCTCCGTTTGCTCCGCGGTCGTCGACGAGGTAGTCGCCTCGATTGAGGTGCTTGTGGTGCGAGAGGATCAGTCGTTTGTACGCGACGCTGCCTTCCTCCATTCCGAGGTGCTCTTGGACCCACAGAACCTTGTCGTGCCAGGCTGTGGCGTTCTTCCACGGCGCTGTCGAGAGGATGTAGGTGTCGAACTGTTGTGCCAGTTGGTGGTAGGCGTCGATAGCGCCGTCGAGAGGATCCATGCGAGAGAAGATGTGCGGCGCTTCGTCGAGGTCGTTCTTGTACTTCTCTCGGACGCTGTCGGTCAGGCGATCGATGCCCGACTGGAAGTTGACCAAGGTGTTGTCGAGATCGATATAGAGAATCTTTTTGGAAGCCGGCATGGGAACCCTCTCTGGAGACTTTCTGAGTGCGAAAAGAGTCCAGTTTTACGCAACTGGACTGAGATCAGTGAATTCTTCCCCCTGATCACAATCGCACGGGGGTCTGACAGCGTCGTTCTCGCGGTCTGAAGTCTTGTCGTGGAAGATGCCGCCGAGGGGTGCTGCCAGGCGAAACTGCTCCAACCGAATGTATGTACCTTCACCTTCGGCGGGCGCGAAGAAGTAGACGAGTGCCACGAAGAGTCCGATGCCGATCAGGGTTGCGAAGGTAGTCATGGACATATGATCAACTCGACTGGTATTGAGTTACATAGCCAAGTTGTCGATACTGGACTGCATGATGACTCGAGTTCTCGGTGCCCGTTCGCTTGCGCGCGATCTGGGATCCTGGCAGGAAGAGTCCGGACGCAGGCCCGCGTACCGTGCGCTCGCCGACGGTATCCGCCTGCTTGTGCACGACGGTCGCGTTCCGCTGGGGGTCGCACTGCCGAGTGAGCGTGAACTTGCGGCGGTACTCGAACTCAGTCGGACCACGATCACGTCGTCGTACTCGGTGCTGCGCGACGAGGGGTACCTGATCAGCAGGCAGGGTTCGCGAAGCACCGTGGCATTGCCTGCCGGCGCGCGGCCGAACGGGTTGATGTTCCGCTCCCATCAACCCGGGCCGAGTGGACCCGTCGTCGACCTCAGTTACGCGGCGATGGCAGCTCCCGCCGCTCAGGTCGAACTGGCGTATGCGTCTGCGCTGCAGGAACTTCCGAACTTCCTGCCCACGCACGGGATGGAACCGGTCGGGATCGCCGACTTGCGTGACGTGATCGCGCAGCGCTACACGGCGCGGGGTCTTCCCACCACCGCCGAACAGATCATGGTGACCTCGGGTGCGCAGCACGCGCTTCGATTGTTGCTGTCGGTGCTCACCTCACCCGGCGAGCGAGTGCTGGTCGATCATCCGACGTACCCCAATGCGCTGGAAGCGATTCGGCGAAACGGCGCTCGGCCCGTACCGGTTCCGGTCCGACCGGAGTTCGCAGCAGCCGGAGCCTGGGATCTCGACGGGATTCGTAGTGCAGCAAGGCAAACCGCTGCCAGAATGGCATACCTGATCCCCGACTTTCACAACCCGACCGGCCTCTGCATGGACTCTTCCGGCCGCGCCGAGCTTGCGAAGATTGCGCACGAAACGCGAATGACTCTGGTCGTCGACGAGACGATGGTGGATCTGTGGCTCGACGCACCACCGCCGGCGCCGGTCGCCTCACATGGGCGAGGCGCAGCGAAAACCGAAGTGGTGACGCTCGGTTCGACGGCGAAGTCGCTGTGGGGCGGGCTACGTGTCGGTTGGATTCGCGCCGATGCCGCGCTCATCACCCAGTTGGTGGGGGCGCGTGCCGCGGTCGACCTCGGTACTCCCGTCATGGATCAGTTGGCAGCCGCCTACTTGCTCGCCGACGACCGCTCGTTGCTCGAACAGCGTCGCGAAGTTCTGCGAGAACAGCGTGCGGTACTCCTCGGTGCGGTGGCCGAGCATCTGCCGGACTGGCGTCCCACCATCGGTTCCGGCGGAATGTCGGTCTGGATGCGAATGTCCGCGCCCGTCTCGACGGCGTTGGCGGCGGTGGCACCCAACTTCGGCGTACTCCTTGCCGCCGGCCCCCGTTTCGGCGTAGAAGGTGCGTTCGAACGATTCATCCGCGTGCCGTACGCACGTTCTCCCGAGGACCTCATTCGCGGCGTTGCGTCCATCGCCGCTGCGTACGACACTCTCGCGACGGATCGCGACACGGCAGACCAACGAATGGTCGTCGTCTGAGAACTGGGTACACACCCTGAAAGTGGTGTGAAACCAGGAGGTAGGGCATGACGGCGGTAGACGGTACAGGCGCAGCGGGAACCAGTGCGGCGGAAGCGCTCGCAGAACGATTGTTCGCGGCCACGCTCGGGGCATCGGAGCTGCAGGCCGTGTATCTGGGCGACCGGTTGGGCTGGTACCGCGCGCTGAGCGATCATGGCCCGCTCACGTCGACGGAGCTGGCGGACCGGACAGGGACCGTCGAAAGATATGCGCGGGAGTGGCTCGAGCAGCAGGCCGTCGCCGGTTATGTGGACGTCAATTCGGATGCCGATCGCCGGTACAGCCTGCCGCAGGCCCACGCCGATGTTCTGGTCGACGACGAGAACCTACTTTTCCTGGCGCCGCTGGCGAGGCTGTTCGTCGCGACGACGTCGTCGATGCCACGTCTACTCGACGCTTATCGTCACGGCGGGGGAGTCACGTGGGAATCGATGGGCCCCGATGCTCGCGAGGGTCAGGCGCTGCTGAACCGGCCGATGTATCTCCAGCAGCTCTGTCAGCAGTTTCTGCCGGTGGTCACCGACCTGCACGCCACACTTACGGACGGCGGGCAGGTCGCTGATCTCGGGATGGGGGAGGGCTGGTCGTCGATCGCGCTCGCCCTCGGATACCCGAAGATCGAAGTGCACGGCTTCGACGTCGACGCGGCGTCGGTGAACGCTGCCCGTCGTAACGCTCATGATCGGGGGGTGGACGACCGCGTGCATTTCTCGTTGGTCGACGTCGCCGGACAGGCTCCTGAGGCCGGGCGAGCCGATGCCGGGACCTACGACGCCGTCTTCGCTTTCGAGTGCCTTCACGACGTTCCGGATCCGGTGGGTTTTCTGTCCACGGCTCGGGCGATTGCCCAGCCGGGCGCTCCGGTGATCGTGATGGACGAACGAACGGCGGATGAGTTCGATCCCGAGGCGGGTCCGATCGAGCAATTGCTGTACGGATTTTCGCTGACCTGCTGCTTACCGGACAGTCTTTCGCATCCGGGAAGCATTGCCACCGGGACGGTGATGAGGCACTCGACACTCGAAAGCTATGCCAACGCGGCAGGTTTCGAGCGGGTGGACGTGCTGCCGATCGAGCACGAGATGTTCAGGTTCTACAGGTTGGGCTGACGCCCCGTGCGCCTTTTTGGTTGCAGTAACTACCAAAAAGGCGCACAGGGGCCGAAGGCCCTAGGTCCAGACCGTATCGATATCCGTCGCCTCACGCGCCGGCGCAGCAGGCGTCGTGGTGGGCGTGCGCGAGAAGCGCGGTGCGGGAGCATGCTGGGTGACGCCGTCCAGTTCGATGAGCGAACCGCGAGCCGCGATGTGTTCGTTGGACGGAGCCTCGGCGAAAGTCAGGACAGGGGAGACGCAGGCGTCGGTGCCGAGGAAGATCTTGGCCCACTCGTCGCGAGTCTTGGACAGGAACTTTTCGGTGAAGAGCTTCTTCATGTCGTCCCACTTGGACGTGTCCATCTGGTGAGGGAGCGTCGCGGGATCGAGTTCGAGGCCCTCGAGCAGCAATGCGTAGAACTGGGGTTCGATGGATCCGACGGCCATGTACTTGCCGTCGGAGGTCTCGTAGGTGTCGTAGAACGGAGCGCCGGTGTCGAGGAGATTGACGCCGCGCTCGTCGGACCAGACGCCGCGACCGCGGAATGCCCACATCATGTGGGAGAGCGCGAGGGTTCCGTCGACCATTGCCGCGTCGACGACCTGGCCCTTACCGGACGTCGAGCGCTCGACGAGAGCCGACAGAATGCCGAAGATCAGGAACATGGAACCGCCGCCGAAATCGCCGACCATGTTGAGCGGCGGGACGGGACGTTCACCCTTGCGTCCGATGGCGTTGAGGACACCGGTCAGTGAGATGTAGTTGATGTCGTGACCGGCGGCGTTGGCGAGCGGTCCTTCCTGTCCCCAGCCCGTCATACGGGCGTAGACGAGGCGCGGATTGCGCTCCGAGACCACGTCGGGTCCGAGTCCCATGCGTTCCATGACGCCGGGGCGGAAACCCTCGATGAGGACGTCGGCGCGGCCCAGGAGATCGAGCACTTTCGCGACGTCGGCCGGGTCCTTCAGGTTGGCCTCGACGATGCGGCGGCCGCGCTTGATCTGGTCGGTTGCGTTCGAGTCCTGCGGAATCTGCCCTGCGCGCTGCACGATGACGATGTCGGCGCCCATGTCCGCCAACAGTGTCGCGGCGTGCGGGCCCGGTCCCAATCCAGCGAATTCCACGATCCGAATGCCCGCGAGCGGGCCCTTCTTCTCCACAGCTTCTGCAGACACACGCACTCCCAATTCAGACGGTGACAACACTTCTGACCCGACGGTAACGTGTCGAATCGATCAGGTGTGCTCCGGGGCACTGTGTCCACCGAGGGAGGCGCCGATCACTAGACGGCGGCACCCTCGAACTGAGCGTTGTAGAGACGGAAGTACGCGCCCGCCGCTGCGATGAGTTCGTCGTGTGTGCCCTGCTCGACGATCTTGCCCGCCTCCATCACGACGATCAGATCGGCGTTACGGATGGTGGAGAGCCGGTGCGCGATGATGAAGCTGGTCCGCCCGACGCGCAACGCGGACATTGCTTGCTGCACAAGCTGTTCCGTACGTGTGTCGACCGAGCTCGTCGCCTCGTCGAGAATCAGCAGCGACGGCTCCGACAGGAATGCACGAGCGATCGTGATGAGCTGCTTCTCGCCGGAGCTGATGTTCGACGCCTCCTCGTCCAGCACGGTGTCGTACCCGTCCGGGAGGGTGTGGATGAAGCGGTCGACGAAGGCAGCGCGTGCGGCTTCGTGAATCTCGTATTCGCTGGCGTCGAGTCGGCCGTATGCGATGTTGTCGCGGATCGTGCCGCCGAAGAGCCAGGTGTCCTGCAGAACCATGCCGACGTGCTTGCGCAAGTCGGAGCGGCGCATCTGCGAGATGTCGACGTCGTCGAGAGTGATTCGGCCGGAGTCGACTTCGTAGAAGCGCATGAGCAGGTTGACCAAGGTGGTCTTGCCGGCACCGGTGGGCCCGACGATGGCGACCATCTGCCCGGGCCGGGCCGTGAGGTACACGTTCTCGATCAACGGCTTGTCCGGCTCGTACCGGAACGAGACGTTCTCGAACTCGATGTGACCGACGTTGCGATGACGTCCGGCGGGCTCGGGGAGAAGCGGCACGTCGATGTCGGGCGACTGCTCGGGTTCGTCGAGAAGCTCGAAGACCCGCTCCGCCGACGCGGCTCCGGACTGCAGGCTCGTCGACATGGACGCGATCTGCGTCAGTGGCTGGCTGAACTGGCGCGAATAGACGATGAAGGCCTGAACGTCACCGAGTGACATGTTGCCGCTGGCGACCTTGAGAGCGCCGACCACAGCGAGCAGCACGTAGGTGATGTTTCCGACGAAGTTCATGACCGGCATGATCAGGCTGGAGAGGAACTGTGCGCCGAAGGACGCGTCGAGGAGCTTCTTGTTCTGCTCGGCGAATTCACGCTCGGCTTCGGCCTGATGCCCGTACACGCGTACCAGGTCGCGACCGCTGTAGTTCTCCTCGATCTGCGCGTTGATCTTGCCCGTCTCGGTCCACTGAGCCTTGTACAACACCTGTGCTCGCTTGGCGACCCTGGCAACGAGGAGCACCGATACCGGCACCGCGATTAGTGCGATCAGGGCAAGCATCGGAGAGATGACGAACATCATCGTCAGGACGCCGAGGACGGTGAGCACCGACGTCAGGAGCGAGGTCAACGTCGACGACAGCGTCGACGAGATGTTGTCGATGTCGTTGGTGACGCGGCTGAGGATCTCGCCGCGCGGTGTCTTGTCGAAATACGGAAGGGGGAGACGGTGAAGCTTCGCCTCCACCGAGGCACGCAGGTTGTAGATGGTCTTCTGGACGATGATGTTGAGGAGGAATGCTTCCAACCAGGCAAGCAGCGACGAGAGCAAGTACACGCCGATCGCGAGCATGACGACCTTGCCGATGGCGTCGAAGTTCAGACCCACACCGGGAACGACGTCGGTCGAGTTGGCGACAAGATCGGCGAACGTCGAATTCCCTGATGCCCGGATGGCGTCTGCGGCCTGCTCGCGGGTCAGTCCGGCGGGCAGGCTCTTGCCGATGAACCCGGCGAAGATGAGGTCTGTCGCGTGACCGAGGATCTTCGGCACTGCGACGGAGAGTGCGATGCTGGCGATCGTCGCAACGACGACACAGAAGACCGCAAACTTGTGCGGCTGCAGAAGCGAGAGAAGCCGCTTCATCGTCGCCTTGAAGTGGCGAGGTTTGGTGTCCGTCGCGGTCAGCGCGGGCTTCGGCTCTTTGTCGGGGGTCTCGGGGTTACTCGACTTCGCATCCCCGTCCGCGGATTCAGGTTCGCTCGGGATCTTGGCGAACACCACCGTCGGGGCATCGTCGAAGTACTGGCTGTTGGGGCCGCCCCATGTCGGGTCCTGCGGGCTGGTCATGCGCTCATCTCCGCGGGAATCTGGGAAGCCACGATCTCTTGGTACGTCGGACAGTTGGCCAGAAGGAACTGATGGTCGCCGAGGCCGACCGGCGCACCGTCTTCGAGGACCATGATCTGGTCGGCATCGATGATGGATGCGACGCGCTGAGCCACGATGATGACCGTCGAATGAGTCGAAACCGTCCGGAGTTCGCGTCGGACCGCGGCGTCCGTATGCATGTCGAGAGCGGAGAACGAATCGTCGAAGACGAAGATCCGGGGTCTGCGGACCACCGCTCTGGCGATGGCGAGACGTTGTTTCTGTCCGCCCGAGAGATTGCCGCCGCCCTGCGCGATCGGTGACTCGAGACCGTCGGAGAGTTCCCGGACGAAGTCGTCTGCCTGGGCGATGGTGAGGGCTGCCCAGATGTCGTCGTCGGTGGCGGTCGGGTTTCCGTAGCGGATATTGCTCGCGATCGTGCCGGCGAACAGATAGGCCTTCTGGGGCACGTATCCGAAGTTGGCGAAGAGTTCGTCCTGATCCCAGCCACGGACGTCCAAGCCGTCGACCAGGACGGCGCCGGCTGTGACGTCGAAGAGCCGGGGGATGAGTGAGACGAGGGTCGATTTGCCACTGCCCGTACTGCCCACGATCGCGGTGACCGTGCCTGGCATGCATCGCATCGAAACATTCGACAGAACCGGCGTTTCTGCTCCCGGATACGTGAATCCGGCTCCACCGAACTCGACCACGCCGTATGGGCTGGTCGGGCGAAGGGGCTGGGCCGGCGCGGGCACGGTCGCCTCGGTGTCGAGTACTTCGGTGATGCGGTCGGCGCACACGGCGGCGCGGGGGATCACGACGGCCAACATGGTCGCCATGACCACCGACATCAGGATCTGCATGACGTAGGCGAGGAAGGCGCTGATCTGTCCGATCTGCATGTCCCCGGTGTCGACCAGATGCGCGCCGAACCACAGGACCGCCACGCTCGACAGGTTGGCGATCAACATGACGGTGGGCAGCAGAACCGCCTGGTACCGGCCGATGAGGAGCGAAGTGTCGGTCAGTTCCTTGTTGGCCTTGTCGAAGCGGATCGTCTCGTCGGGTTCGCGAACGA
Source organism: Rhodococcus sp. KB6 (assembly GCF_001445685.1). Lineage (NCBI taxonomy): Bacteria > Bacillati > Actinomycetota > Actinomycetes > Mycobacteriales > Nocardiaceae > Rhodococcus > Rhodococcus sp. KB6. The sequence continues at coordinate 125,861 of NZ_LNAK01000122.1, read as the reverse complement.
AGGCGCGAATGACACGCATACCGGTGAGCTGTTCGCGCAGTGATCGATTGATGTTGTCGATGCGCGTCTGCATCGTCCGGAAATGCGGGATCAGCTTGGCCACCACGACCGAGACGGTGATGCCGAGCAGTGGCACCGAAATCGTCAGGAGCCAGGACATCTGCAGGTTCTCGCGCAGAGCCATGATGATGCCGCCGATGCACATAAGTGGGGCGCTGACGAGCATCGAGGACGTCAGCATGACCAGGGCCTGGATCTGCAGGACGTCGTTGGTGTTGCGTGTGATCAGCGTCGGCGCACCGAAACTGTTGAATTCGCGATCCGAGAAACTGCCGACTGCCTTGTAAAAGGCGCCTCGAACGTCGTGGCCGAAGCCCATCGACGATTTTGCAGCCAGATAGGTCGATGCGACCGACGCGATGATCGACGCAAGCGAGACCAGGAGCATGATCCCGCCGGTGGACATGATGAATCCGGTGTCGCCTCGGGCGACGCCGTCGTCGATGATCCGCGCGTTGAGTGTGGGGAGGACCAACGACGCGATGGCCCCGAAGAGTTGCAGTGCGAGGACCCCGGCAAGCAACCAGCGGTACGGCGGCAGGTACGTCTTGAGGAGTTTTGCTAGCACGACGGTTCCCGGTGAGTTGCCTCGGTTGCCGCTCGTTCGCGATTGATCACACGCACACGGTATGACAGATCGCGGTCGAGGTTGGCACCGACTCTGACGATTGCATCCTTTTGTCCTAATTGACTGTGATCTCGAACACACTCGAATTCGAGATTGGATTCAGGTCACAGCACGTGAACTGCAGGTTTACATATTCATCCAATGTGTCACGTTTTCGCTTGGACAGAAACAAACTGGACGTACGTATTTAGCTTGGCTACAAAGACGTGGAGCGAACAAAACGTGCGCCGCGTCATAGATATTCATGCAAGGAGTCACATATGGGATCCCTCGGAAACCTCCTCAAGGCCAACGGTATGGGCTGGGGCATTCTCCAGCTTCTGCCCCTGGTCAACATGCTCAAAACCCTTCAGGGGCTGGACACCGCGAGCTCGAACTCCTGACGTTCGACCTCGAGAAATCTTCCGAAACAACACAGGAGTAGTCGCATGACCTCGATTCAGAATCTCGACGCCTTCCTCAAGAGCGTTCTTGCATTCGTGACCAAGTTGAACGCGGGATCGGCAGACGGCTCGGGTTCGGCCGGTTCGGCCGCCGAGTAGTTCTCGGTCCTCACTTCATCTCAACTGCATTCCGACAAAAGGAGGCCCGACATGGGTTCATTCGAAGACTTCAGCGGCGTCGTCAAGACGTTCATTCCGGTGCTCAAGGACCTGTTCACGGCACTCGGTGGTGGCTCTCTCACCCCTGGGACGGGATCGGCGGCCGATAAGTAAGTCCAGTTTGTCCGAAAGTGTGGCTCGCAGTTGTCTGCGGGTCACACTTTTCGGCTTTTCGCTGTGAGCTAAATCACATTACGGGACATTCTAGAGGGTGAATTTGCCCTTTGAACTGCAATTATCCGTAAAGGTGTGACCGAAAGTCCGCATTGATAGCTATTAGGTAGCTAGACAAGTGTGGAAAGCCGGTCTATAAATGCAGGTAGCGCCAAGTAAGTGCGCTACATCACAGCTCGGGATGTTGTTCGGGGGGCGGTTCAGCCATCCGTGCGGCAGAAGTTCCCGAACCATCTCGGCCACCGCCTGCGGCCGGAATGGCGCTGGAACATCACATCACCTCACATACAGGAGAACCTCCTATGTTCGGATCACTCAGCACCCTCGGACCCCTGCTCACCGCGCTCGGAGCTTTCCTCAAGTCCGTTCCCACCGAATCGCTGTCCGGCAAGGGCGAGGGCTCGTCCACCGGTTCACTCTCGGGTCTGTCCAGCGGATCCGCCGAGTAGTCATCCCTTCCGGCAGGTCCATTCGGCTCCGCCGATCGGATTGCATGCAGGTGCCCTCTGTCCACTGTCGTGGCCGGAGGGCACTCGCGTTTGCGGAGATGGTCGCAGCTGCCGTTTTGGCATGTGAACACAGAACTGCGAGTGGCAGCACCTGCGTACGATGGTTCGACGACATCGGCATACGGTCACCGCGACGTCCGGTGCTCCCGAATTCAGAGGTAGCCGACCGCGAGGTGACGCATGGTAGGGACGAGTCGCTTTCTGCGCCTTCTCCTAGTGCTGGCCGTCGTACTTGCGGCATCGTTGATCGGCATCCTCACGCGCCCACCAGGTTTGCTCGCGACTTTCTGGTGCGCCAACGCCATTCTGCTGGGAATGATGGTCAGATGGCCGGTCCTGATCGAATGGCGGACGTGGATCGCCGCGGCCGTCGGATACGTCTGCGCTGACCTGATTACGGGCAACTCGCTGTCGCTTGCCCTGCAGCTGAACGGGGCCAACCTCGCCGGAGTGACGCTCGGTGTTCTCGTTCTGTACTACTTGAAGCGCACACCGTTCCGATTGGTCGATTCGCAGTCGCTGGTATGGATGGTCTTTGTCTCGTTCGTCGCGGCGACTGGTACCGCGGCCACGGCCGGCGCCTTGGACCGGCTCTTACGCGGTCAGTCCTTTGCCGACACGTTTTTCCACTGGGGTGCCACCGAGGTCATGGCGTACCTGCTGGTCCTTCCTCTCATTCTCACTCTCACCATCCCATCGAGTCTTGCCGAGTTCCGCAGGAAACTGACCGCCAGAACTGTCGCCGCTCTGAGCGTTCCGCTACTCGCCACTGCAGCCTGCGTGCCGATCGCCCTCAGTATCGAAGGGCCGATTGCGCTGGTCTTGCCGATTCCAGCTCTCCTCTGGTGTGCCACTCGCATCTCGGTTCCGAGCACTGCCTTCGTTTCAGTGGTCTGGTCGGTGTGGTCACTCATGATGGCGGGTAGCGGTCGACTCGACATCGGAGATCAAGCCGCCTCGACGTGGAACGAGGACGTCATCACATCCATAGCGGTCACCCTGATCGCGTTGGGGCCGATAGCGGTTGCCTGTGCGACCGAGGAACGCCGTGCTGCCGAGCGTGAGCTCTTCCTTGCCGTCGAATTCGACCATCTGACCGGGGTCCTCTCGCGCGGTGCGTTCCTCGGCCACGCGGAAGCGGAACTTGCCGACGCGACTCGCACACAATCTCCGGTCGGCCTGCTGATGCTCGACCTGGACCACTTCAAGAGCATCAACGACACGCATGGACATATGACCGGTGACAGCGTTCTCGCGAACTTCGCCGAGCGGGCCGCTGACCGATTGTCGGACGGCGATCTGATCGGAAGGCTCGGCGGCGAGGAGTTCGCCGTTCTGCTTCCGGACTGCAGCTACGCGCGAGCAATCGATGTCGCCGAGGCGGTCCGCGGCGCGCAAGTCGAGTACTCGGCCGAATCAGATGTGACGAGCACCGTCAGCGTCGGCGTCGCGTGGGTCGATCATGCGACGCCGGCGCTGTCGACCCTTATGAGCGTCGCAGACGAGGCTCTGTACGACGCCAAGCGTGCTGGGCGCAACCTCGTGAAAGTGCACCGCGTCGGCAACGACACCGTGCCGCAACGGAATTCCGAGCCGGACACTGCCACCCGCACCTATCGCAAACCTGCGCTACCCCGAACGATCCGGCGAGGATTTGGCCGCGAAGGTGTGGTGGACGGCCGATAACCGCGCTGACCTGCATCGGGATTGGCATATAGTCGCACCCATGCAGCTTGATTCGACGCCTTCGCCCCTGCCGACGCTTCCGCTCCGATTCGGAACCCCACTGACCGAGAACTCCATCCGCGTGATGATGTTGGGATCAGGCGAGTTGGGTAAGGAAGTTGTCATCGCGCTGCAGCGTCTGGGGATCGAAGTGATTGCGGTGGATCGGTATTCCGATGCCCCTGGGCACCAGGTGGCTCATCGTGCTCATACCGTCGACATGACCGATCCGGAAGCGCTGCTTGCCGTCATCGAGTTGGAAAAGCCTCACTTCGTGGTTCCCGAGATCGAGGCCATCGCGACGGATGCGCTTGCACTCGTCGAAGAACGCGGGGGTGCGGTGGTCATTCCGACCGCCCGAGCCACCCAGCTCACGATGAACCGTGAGGGAATCCGTCGGCTCGCGGCCGAGGAGTTGGGCCTGCCCACTTCGCCGTACGCTTTCGCGGACTCGCTTGCCGAAGTGCAGGCAGCGACAGACCGAATCGGTTTCCCGTGCGTCATCAAGCCAGTCATGTCCTCGTCGGGGAAGGGACAGTCGACGGTTCGATCCGCCGAAGATCTCGACGCCGCATGGGATTACGCGATGGCCGGAGGTCGTGTGAATCACGGCCGGGTGATCGTCGAAGGCTTTGTCGATTTCGATTACGAGATAACGCAATTGACAGTTCGAGCCGTCGGTGAGAGCGGTCAGGTCGAGACGTCGTTCTGCGAACCGATCGGGCACCTGCAGGAGGCCGGAGACTACATCGAATCGTGGCAGCCGCAGCAGATGTCCGCCGTTGCCCTCGCCTCGGCCCGAGACGTCGCCGAGAAGGTGACCACGGCTCTGGGCGGGCGAGGCATCTTCGGCGTCGAGCTATTCGTGAAGGGCGACGACGTCTTCTTCTCCGAAGTGAGCCCACGGCCGCACGACACCGGATTGGTGACTCTGCGGACGCAGCGACTTTCGGAGTTCGAACTGCATGCCCGCGCGATCCTGGGCTTGCCGGTCGACACGACGCTCACGTCTCCGGGAGCATCGGCAGTGATCTACGGCAGAGTGGAGGCAAAGGGGATCGGATTCGACGGCGTCGCCGAGGCGCTCGCGGTTCCCGAGACGGACCTGCGGCTCTTCGGCAAGCCGGAGAGCTTCACGCGTCGTCGCATGGGTGTTGCAGTGTCGACGGCCGCCGATGTGCCTACTGCACGCGACCGTGCTCGCGAGGCTGCGTCGAAGGTGCGTCCCGTCGGATGAGTCCAGCGGCCGAGGTCCTCGTCGGGCTGGTCATCCTGGTCGGTCTGATCGGTGTCGTCGTTCCGATTCTCCCGGGGACGCTTCTCGTTTTCGGTGCAATTCTGGTGTGGGCGATCATGACCGGTGGTGCCACGGCGTGGACGGTGTTCGCGCTGTCCGCGCTGGCACTGGTGGTCACCGGGATCGTGAAGTACACGTGGCCGGGCAAGCGGATGAAGTCCGGGGGAGTGCCCAACCTGTCGGTGGTGGTCGGCGGCGTCGTCGGCATCATCGGGTTCTTCGTGATTCCGGTCGTGGGCTTGTTCCTGGGATTCATCGTCGGAACGTATTTCGCGGAACTAGCGCGGCTGCGCCGTTACGACATCGCTTGGTCGTCGACGCTTCACGCGGTGAAGGCAGTCGGATTGTCCATGCTGGTGGAACTGTTCGGAGCGCTGATCGCGGCGGGGCTGTGGCTGGGAGCCGTTGCGTTCACCTGAGCGCAGCGGTACCAGGAGCGGGCGTTGTCGCACATGACCGCGGGCAGGTCGTCGCCGACAGCGTCGGCGATCACGTCCAGGTCGTGGACCTCGAACGCTCGACGTGCCCGTGTACCGGGTAGATCGGTGCCGAACATCAGCGCAGCGGGATTGACCGCGTGGATCTGGCGCAGCACATCGCTGACGTCGGAGATGGTGGTGCGTCCGAACCCGGTGGCTTTGACGCGTACCCCGCGGTCTACGAGGTTGAGGAGATACGGCAGTCCGCGGGTGGACATTCCCAAGTGGTCGATGCTCACCGCCGGCAATTTGGCGAAGACGGGTTCCAGCGACAGCAACAGCGTGGCATCGACGTAGAACTCGGCGTGCCAGCCGACCAGATCGAATGCGCGATTGGCCAGATCGGCGAGTAGACGCAGGTCGGTGGCGCCGCGGCGCAAATTGAATCGGACGGCGCGCACCCCCAGCGCGTCCAGAGCAACGATGTCTTCGTCCGTCGCATCGAGTGGCAAAGCAGTGACGCCCACCCAGCCTTCGCCGAGCTCGGACAAGGCAGCTTTCAGGTATTCCTGGTCATTGCCCTGGTACGACGCGGTCACCACCGCGCCGCCGTCAACACTCAGGCCCTTCAGCGAGGCAATCCGGGCCCGGTAATCGGCCACGGTGAAGGGCTCAGGCAGGTACCCGTGATTCTCGACCAGCGGGAAGCGCGGGTCGATGATATGCACATGGGCGTCAAACACGGGGTCTATTTTGCCCTGTTGCCCTGGGTCCCTGCACACACCACCGGCCCGATGTGACCTGGGTCGCGTCGGGCCGGTGGAGGGCTTCTGTTCAGTTACTTCCGCGCACTCAGTTCGCGCGGTCGGGCTCGGATGCCTTCAGCATGTCGTGACGCTCGACGACCTTGATGCGCTCACGGCCCTCGGGCTCGCCCAGGCTGCGCTCGTGCGCGTCGAGGCGGTACCAGCCCTGCCAGGTCGTGTACGGAACCTGCTTGCCTTCGAGGAACTCGATGACTGCGTTCTCGTCGGGGTTCGCGGCGCCCGCGAAGTCGACGGAATCCTCGAGAAGATTCGCGACGGTTTCGTTGGCGTCACCCTTGGTGTGGCCGATGAGGCCGACGGGGCCGCGCTTGATCCAGCCGGTGACGTAGGTGGCCGGCATGAACCGGGCTGCGCCCTCGGCGTTGTCGTCGGCGACGACGCGTCCGGCGTCGTTGGGGACGGTGCCGGCCTGGTCGTCGAACGGCAACTGCGTGATGTTCTGCGAGAGGTAACCGACGGCGCGGTACACGGCCTGGACATCCCAGTCCTTGTACGTGCCGGTGCCCTTGACGTTGCCGGTGCCGTCGAGCTGAGTGCGCTCGGTGCGCAGGCCGACGACTTTACCGTCTTCACCGAGGATCTCCGTGGGAGATTCGAAGAAGTGCAGGAACAGCTTGTGAGGACGGGCTCCGACGTCGCGAATTGCCCAGTCCTGCAGCGTATTCGCAACCATGTCGACCTGCTTGGAGTTGCGGCGAGCCTGCTCGGAACCCTCGTCGTAGTCGATGTCCTCGGGGTCGACGATGACCTCGATGGTCGGCGAGTGGTCGAGTTCGCGCAGTTCGAGAGGGGTGAACTTGGCCTGGGCCGGGCCGCGGCGTCCGAAGACGTGAACCTCGACGGCCTTGTTGTTCTTGAGGCCCTCGTAGACGTTGGCGGGGATCTCGGTCGGCAGCAGTTCGTCGCCGGTCTTGGCGAGAACGCGGGCGATGTCGAGCGCAACGTTGCCGACGCCGAGGACGGCGACCTTCTCGGCTTCGAGCGGCCACGTACGCGGTACGTCGGGGTGGCCGTCGTACCAGGAGACGAAGTCGGCCGCGCCGTAGCTGCCGTCGAGTTCGATGCCCGGGATGCCGAGCGCACGGTCGGCGTTGGCGCCGGTGGAGAAGATGACCGCGTCGTAGAACGACTGCAGGTCGTCGAGGGTGATGTCGGTGCCGTAGTCGATGTTGCCGAGCAGGCGTACCTGAGGCTTGTCGAGCACCTTGTGCAGGGCGGTGATGATGCCCTTGATGCGCGGATGATCAGGCGCGACGCCGTAACGAATCAGGCCGAAGGGCGCGGGCATGCGCTCGAAGAGGTCGATGCTGACGCCGCGGCCGGAAACTGCGGTGTCGGATTTCATGAGGGCGTCGGCGGCGTAGATGCCGGCGGGGCCGGCGCCGACGATCGCGACCCGGAGTGGGCGGTTGGAGTCAGTCATCGTGAGGACAGCTACCTTCTTCGAAGTTCGGACAACATATCGACAAGTATCCAATTTAGCCGAACCTAAGCACAGTGCCTCGGTTGCGGCCGAACGGATCCACACTCTCACTCGATCGGTTGTGGGTAAACCTATTCTTTCCTCCCATTCTCCTGTTGTCTCGGGTATCCGGGGTAGGGGCCTGATCCTTGACGGGCCACAATTTCTAGTTGTGGGGGACTATTGGCGTTATGAGTGACGAGCTGCGCGAATCCGACAACATCGATGGCAAGAAGGCGTCTGCGGGGCCGTTCCTCTTGGCTGTCGCCATCGTCGCCTTGATCCTGGGTGGAATCTTCGTCGCATCGTGGATCTCGCCGGCCGAGGAGAACGTCACCGAGTCGGACCGCGTGAGCCGCTCCGTCACCGACTACGTCGATGCCGAGAATCGGAATGACGCGGAGACGATCAAGACCCTGACCTGCGCGAGCTTCAATTCGAGCAACGGTCCTATGGCCGGCGTCGACGGGACGGTCGAGCTGAAGGGTGTGGACGGGGTCGCGGTCAACGGCGATCGCGCCCGGGCCGACGTGACGATCACCGGTGGCGGAGCGGGCGAGCGAGTCTCGACCTGGGCCCTGACCCGTGACGGCAACCGTTGGGTCGTCTGCAACTGACGGCCCGCTCAGGCGCTCACGGCAGTCTTGTGAAAACATGGACTACGTGAGTTACGCAGGCGATCTGACGCCGGAGCAAGCCTGGGAGCTGCTCCGCGAAAACCCCGACGCCGTGCTGGTCGACGTGCGGACCGATGCGGAGTGGAAGTACGTCGGTGTCCCCGATGTGTCCTCCCTCGGCAAGCAGGCTGCACTGATCGAATGGGTGAGCCACCCGACCGGCGCGCGCAATGACAACTTCGTCGACCAGTTGAAGGAAGCCGGCATCACTGCTGATTCCTCCGGGTCGGAGCGTCCGGTGATTTTCCTGTGTCGATCCGGACAACGTTCCATCGGTGCGGCGGAAGCTGCGACTGCGGCGGGCATCGGCCCGTCGTACAACGTGCTCGACGGGTTCGAAGGCGCATTGGGTGCCGACGGACATCGCGGACTTGTAGGTTGGCGGGCCATCGGCTTGCCATGGAGGCAGCAGTGAGCGGAATTCCCCAGGGTGGCGCATTTCAACGAGCGCTGCCGGACGACGTCGGTCTCGGCACCCTCGGTGTTCGCGGCGGACTGATGCGTACCGGGTTCGAGGAGACTTCCGAAGCGCTGTTCCTCAACTCCGGATTCGTCTACGAGAGTGCAGAAGCCGCCGAACAAGCCTTCACCGGCGAGGTGGATCATTTTGTCTACTCCCGCTACGGCAACCCGACCGTCAAGATGTTCGAAGAGCGTCTGCGTCTCATCGAAGGTGCAGAAGCCTGCTTTGCGACTGCCAGCGGAATGTCGGCAGTCTTCACGGCGTTGGGCGCACTGTTGGCCAACGGCGACCGATTGGTGGCTGCGCGCAGTCTCTTCGGATCCTGCTTCGTGGTGTGCAACGAGATTCTTCCGCGCTGGGGAGTCGAGGTCGTCTTCGTCGACGGTGAGGACAACGCGCAGTGGGAAGAGGCGCTGTCCGTGCCTACCACGGCAGTGTTCTTCGAGACGCCGTCCAACCCGATGCAATCTCTCGTCGACGTTCGACGGGTGTCGGAGCTTGCTCATGCAGCCGGTGCAAAGGTAGTGCTGGACAACGTCTTCGCGACGCCGCTTCTGCAGCGCAGCCTCGATCTGGGGGCCGACGTCGTGGTGTACTCCGGCACCAAGCACATCGACGGTCAGGGGCGCGTGCTTGGTGGCGCGATTCTCGGTACCGAGGAATACATCAGCGGTCCCGTTCGAGAACTGATGCGGCACACCGGTCCTGCGCTCAGCCCGTTCAATGCGTGGACTCTGCTCAAGGGCCTGGAGACGATGCCGGTTCGTATTCGGCACTCCGTGGCTTCGGCACTCGAGATCGCCGAATTCCTCGAAGGACACTCCGGCGTCAAGTGGGTCAAGTATCCGTACCTGACGTCGCATCCGCAGCACGAGCTCGCGAAGTCTCAGATGAGCGGTGGCGGAACGGTTGTCACGTTCGAGCTCGATGCGCCTGACGGAGAGGGCAAGAAGCGGGCGTTCGAGGTTCTCAACGGCCTGCGCGTCATCGACATCTCCAACAACTTGGGAGATTCCAAGTCGTTGATCACTCACCCCGCCACGACAACGCACCGGGCCATGGGGCCGGAAGGCCGTGCAGCAGTGGGTCTTACAGACGGCGTTGTCCGTCTGTCCGTCGGGCTCGAAGACACGGCTGATCTGTTGGCTGATCTGAAGCGAGCACTCGGCTGAATCGCTGGAGCGCCTTGCCTCGAACTTCCGACGGCAAGGCGTTCTACGGTGCGGGCGTGAGACCCAGTTGTTTGACGTCGATCGTCAACGCCGTCGTATTCAGTGTGAGACCTGAGCTTGTCGTGTCGGTGGGGTAGATCGTGAACAACACCTGCGCCGTCAGATTGGTGTTGTTCAGGGCCGACGTGACCGCGATGAGGTTCGGCGTCGGTGCTGTGCTGTCGTACAGCAGATTGTTGCTCTGATCCGTGACGTACGTGCGAAGGTCGATGTTGGCGGCTGCGAGCCCGCCGCTCAACTTGGTCTTGTCGACTGTCACGTTCGCTTTCAGACGTGGGCCGGTGGCCATCACCTTCGAATCGCAGAAATACGTGTAGTTGAATCCGGGCTTGAGCCGGTAGGTAGTGATGTCCGGGATATATACGAGTGGATTCGGATTGGTGGGCGCGTTGACGTAGACCTGCGAATACCAGCCCCCGCCGCTCGTGGTCACGCATGCTCCCAGATCCAGGGTCCCGGACTGGACAGCGGCGCTTGTCAGGGTCGCACTGTCGGTCCACTTCGCCAATGTGCCCGAACCGCCGAGCAATACGGCTCCGGCCGCGGCAACTGCCATGGCAGCTTTCGTTGTCTTTCTCATCACGGCACCAGCGCCTTGATCTCGTCCGGAAGTTCGCTCGGGGCAGGAGATTCGGCCCAGACTCCCGTTGACGTGTCGATGACGGTGACGCCGCCAGTGGTGATCACATACAACTGATCGGTTCCGGTGAGCCAATGCAGGACAGCGTCGCTGTCAACGGGACCTCGATATACCTCAGCGCCCGATGAATTCGACACGGACACAACCGTTCCGCTGGCAGTCGAGAGCTTCTGGGCGCTGAGACCGGTCGTGGTCGCCGGGGCGTCGACGGGAACCTCGCTCGGGGTGGTCGTAGTTGGTGGCACCGTTGTCGTTGTCGTTGTCGTTGTAGCGGTCGTCGTCTGGGGCGCCGTAGTTGTAGCCGGTGACGAGGTGGTTGTCGACGGTGCAGTTGTGCTGGTGGTTGTCGACGGTGCAGTTGTGCTGGTGGTTGTCACAGCCGGCGCCAATGTCGTGGTGGGCGTGGTGGGTGTGGTGGATGAGGCGGTCGTGGAAGTGACGGCCGTGGTAGGAGTGCTCGGAGCGTCTGCCGCCAGTGCCGGCGCTGCCGATCGACTGAGAGCAGATGTCCCGCTGATCGGACCGCCACACGAGTAGAGCAGGCCGACGAGAATGCTGAATTGGTAGCCGGAGTACGACGGAGTGACCGACGTGCCGCTCAGTCCATGGATTTCGATGTTGTAGGTGCCGACGATGAGCGGGAACGCGACTGTTGTACCGCCCGAGCCGTATCTCATGGAGCCTGTAATAGACGTTGCGGTGTAGTCGTTCGATCCCAACAAGGATCCGTTGCTATCGCGGGCAATGAGACGGTATGAGCTTCCGACCGTCGCGGGCCAGGTGATTGTCACCGCGACCGGAACAACGAGCGCAAAATTCACCGCGCAACTGGCTGTGCTTGGAGACGTGGGAAAGGTTGCAGCAGTGCCGAACTGAATGCTTGTTGCCGTGGCCGTGTCGGTGTACCCCGCCTTGGTGCCACCGATCTGGGACGCACCGACAGCAGTGAGGCCGACCGTTGCCAATGCGACGATTGCCTTGAAGGCGTGGGAATCGCCGTGCGCGTCCCGACGATCCAGGCTGGGTTCCCCTTCATCCGGCCTTTTTCGTGGGCGAAATGCGATGTACAGCAGTCCTCCGCCGGCAATCGCACCAAGCACAAGCCCACTCGGTCCGGACAGCCAGACGGCCACGTAGCCGAGTCGGTCGACGCTGAAGAAGACTCGATCCGCTTCGGTGATGACGTAAGGATCTGGGTCTGTGACGGGATTTGCGTCACCGCGCAGCTGTGCAATTGCAAGGTTGTTGCCCTGCTGATCTATTGATTCCACACGATGGGTGATGCGCGTGCCTTGGCTGTCGTAGACGCTGACGATGTCACCGACCTGCACTTCCGAAGCAGGCACGGTGCGCGCGAATGCGAGAGCGCCGGTATCGATGGTGGGTGACATCGATCCGCTCCGAAAGATCAGCGGAGTGATACCGAAAGCCAGACCGGCGATGAAAATGATGATGGATACCAAGCCTGCGAGGGCTCCCAGACTGAGCAGGACTTCCCGTACCCGGTTCTGCATCGAGGCCTTTGCATGTTTTTTCGTGTGTCGAGCCATTGCCATCACACCTTTGCCGTGAAGGTCAGGACGATGTTCGACGTGCTGTCCGTCGGCGGTGTCGGTGTTGTCGGAAGCTGCACCGAGACACATAAATTCTCGGTAGCCCCTACCGCCAGTGGGCGGTCGGGGCTACCGATGGCTTGATTCGCGGTGAGTGTCAGCGCGAGCGAGGACACCACGTTGGTGCCGTCAGTGCACTTGTTGGCAACAGTTCCGTTAGAGGAAACCGTCATTCGTAGAGAAGTCGTCAACGCACCATCACTCGTAGACGTGATCGTGTACTTCAGTGGGACAGTTGCCGCTGTGCCCAGGTTGTTGACCTTGATCAGAGCGGTGTTCGAATCACCGGGAATCATTCCGGACTTGCCAAGCTCACTGAAATTCAGGGACTTGGTCAGGGTGGGCTGGGCGGTGCTGTTCAACTGCAGATTGATAGAACCCGTCGTGATGTTGCCCGAGGTTGCCGTGGCGGAAGACGTCCAGGCCGCGAGCGTGGTCACTCCGCCGACACCAAGCACCATCCCCAGCGCGAGCAGCGCGCGAAAACGCGTGCTGGTCAACAGGTGACGAATCCGATGGGCCGGACGGTCAGGGCGCGAGGGCATCGTGCTGGCCTTTCTCGATCTGGGCGGAGTCTCTGGGCGCGAAAGTTGCAGGGTCAGGAGCCAATCGGGCTCGAGCTCGCTCCTTCCGGCCGTCACGGATGCCGCTGATCATCATGTACGACGCGTACAGCAGTAGAGCGGTCACTACGATCACCACGATCACGGTGCGCTGCTCTCCCGTCAGCCAGGTGTTCACGTAACCGAGATAAGGCAGGCTGTACCAGACCTTTCCCCGGATCTGCACCGGCCGTACTTCCTTCTCGTCAGGCTCACCGTTCGCGTCGCCCTGGGTGATGAAAGTTCTTTCACCCTTCTGGTTTTCACTTGTGGCGATGATCCGGTGCGTGACGACGGTCGGCTGACCCGATTCCAGCTGGTACGTAATGGGTGTACCGATCCCCAGTTCGGACGGATCGACAGGTTTGACCACTACCAGTGATCCAGGGTTGTACGTCGGGCGCATCGAACCGGTCAGAATCGTGAAGCGCTGCGCTCCGGCAAAGAAGGGAACGACAATGGTTGCGACGATGACTGCCGAAATTGCCAGCAGCAGTGTCCAACTGACGATAGAGGTGATCCACCAGAGTGGGCCGGTGCGATCGGTGCGATCGGTGCGATCGGTGCGATCGGTGCGCTTCGTGGAGTGTTTTGTCATACCGGACCTGCCTGGAAGGTCAAGGTCGTGGTGCTTGTTGCACCTGAGACCGCCCCGACGCCTACCGTGAGTCGCAAGCACAGAATGTACGTACCGCCTGAGACCAGCGGACTCGGCATGTACGCCGGCGAAACCGGGTACTGCAGCGATGCATTCATCGATCCGGACGTCAGTGGGGTCACTGCCGGAGCCGCGGTGTTGACGCCGGCAGGGCAGGCGCCTTCGTTGGCGACTCCGTACGTGGTCAACGTGAATCCCGTAAGTGCGGTCGTCGACTGCATTCGCCATTGCAGAGGATCAGTCCCCGAATTCTTGACGGTGAGCGGTGCTTGCACCGTGTTTCCCGGGACAACGGGCGTCGCGGCCGTCGTCAAGTTCGCCAGGGTGTACGCCGCACTGGTTCCGGCAGTTGTACCAACCGTGAGGTTGACGCTGGCGGCTGTCGCCGTACCGCCATTCGCGCTCGCCGAATCGGACCACAGCGCGAGCGACTGCTGTGACGATGCAAACACCGCTACAGCAGCCACCGCGACTGCGATCGCTCCCCAGACCTTTTTCCTCATGAAATTACGGGGCCGGTGTCAGTGCTGTCTGAGTGACGACCAACTTCATCGCCGACAAGTTCAGCGACTGGTTCTGCGCGACCTGGTTGGCCACCTCGTTGAAGTTCAGCCGGACTCCGACGTGGACGATCGTTCCGTTCTGGGCTTTGGTGATCTGCGAAATCGGGTTGCCGCCAGTGTCCTTGATTGTCGTCACGGGCACGACAGCAGCGGCAAGCTCGGCGCTGTTCGCACCCGGAACGATTCCGGCCGTATCAGCGGTCAGAACAGCCGCGAGACGATCGCCCACTGCGGTCACAGTGACGTCGCAGGTGTATTCGATGCTCTCGGTGGTGACTATTCGGTAAGCCGAGATGTTGGTGATCGCGGTCTTCGTCGGGTTGAGGGAGTTCCACCCGCCACCGACCGGTGCGCAAGAGCTCAGGTCGAGGGCGCCGGACGTGACGGGCCCGCCGCCACTGACGTCGGCCGAATCGCTCCAGACTGCGAGCGAGCCGGCACCGCCGAGGAGGAGAGCACCGGCCGCCGCAGCAGCGATCGCACCCTTGGTCTGCTTCTTCATGAAAATCTCATTTCATGTCTGGGACCCGAAATGGGGCCATTCAGACATGAGTATCAGACACGGCAAACGATTCGTTACCACTTTTCGAAAAATCAATTTTACGACTGGAGTCCAACTGTCACTCGGTGTCGAAATGATCTTTGACCTGCGTCTAACTACTCGTTTGTAAGTTTGGTGCGAATAAAACCGTTGGTTTGTTCAGTTGGACAAAGCGGATGAGTCGGAACCTGGCAAATCTGCTGTTTTTTACCAGTTAATTACCGAGTTTCGGTTTTGTTTTGCAATTTGAATCAATTGTTTGTGTTGCTACGAAATGGATCGGTTGTTGTTCCCACAAGATCGGCGACCGACTCGAGGACGATGGTCGGGCGGTAGGGATAGAGCTCTACCGACGCGCGGGTCGAGATCCCGGTCATCACCAGAATCGTCTGCAGTCCGGCTTCGAGGCCACAGACGATGTCGGTGTCCATGCGGTCGCCGATCATCAACGTATTGGCGGAATGAGCGCCGATGGACCGCAGGGCTGAGCGCATCATCAAGGCGTTGGGCTTGCCGACGTAGTAGGGATCGCGTCCGGTCGCCTTGGTGATGAGAGCGGCGACCGAGCCGGTGGCCGGCAGCGAGCCGTCTCGCGACGGTCCAGTGGCGTCCGGGTTGGTGGCGATGAACCGCGATCCACGCTCGACCAGGCGAATGGCGGTGGTGATTGCCTCGAAGGAGTACGTTCGCGTCTCGCCGAGGACGACGTAGTCGGGGTCGCTGTCCGTCAGGACGTAACCGATGTCGTGCAGGGCAGTGGTCAGGCCCGATTCGCCGACCACGTAGGCGCTGCCGCCCGGCCGCTGGTTGGCCAGGAACGTCGCGGTTGCGAGCGCTGACGTCCAGATCGACTTCTCCGGGATGTCGAGTCCCGAATTGAGCAGGCGTGCTCGCAGGTCACGCGGGGTGCGGATGGAGTTGTTGGTGAGCACCATGTACGGGATGTCGTTCGACGCCAGCTCTGCCAGGAACGTGTCCGCTCCAGGTATCAAGTGCTCCTCGTGGACGAGAACCCCGTCCATGTCCATGAGGTAGGTCCAACCGGTCTGATCTTCTGTACTGGTCATTACTCCAGTATGTGCGGGTGGCGCCCGATGTGGGCGGTCAAGCGAGAAGGCGCCACAGTCCGATCAGGCCAACGACGACAATCGTGTAGCGCAATGCAGTGGGGGACAGGCGCCGTCCGTAGCGGGCACCGAGAACGCCACCACCGAGTGACCCGACAGCGATCAAACCGGCTGCTGCCCAATTGATCTGATCGAATGCCAGAGTGATGTACATCCCTGCTGCAACGATGTTGACGAGCAGCGACAGCAGGTTCTTCGCGCCGTTCATGCGCTGGAGGGTTTCCGGGAGGATGGCACCCATCACACCGATGAGAAGGATGCCCTGCGCGGCAGTGAAGTACCCGCCGTAGATGCCGACTGCAAAAGTGCCGGCGGTCAGGAGCATCAGCCTCTTGGTGGACAGCGTCGTTTCTTCGGTGGAACGCTTCTTGGCCCACGCCTGGATGCGTGGTTGGAGGAGGACGAGCGCGAGAGCGAGGACCAGCAGCACCGGAACGATGGTCTCGAACAGTTTCTCGGGTAGATGCATGAGCAACCACGAACCGAGTAGTGCCCCGGCGAGTGACGCCGGAATCTGCCACTTCAGTCGATCCCACTGTCCGGACAGCTCACGTCGGTAGCCCCAGGTACCCGAAACTCCGCCGGCGACGAGCCCGACCGCGTTGGACATGGTTGCGGTCACGGGCGGCATGCCGAAGGCGACCAGCGTCGGGAACGTGATCAGCGTTCCACTGCCGACCACGGCGTTGATCGCGCCCGCGCCGATACCGGCCAACAAGATGAAGAAAGCGTCGAGTCCACTCACTCCGCAGACGGTACGGCAGAGGAAAAGTCAGTCCGGACGGCGGTCCCGGTCTCCATTCGAACGCTCCATTCAACACGCCGAACGCGGCTGCGGACACCGTTGGAATCAATGCGATTTCAACATCGTGGACCCTTCATTTCCCTTGCAGTGCAGGGAAATACAACATTTGACGACTCGACATTTCGCGTCTAGTCTTTGCTCACCATCCAGAGCGACCGAGAGACCTGGCTCGTCGACGTCGCAGCAACCCCCCGAGTGATCGGGAGCGGGTGCTACCGCCAGGACCGATGGAAGGCATCACATGGGTACCACTTCGCACGCTGCGCACAAGCGACGTCACATCGATCTGTGCCGCACCGCTTCGTGTCACTGTCGCTGACCGAACTCTCGTCGTCTTCGCAACTCGAGCACACCAACTCGAGGACACAGCTGCGTTCCCATTCCCCGAAAGGTCTATTCGTCATGTCCACTCCGTCAGGTAGCGCGCCGTGAGCGCGCCCACCGATGTCCGCCCCGAAAAGTCGGTGTCCGAGTCGCAACTTCCCGACTCGGAGCTTGTCGTCGCTCGCACCTGGCACCCGCTGCGCTGGGTGATCAGTGCGGTCGTGCTGGTCCTGCTTGCTCAGTTCATCCACGGGCTCGTCGTCAACCCCGGCTGGGACTGGCCGACGTTCGCGCAGTACTTCACCGCGAAATCAGTGCTCGCCGCGTTGTGGATGACGATCAAACTGACCTTGTGGGGGACGATCCTCGGTTTCGGTCTCGGTGTCTTCCTGGCGCTCGGTCGGTTGTCGAAGAATCCGGTCCTGCAGGTGATCGCCTGGACCTACATCTGGGCCTTCCGCTCGATTCCACTCATCGTGCAGCTGCTCTTCTGGTTCAACATCACTTACCTGTACCAGACACTTTCTCTCGGAATACCTTTCGGGCCCGAGTTCTTCACCTTCCAGGTCAGCGGTGTGATCGGCGGATTCACCGCAGCAGTCATCGGTTTGGCGCTGCACCAGGCTGCATACTCGGCCGAGATCATTCGCTCCGGAATCATCTCGGTGGATCACGGTCAGATCGAAGCTGCTCACTCGCTCGGCATTCCGCGCAGTCGCCAGTTCTTCAAGATCGTTCTCCCGCAGGCAATGCGGGCGATCCTCCCCAACGCTGCCAACGAGGTCATCGGACTCTTCAAGGGAACGTCGATCGTCTCCACCATGGCAATCGCCGAACTGTTCTACCAGGTGCAGGTCATCTTCGGCCGCAGCGGACGAGTCGTGCCCCTGCTGATGGTCGCCACGATCTGGTACATCATCCTCACGACATTGCTCTCGATCGGTCAGTACTACGTGGAGCGCCACTATGCACGAGGATCCGCTCGTGCTCTTCCGTTGACTCCGGTACAGAAGGCGCGCAAGAAGTTCGAAGAGATTCGCGATGCGCGTCTCGATATTCCGAGAGGTGCTACCCGATGACCGCAGAACTGGCCGAAGATTCGGTGTACGCCGTCGAAGCACGCGGAATTCACAAGTCTTTCGGTGCCTTGGAAGTACTTGCCGGCGTTGATCTCCTGGTTCGCAAGGGCGAAGTGACCGTCATTCTCGGTCCGTCGGGTTCCGGTAAGTCCACCTTGCTGCGAACCCTCAATCACCTCGAAAAAGTCGACCGCGGAACCGTACGGATCGACGGAGAGCTGATCGGATACCGGCGCAAGGGAAATCGACTCCACGAACTGCGTGACCGCGAGATCCTGAAACAGCGTTCGCACATCGGATTCGTGTTCCAGAACTTCAACCTGTTTCCGCACCTGACCGCATTGGAAAACGTGGTGGAAGCGCCGCTCTCGGCCCAGAAGCGTGATCGTGACGAGGTGTACCGCGAGGCCCGCGCGCTGCTCGAGCGAGTGGGAGTGGGGGACAAGGCGGACGAGTATCCCCGCCAACTCTCCGGTGGCCAGCAACAGCGCGTCGCGATAGCGCGAGCGCTGGCACTGCGGCCGGCGGTCATTCTCTTCGACGAGCCGACGTCGGCGCTCGACCCGGAACTGGTGGGCGAGGTTCTCGAAGTCCTGGCTCAGCTGGCCCGTGACGGCGCCACCTTGGTGATCGTCACACACGAGGTCGGATTTGCTCGGGAAGTGGCGGACACTGCGGTCTTCATGGACGGCGGCGTCATCGTCGAACAGGGCCCGCCTTCGCAGGTGATCGACAATCCGGTCCACGAACGGACCAAAGCCTTTCTCTCCCGCGTCCTCTGACGCGACCCAGACTCTTTCCCGGAAGGAAAAATTGATGTTCTCCACATCCCGTCGCGCGACTTTTCTGATCTCGGCGCTTGCCACCGTCGGATTGCTCAGCGCTGCATGCAGCAGCGCGGACGCCGAGTCCGACGGCGCCCAGGTCACCGCTGCTGCGGGTTACAACCTCACGGCCGATCAGAACCGCATCACCACCGACAAGGTGGATTCCATCGCCGCCGAGCTACCTCAGGACATCCGCGATCGTGGCACGCTGCGCGTCACCGGTAGTGCCGGTTCCGCTCCGCCGCTCCGTTTCTACGCCGACGACGACACCACCCTCATCGGTTCCGAGACCGACTTCGCCTATCTGATCGGTGACGTTCTCGGCTTGAAGGTCGACCTGCAGACAGCAGATTGGGCACAGAACTTCGTCCGGATCGACTCCGGTGAGGCCGACGCCTTCCTCTCCAATGTGACTGTCACAGAGGAGCGTAAGGAGAAGTACGACTTCGCGACCTACCGTCTCGACACCCTCGCCTTCGAAGCCAAGAAGGGTGCCGGAATCTCCATCAAGGAACCCAAGGACGTCGCGGGCAAGAAGATCGCCGTCTCCTCGGGCACCAATCAGGAAGCGCTGCTGGTCAAGTGGAGTGAGCAGAACGTCGCGGCCGGCCTGGCGCCTACCGACATCTCCTACTACCAGAACACCACCGACTACTACCTCCCGCTGCAGTCCGGCCGGATCGACGCCTACTTCGGCCCGAACCCGTCATCGCAGTTCCACGCCAAGCAGTCGGGGGAGACCGAGGTTGTCGGTGAGTTCTCCGGGGCCGGCGACACCCTGCAGGGGCAGATCGCGGTGCTGGTGAAGAAGGACAACGGCCTGATCAAGGCGATCAACGACGCGATCAACCACACGATCGAGAACGGCACGTACCAGCAGATCCTCGAGCGCTGGAACATCACCAGCGAAGCCGTCGACACGTCCCTGATCAACCCGCCCGGCCTTCCGAAGACCAAGTGAGCTCTCGTCCATGAGTGAGATTCTCGATGTGATCGTCATCGGCGGAGGACTCGTCGGGTCCTCCGCCGCATGGCGGCTCGCGGCACGCGGACGTAGCGTAGTTCAGCTGGAACAGTTCGGGCCGGGGCACAAGCACGGTGCGTCGCACGGTACTTCGCGTATCTACCGGCAGGCGTACGACAATCACCTGTACACAGGTTTGGCGGCCGGCGCGCTGCCGCTGTGGCGGGAGTTGGAGACCACGACGGACATCGGGTTCCTGGAACTCACCGGTGCCGTCGATCACGGCCTGCCGCAGGCAGTGCAGTCCAAGGCGAAGATACTTCGCGAGGCGGGCATCAAGGGTGAGATCCTCACTCCTGCCGAGGCGTCCGCCCGTTGGCCGGGGCTGCGATTCGACACCACGGTGCTCCATCATCCCGACGCAGGCCGGTTGCACGCGGACCGCGCCGTGACCGCTCTGAAGGCAGGAGCGGTGTTTGCGGGCGCCGAGGTCCGTCACGATGTTCGGGTGTTGGCACTCGCGCGGGCGTCCTACGGCGTGGACGTGGTGACGGACAGTGGAACGCTCGCAGCTCGTCAGGTCGTGATCGCGGCCGGTGCGTGGACTGCAGATCTGATCGCAGACAGCGGTCTCGGCTCCGAGATCGTACTGCCGACGCTGCGCACGACACAGGAACAACCGGCACACTTCGCACCGCTCGATCCCGGAGTCGAGTGGCCGAGTTTCGTCCACCACACCGGCGCAGAATTGGAGACCGCGGGGATCTACGGGCTCGGTTCCGAGGACGGGATCAAGATCGGCGAACACGCGACCGGGCCGGTGGTGACTCCGCAGACCCGTGACTACACCCCTGATGTCGACGGAGAGCAGCGATTGGTGGAGTACGCCGAGTCGTGGTTGCCCGGCGTCGATTCCACCCGTGTCGAGTCGATCACGTGCCTGTACACGAGCACGCCGGACAGTAACTTCGTCATCGACCGAGTCGGCGCCGTCACGGTGGCGGCGGGATTCTCGGGGCATGGGTTCAAGTTCGGTCCGGCCTTGGGTGAACTTGTGGCGGACCTCGTCGACGGAACCACCCTCGCTCCGGAAGTTTTCAGGCTGGGGGAGCGTTGACCAGATTCATGGAGGAAAGTGTTGTGGCACTGGAGCTCGGAACTCGACAGCTCGAGGGTGTCGGAGCGGTAGAGGTCTATTCGGTATCGCAGGACGATCCCTTGGCAGCTCCACTGATCGCGGAGTTGGCACTCGAATACAGTTCGCGTTACGGCGGGACTCGCGAAGCGATGCTCGAGGATCTCACGACGTATCCGGCAGAAGAATTTGCCTATCCGCAGGGTGCGCTTCTGGTGCTCACCCACGACGGTCTGCCGATCGCCGGTGGTGCTTTTCGTCAATTCGATTCCACCACTGCGGAACTGAAGAGAATCTGGACGTCGGTCGACTATCGGAAGCGTGGCCTCGGCAAGGCCGTCGTTCGTGAGTTGGAACGAGAGATCGAGCTTCGCGGATACAGTCGGGTGTTCCTCACGACAGGGCCTCGGCAACCGGAGGCCGTCGCGCTGTATCTGTCCAGTGGATACACACCGCTTTACGACGCTTCGCTCTCGCCCGAAGAAGTGGGCGTCCACCCGTTCGAGAAGCAGCTTCGGGTGCTCGAAAATGTGACTCGAGCAGCAATTCCTACCGACCGGGTTGACAACACCCGGGTTTGACCTCGTACACTTGCGAACGACCATCCAGAGCGACCGAGAGACCTGGCTCATTGAAGTCGCAGCAACCCCCCGAGTGATCGGGTGCGGGTGCTACCGCCAGGACCGATGGAGGAACACGAAATGAAGGCAGTCGAAGGCGGTTTCGATACCGCCTGGTCGCGTCGTCACGTAGACCTGTGCCGCACCGCGGGATCTTTCTGTACCAACTGACCTCTCGGTTAGTCATTCGCACTCAGGCGAGTCGTCGACAAGTCTGTTTTCTCTTCTCACACAAGTGATTCGTGCTCGATCGCCTTTTTCGTCTCAGGCGACGGGTGCGCTCTTCGGCATGCCTCTTTAGGAGTTCTTGGTGTCTTCGCCCTCATTCGGTGCCCGCAAACGCGCGACCGTAATCGCCGGTATCGGTGCTGTCTCGGTTCTCGGCACCGTCCTCGCCGGCTGCAGCAGCGGGAGTGACAGTGCTGCCGACGCAGGCCCCGCCCAGTCCGGCGGAACCCTTCGCTACGGTCTGTCGCAGGCGCCGACGTGCGCCGATCCGGCCCAGGCCGGCAGTAACCAGACCGTGTATGTCACTCGGACAGTGGTGGATTCGCTTACCGATCAAAATCCCGACACCGGAGAGATCACGCCGTGGCTCGCCAAGAGCTGGGAGATCAGCCCCGACGCCGCTAGCTTCACGTTCGTCCTTCGCGACGACGCCACCTTCAGTGACGGCACACCGGTGACGGCGGATTCGGTGAAGAAGACCTTCGACTCGGTCAAGAACCTGGGACCGAACGCGTCGTTGGCGAAGAGTTACCTGTCCTCGTACACCGGTACCGACGTCGTAGATGCTCACACGGCGAAGATCAATTTCTCCGGACCCAATGTTCAGTTCCTGCAAGCAACTTCGACGCCACAGCTCGGAATCCTCGCCGATTCCACCACCGCGCTGGCATCCGAGCAGCGCTGCCCCGGTGCAGCGGTGATCGCCTCCGGACCGTTCGTGTACACCGACTGGCAGCAGGACAAGAGCGTCAAGATCGCCAAGCGTGCGGGATACAACTGGGCCTCGGATGCGGTCGCGCATCAGGGCGAGGCGTACCTCGATGGCGTCGACTTCACGGTGGTTCCCGAATCCGGTGTGCGGGCGGGCAGCGTGGCCTCCGGCCAGCTCGATGCGGTCAGCGATGCGCTTCCGCAGGATGCGCCGCAAATCGAGGGCGCGGGTGGACGAATCCTCACAAGGCCGAACCCGGGTGTGAGCTTCTTCTTCCAGCCCAACGTCAGTCGCGGCGTTCTCGCTGATCAGGCTGTTCGTCAGGCCATCATTCCCGCGATCAACCGCCAAGAACTCGTCGACACCGTTCTGGATCCGTCGTTCTTCCCGGCCACGAGCCCGCTGGCTCACACCACTCCGCTCTACAGCGACGAATCCAGTGTCGTGACGTACGACGCCGACAAGTCGGCGAAACTCCTCGACGCGGCTGGTTGGAAGACCGGCAGCGACGGTATCCGCGAGAAGGACGGGCAGAAGCTCACTTTCAGCGTCACCTTCAGTCCGGTGTTCTCGGGTAACCAGGCCATCCTCGAGCTCGTGCAGCAGCAGCTCAAGAAGGTCGGCGTCGACCTGCAGCTCAACTTGGTCTCGAACGGTGAATGGACCGAGAAGGGAGTATCGGGTGATTACGATTCGCTGTATTACAACAGCACTCGCGCGGACGCCGACATCTTGCGGGCATCGTTCAGCACCGAAGGCCGCAACCTGAACCGTCGCGGCGCAGATCCGGAGCTCGACAAGGTACTCACAGACCAGCTTGCAGCCACGGACAACGGCCAACGCGGCGAACTGGTATCCACCGCACAGGAATTGATCCTCGACCGTGGACTCTCCATCCCCACCATCGAGCTCTCGCAGGCCATCGGCGCCGGATCGAGTGTGCAGGACCTGAACTTCGAAGCCTCCTCGCGCCTGCAGTTCTACGACGCATGGTTGTCGGGTAAGTAATCATGACTCGATACGTACTCACCCGACTGGGCCAGGCCGCAGTGGTTCTGTGGGCCGCCTTCACCATCTCGTTCGTGATTCTGTTCCTCCTGCCGAGTGATCCCGTCAGCATGGCTGCCGACTCGTCCGGTCAGGGTGTTGCAGTGGATCAGGCTGCGCTCGATCAGCTTCGGGCACGGTACGGCTTGGACCAGTCGGTGTGGGTGCAGTACTGGACGTCGCTGACGAATGCTCTTCGCGGCGATTTCGGTACGTCCATCTCCACCGGTCAGTCGGTGACGGATGCCATCTTCTCGGCGCTGCCGAGCACTCTGGTCTTGGCAACCACCGCTTTGGTTCTGGCCGTGTTGTTCGGAGTGGCGATCGCGTTCTTCGCTACCTACACCCGCAAGCGGTGGCTCGCGAATCTGTTGTTCTCGCTGCCGCCGCTGGGTGTGGCAGTGCCCACTTTCTGGGTGGGCCTGATTCTTCTGCAACTCTTCTCGTTCCGTCTGCACATCTTCCCGGCATTCGGAGACAAGGGATTCGCAACGGTGATTCTTCCGGCGATCACCTTGGCGATCCCGACCGGCGCGGTGATCGCGCAGGTGCTCACGACCAGCCTGCAGTCGACGCTACGTTCGCCGCACGTGGAGACTGCGTACGCCAAGGGCGCAAGCCGTTGGCGCGTGCAGACCCGTCACGCGTTGCGACTGGCGAGCATTCCGGCATTCACCATTGCCGGTGTGCTGGTCGGCACGCTGCTGGCGGGCTCGGTGGTTGTGGAAACGGTGTTCTCCCGCGCGGGCGTCGGCCGTCTGACACAGACGTCGGTGATGGCGCAGGACATCCCGGTGGTGCAGGGAGTCGTTGTGTTCGCCTCTCTCGTGTTCGTGCTCGTCAACCTCGCGGTCGACCTCTTCTACCCCTTGATAGATCCACGGATCATCCAGACGAAGAAGAGTCACACCGAAAAGTCGAATACCGAAAGCTCGACCGATCTGGAGCCGGCTCATGTCTGACACATTGATCGAACCCCTACTCCTCGATCCGAGCGTCGAGGCGAAGGCACCTGTTGTTTCGCGCCGAAAGTCCACGGCCATCGGCTGGATCCGAAAGCCAGGCTTGGTGATTCCGGTGTTGATCGTGTTGCTTGCCATCGGCTTTGCCGTCGCACCCGGATTCTTTGCCAGCGGCGATCCGTTGTCCGGTGTCCCGGCGGACAAACTGCAGGGCCCGAGCCTGGCTCACTGGTTCGGAACCGACAATCTCGGTCGTGACCTGTACACACGGTTCGTGCACGGCGCCGCGCTGTCCCTGACCGCAACCTTGGTGGCGGTCGGAATCGCATTGGTGGCGGGATCGATAATCGGTTTGCTCGCGGGCTTTGTCGGTGGCGTCGTCGACGCCGTGCTGATGCGCATCGTCGACGTGCTGCTGTCCATTCCGGCGCTGCTGCTCTCGTTGGCACTGGTGACCGCACTCGGCTTCGGCACCATCAACGTCGCCATTGCTGTCGGCGTCAGTATGGTCGCCAATTTCGCGCGAGTGATGCGTGCCGAAGTGATGCGGGTGCGCGGAGCTCAGTACGTCGAGGCCGCGTTCAGTTCGGGTGTGCAGTGGCTCGGTGTCCTGCGTCGGCACGTGCTTCCCAACTCCTACGCGCCGGTGGTCGCGCTGTCCGCTGTCGAGTTCGGGCAGGCAGTACTGGCGGTGTCGGCTCTGAGCTTCTTGGGATTCGGCGCCGTTCCGCCTACCCCGGAATGGGGATCGCTGGTATCCGAGGGACGTAATTTCCTCGCCAATGCCTGGTGGATGACCACACTTCCCGGTCTCGCGATTGTCGCCGTGGTCATCTCGGCACACCGTATCGGCCACGAGATCGAAAGGAACAACCGGCGATGAGCACGACCGAGGAACAGTTGCTTTCCGTCACCGACTTACAGATCGCCTACGGCGCCGAGCCCGCGGTATCCGGCGTGAGCTTCACCGTCGGTCGGGGCGAAGTAGTTGCGGTGGTCGGGGAATCGGGTTCCGGTAAGTCGACCACGGCCCACGCGATATTGGGTCTGCTCGCCGGCAGTGGCCACGTCACCGGCGGGACCGTCGAGTTCGAGGGTGAACAGATCGACTCGTATTCCGACCGTGCGTGGCAGCGAATCCGCGGCGCGCGTATCGGTTTGGTGCCGCAGGATCCGACGACCTCGCTCAACCCGGTGACGAGGATCGGCGACCAGGTTGCAGAAGTCCTCCGGATCCACGGCCTCGCAGACCGTCGCAAAGCCCGGTTGGACGCCGTCGAGGTGCTCGAGCGCGCGGGTATCGACCGGCCGGAAATCCGAGCACGCCAGTACCCGCACGAGCTCTCCGGCGGTATGCGGCAACGCGTTCTGATCGGTATCGCGCTTGTCGCGAACCCGGCCCTCGTAATCGCCGACGAGCCGACCAGTGCTCTGGACGTCACGGTTCAACGGCGCATTCTCGACCATCTCGACGAGCGGATTGCCGAATCCGGTGCCGCCGTGCTCCTGATCACGCACGACCTGGGTGTGGCCGCAGACCGCGCGGACCGGATCCTGGTGATGCAGGGCGGCAGGATCGTCGAATCCGGCCGCACCGCAGATATTCTGGACAACCCGCGAGACGAGTACACGAAGAAACTTCTGAGCTCTGCGCCGAGCCTGTCCTCGGGACCAGTCGTTCGCCCGGTCCGCCAGGACACCAGCCCGCTGCTGACCCTGACGGGAATCACCAAGCACTTCAACGTCGGACGCGGGAGTTCGATCACCGCGGTGAACGAAGTGTCGCTGACTGTTCCGAGGGGTCAGACGGTGTCGCTGGTGGGGGAGTCGGGCTCCGGCAAGTCGACCACGGCGCGCATCGCCGTGCGGTTGGAGCAGGCGGATGCCGGCACCATCTCCTTCGACGGACACGACATCACGAAGGTCAAGGGCAGCGATCTGCGCGAGCTGCGCCGAAAGATCCAGCTCGTGTACCAGAACCCCTATGCATCACTAGACCCGAAATTGTCCGTCCAGGACATCGTTGCGGAGCCGCTGCGGGCCTTCAAGGTTGGTGGACGCAGCCAGCAGCAGACTCGTGCGGCAGAGTTGCTCGATCAGGTTGCACTTCCCGAGCAGTTTCTGAGCCGCAAACCGGCCGAACTCTCGGGCGGCCAGCGTCAACGGGTGGCGATCGCTCGTGCGCTCGCGTTGAAGCCGGACCTGCTCGTTCTCGACGAACCTGTGTCCGCTCTCGACGTCTCGGTGCAAGCGCAGATTCTGGCGCTACTCGACGAGTTGCAGCGCGAACTGGGCCTGACCTATCTCTTCATCTCCCACGATCTTGCGGTTGTTCGCCAGATCAGCGACGTCGTCGGCGTCATGCAGGCCGGGCGATTGCTCGAAATCGGCACTACCACCGAGATTTTCGACAATCCCCGAAACGAGTACACACGCACACTTCTCGACGCGATCCCCGGGCGGGATCATTCGACACGAAAGGCCGAACATGTCCGAGCGTAGTTCCGGAGCATTCCTGGTCGGCCTCGAATTCGAGGGAACCGGAGCTCATCCGTACTCCTGGCGACGCGAGGATTCGCGCGCCGAAGATCTGTTCACGCCCTCGTACTGGGTGGACCTGGTGACCGCCGCGGATCGGGGTGGGGTGGATCTGGCGTTCCTCCCTGACTCGTTCGGACTGCAATCCGAAGGCCGGCACGCAGTGCGCGGGAGATTGGAGGCGGTGGCAACTGCGGCGCGGCTGAGTGCCGTGACCTCGCGCATCGGTCTGATCCCCACTGCGACAGTCACGCACACCGAGCCGTTCCACATTTCCAAGGCCGTCGCGAGTATCGACTACTCGTCTGCTGGGCGGGCCGGTTGGCAGGTCGCGGTGTCCGACACCGCCGAGCAGGCGGCGTTGTTCGGCCGAAAGACAGTGCAGGGTCCTGAGTCTGCGTGGGAGGAAGCGTCCGAGGCTGTCGAGGTGGTCAGTCGGCTGTGGGACAGCTGGGAGGACGACGCCGAGATACGGGACGCTGCGAGCGGACGATTCATCGATCGGGACAAGCTGCACTACATCGACTTCGAGGGAAAGAACTTTTCCGTCAAGGGCCCGTCCATCACGCCGCGCTCCCCGCAGGGGCAGCCGCTGATCGCCGTCGACGCGAGCAGGCCGGAGGCACGCGAACTCGCGGTTGCGCGCGGAGATCTGATTCGGATCTCGGCAACCGATCTCGCCGAGGCCAAAACTACGGCCAAGCTGGTCCACGCGAGTGCCGCCGCCCTCGGGCGCAGCGTCAGGGTTCTCCTCGACGTCGACGTGCTTCTCGGCGCTGATCGCGGAGCCGCCGACGACGCTCTGGCGGAACTCGAGGAATGGGCGGGAGCGCCGTACGCCCCGCACTCGCTGTTCTATCGCGGTGACAGTGCCGGCCTGACTGTCCTCCTTCGCGAGATCGGTGGGCTGGCCGGGGTCGACGGTGTTGTCCTGCGTCCCTTGGCTTTGGCTGCCGCAGTGGAGAAGATCGCGGCGGACGTGGTGCCGACTCTCAATCCGCGACCGACTACCGGCCCGACGCTGCGCGAGCGGTTGGGTTTCGAGTTGCCCGTCAATCAGTTCGCGTAGCGCGAGCAAAGAACAGGAACACTGATGACACAGAACAGGATTCGCAAGCAAGTTCACCTGGGTGCTCACTTCCCCGGCGTGAACAACACCACGGTGTGGACCGATCCGGCGTCCAAGAGCCAGATCGAGTTCAGCTCGTTCGAGCATCTCGCCCGCAGTGCCGAACGCGGATTGTTCGACTTCTTCTTCCTCGCAGAAGGGTTGCGCCTGCGCGAGCATCAGGGCAAGATTCACGACCTCGACGTGGTCGGCCGCCCGGATACGTTCAGTATTCTCAACGCGGTTGCCGGTGTGACAACGCATCTCGGCCTGGCCGGGACGATCAACACCACGTTCAACGAGCCGTACGAGTTGGCCAAGCAGTTCTCGACGCTCGATCATCTCTCCGACGGCCGCGCCGCCTGGAACCTGGTCACCTCCTCGGACGCCTTCACCGGCGAGAACTTCCGCCGCGGTGGCTATCTGGAGCATTCCGAGCGGTACGCACGCGCAAACGAGTTGGTCGACGCAGTACGGACGCTGTGGGACAGTTGGAGCATCGATCGTCCGATCGTCGACCGTGAGCGCGGCGTTTTTGCCACCGACCAGCAGGTCGGTCAGTTCCACCACGCCGGTAAGCAGTTCGATATCACCGGACGCTTCGAAGTTCCTCGGAGTCCCCAAGGGCACCCAGTTCTGTTGCAGGCAGGTGATTCCGACGAAGGACGCGAGTTCGGCGCCGCCAAGGCGGACGCGATCTTCACCGGGCACGGAACGCTCGAAGCAGGCAAGGCGTTCTACGCCGACGTGAAGGGACGCCTGGCCAAGTACGGACGCACGCACGCAGACCTCAAGATTCTCCCCGCCGCCACCTTCGTCCTCGGTGACAACGCCGCGGACGCACAGGAGAAGGCATATCACATCCGGCGGCAGCAGGTCGGACCCCAGACTGCCATCGCTTTTCTCGAACAGGTCTGGGGCAGAGACCTTTCCCAGTACGACGCCGACGGCCCGTTGCCGAAGGAAGATCCGTCGGACGACGTCAACATCACCCGTGGACGCGTCCGCCACGTCAAGGATCCACGAGCGGTCGCAGATCAGTGGCGTGCCAAGGCCGAGGCCGAAAACCTCAGCATCCGTGAACTCATCATCGAAGTGACTGCCCGCCAACAGTTCGTGGGTAGCGCCGCCGAGGTCGCTGCCGAGATCGACAGCTACGTCCAGGGCGACGCAAGCGACGGATTCATCCTCGTTCCCCACATCACCCCCGCGGGCCTCGACGAGTTCATCGACACCGTCGTACCGGAACTTCAGGACCGCGGCAGTTTCCGGACCGAGTACTCAGGAACCACCCTGCGCAGCCATCTCGGGCTGCGCCACCCGCACGAGCAGGCTGAAGGAGTCCGCGCATCATGACCGTTACCGACACTTCCACCAGTACCTTCACCGGCGATTGGAATGCCTGGCACGCCTCGCGCGACGCCACCTTCGGCGAACCCCTCGGCTGGCTGAGCCTGACTGCGTTGCATTGGCTGGTGGACACCGATTCCACCTTCGCGGACCTGCCCGGTGCATGGCGCGCCGACGCGAATGCCGTTGTCGTCACCGCGACGCCCGCAGACGACTTGTCGATCGACGGCGTCGCCGTGGACGGTTCGGCCACTCTGAATCCGATCGAGGGGGCGCCGGGACTGATCGTCAAGCAGGGCGCACGGTTGGTCGAGGTCATCCGCCGCACCGGCGAGGTGGCTCTGCGGATCCACGATTCGTCGGCCCCGGCATTGGCGCAGTTCAGTGGTATCCCGACCTTCGAGCCGAACCCGCAGTGGCGCATCGAGGGTGTCTTCACAGCTTTCGAGGAGGCTCGCACGGTGACGACGGGCGCGGTCGTCGAGCGCCTCGAGCATCATCACGACGCCCTAGGAACCATCAGCTTCGAACACGACGGTGCAACGTATACGCTGATTGCGTTCGCGGGCAAGGACAACGGCTTTCACATCCTGTTCACCGACGCGACCAGTGGTGTGTCCACCTACCCGGCCGCACGCTCGCTGCACGTGAGCGCACCTGAACCCGGTGGCGCGGTAGTCCTCGATTTCAATCGGGCGTCGAACCTGCCCTGCGCGTTCACCGATTACGCGACGTGCCCGGTGGCCCCCGCCGAGAACCGCCTGGCGTTCGCGGTGGAAGCCGGCGAGAAGACACCGGACACCCGCTCCGAAAGCGGACCGAGGTGAGCGCGCCGCTGTCCGTACTCGACCTCTCGCCGATCAGTGAGGGCGGAACGGCCCGCCAGGCTTTGCGGAACTCGCTGGACCTCGCTCGTTCTGCCGAAGCGTGGGGATACAAGCGTTACTGGGTCGCCGAACACCACTTCGTCGGCGTTGCCTCTTCGTCGCCAGCAGTGCTTGTCGGGCTGATCGCGGCCGCCACCAACACCATTCGCGTCGGCTCGGCCGCCGTGCTGCTGGGCAACAACACGGCGGCTCAGGTGGTCGAGGCCTTCGGTACCGTCGAAGCGTTGTATCCGGGTCGTATCGATCTCGGTATCGGGCGCAGCGGACAGCGTCGGGTGGAGGCACTTCGCGCCGTCGCTGCCGGAACGCCTGCGCCGGCAGAATCGAAGCGAGAGAACGTCGTACGCGACGGCGTCGTGATCCCGGCACCCTTCGATCCAACCGGTCTTCTCACGTCACCGCGGTTGCAGGCGTCGTTCGAGGCATTGGCGTTTCCGGGCGCGCAGGCGCCCGATTTCAAGCAGCAGGTCGACGACATACGCTCGCTCCTGAACGGTACCTACAGAACCCGCGACGGCATCGAATTGCACGCCAGTCCCGGCGAGAATGCCGACGTCGAACTGTGGGTGTTCGGAAGCAGTGCGGGCCCCAGTGCCGAGCTCGCCGGACGACTCGGATTGCCGTTCGGTGCGAATTACCATGTGGCGCCCTCGAGTACGCTCGATGCCGTCGAGGCATACCGTGCAGCATTCCGACCGTCGGCAGTTCTGTCGGAGCCGTATGTCGTCGTCTCCGCGGATGTTGTTGCTGCGGAAGACGATGCGACGGCGAGAGGGTTGGCGTCTACGTTCGGGCACTGGACGCACAGCATTCGCAGCGGACACGGCGCCATCCCGTACCCCGATCCCGCGACAGCGCTCCCACTTTCCGACGCCGACAAAGCAGTGGTGGAGGATCGGCTGATCACGCAGTTCGTCGGTTCACCGTCTATCGTCGCCGACAGGCTCGACAGTTTGCAGAAGCTCACCGGAGCGGACGAATTGGTAATCACCGGGGTGACCCATCGGCACGAGGATCGTCTGCGCTCGTACGAGCTGCTTGCCAAGGAATGGGGACTACCCGCACTACTGGCAGCGTGAGTTTGCCTTGGTCCATTAGTGTCGAGTGATGTTTTCACCTCGAGATGCCCTTGCGGTTGCTCTTGACGTAGCGCGTGAGGGCATGGAGCTCGGGGAGATGCCGATCGGCGCAGTCGTGTTCGACGACGACCGTGTGCTCGGGCGGGCGTATACGCAAGAACGGGCACTCGGCCGACGGGTAGTCCATGCGGACCTTCAAGCGCTCTTGCAGGCCGACGAGGCTCTCGGATTCACTCGAGCGTCCGGTGAATTGACATTGGCGGTCAATCTCGAACCATGTCTCATGTGTATGGGTGCCGCGATCACGCTCGGCGTGACCCGGGTGTGGTTCGCTCTCGAATCCCCGAACGACGGTGCGGCGGAACTCGTGCAGCTGTGGGCGCCGCCTGTGGAACTTCCGTTTTTCTGTAAGCCGCGTGAAGTCCTCGGTGGCATCCGCCGTGACGAAGCGCGAAATCTGTTCGCTGAATACGCCACCGGCACTGGCCCCGCCGGGATGCGGGACTGGGCGCGCAGTCTCACCTGACGCCATGGCTTGTAAGGAGGGCCGTGAGGCTCACGCCCCGATAGCGCCCGCGATCATCGGCCACGACGCGCGCATGTCGGCTTCGAAGAGCCCCCAGGTGTGGGTGCCTTCGGGTCGGAAGCTGAACGTTGCGGGAATGCCGAGCTGACCGAATCGCCCCTGCAGGGCAGCGGTGCACATGTTGGTGATGCCTTCGAGGACCGCGCCGGGAACGACGCCGGCGGCCATCGCCAGCGAGTTGATTCCGTCCACCGGGCCGGGGAGGCCGTTGCCGGTCGAGATGAACAGCGCTGTGCCACGCAGTTTCTCGGCGTTGATCAACGGGTCGTGCGCCGCCCACTGCGGGCTACCCCACGGCCCCCACATGTTGGCCGCGTTGCCGCCGCCGAGTATCTCGACCATCGAGCGCACCGCTGCCTGGCCGAGCGGGTCGCCGGCGCGCGGACAGCCGCTGTACGAGCCGACTGCGCGGTAGGTGCCCGGCGACTGGATCGCGAGGTCCAGAACCGGTCCGCCGGCCATCGACACACCGCCGAGTGCGTTGACACCGGTCGTGTTGTACCGAGCGTTGACCGCCGCCGGTAGTTCCTTGGTGAGGTACGTCTGCCACTTGTTACGGCCCAGCACCGGATCGTCGGCGTTCCAGTCGGTGTACATGCTGAACTTGCCGCCGACCGGCATGACCACGTTGACGTGTTTGTCGTCGAAGAAGTCACGAACTCCGGTGTTGTTGAACCACGAGATCCCGTCCTCGCCGCCGCCGACACCGGTCAACAGATAGAAGGTCGGGGCCGGGCCTCCTCCGGCCGGCGAAATCACGTCGTTGGCGATCCAGCGGTCCATCGAGGGGGAGTAGACGTCGATGCGACTGACCACGGAATCCGCGCTCGCGGTCGGCGCGCTGAGGCCGAGAAAGCCGGCGGCCATGGCCACCGCCATCGTCAGCCGAACCGTGAAACGACGTGTCTTCATATTTCCCCCCAGGCGCAAGCCGGACAGCGTATTTGTGCCTTCCAACAGTGGCACAATGCGAAGAGGAGTGACGAATGTCCGGGTAACAGTCGTATAAGAAGATGGAGACAATTGCGTGGGATCGCAGTCGCACCACCCCGAATCCGACGTGATTCGGCTGGCCTTCGGGCTGGCCGCGATCACGGCTGGTGCGGCGCGCAGAACCGCTGGTCTCGCACTTGATTCCGTGCAGCGGATCCCTGTCGTCGGTGACGCACTCGACGGCGCGATCACCCAGGTCACCACTCGCGGCACGGAAGCGATGCACTCGACCGTGGAGTTCGCCGACTCGACCTTGCGGACGGTGATCAAAGCTGTCGTCGACGCTGCTCTGTCCGAAGTCGACATCACCAAGATCGTCGTCGACCACGTGGACATCGACAAGATCGCCGAGAACATCGACGTGGACAAGATTGCCGAACGGGTCTCGCTCGAACCGATCATCGACCGGGTCGACGTGGACGAGATCGCAAGCCGCCTCGACGTCAAAGCGGTGATCGATCGCCTCGATCTCGACGGGATAGTCGACACGGTCGACCTCGAACGCCAGGTCAACCGCATCGACCTCGTCAAGATCGCCGACCAGGTCATCGAGGGCGTCGACCTGCCCCAGATGATCCGTGAATCGACCGGTTCACTCTCCACGGAAGCCGTGCACGGAGCTCGAGTGCAGGGCATGCAGGCGGACGACGCTGTCGCCGGCTTCGTCGGGCGACTCTTCGGCCGCGCCAGCGCACCGTCATCAGATAAACCTTCACCAGAAAAACCGTCGACAGAGACCGATCCGAAGACGAACGCAGGCGAACGCTAGTGGCCCAGGAGAGTTCCGGCCCAGCCGGCATCGTCACCCGTGGACTCGCCGGACTGATCGACCTGGGCGTCGTCCTGCTCCTGATGGGTTCCGTGTACGTGGGCTTCGCCTTCGTCCGACTGCTCTTCTCGCCACAGAGTTTCACTTTCTCGGAACCGGGAATCTTCCTGTCCACGACGGCATTTCTCGGTGTCTCGGTGGCGTATCTGACCGCCTGCTGGGCGACCACCGGTCGGACCGTCGGGTCCCTCGTGATGGGGCTGCGGGTGATCACGTCCGGGCATCGCCTCGTGCGCTGGCCGTTGGCCTTCATCCGTGCGGTGCTCTGCGTGCTCTTCGCCTTCGGATTGCTGTGGTCGGCGGTCGATCGACGACGACGTTCGTTGCAGGACATCGTTCTGCGCACCGAGGTCGTCTACGACTGGCGTCAGGACCCGGATCTGGTGGCACCGCACGGAGGTGAGCACGCATGAGTGAACCGAACCGCCCGGACGAGCGCTTCACCCTTGCCAGCGAGCGCACCTTCCTCGCCTGGATGCGTAGCTCACTCGCCCTGCTGGCCGGAGGCATCGCCGTCGTCCAATTGGTACCGGAATGGAGTACCGGGTGGGTTCGCACGACTCTCGGTCTGACCCTGATCGCACTCGCGGCGGCGGCCGCACTGGTAGGTATGCGACGCTGGCTACAGGTGAAGAAGGCGCTCGAGGACGGAGCGGCGATGCCGGAACCGCACGCATTGTGGCTGTTTGCACTGGCGCTGGCCGGGGTTGCCGTCGCAGCCGGCGTGGCAACGGTGGTCACCAGCCTCGCTCGCTGAGATACGCAGAGAAGTCCGAGCGGTGTCTGGATAGTCTGCAAAGAACGTGAAGCATGTCAGAGAAGTAAACGAAACAGACGACAAGGGAGTGCACGGTGGCGCAGGAACTCAAGCTCGGATACAAGGCATCGGCTGAGCAATTCGGCCCTCGCGAACTGGTAGAGCTGGCAGTTCTGGCAGAGCAGCACGGCATGGATTCCGTTGCGGTGAGCGATCATTTCCAGCCGTGGCGCCACAACGGTGGCCACGCACCGTTCTCGCTCGCCTGGATGACCGCCGTCGGTGAGCGCACCGAGCGCGTGCAGATCGGCACGTCCGTGATGACGCCGACGTTCCGCTACAACCCGGCAGTCATCGCTCAGGCGTTCGCGACGATGGGATGTCTCTACCCGGGACGCATCATGCTCGGCGTCGGCAGCGGTGAGGCTCTCAACGAGATCGCCACCGGCTTCCAGGGCGAGTGGCCCGAGTTCAAGGAACGCTTCGCGCGGCTGCGTGAGTCCGTGCGGTTGATGCGTGAGCTGTGGCTGGGCGATCGTGTCGACTTCGAAGGCGAGTACTTCACCACTCGTGGCGCGTCGATCTACGACGTTCCCGAGGGAGGCATTCCCGTGTACATCGCGGCCGGCGGACCCGTTGTCGCCCGGTACGCGGGACGTGCCGGTGACGGCTTCATCTGCACCTCCGGAAAGGGCATGGAGCTCTATACCGAGAAGCTGCTTCCAGCCGTTGCCGAGGGCGCAGCCAAGGCCGAGCGCGACGTCGCCGACATCGACAAGATGATCGAGATCAAGATCAGCTACGACACCGATCCGGAGGCTGCACTCGAGAACACCCGCTTCTGGGCTCCGCTGTCCCTGACGCCGGAGCAGAAGCACAGCATCGAGGATCCGATCGAAATGGAAGCCGCTGCCGACGCTCTGCCCATCGAGCAGGTGGCCAAGCGTTGGATCGTCGCTTCCGATCCGGACGACGCCGTCGAGCAGGTCAAGGCCTACGTCGATGCCGGTCTCAATCACCTGGTGTTCCACGCACCGGGCCATGATCAGCGCCGGTTCCTCGAACTGTTCGAGCGTGACCTCGCGCCTCGCTTGCGTGCTCTGGGCTGATCCTCGAGATCAACTGAACGGTGTCTGCCACTCGACGTGTGGCAGGCACCGTTCGTCTTTCTCGTAGCCGCCGGTTGTCGGCACGAGCGTGAGCGTGACCACGATCAGTGGCAAGGTGGGCGGCGGCCCACACTAGGCTGTTGGGCATGCCAGAAGCGCCCGCTGCCGTGTCGAGTGTCTACGTTGCCTCTCCTGAAGGTGACACCGGAAAATCCACCATCGCGCTTGGCGTGCTGCAGATGCTGTGCGCGACCGTCGCCCGGGTCGGAGTCTTCCGCCCGATCGCCCGCTCTACCGAGGAAACCGACTACATCCTCGAACTGCTGCTCGAGCACACCACCGCCGATCTCTCCTACGCCGACGCACTCGGCGTCACCTACGAGCAGGTTCACGCCGATCCTGAAGCCGCGCTGGCCGACATCGTCGCGAAGTACCACACCGTGGCCGAGCAGTGCGACGCCGTCGTCATCATCGGAAGTGACTACACCGACGTAGCAAGCCCGAGCGAGCTGAGCTTCAACGCCCGCATCGCCGTGAACCTCGGCGCGCCGGTTCTGCTGGCGGTTCGAGGCGCTCGGCGCAGTGTCGAGGAGGTCGCCCAGCTCGCGCATCTATGCGCCGCCGAGTTGGCCGCCAACCACGCTCATCTGCTCGCGGTCGTCGCCAATCGTTGCGATCCCGACAAGCTCGACGAGGTCACCGCAGCGCTGTCCGACATCGGTGTTCCGACGTGGAGCCTGCCGGAGATTCCGTTGCTCGTCTCGCCCACGATGGCCGAGTTGATGGAGGCCACCGGCGGCGAGTTGTATTCGGGTGACCCGGAACTGCTGCACCGCGAAGCGCTCAAGGTGATGGTGGGCGGCATGACCGCGGAGCACATCCTCGAGCGTCTGGTCGAGGGCATGGTCGTCATCGCACCGGGCGATCGCTCGGACGTTCTGCTCGCATTGCTCAATGCACATGAGGCGGAAGGATTTCCGTCGCTCGCGGGCATCATCATGAACGGCGGAATCACACCGCACCCGGCCATCGCAGCGTTGATGGCCGGCCTCAAACAGCGTCTTCCGATCCTGACGACAACCCTCGGTACCTTCGACACCGCAAGCGCTGCAGCCCAAACCCGCGGACGCGTGGCAGTCGGTTCGCAGCGCAAGGTCGACACCGCGTTGAGCTTGATGGAACAGCGCGTCGACGCCGACGTCCTGATGGACCGACTGGCACTGCCGATTCCGTCGGTCGTGACCCCACAGATGTTCGAGTACAAGCTCATCGACCGCGCTCGACGCGATCGCAAGCACATCGTCCTCCCGGAGGGTGACGACGACCGGATCCTGCGCGCGGCCGGCCGGCTGCTGCAGCGCCAGGTTGCCGACCTGACGATCCTCGGTGACGAACCCAGTGTGCGTCGACGCGCAGCGGAACTCGGCGTCGACATCAGTGGCGCGCAGGTACTCGCACCCGCGCAGTCCGAGTACACCGAGCGCTTCGCACAGGAATACACCGCGCTGCGTGCTCACAAGGGCATGACCATCGAGCGGGCCCGCGAGGTGATCGCCGACATCTCGTACTTCGGAACGATGATGGTGCACTTGGGAATTGCCGACGGCATGGTGTCCGGCGCTGCACACACCACCGCTCACACGATTCGACCCTCGTTCGAGATCATCAAGACCGCCCCCGGTGTCTCGACGGTCTCGAGCATCTTCCTGATGTGCCTGGCCGACCGCGTTCTCTCCTACGGTGACTGCGCCGTGGTTCCGGACCCGACGTCGGAGCAGTTGGCGGACATCGCGATCTCGTCCGCACAGACGGCGTCGCAGTTCGGGATCGATCCGCGCATCGCGATGCTCTCGTACTCCACCGGGGATTCGGGCAGCGGAGCCGACGTCGACAAGGTTCGCACCGCGACCGCTTTGGTGCGCGAGCGTCGACCGGATCTGTTGGTGGAAGGGCCCATTCAGTACGACGCCGCCGTCGAGCAGAGTGTCGCCGACAAGAAGATGCCGGATTCGCTGGTGGCGGGCAAAGCAACGGTGTTCGTGTTCCCGGACCTGAACACCGGCAACAACACGTACAAGGCAGTGCAGCGTAGCGCCGGTGCTATCGCCGTCGGGCCGGTTCTGCAGGGACTGAACAAGCCGGTCAACGACCTCTCGCGTGGAGCGTTGGTCCAGGACATCGTCAACACCGTGGCTATCACGGCAATACAGGCACAGGGA
This sequence comes from Rhodococcus sp. KB6, assembly GCF_001445685.1. Lineage (NCBI taxonomy): Bacteria > Bacillati > Actinomycetota > Actinomycetes > Mycobacteriales > Nocardiaceae > Rhodococcus > Rhodococcus sp. KB6. The sequence goes on along the minus strand of NZ_LNAK01000122.1, from coordinate 87,884 downwards.
GCGCAAGCGTGAGCGACGGCACCGTACTGGTCATCAATTCCGGCTCGTCATCCATCAAATTTCAACTCGTGCATCCGGATACGGCGGAATCGGTGGCGCACGGTCTCATCGAGCGCATCGGTGAGCCCGACGGCCACATCGTCTACAACCACCGCACCGGAGTCGAAGACCGGAGCCTTCCGATCGCCGATCACCGCGCAGGTCTGAAGATGGTGCTCGACATCGTCGCCGAGGTCGGGCGGCCGCTGAGTGAGGCCGGAATCATCGCAGTCGGTCACCGAGTCGTGCACGGTGGTGACATCTTCTATTCGCCGACTCTCATCGACGACGGCGTCGTGAAAGCCATCGCGGATTTGTCGAACCTTGCGCCGCTGCACAATCCGGCCAACGTGATCGGTATCGAGGTGGCGCGCGAAGAACTGCCAGACGTTCCGCACGTCGCAGTGTTCGACACCGCCTTCTTTCACACACTGCCCGCGGCGGCGTCCACCTATGCGATCGATCGGGATGTGGCCAAGGCCAACCAGATTCGCCGGTACGGCTTCCACGGGACCTCACACGAATACGTGTCTGGACGGGTCGCGGAGTTCCTCGGCAAGGATCCGGCCGAGCTGAATCAGATAGTCCTGCACCTCGGAAACGGCGCTTCGGCCTCGGCAATCAAGGGCGGCAAGGCCATCGACACCACGATGGGCCTCACCCCGCTCGAGGGTCTTGTCATGGGCACCCGCAGCGGCGACATCGATCCAGGCATCATCTTGCACCTCAACCGCAACTCGGGAATGAAGGTCGACGAGATCGACGACCTCCTCAACCGGCGCTCCGGTTTGAAGGGACTGTCGGGAGTCAACGATTTCCGTGCCCTGCTCGCACTGATCGAGGGCGGCGACCAAGACGCACAACTTGCGTACGACGTTTACGTGCACATGCTCCGTAAGTACATCGGCGCCTTCATCGTTCAACTCGGTGGCGTCGACGTCATCACCTTCACCGGTGGCGTCGGGGAGAACAACATCGACGTGCGACGCGACAGCCTGGCCGGGCTTTCCCGTCTCGGTATCGAGGTCGACCCGGCTCTCAACGAGGCGAAGAGTCGCGACGAGCGTCGTATCTCCGCATCCTCGTCGGCCGTCGAGGTGCTGGTGGTCCCCACCAACGAGGAGTTGGCGATCGCCCGCGCGGCGAAGGCTTTGGTGGCCGCACTGTAGGTTTCTGCAGCACTGTAAGCCTCGGGGAGTCCGTCAGAAATTGCTGCGCGGACGCACCGCATTCGCCCGGTCCACGAGGGCGTAGCGGTGCGTGCGGGAGGTCGTGGCGCGAGCGAGGGCGCGAAGGCAGGCTTCGGCTCCGGTGCGCAGACCTTGCTCGGTGAAGGGCAGGTCGAGGATGGGTTCGAGTTCGGTGTGCGAGCGATTGCCGTAGCGAATCCAATCGAGTGCCGTGCCCAACACCAGGGTTCGCATCTGCAGGCTTCGGCTCTCTTCAGCAGGTAGCGCCCGAACACGACGGGCGGCTTCCCGCAGAGTCGATTCGTCGAGTTCGGCGATCGGAACGCCGGACAGCATCGTCAGAGCGCTGGACATCCGTGCGACGTTGTAGTGCCGGGAAGACGTGGGTACTTCGTCGAGGGCGGCGATGGCTGCCTTCTTGTTGCCGTGATCGGCGAGTTGTCGGGCGAGCCCGAATGCTGCGCTCACGTAGTTTCGTTCGGTCCGCCAGACGGTGCGGTAGTACTTCTCGGAGAAGCGGCACCATTGGTCCGGGTCGTCGCTCTCCCAGTGCTGGAGAATCAGTTCTGCCGTCGCTGCCAACGCCAGCTTGGGGGCAGCCTCGCCGGGCAGTGCGGTGAGAACTGTCTCGAAGTGACTGAAAGCGGGCTCGAATCGGTCCAGTTGTAACGCCGCAAGTCCTCGATACCACTCGATCTTCCAGTGGTCCCCGATGTTCTGCTGGAGTTCGCCCAGAACTGTCAGTGCGGTTTCCGGATCACCGAGATCGAGATGAGCTTTGGCCTCGGCCAGTCGAACTTCGCCCGAGACGGCGGCCGCCGGTGTGCCCGATGTTCGGTCGATTCCGTTCTCGCGGGCGTGTTTCAACGCATCGAGGGTCTGCGACGGTTCGCTGTGCACCGCTGCCGCCAGCAACGGCGCGCTGGGATCGGTGGGGTCGACCAACGGAATGGGAAGTGCGTGCGCAACTTCGCGCGGATCGAGAGCGGCGTCGTGGCTGACACCGTCCACGTACACATCCGTTTGCCCGACCAATTCATCGGTGCCGAAAGACGTTCGCTGCCTGCTGAACACGAGCGAGAGTCCGGGATTCTCCTGCCCGGTCTGCTCGGCGAGGATTTCTCGCAGAACGCCGGTGAGTTGTCCCGCGATTTCCTCGGCGGACTGAAATCGCTTCTTCGGATCCGGGTCGGTAGCGCGTAGCAGGAGACGGTGAAAGAACTCGTGGTCGCGCAGTAGTGGCTCGTCCTCGGGTTCGGGAAGGCCGTCGAGGTACCGTCCGTGCTTCGAAGGCATGTCGAGGGTGAGAACCGCGAGTGTTCTTCCGACGGTGAAGATGTCGGAGGCGATGGTCGGACCGGTCTCGATGATCTCGGGTGCTTGATAGCCGGCGGTACCGTACAGGTACCCGTAGTCTTCGATTCCGGACACGGCGCCGAGATCGATCAGCTTCAACTGATCCTCGGTGACCATCACGTTCTCGGGTTTGAGGTCGTTGTAGGCCAGGCCGGTGGAATGCAGATAGCTCAGCGCCGGAAGGATTTCCAGTACGTAGCCGATTGCCTGCTCGATCGGCATGTGCTTGCCGTCCGGGAATTCGGCCAGCACCTCGCGCAATGATCGCCCACCCACGTACTCCATGACGATGTACCCCATGGGTGTGCCATCCGGGCGCGGATGCTCGACGAAGTTGAAGATCTTGACGATGCTGGGGTTGGCGACCTCGGCGAGGAACTGACGCTCGGCCACCGCAACGGCTTGCGCTTCGGAATCACCGAAATGCAAGAGCCCCTTGAGAACTACCCACCTGTCGCTGACATTGCGATCGATCGCGAGGTAGATCCATCCCAGGCCGCCGTGCGCGATGGGCCCTTGAACCTCGTACTGACCGGACACCAATTCGCCCTCTTCGAGAAGTGGACGGAAGTCGAAAGTGGAACCGCACTTGGGGCAGGTGCCGTGCTGAGTTGCCTTGGTGCTTGCGCTCTTACGACCGACTGGTTCGTTGCATTTCCAACAGAAGCGTTTCCGCTCGGGGACGGTCGGGTCACTCATCACCGCAGATGCGGGGTCGATCTGCGGGACGGGGGGAACCTCGACCAGGCCGCCGCCGAGGCGCAGCTTTCGCCCCGACCGGCTGCGGCGGGATCGAGTGGAGCGGCCGGTAGGGGAGGAGGACGCGGACGGCGTGGTTGCTCGTATCTGGGCCGAGGTCGGTTCGAGACGCTCGTAGGCGCCCGTGGCTTCGGGCTCGGGCCGCTCGTAGGTGCCGGTGGCTTCGGGTTCGGGACGCATGGAAGCCTGCGTGGCGTCGGGCTCGGGGCCGGTTTCTTCGGTCATGTCAGCCTCAATCCCGGTAGACGGCCGGCGGGGGACCCGGTGACGGACCGAGCACACTGAGCCAGCGGTCGTAGATACGGTTCCAGGTCCCGTCGCCGCGGATCCGATCCAGTGTTCCGTTGACGAATCGGACCAAGTCGGGGTTGTCCTTGTTCACTCCGATTCCGTACGGTTCGACGCCCAGTGAGCCACCGACCATCATCAGATACGGGTCTTGCGAGGCGAGGCCCGCGAGGATCGTGTCGTCGGTGCTGATCGCGTCCACCTGCCCCTGCTGGAGGACGACGAGGCAGTCGGACCACATCGGGACGGTGACGACGGTGGCTTCGGGTTGGAGTTGCTGGATTCGAGTCGCCGAGGTCGTTCCCCGGGCAGCGCAGACCCGCTTGCCTGCGAGGTCGTCGATGCCGCGGACGGATGACCCCTGCAAGACCTGAATTCGTTGTTCAGCGGAGAAGTACTGCGTCGAGAAGTCGACCTTCTCGCGCCGCTCGCACGTGATGGTCATGGTCTTGACGACCACGTCGACCATCGATTCCTGGAGTGCGGCGATCCGATCGTCCGACGTCAGGATTCGGTACTCGATCTTCTCCGGGTCACCGAGCAGATCTCGGGCGATTTCGCGGGCGATGTCCACGTCGAAACCCTCGAGGCGCCCGGTGGCCGGATCGCGAAAGCTCATGAGGTTGGAACCGGTGTCCAGGCCCACGATCAGCCGCCCGCGGGCGCGGATGGCGTCGAGGCTCGGCGTGGGTAGCTGCGGAGATGCGTCTGCGGGGGTGGGCCGCAGGCTCGCGGTGAGGTTGGTGCACGACGCGGTAGTCGTCGGTGTCGGGCTGGGAGCGATGGTGGCCTCGGCCGGCAGCGGCGGTTCCGTGTACGACGTGGCGCCTGCGTTGTCCAAGTCTTCGGCTCGATCCGCACCGCAACCGGCGAGCACCAGCATGGCCGCTGCCAGAACCGCGACACATACGGCCGGGCTCTTCCTCCGCATCACCGGTACTCCCGTCACTGATACTCCCGCAGTCGAGGCCAGAATCCGATGAAGATTCCGGCAACTCCGAGAACTGCCAATACAGACATGCCCGGTGCAGAGGCAGCCAACACCCGGGAGGCGTACGAGACGTCGGACCGAAGATTCGTGCGCGAATCCACGATTCCCTGCCAGAGTTCGTGATCGAGCTTTCCGTACTCCGCGGCCGAATCCTGTTCTCCGGCGCCGATGGTGATGGCTGCGGCGGACGTGAAGTCGCCGTTTCCGAGACGGTCGTACATGCGCGTGTGCGCAGCCACCCACTGCTGGCGCGAGTCGAGTGCGGCGGTCAGCACTTCGCTGTTCACTCGGGCGCGTTCGTCGCTTTGCAGGCCCTCGAGGATGTCCCGCAGAGCATCGACCTTGCGGGTGAACGTCACGTTGTCCTCGGCGGTCGAATCCCGCCTCGCCAGCGTGAGGGTTTCCACGGTGCGTGCTTGCTGCGCCATGATTCGTGCCTCGGTCAGTTCGTGCAGTGGCTCGGCCCCGGCGTCGAGCGCGCGCCCGGTGGCCAGTGCGGAGACCAGTCCGACCGTGAGCAGCCACAGCAGAGCTGCAGCGACCGCGAGCGAGGCAAGGATCAACCCGAGATTGAAGCGGCGGCGACTCTTGCGGGAGAAGTACATCTGTGTCGCCACCAGCGCGCACAGCACGAAGACGAACGCCACGATCGGCCACCACGGTGGAGTCTCGAAATCGCGCTGTACTTGTGAGACCAGCGTCTCCTGCGAGGCGTGCAGTTGCTGGGCCATCGGCAGCAGCGAGGTCTGCATCAACTGCGAGGCCTCGCTCAAATATGCTGCCCCGACCGGGTTTCCGACGCGATTGTTCGCCCGTGCAGTTTCGACCAGCCCGGTGTAGACGGAGAGGTCGGTCGAGATAGTGGTCAACGCGCTGTGACCGGCAAGATCGGTCGAGTCGAGACCGGCCGACGCCTGGACGATCTCCGCAGAGGCCTCACCGATCGACTGCGTGTATCGGTCGCGGACTTCGGCGGGTTCGAGGCCGCCGGAGATGAAGGCGGTGGCCGCGGCGGCGTCTGCCAAGGACAACGCACTGTAGAGATTCTGGGCCGAGTTGGCGAGAGGCTCGGTTTCGACGAGGAGGAGGTCGAGGTTCGCCTGGCGATTCTCGATCGCTGCGGTGGCGAGGAGTCCGGCGATCAAAGTGATCGCGATCAGGATCAGTCCGACGACGGTCAACCGGCCAGGCGTCGAGGACATGAAGGCCTGCAGTTCGCGCCGCAGAAGTGCCTGCTCGTCCTCCGCCGACACTGATGTGGCCTCGGAGGGCGGCAGCGACCGGGGTTCGATGGACGGGACGACACGGTCGACCATCGAGCACCTCACTTCGCTGTAGGCGGGCTACCGAGAAATGATGCCGCCGAGAAATGATTCAGGGCATCTTCGCGAGCATATAAGCATCACCTACACCTGGAGCAGATTGAAACGGTTAGTGTGGGACAACGGCGAGAGCAGGCGGAGCGAGGTAGTCGATGCGTGGTGACGGTGACGGTTGGTCCATCGGATCGGACGGTACTCGGCATTGGGGTAAACACGGAGCCGCAGGACTGCTACTGCGTGCCCCCGATTCGGACGGATCACCCATGGTCTTGCTGCAGCATCGTGCGGCGTGGAGCCATCAGGGCGGAACGTGGGCACTGCCCGGCGGAGCGCGGGACTCACACGAGAGCACGACGCACGCTGCCGTCCGGGAGGCACACGAAGAAGCAGGTATCGCCGAGGACAGCGTCCGTGTCCGCGGGGAAGTAGTGACGATGCGCGCCGAGAGCGGGTGGACTTACACCACCGTCGTGGCTGACGCGGCGCATCCACTGTCGACGGTTGCCAATGGTGAGAGCACCGAGTTGCGGTGGGTACGCGAAGCCGACGTCGACTCACTGCCGCTGCATCCGGGCTTCGGTTCCTCATGGCCCGACCTCCGGACCGAGCCTGTTGTGGCCGTGGACGGCGATCCGCACACCGTCGTGCTCGAGGACGGCGGATTCGGATGGTTGTCGGGTAGTTCCCACCAAGGCAGTGAGCAGTCAGGCAGTGACCAGAACCTGTCCGAGGCGTCGAGTACGCAGTCGTAGCACTCGAGTCTTCACAGTTCATACACAGCAGAAGGGCCGGACTCCGCGGGAGTCCGGCCCTTCGGTGTTTCGGTCGTCGACCGAAACGAGGCTCAGCTGAGCGAGTTCAGCGCCGTGATGAAGCTGACCGCGGTGATACCGAGCTTGAGCAGCTCGCTGATCTTGCCGAGGTTCAGGTCTTCGAGCGATTCGGTGCTGAGCGAGCCGGTGTCGAGGGATCCCATTTAGTGCTCCTAGGTTCAGTTAGTAACTGGAGGTAAACTACAACAAACCGAATGGGATGTGACACGCAATCGAAGCAACTGTGAGCAAGATCACTTAATCCGACTTTTCGGACATCCAATCGCACCTAGGAACTGGGAGTTTGTTGTCTGATCGGACAACTTCCGTTCACAATTCGAGTCAGGCGTGCTGACCCGTAACTGTGCGGAAATCGCCCGGCAAACACTTGACGAACGCCAGTTACCGGCTTTCAGCGCCCAGCGACGGCTGCGGCGAGGCGTTGCGCGGCCGCCTGGGGATCCGATGCTTGCGTGATTGCACGCACGACGACGATGCGCCTGGCGCCGGCATCGAGCAGCTCTGGCAGACGTTCTTCGTCGATGCCGCCGATCGCGAACCAGGGCCGCGGCGGTGCGGCGTCGGCGGTCGATCGAACCAGTTCCAAACCGGACGCACTTCGATTCGGTTTGGTCGGTGTCGCCCAGACCGGCCCGGTACAGAAGTAGTCGACGCCCTCTTCGATGGCGGCCAAACTCGCCTGCGCGCGACTGCTCGTCGAACGGCCGATGACTACGTCTTCACCGACAACGGTTCGCGCGTAGGGGACGGGAATGTCGTTCTGGCCGAGGTGGAGGATGTCGGCGCCGGAAGCCATCGCGAGATCCGCGCGATCGTTGACGGCCAACAATGCGCCGTGGCGTCGCGCTGCGGTCGCGAGAATGCCCAGCGCCACCAGTTCGTCCTTGGCCTCGAGCGGGCCGAACTCGCGCTCACCGGCAGAGCCTTTGTCACGCAATTGGATGATGTCGACTCCGCCGGACAATGCTGCCTCGGCGAACTGCGCGAGGTCGCCTTTCTCGCGGCGCGCGTCGGTGCACAGGTACAGCCGTGCTGCTGCCAGGCGCTCGCGCCGGTCGATGTCGTTACTGGGATGTGTGGGGTGCACGGAGCAAACGGTAGCCTCTAGGGAGCAAGGTTCGACACGGGAGTCCTGAAACGTCGTCGTCACTTTTTGTCGTGACTGCGAGGTTCGTAGGGCTGAGAGGGGATCGCGACCAGATCCCGACCGTCAGACCTGACCCGGATCATGCCGGCGCAGGAAGTGGAGGTGGAGTTTCGTGAGTACACACGCTCGTACGGTGTCGGTTGTCGGCGGCGGTGTCATCGGTCTCGCTATCGCGTGGCGAGCAGCCCGCGACGGGTGGGCCGTTCGGTTGTACGACCCGTCCATTGGATCAGGTGCTTCGTGGGTGGCGGGCGGAATGCTTGCCCCGCTTTCCGAAGGCTGGCCGGGTGAAGAAACCGCGTTGACAATCGGTGCAGCGTCCCTGGAACGGTGGCCGACGTTCGGCGAGGAGCTCGGAAAATTCGGGCAATCGGTCTTCACCGCGGACAGCTCGCTGACGGTTGCACTCGACGCTGCCGACGCGCAGGACCTGCAGACCATCGCCGAGTGGGTGAGCTCGCAGGGGCACGAACTCGAAGTTCTCGGTCGCGCGCGCATCCGTGAACTCGAACCGATGCTGGGCCGGGGCATCCGGTCGGGGTTGATGGCTGTCGGTGAGTCCGCCGTCGACAACAGACTTCTGCTGGCGGCGTTGCAGAAGGCCTGTGCGGAATCCGGCGTCGAATTGATCGCGCGGGCCGTCGACGACCTCGCCGAACTCGATACCGATCAGATAGTGCTCACCGCCGGTATCGCGTCACCCAAGCTGTGGCCCGGGCTACCGGTACGCCCGGTCAAGGGCGAAATCCTTCGCTTGCGCAGTAGGCCTGGAGTCACCCCGGCGCCCAGCCGCACCATCCGCGGAAGCGTCCACGGGCGGCCCGCCTACCTCGTCCCGCGCGGTGACGGAATCGTCGTCGGCGCAACACAATACGAGTCTGGTGAGGACACACAGGTCACGATGGCCGGAGTACGGGACCTGATCAACGACGCCGAGGCACTGATGCCGGCGATCGGCGAATACGAACTGTACGAGTGCGCGGCAGGTCTGCGTCCCATGACGCCGGACAACCTGCCGTTGATCGGGCGCGTGTCCGATCGTGTTGTCGTCTCCACCGGGCACGGCCGCAACGGAGTCCTGCTGACGCCCGTCACCGCCGATGCGACGGTCGCGTTGCTGAACGGCACATCTTTGGTCGAGGTAAAAGGAACCGAACCCGAGCGGTTCGCAGTAGCTAAGGAAAATTCATGAGTGAGCAGGTCCCGATCGGGATCACCGTCAACGGCGAAGATCTCGAGTTCGATCGAGCAGTCACGGTGACCGAACTTCTGACGCACCTCGAGTTGCCGAGCAAAGGCATCGCCGTCGCCGTCGACGGTGCGCTCTTTCCTCGCGGGCGTTGGGACGAATCCGTCGGACGTGGTTGGGAAATCGAGATCCTCACGGCGGTGCAGGGTGGCTGAGCAGGACCTTCTCACTATCGCGGGCCGCAGTTTCGGTTCCCGGCTCATCACGGGGACAGGCGGCGCCGCCAACCTTGCGGTCCTCGAGGAAGCGCTTGTCGCCTCCGGTACCGAACTGACCACCGTCGCGATGCGGCGAGTCGACGCGGCAGGCGGCACGGGTGTTCTGGACCTGCTTCGTCGCCTCGGAATCGAACCGTTGCCGAACACCGCCGGGTGTCGGGGCGCCGCCGAAGCGGTCCTGACGGCGCAGTTGGCACGCGAAGCGCTCGAGACGAACTGGGTCAAACTCGAAGTCATCGCCGACGAGCGGACTCTGCTGCCCGACGCAATCGAACTCGTCTCCGCCGCAGAACAATTGGTGGACGACGGATTCACCGTCCTGCCGTACACGACGGACGATCCGGTGCTGGCGCTTCGCCTCGAAGAGGTCGGCTGCGCGGCAGTCATGCCGCTCGGTTCACCCATCGGGACAGGGCTGGGTATCGCGAATCCGCACAATATCGAGATGATCGTCGAGCGCGCCGGCGTGCCCGTCATCCTCGACGCCGGAATCGGAACGGCCAGCGACGCCACCCTTGCCATGGAGTTGGGCTGCGACGCCGTCCTGCTTGCGACAGCGGTGACGCGGGCCAAGAATCCCGCGTTGATGGCGTCGGCGATGCGGCACGCAGTGGTAGCAGGTTTCGAAGCGCGTCACGCCGGCCGGATTCCCAAGCGGTTCTGGGCCCAAGCATCGTCCTGACGGACCATTTCCGGGTGTTTTCTCAGGGTTTATGCCCGGATTGTCCGGCTTCGTGTCCTACCTGAGTACCACTCGGAACTAGACCTGTGGCCGATGTGCTGGTCATTGCTGGTAGGGCAAAGTTCTCCTCATGATTGAACTGAGGGGATTGACCAAGGTTTACGGACCGACGAAAGCGGTGGACGATTTGTCGTTCACGGTCAAGCCGGGCATCGTGACGGGCTTCCTGGGCCCGAACGGTGCAGGCAAGTCGACGACGATGCGGATGATCCTGGGTCTGGATCAGCCGACGTCGGGTGCGGCGTTGATCGAGGGCAAGCCGTACCGGGAGCTCAAGACGCCGTTGCGGACGGTGGGTGCGTTGCTGGATGCGAAGTGGGTGCACCCCAATCGCAGTGCGCGGGCGCATCTGCAGTGGATGGCTGCTTCGAACGGGATCCCGAAGTCCCGCGTCGACGAGGTGCTCGGGTTGGTCGGGTTGTCCGAGGTGGCGGGCAAGAAGGCCGGCGGGTTCTCGCTCGGTATGTCGCAGCGTCTGGGGTTGGCGGGTGCGTTGTTGGGGGATCCGAAGGTGTTGTTGTTCGACGAGCCGGTCAACGGTCTCGATCCGGAGGGCATCGTCTGGATTCGTAAGTTCATGCAGCGGTTGGCGGCCGAGGGCCGCACGGTGCTGGTGTCGAGTCACCTCCTGTCGGAGATGGCGCTCACGGCGGAGCAGTTGGTGGTGATCGGTCGGGGTCGGTTGATTTCGGATTCGACGGTCGCGGAGTTCGTGGATCGTTCGTCGGAGTCGACGGTGCGCGTGCGCAGCCCACAGCTCGATGCGTTGCGCAGTGTGTTGCTCTCGCAGGGGCTGACGGTGCGTGAAGACGGTTCCGGCGTTGCCCCGGCATTGGTGGTCGTGGATTCGACCACCGATGTGATCGGTGGTTTAGCTGGTTCGCAGGGAATCGTGTTGTACGAGTTGGCTTCTCAGCAGGGGTCGCTCGAGGATGCGTTCATGAAGTTGACCGGGGACGATGTCCAGTACCACGCATCCGGTATCGATCCGGGTGTCGGTGCACACCACGCAAATACACAGCAGGCAAACACGCAGCAGGCTATGGGAGGTGCACTGTAATGGCTGTTCTCAGTGCTGAACGTATCAAGATCACCACGACCAAGTCGCCGCTGTGGTGCTCGGTCATCATCGTCGTGCTCGCGCTCGGCTTCGCGGCCATCATGGGCGCGGTTGCCAAGTCGGCTCTGACGTCCTCCGACGTCCAGGGAGCACCGGACCTCGACACCGCCGTTGCCACGGCCGGCATCTCGGGTTTCGGAATCATGGTTCTCATGATCATGGCGGCCCTCGCGGTCACCAGTGAGTACCGCTTCGGGACCATCCGCACCACCTTCCAGGCCGTTCCGAACCGTGCCTCGGTTCTGATCGCCAAAGCCGGCCTCATCGGTGCTTTCGGTGCTGTACTGACATTTGTTCTCGCCTTCGGCGCGTACGCCATGGCCAAGGCCATCGCCGGTACCGAGGCGAGTGCCGGATTGACCCTGTCGAGCGGCAGTGACTGGCGCGCGATCTACGGCATCCCGATCTACGCCTTCCTGTGCGTGATTCTCGCTGTCGGCGTCGGATCGATCATTCGCCAGTCGGCCGGCGCAATTGCGTTGCTCCTGCTCTGGCCGCTGCTCATCGAGAGCCTGTTCGGACTGTTCGGCAGCTTCGGCGAGAAGATCACCCCGTTCCTGCCGTTCGCGAATGCAAACCACTTCCTCAGTGCGAGCAGCGGTGGCGTCGACTTCCACTGGGGACCCTGGGGCAGCTTGATCTACTTCGCGGCCTTCGTTCTGGTGATTTTCGGAGCAAGTATCGTCATCGTGAATCGTCGCGACGCCTGATCTTGTCGCTCCCTCGGTAGGTGTTGTCGGGAGACCTACCGAGAACCAGGAGTGACAGCAGAGTAGGGACCCAGTACGAAAAACCATTCGTACTGGGTCCCTTTCCTGTGCTTCGGCCGATATCCTCCGAAGATGAGACTCTTCGGTGTGGTTGTGGTCGCAATGGCTGGAGCACTCGTGGTGAGTGGATGCTCGTCGGGAAGTGAAGCGGCCGTCCCGACAGACCCGGTTGCATTCTCCGAGACCGTCACGGTCGACGCCGTGACCGGGCATCTGGAGCAACTCGAGAAGATCGCCGCCAACAACGAGGGCAATCGATCGGCCGGTACCCCCGGCTACGACGCCAGTGTCGACTACGTGGCAAACCTGCTCGAAGACAAGGGTTTCGAGGTCAGCACCCCGGAATTCGACTTCAGCTCCTTCGATCCCGGCACCGAATCCCTGAAAGCCGCTGACGGCTCCGATGTTCCGGTGCGGGCGCTGACATATTCCACCTCCACGGGACCGACCGGAATCACGGCGCGTCTGGTGGCGATTCCCGCCGACGAGACCCCCGGTTGCGAGGCCACCGACTACGACGGCCGCGACGTGAACGGTGCCATCGTGCTGGTCACCCGTGGAGTGTGCCCGTTCGGCGACAAGCAGAAGATCGCCGCTGATCGCGGCGCGGCGGCGTTGCTGGTTGCCAACAACGAGGACGCAATGCTGGGCGGGGCTACCTTGGGTGAACCCGAAGACGCCCGCATTCCGACCGGCGGGGTGAGCAAGGCGTCGGGCGAGGCTCTTGCCGCAGCGCCCGGAGACCTCACGCTGATTCTCGACACGTCGACGGAAACGACGAAGTCGCGCAACGTGATTGCACAGACCAAGACCGGCGCGACCGACAACGTGGTTGTCGTGGGCGCCCACCTGGACAGTGTGCCGGAAGGTCCCGGAATCAACGACAACGGAAGCGGCACCGCAGCCGTGCTGGAAACCGCGCTGCAGATGGGAAGCGCACCAAGCATCGAGAATGCCGTGCGTTTCGCTTTCTGGGGAGCGGAAGAAGTGGGATTGGTCGGCTCCACCCGCTACGTCGAGGGTCTGAGCGATCAGGAACGGGCCGACATCGCCCTGTACCTGAATTTCGACATGCTCGGTTCGCCCAACGCCGGATACCTGGCTTACGACGGCGACAACTCGGATGCCGTCGGGGAGGGGCCCGGGCCCGAGGGGTCGGCGGGCATCGAGCGCACCTTCGTCGATTTTCTCGCCGGGCGAGGGATTGCGGCGGACGGAACGGACTTCGACGGGCGCTCCGACTACGGCCCGTTCATCGAGATCGGGATCCCGGCGGGTGGCGTGTTCAGCGGCGCGGACGAGCGCAAGACGCCGGCACAGGCCGAGAAGTGGGGCGGAGAGGCGGAGGAGACTTTCGACCCGAACTACCACAGTGCCCAGGACAACCTCGCGAACATCGATCGCGAAGCGCTCGCTGCCAACGCTTCTGCAGTAGCCTTCGGAGTTGCGACGTATGCCCAGGATTTGAGCGGGCCGAACGGAGTTCCCGTCGGCGATGCCCGGACACAGGCCAGAACCGAATGATCGACTGACCGAATGATCGACTGACCGAATGATCGACTGTGCGAGCGACCAGGAGGCCACTGTGCGAGAACGGCGGCAGCACACTGTCTGTAACTCTGAGTTACGCTTGAGTTATGGCTGATCTGTCCCCGGAGAACACCGACACGGCAGGTGCTTCTTCCTCGTCGGTTCGAGGCGTCGTCGACGTCGTCTTGAACTCTGCGGCAGAACTTAACCGTCGGCAGCAGCTCATCGACGCGCTACGACGCCTCAGGCGGGCACTACCCGGTGATCCAGGGTTTGGGGATCCGCTCTCGCTCGCCGGCCCCGGCGGTGCCCGCGCCGTGGCGCGCGTCGCTGACAGATTGCTCGATCAGAAGTCGGCAGCCACTCGCGAAGTGAGCCTCGGAGCACTGCAGGTGTGGCAGGCAGCGCTGGAAAAGATGGGCCGCGGACGTGGCGATCAAGAACTGACCATCGTCTTCACCGATCTGGTGGGCTTCTCCACCTGGTCGCTCGCAGCCGGTGACGGCGCGACGCTGACCCTTCTGCGTGCGGTGGCGCAGGCCGTGGAAACTCCGATCACCGACAACGGCGGACACGTCGTCAAACGGATGGGCGACGGTCTGATGGCAGTGTTCATTCGCCCGGATGCGGCTTTGAAGGCGGTGTTCACCGCGCAGGACGCGCTCGCGGAAGTCGATCTCGACGGATACACCCCACGCATGCGCGTCGGCCTACACACGGGTACCCCGCGTCAGATCGGTGACGACTGGCTCGGCGTCGACGTGACCATCGCCGCCCGCATGATGGGCCTGGGCGGCGACGGCAACGTCATGATGTCGGCGACAACTCTCGAGGAACTCGAAGCCGGCACCCTGGAGGATCTCGATCTCACGATCCGGCCATGGCGGCGAGGGTTTTTCGCCACAACGCCCAACGGAGTTCCCGTCGACCTGGGAATCTGGCGCGTGCGCCGGAACTAGCGCACTAAACCTGGAGCCGCCAGAGCGGGGACACCGGACCATGTCCCGCGCCGAGGTCGTACGACGCCTCGAGACACTTGGTCACCCACTCTTTGCCGAACGCCACCGCGTCCGGAACGGAATAGCCGTGTGCGAGAGCGCAAGTGATCGCAGCAGCCAGCGTGTCTCCGCCACCGTGATCGTTGCCGGTGTCGATCCGGGCACTGCTGAATTCGAGGAAACGGTCGCCGTCGAACAACAGGTCGGTGGACAACTCCGAAGTACGAAGGTGGCCACCCTTGACGATGGACCATTGAGCGCCGAGCGCATGCAGCGCTTCTGCCGCTTGGCGGGCGCTCTTGTCGTCGACGACCTCGATACCGGTGATCAACCGAACCTCGTCGAGGTTCGGAGTGACCACCGTGGCAGCCGGAATCAAGGTGTTGCGGACCGCGTCGAGAGCTTCTTCGTGCAGCAGCGGATCGCCGTGCATCGACGCGCACACCGGGTCGACCACGAGCGGAATCGGACGGTCGCGGCCGATCCCAACCTCGGCGGCAACCGCGGCCACCGCTTCGATGATCGTCGTCGACGCGAGCATTCCCGTCTTCGCCGCACCGACGCCGATGTCCGAGACCACGACGCGCACCTGGTCGGCGACGATCTCCGGCGGAATCTCGTGGAATCCGCTGACTCCCACCGAATTCTGGACCGTCACCGCGGCGACGGCCACGCAGGCGTGCACTCCGCACATCGCCATCGTGCGGGAATCGGCTTGAATGCCGGCTCCGCCACCGGAGTCGGTTCCGGCGATGGTCAATGCCCGAATCGGGGTCTGTCCGGCGGGGGTCAGGGGCAGCAGCTTCACGACGACGAGCCTACCGATCGGACCTGGGGAAACGGCAGCTCGGTCCCACCTCTCGCGGGAACGACGGCGCGAACTGCGATTGCGATCCGGTCGTTCCCGGTGCAAAAATTGGTCGAACCCGGGACAGCGTCGTCGGTAGCTGATTCTATGAGTGGCATGGATCACAGTTATGGAGAGCGTGCGAACGCAGCTGTCGCCGATCGCGCAGGTGCACATCGTGCCGTGGAGGTCGCCGCAATGAACGACATCGAAAATTCGAAAACCGGAACCTCACCGGAAGTCACGCTCGTGGACAATCCGTCGCACGAACGATTCGAACTGCTCTCCGACGACGAGTTGGTCGGCATCCTCGGATACCGCGACGAAGACGAGATTTCGGGGAGCGGAGCCGAAGCGGGCGACGTGGTTGCGTACATGCATACCGTTGTCAAAGAGGAGTACGGCGGGCAGGGACTGGCAGCCGTACTCGTGCAGTTCGCAATGGACTGCGCCCGTGAACGTGAATGGTCGGTACGGCCCGTGTGTACCTATGTTCAGCGGTACCTCGGCGAGCATCCCGAGTATCTGGAACTGCTCGTCGAGGACTAGAAGCCCGAGGGTGCAAACAGACGATCAGGCTCCGAGATTCACGATCACCCGAGATTCACGATCACCGGAGCGTGATCGCTGGCGCCCTTGCCTTTTCGCTCGTTTCGATCGATCTCGGCCGCCTCGACGCGTGCTGCGAATGCCGGTGAGCCGAGGATGAAGTCGATTCGCATGCCCTGCTTCTTCGGGAAGCGAAGCTGCGTGTAATCCCAGTACGTGTACACGCCGGGACCGGGTGTGTACGGGCGAACTACGTCCGCGAACCCGGACTCGGTGAAGGCGGTGAACGCAGCTCGTTCCGGCTCCGACGTGTGGGTCTTGCCCTCGAAGAAAGCGGGATCCCACACGTCGTCGTCCGTGGGAGCGACGTTCCAGTCGCCGACCAGGGCGATCTGCGCGTCGGGATCCTGCTTGAGCCAGCCCTCCGCGTCGTCGCGCAGCTTGGCCAGCCAATCCAGCTTGTAGGCGTAATGCGGGTCTTCCAGCTCACGGCCGTTGGGGACGTACAGGCTCCACACCCGCACACCGCCGCAGGTGGCACCGATCGCACGTGCCTCGCGGACCGGGTCTGCCTCGGGATCCTTGTCGAATCCGGGCTGATCCTCGAATCCGATCTGCACGTCGTCCAAGCCGACGCGGGAAGCGATGGCGACACCGTTCCACTGGCTCAACCCGACGTGGGCGACCTCGTAGCCGATTTCCTTGAAGCGTTCGTACGGAAACTGCTCGTCCTTGCACTTGGTTTCCTGCATTGCCAGGACGTCGACGTCGGATCGACCGAGCCAGTCGATGATCCTGTCGGTACGGGCACGGACGGAGTTGACGTTCCAGGTAGCGATGCGCACGAGGGCAAGCCTAGCGTCAGCCGCCGACAGGATCGGTGGCGTATCGGTAGCGGTGGTGTTCGACGAATCCGAGCTGCTCGTAGAGCGCGATCGCCGCGAAGTTGTCCGCCGAAACCTGGAGGTACGCGTGCGTCGCACCGTTCTCACGACCCCAGGAGAGTAGATCTCCGCAGATCAGCGACCCGATTCCGTGACGACGGTGTTCAGGGGCGACGTGAATGCCGGTCAGTCCTACCCAGCGTTTGTGGTCGGGTGCCTCGGTGAGCGCAGCGCGCCCGATGGCAAGCGTCGTGTCGGTGTTTCCGATCGCGCCGAAAGTTGCAGTGCCCACGACAGCCGTGAGGACCGCCTCGACGTACGCCGGATCGCCGTGGGCGTCGTACATCGACAGCCAGTTGTGGTTGGGGTGGTCGGCGAACGAGGTGACCGGAGGACCGAGCGGCAGCGTGACATTGCCCAGATCGGCGGCCATCACGATGGTTTCCTTCTCGCTGCTCCACCCGTCCGGAGCGGTGCCGAGTCGATCGGGGAGGAGCAGCAGGGTCGGCAGTCCGCGGTCACCGAACCACTGGCGTATCCGCTCGATGGTGCTCGCGTCGAAGCCGGCAACCGCCCCCGCACCGCCGAGCGGCAAAGCGGAATTGGCGCGACCGGTGACACCGTGACCGGCGCGCAGCAACCAACCGTCGATCCACGCCTGCTCGACCCCCGGCCACGCCGCCGCAGCAGCCGTTTCGAGGTTTCGAATCTCGCCGATGCGAATCGGGCGGGCCGAGAGACTCTTGAGCGCGATCACCTGATCGGCGGAGACCTGGACCAGCCGACCGTCGCCGGCGCGAACGGCGATGGGATCGGCGCCCTCGAGGATGCCGATGACGTCGGTCATGGGATGCGAATAGCCGGGTGGGAGCTTGTATCGCAAAACCACCCGGCTACCGATCGAAATGTTGCCGTTCAGAGCAGAATTCTCAGTCTTCGTAATCGTCGTCGTCGTGACCGAACGGATCGTCGACGGTCCCCGGCGTCCAGGTCAGACCGGGCTTGCCCCAACCGGAACGCTTGATGATCTTCTTGGCAGCGCGCGCGTTGCGGCCGATGAGTACGTCCGTGTAGAGGAAACCGTCGAGATGCCCGGTCTCGTGCTGGAGCATCCGTGCGAAGAATCCGGTGCCCTCGACCTCGATCGGGTTGCCGTCGGCGTCGGTGCCGGTGACCTTCGCCCAATCGGCGCGACCCGTCGGGAACTGCTCGCCGGGAACGGACAGGCAACCCTCGAAGTCTTCGTCCGGGTCGGGCATCGTCTGGGGGATTTCGGACGTCTCGAGTACCGGGTTCACGACGACGCCGCGTCGACGCTCGCTGCTGCGGTCGTCGCCGGGGCAGTCGTAGACGAAGACTCGCAGTGGAACACCGACCTGATTGGCCGCCAGACCGACGCCGTTGGCAGCGTCCATCGTCTCGTACATGTCTGCGATCAGTTCGGCGATCTCGGCCGGGGACTGAGTGACCGGCTCTGTCGCCTTGTGCAGTACCGGGTCGCCGACGATTCGGATGGGGAGGATAGCCATGCGGACAAGGATAGTGCGGCGCGCCCGCGTAGTTATCACGGCCCGCACACTCGATCATGGTTCAATGGTTGCTGAAGAACAGCGATGTAATTCGTTGCTCGGTCGGAACGTGGGCCGCGGGGGAAATTGTGAGTTACCTTCGGGCCAGGGGACCGGGAAACTCACGGCCGCGAGAATTCGGTCGGAAAAAGAACACCGGGCATACGAGTCTCGCTGACGCCGAGCACAGCAGTCGAGGAGTGACATGGACGGCGCAACCGCGCGTAGTCGGAACCAGTCCGAAGGCACTGGCGCCGACGATTCGGTAGTAGATACAGCAGGCATGCACGAGGTCGGCGAAGACGGCCTCACCCGCCGGGAGCACGACATCCTCTCTTTCGAGCGTCAGTGGTGGAAGTACGCCGGTGCGAAGGAAGAAGCCATCAAGGAGTTGTTCGACATGTCGGCAACCCGCTACTACCAGGTTCTCAACGCCTTGGTCGATCGCCCCGAATCCTTGGCGGCTGATCCCATGCTGGTCAAGCGCCTGCGTCGTCTGCGTGCCAGCCGTCAGAAGGCCAGGGCCGCGCGTCGCCTCGGCTTCGAGGTCACCTGAATCACGCGTACATATGATCGGGCTGTCCACGCACTGGCGATAAGGTCGACATCGTGAGTACCCCGAAAGAGCAGCCGTCCGGACCTCCGCTTCGCGCAATCGCCATGGTGTTGATCGCGTTGGCGATCGTGTTCATCGGTCTCGGAGCAGCCTCACTGGGTGGATCGAGCGACGGTGGATCGGGCGACGAGAACACCGCAGCACAGCAGACCGAATCCTCGGCGTCTGCCACGACGAGCGCCCCCGCGCCTGCCACCACCAAGCCTGCAGCGACGACGCAACCCGCTTCGGGCGATACCACCACCACGTCGCGTCCCTCGGGAACTGCGACGACCACGACTTCCAGCTCCGCGAGCGGCGCCGACACGTCGAATGTCAGCGTTCGAGTTCTCAACAACAGCACCGTCTCCGGTCTGGCAGCAGGCACCGCCGAGGAATTGACGGCAGCAGGTTGGAACGTCGAGGAGACGGGTAACTACAGCGAGGGCACCGTCAGTACGACGACGGTGTATTACGGATCGTCCGCGGCGGAGAAGGCAGCGGCGCAGAAGATCGCGGCTGAACTCGGAGTCTCCGCAGAGCCTCGATTCGCCGGCATCGCGAACGCGTCACCTGGCGTGATCGTGATCGTGACCTCCAACTGACCGGTCGTGAAGGTGGAACTGACCCGTCGGTTCCAGCTACTACACGCGCCGTTATGATCAGAAGCACTTTCTCGCCACCTCAAAGGAGCGGTTCGATGGCCCCCAGCAGCACCCGGCGTATGTCCTGGCGCGTCGTTGCCCCTGTAGTCGCGATTGCCGCTTTCGGCTTGACCGCTTGCAGTAACAGCGAAGAGCCCAGCAGCGTCCCCGGCACGACTCCTCCGGTGTGGACCGGTGCAGCCGATCCCAGCGCGCACGAAAGCGCGGGCGGCCACGGTTCCGAGACGGCTCACGCCGGCGCTTCTGCCGAAACGGTCACCGCAACGCTGAACGGCACCGACGGCGCCAAGGTCGGAACGGTCACGTTCGCGCAGGAAGGTAGCGACGTCAAGGTCACCCTCGACGCCAAGGGCCTCACCCCCGGCTTCCACGGATTCCACGTCCACCAGGTCGCCAAGTGCGAGACCAATTCCGTTGCCCCCAGCGGCGGAGAGCCGGGTAACTTCCTCTCGGCAGGCGGACACTTCCAGGCCGAGGGTCACACGGGCCACCCGGCGAGCGGCGACCTCACTTCGGTTCAGGTCCTCGAAGACGGCACCGCCACACTGGTCACCACGACCGATGCATTCGCCGTCGACGAACTGGTCGCAAACGGTGGAACATCCGTCATGATCCACGCCGGAGCGGACAACTTCGGCAACATCCCGACGCGTTACGCGCCGGCACCGGATCAGCAGACCCTCGACACCGGTGACGCCGGCGGACGCGTCGCTTGCGGTGTCATCACCAAGAGCTGACAAACTCACCTGAGTTTTGCATCACTTCCGGCGACTACCACGCAGTAGCCAGCACGGTGTTTTTACCGACACTGTGATTGGATTCTCTGCGTGGTAGTTCCATTTCCAGGTTCGCCGCGCCCGACGCTGGGCGTGGAGTGGGAGATCGCGCTGGTCGATCGCAAGACCAGAGATCTCTCCAACACAGCAGCCGAGGTGTTTTCGGCGGTCGAAGAGCTTGCCGGCTCCGAAACCCCGCACATCACCAAGGAACTACTGCGAAATACCGTCGAACTCGTCACGGGTATTCATTCGACGGTCGGCGAGGCGATGAGTGATCTCGACAGGTCACTGGATCTGCTTCGCCGCGCTGCGAATCCGCTCGGCGTCGACCTCATCAGCGCGGGCACGCACCCGTTCGCGCAATGGTCGACGCAGCTGGTCACCCGGACACCCGACTACGACGAACTCATCGAACGCACGCAGTGGTGGGGTCGGCAGATGCTGATCTGGGGCGTGCACGTTCATGTGGGTGTCTCGTCCGCGGATCGCGTTTTCCCCATCATCAACGCACTGCTGCAGCGCTATCCGCACCTGTTGGCGCTGTCGGCGTCCTCGCCGATGTGGGCCGGTGTGGACACCGGCTATGCGTCCAATCGCGCGTTGATGTTCCAGCAGCTCCCCACCGCGGGCCTTCCGTACCAGTTCGAGAACTGGGCCGAATACGAGTCGTTCATCGACGACCAGATGAAGACCGGTGTGATCACCAAGATCGGTGGCATGCACTGGGACATCCGTCCCGCGCCGAAGTGGGGAACCATCGAGGTCCGGGTGTTCGACGGCGTCTCGACACGCGCTGAACTGGGTGCTCTCGTTGCTCTGGTCCACTGCCTCATCGTCGATCTGGACCGCAGACTGAGTGCCGGTGAGACTCTGCCGAACATGCAGCCGTGGCACGTCAAGGAAAACAAGTGGCGCGCAGCGAGATACGGACTGGACGCCGAGATCATCCTCGACTCCGACGCAAACGAGTGCCTCGTCACTGACGATCTGGATCGCCTGCTCGACGACTTGGCGCCGATTGCGGTCTCGCTCGGCTGCGCGGACGAGTTGGCGTCGGTGGCGGACATTCCCCGTCGCGGCGCGTCCTACCAGCGGCAACGTCGTGTCGCGGAAGCGACGGGCGGCGATCTGGTTGCGGTCGTCGACGCCTTGGTCGCAGAGTTGGGCACCTAGCAGGTTCACAGTGCGAAGGACTGTTTCGCGGACTGGAAATCCGGGCATACCAACCGTTTGTCCAGTGGGTGTCCATATTCAGTTCACACGCCGTTTACTATTGTCCGGTGTTGATAGACAGTTGGTCCCAACGAGGGGGCGCACCCGGACAGTCGGACCGTTCGTGGTCGAGTTCTCACCGACTCCTTCTGATCGGCACAGCAGCATTGACCGTGCTGGTCCTGGGCGTGCAGGCGTTCGCGTCGTACAAGGGCTATCTCGGTCCGGTGGAAAGCCTGTTCGGTGACTACTTCCTCGTTCCCCGCTCCGCGACCATGCCTTGGGTGGGCCTCGCTCTCGCGCTCGTCGGACTGAACAACAAAGAACGCATCTACGCGGTATCCGCGGCCGTCGTGATCGACGTGGTCGTCGGCGCGATCCGCTGGTTCTCGGGTGGACCGCTGACGATGGGCACCGGCGGCACCTGGGTACTGACGGCCATCGCGGTGTACGCGGTGTGGAAGTTGTCCGGCGAGCGTCGACTCAGCGTTCTGCACGGCGTCGCTCTCGGCGCGTTGCTCATCATCGCGGCCAAGGTTGCCGAGACGTGGCTGGAGATCACCATTCTCGTCGGCACCGACGTGTGGGACGAGTACGTGTTCCTCGCCGACCAGGCTCTCGGGAATCCGTCGTGGGTGATGGGCCAGATCGTCGACGCGATGGGCCCCGTCGGTGCAGCAGCCCTCGACTGGATCTACGTCGAACTGCCGGTCGCGGTGATCGTGGTTGCTCTCTATCAAGTACGTAAGGGATGGCCGTCGCATCACCTGCTGCGCACGTTCCTGCTCATCGGGCTGATCGGCCCGATCTTCTACGTCCTGTTCCCGGTGGTCGGCCCGGTGTTCGCCTTCGGTCCGCGTGGGTTCGGATTCCAGATCGGTGACTACTGGCCGAACATCGTGCCCAACTTCGACTTTGCATCACCGTCGTCGCTGCCGTTCGACGACGCCGCACCGCGAAACTGCATGCCGAGCCTGCACACCGCGTGGGCAGTCGCGCTGTTCATCCACTCGCGCAGCGGACCGTGGTGGATTCGCAGCCTGGGATCGTTCTGGCTCGTTGCGACCCTGACCGCGACGCTCGGCTTCGGATTCCACTACGGCGTCGACCTCATTGCCGGTGCCGTCCTGTGCTTGACCCTCGATGCGGCGCTACGGGATCCGGAGCGCGGCTGGGGTTGGTTCCGAGTGCGTCTGTTGATCGGTGGCTCGGCACTCCTGGCGGGATTGTTGCTCTCGTACCGGTTCGCTGCGGTGCAGATGGCCGAGTACCCGGCGATCTTCGGGCCGCTGCTGATGGCTGTCCTGGTTCTGATGTCGGTGGCGTACTTCGCCACCTTCTTCGCCCGCCCCGGCACTCCTCTTGCGGTGTGGGGCGAGCGCGACGGCGAGTGGGATGCCGTTACCGGAGAGAGTCCGGGTCTTCCAGCTCGTTGATCTTCATGAGGTCGTCCTCTTCGCGCTGTTCGCGGTAGGCGACTCGGCCGACGCTGTGCGCGATCACGGGCGCCGTCAGCAGCGTGAAGATGCCCACCAGGACCAACATCCAGATGTCGACGCTCCCACGAAGCAGGAACACGGCGCCCATCAGGACCAAGATCAGTCCGACCACCTGAGGTTTCGTGGCCGCGTGCATACGACGCAGAGTGTCGGGGAAGCGAACGATTCCCACCGCGGCGGTCAGCGCGAGCAGCGCGCCGAGGAAGATGGAGATGGCCCCGATCGTGTCGAGGATGTTGCCGATCACTGGTCACTCACCCGGAAGCGCGCGACGGACACGGAACCGATGAAGCCGACCAGCGCCAGCGCGACGATCGCGGGAACGATGGTCGTGTCTTTGCTGTACGCGGCCCAGACCGCGAGTCCACACATCGAGACCGCGATGATCGTGTCCAGGGCGACGAGGCGGTCGAGTGAGCTCGGACCGTCGAGCAATCGGAACGTGGTCAGTACGGCGGCGATCAGCAGAATCACTCCGGAAATGATCAAGATCGTGGTGATGAACCCGTTCATGGTTGGTCCTCCTGCCGGGGTGCATCGAATTCGTAGTCGCGCTGGTGCCATGGGCTGGGTTGCCAGTCCGAATCACGTTCGAACGACGCGATGAACAACCGCTCGAGGTCCTCCACCGAGCGGTAGAACGCGCTGACGGCTTTCTGCGAGCCGACGTCGAGCACGTGGACGTAGACGATGCGTCGGTTCTGGTCGATCTCGAGAACCATCGTGCCGGGGATCAGGTTGAGAACGTCGATGCACAGCGTGAGAACCAGGTCGGACTTGATCCCGAGTTGGTACCGCAGAACTCCGGTGACCGGCGGCGGCGACGGACGGATCGCCAGCCACGCGACCTGGATACTCGACTGGATCGCGTAGTACACGATCATCCACAACAGACGCAGAATCGACAGCAGATGTACCCGACCCTCGACCGGTACGCGGGGGAGGGGAAGCAGGACCATGATGATCAGGCCGACGGCGAGTCCGCCGAAGATGTTGCCGAAACTGATGTTGCCCCACAACAGGATCCATACGACCATCAGCCACAGCAGGATCCCGACGCGGAGTACCTGTTCGCGTTTCATCGCGGAGCCTCCTCGGTATTCGGGACGTCGGTGTTCGGGGCCTCGGTATTCGGAACGGCTGCGGGGTCGTCTGCAGCGACGGGAGCTTCGTCGACCGGCACGGGCCGGTGGTTGCCGAGAACCGCGTCGATGTAGATGGACCGGTCCTGCAGATCCTTCGCCGCTCTGTCGCTGATGTCGATGATCCGGCCCGCGAACACCGTCAGTGCCAGACCGACGATGACAAGTCCGACCGTCGGAATCAGCATGAAGAGCGGAATCTTGCCGACATCCTCGCGGTCGACGAACGCGATGTCCTCTTCGGACTCGTCGATCAACGCTGACGGGCTGACGTCGGCGAGGTCACCTTCGGGCGCGTCGGCCCGGGCTCGCCAGAAAGCCTTGGTCCACACGCGGGCGACGGCGTAGAGCGTCAGCAAGCTGGTGATCGTGCCGCCGGCAACGAGGATCCAAGCCAACGCGCTGGCGTCGGCCGCACCGGCCTGAAGGAGCGCGACCTTGCCGATGAAGCCCGAGAACGGCGGGATACCGCCGAGATTCAGCGCCGGGATCAGGAAGACGATCGCGAGGATCGGGCTGGCCGCCGCCAGACCGCCGAGACGGCGCAGCGACGACGACCCGGCTTGTCGTTCGATCAGACCCACGACGAGGAAGAGCGTCGTCTGCACGATGATGTGGTGGGCGACGTAGTAGATCGCGCCGGACAGCCCGGACGTCGTGGACAGTGCGATACCGAAGATCATGTAACCGATATGGCTGACCAGTGTGAACGAGAGCAGACGTTTGATGTCGCTCTGCGCGATGGCACCCATGATGCCGACCACCATCGTGAGCAGGCCGCACACCATCAGTACGTTGTCGAGTTCCCCTTGTGGGAACAGCAGTGAATGCGCGCGGATGATCGCGTACACACCGACCTTGGTGAGCAACCCGGCGAAGACGGCGGTGATCGGTGCGGGCGCGGTCGGATACGAGTCCGGTAGCCACGCAGACAGCGGGAAGACCGCGGCCTTGATGCCGAACGCCACGAGAAGGACAGCGAAGATGGCGGTTCGTGTGCCCGGCGGAATGTTGTCGAAGCGCAGGGCCATGTCGGCCATGTTGAGGGTGCCGGTCGCCGCGTAGGCGAAGGCGATGCCCGCCAGGAAGATCAGCGAGGACACCATCGAGACCATCACGTACGAGACACCGGCCCGGACGCGGTCGGCGCTGGCACCGAGCGTCAGGAGCACGAAACTCGCAGCGAGCAGAACCTCGAATCCGACGTACAGGTTGAAGAGGTCACCGGCGAGGAACGCGTTGGAGATACCGGCGGTCAATGCGAGATAGGTCGGCAGGAAGATCGAGACCGGCTGGGCCTCGCTGCCGTCGCGAATACCCTGACCGATCGCGTAGATCATGACGGCGAGCAACACCACCGACGAGACCACGAGCATCATCGCCGAGAGACGGTCGACCACGAGTGTGATGCCGATGGGGGAGTCCCAGCCGCCGACCTGAACGGCCGTCGTACCGTCGCGGTCGGCGAGGTAGAGCAGCAAGCCCGACACCGCGACGACGCCGACGAGCGCGATCAGTGTGATCACGCGCTGGAAACGAGGACGTCGGCCGACGACCAGCGTCGCAGCAGCGGCCAGCATCGGGATCAAGACGGGCAGGGGCGCAAGGGCTCCCATCAGGTTGTCCGAGATGGTCATGCGCCTCCACCTCCCTCGATCTTGGTCTGGCGAGCGTCTTTGCGCCGCTTCTCGGATTCCTTCTTACGAGCAAGGTCGGTGGCCCAGTCGGGTACCGGTTCGTCCTCGAAGTCGCCGTCGTGGAGGTCGTCGTAGCATTCGATGTCCTCGAGGTTGACCAGTTGTTCGAGGGGAATAGGGTTGCCGTCCTTGTCGAATGCGTCGCCGCCGATGCTCGGGGCACCGGTGACCGGGTCGTCGGAGCGGTCGTGGTCGGGAGCGTCGGCAGGCAGGCGACGCTTGAGAACCTTGGTGTCCTCGGGATCGTCCTCGACGGCGTCGGCGGTGTTGATCTTGTAAGACCGGTACGCCAGTGCCAGAACGAAGCCGGCGATACCCATCGTGATCACGATCGCCGTCAGGATCATGCCCTGGGCGAGCGGATCCGCTATTTCCTCGTGGACCGAATCTCGGCCGACGATGGGCGGATTCCCGTCCGATCCACCGACGGTCAGGATCAAGAGGTTGATGGCGTTGCCGAATAGAAGTAGACCGAGCAGCATCCGAGTGATGCTTCGTTCGATCAGCAGGTAGACACCGGCCGACGTGAGGACGCCGATCAGGATCAGCATTCCGATGTTTGCGCTCATGGTGCTTTCACCTCGATTTCTGCGTCGAGGCGGGCGCCGAGACTTCGGAGTACGTCCAGGACCAGGCCGACCACGATGAGGTAGACGCCCAGGTCGAAGAACAGTGCGGTGACCAGTTTGACGTGGCCGATGAGCGGGAGTGTGAACTCGAAGACGGCGGACGAGAGCGCCGGGGCGCCGAGGAACAGCGACACCAGGGCAGTGCCCGCGGCCAGCGCCAAACCGAGGCCGAGAATCTTGCCCGCGTCGATGGGTACGGCTTCACCGAGTTCGTAGCGGCCACCGGCGAGGTAACGAAGTACCAGCGCCAGGCCTGCCGTCAGGCCTCCGGCGAAACCGCCGCCGGGGGCATTGTGACCGGAGAAGAAGAAGTAGATCGACAACACCATGATGGTCGGGAAGATCAACCTCGTGGTGACCTCGAGAACCAACGAACGGTGTCGAGGATCGATCAGGTCTCCGCCGCGCAACCACGTCGTGTCCGAGTTGGCCGCTGCCTTGTCGACGATGACGGAGGGGGCGTCCGCGACTCGCGGTGCGATACCGAACCGGCGGTTGCGGAAGACGAGGCTGGCGACGCCCGTCGCAGCTACCAGCAGCACCGAGATCTCACCGAGGGTGTCCCATGCGCGGATGTCGACGAGCAGGACGTTGACGACGTTCTTGCCGTTGCCCAGGTCGTAGGCCGCGTCGGGAAGCAGCTCGTAGATCGGACGAGTGTTTCGGGCATTGGTCGCGAAGGCCGCGATGGTGGTGACGGTGATACCGACGGCGACAGCGAGTGCGGCACGCGGCCACTTGAAGCCGATCGCCTTGCTCTCGTCGACTTCGGCGGGGAACTTCCGGAGCACGAGCACGAAGATCACCAGTGTCAGTGTCTCGACGAGGAACTGGGTCAGCGCGAGGTCGGGTGCGCCGTGCAGCGCGAACAACACGCCGCAGCCGTAGCCGGTGAGTCCGACGAGGATGACGCTGGCGAGTCGGTTGCGCATCAGCGTCGCGGCGATGGCGGCCGAGATCATCATCAGCGCGATCGTGAACTGGATGGGTGAATCCCACATCCGAAGGTCGACTCCGCCGCCATCGGTGTCGATGATCAGCAGGAACAGCGGCACAACGACCAGCGTCGCGAGAATCGTCGACTGTGTGCGGGGGAGCGAACCACGCTGAGTGGCACCGGTCAGGCGCATCGAGATGGTGTCCATGCCGCGCAGGGTCGCGTCGTAGATACGGTCGGCGTTGCCGAGCGGCGGGTGCTCGAAATGCAGGCGGCTGATCTGACGCTGCGCGATGTAGAGCGCGATGCCGCCGGCGATGACGATGCAGGTGAGCAGCAGCGGAGTGTTGAATCCGTGCCACAGCGCGAGGTGGTAGTCGGCGTGAGGTCCGGGGGCCAGTGTGGTCGAGTACGGCGTCAGCAGCTTCTCGAGTTGGGGCGAGAGAATGCCGGCGGCCAGACCGAGAACCGCGAGTAGGCCTGGCGCGAACAGGAACAGCCAACCCGGCTTGTGCATCTTGCTCACGGCTGGGCTGGGCTTGCTCAGGGTCTTACGTCCGAAGGCGCCCCAGATGAAGCGGACGCTGTAGCCGACGGTGAGGATCGAGCCCAACACGATCACCGTGACGACGGCGATGGACGACCAGTGGCCGAGCGCGTTCGTTTCGAGCACCGATTCGAGTGCGGCTTCCTTGCCGACGAATCCGAGTAGCGGTGGCAGGCCGGCCATGCTGGCGGCAGCGAGGCTCGCGATGATCGCGAGAGCGGGTGCCGCTTTACCCAGGTGAGCAAGTTTGCGCAGGTCACGGGTACCGGTCGTGTGATCGATGATGCCAACGACCATGAAGAGTGCGGCCTTGAACATCGCGTGCGCCACGACCATCGTCATACCGGCCAGGGCGGCGTCACGCGTGCCGATGCCGACCAGGACCATCATGAAGCCGAGTTGGCTGACGGTTCCGAAGGCGAGGACGAGTTTGAGGTCGTACGCGCGCATGGCTCGCCAACCGGCGAGGATCATCGACAGCAGACCCAAACTGATGATGGTGATGCGCCACGGCGGCGAATCGGCGTACCCGGGAGCCAGGCGCGCGACGAGGTAGATACCGGCCTTGACCATTGCAGCAGCGTGAAGATAACCGCTGACAGGGGTTGGCGCGGCCATTGCACCGGGAAGCCAGAAGTGCAGGGGCACGATTGCCGATTTGGAGAGCGCACCGATCAGGATCAGGACGATCGCGACGGACGGGAGCCACCCCGTCGGCGGGTTCGCGACCAGTTCGGACAGGTTGTAGCTGCCGCCGACCTGGCCGAGGATGATCATGCCGACCAACATCGCCAGACCACCCGCGGTGGTGACCAGCAGTGCCTGGGTCGCGGCGCGGCGGCTGGTGGCGCGTTCGGCGTAGTGACCCACGAGCAGGAACGACAGGACCGTTGTCAGTTCCCAGAACACGTAGAGAAGCAGCATGTTGTCGCTGGTCACTAGCCCGAACATGGCACCCGCGAAGGCGACCATCTCGGCGGCGAAGATACCGAGTCGAGGTTCGTCGTCGGTGAAGTAGCGGGCGCAGTAGACCAGGATGAGCGTGCCGACACCCAGGACGAGCACGGCCATGATGGCCGAAAGCGCGTCGAACCTGAAGTCGATGTCCATCGACAGCCCTGGAACCCAGGTGATGTGCAGCGTCTCGACGGTGCCCCATTTGTCGATGACCCAGCCGAGGCCGGCGAGGGGGACTATCGCGAGGGGGAAGAAGCCGTTTCGCCCTAACCTGCGCACCACAAGCGGAGCCAAGAGGGCGGCAACGGCATGGGCAAGCAAGATAGCGAGCAAAAGGCACTCCGTCGTGTTGTCAGCGGGCGGCGGGGTGTCCGAACAAAATCGAACCTATCGGATCAACGAGACAATTCACCTTGTCGGAGAGGTTGTCTTTGCGTACATATTACCGGGCGTGGCAGTTTCGATGTGCAGCGAGTCGATTCGGACATCATCGGCACTCGCTGATACACGTAGGTTGGACGACGTGAATTCGTCGACACCCACCACGATCATCCGTACCGCCGCCCTTGCACACATTCGTGACCGCAAGCTGATCCAGACCCGCTCCGTGGGCAAGACCGCGTTCTACATGGCCGGCGGAAAGATCGACCCGGGTGAGACGCCCGAGCAGGCGTTGCACCGCGAAATTCGGGAGGAACTCGACGTCGATCTGGTCGACGGGACGGTCACGTTCCTCGACGTCTTCGAGGCTCACGCTTTCGGACATTCCGCGGACACGGGCCTGCACATGAGTTGCTATCTGGCGGAGATGGCCGGAGACCCGCGCCCGACCAGCGAGATCGCCGAGTTCCGCTACTTCACGCTCGCCGAGTACGCAGCGATGGACGAGGTGGCGCCCGGATCGCTCAAAGTGTTCCATCGCCTGGCGTCGATGGATCTGATCGACTGATCGGCGGAGGAACGGATCGATTGATCCGCCCCAATCGGAGACTCACGTAGGCGCAGACGGCCACGATGATCAACGCCACGGCGTCGAGTATCAGAATGTCGGTCGAGATTTCGAACGGGCCGACCGTCGTGATGCCGTTGAAGGGCTTGTTCTCGTCGAGCGGCGTGTACGCCGTCCATCCGTAGTCGAACTGCGGATAG
This sequence comes from Rhodococcus sp. KB6, assembly GCF_001445685.1. Taxonomy (NCBI): domain Bacteria; kingdom Bacillati; phylum Actinomycetota; class Actinomycetes; order Mycobacteriales; family Nocardiaceae; genus Rhodococcus; species Rhodococcus sp. KB6. Next base: position 57,676 of record NZ_LNAK01000122.1, on the reverse strand, counting down.
ACGAGCAGGGCCAGCGCCGTCGGGCCGAAGATGACACCGAGTCCGACGAGTGCTCGCGACGCTCCGGTCCGCGGTGGCTCTCGGTACATCGCGCTGGCGATCGCGTACGTGACGACCGCAGCGGTCAAGGCGACAAGAAGATCGCTGATCGTGAGAACGTCACCGATCTTCGGCGACGGCGACGTGGCGTAGCTGACGATCCCGGCGACCGTGACCGTCAGGAGCAATCCGTAGCCGACGACCCGCGAGGGAGCGATCGCGCCGATCGCTGCCGCGGCGACGATGACGAGTCCGATCACGACGGCGGTCGAGGCGGGGGTTTTCGACCATTCCATAGCTTCGGTTGCGGGACGGTTCGCCGAGACCGCCGCCAGAGTTGCGACGGCAGCGGTACACATCAGCAGGATACGACTGCCGTCGCCCAGCACCCGCGCGCAGATCACCGTGATCACCAGCGCGACGAGTAGTAGAGGCACCGCCGCCGTGACGGTGGTGATCTCGAACCACCAATTCGCAGCGACCCCGAAGAGAGTGAGCACCGCCGCGATAGTCACCGGTCGAACGGCCATCCGTTCCTTGGGGTGGTCCTTGTCGAAGTCGTGGAACCAGAACGCGGCGACGCAGGCGGCGGCCAAAGCGAGCGCGAGCAGTGTTGCCCCCAACACTGGTGGTTGAAACTGGTTGGTGTTGTCGGCGATGTAGTCCGCGTACCGCCGAGGAATAGCGTCTTCGTCGAGGAGTGAATCCGAGACATGCACGGCAACAATCGTTCCCGCGACGGAAGCGGCTCGGACCCGGGGAGCGGCAGCAACCGTGACCGCGCCGACAGCGACTCCCGCACCGACGGGTGAAAGTGCCTCGAAGTTGTGATCGTAGAGCCCGGGCAGTTCGAGTAGGAGTCCACCGAAGACCGTCATGGCCGCGGTCCGCAACCGGCAGCGGGCCATCATCGCGGCTGTCCCGACCGCGACGACAGCCAAGACGCCGGCGCCGATGGTCGAGATGGACCAGAATCGGTCGCCCGTCGAAATCGACGTCGACTGGCTGTTCACGAACGGTGCCAAGGCGACGACGGTGACGACGAATGCCGTCACACCACTCAGCGCGACGAGCAGCGTCCTGCGGGCGATGGGCACTGCTCCAAAATAGTCAATCCGGTACCAGTTGCACCGCAATAGCAGGTCTCAGTCCGGTGACGGTGTGTCAGTCGACTGGCTCCGGTTCGATCCGAGATTCCGTGGTGTCGACGGGTGGATGGGACCGTCGGAGGATCGCTGCACCGCAGAAGCCGATGATCAAGGCGAAGAGGATTGCAGTGCCGACGGTCTGAGGGGTGACGTAGTCGACGGTGATTCCGACGCCGCGTCCGAATAATCCTCCGTCGCCGTGGGGAGAGACCGCATCGATATCGAGCTGGCCTTGGATGTATATCGACGTCATCATCGGTGGGAAAGCGAGCTGATCGGTGAGAACAGCGATCGACGAGAAGGTCATTGCGGCAAAGGGAATGGCGAGTCCGAGTGTGGCGTCGACCAGGCTGCCGGGAGCCAGGGCACCGAACAGCAATCCGGCGGCGAGACCCAGCGAGGCGATCTTCAGTGCGATTGACCAGACACCGTGCGCGGAGTCGAAGGGCAGTAGTTCTGACAGCGGTACCGCAACGAGAACGGCGATGGGAACGAGGTTTGGCACCTGCTTGTGCAGTCGCAATCCGACGGCGACCGGCAGGGCTGCGAAAAGCACCAGTACCCAGGGGGACTTCAGGTCTCCCCAGTGGCCGGAGCCCTTCGCGATGTCGACGAACAGCGGAGCCGACGCAGCGGCCAGAGCGGTTGCGGCCCAGAGGAACTTGCCACCAGCACCGGAGGTGTCGCCGAGACGGTAGGCGGCGATCCATGTCAACGCGAGCGCAGCGCCCGCTGCCAAGACCATGACGATCCAGGCAGTTGCCTCGGACGCGTACTGCTGGCGATCGATCACGGCGCCGAGCACTCGATGCCCGATCGCCAGCGCGGCGATCACCACGAGCGCGATGCGGATTTCGCCCGCGTCGGGCTTGCGGATCCGGAAGCCGGATTGCGCGGTCACTGCACAGGCGATTGCTGCTGCGGCCGTGGCGCCGATCAGCCACCACGACGGCTCACCTACCGAAGACGTACTCATCCGGCCCGTCCCGCCGGCGAACGTGCGAACCGCGAGGAAGGCGGCAAGCACGCCGAGGAGGGTGGCGTTCTTCGTGGCGGTGCGATCCCAACTGACGGCAACCACACAACCCAGAATCGCACCGGCTGCAACACTTTTGACGATGATCACGGCGATCAGCAGGTCCAGTGACGCAACCTCGGGCACGACTGCCCGAATGATCGCGATGACGGCGACCCCGACGGTGATCGCGATCCAGGCTGCCCGACGGGAGCCGCGACGCTGTGAGAGTGCGCAGGCAAGCACGGCAACCACGGCGCCGAGCCCGACAGCGGTGGGTCCACTGCTGATCCAGCGATCTACTTCCGACGGAGAGGCCACGATGGCCCAGTCGCGAAGAACGGGATTGGTCAGGGCCAGCGCCGCGAGTATCCCGGACAGGAGCGCAGCGACGGTGGTGAGGATCGCTCGAAGATCGAGTGGCATCGGGCCAACCTATCGCGGCGCCGCGACATCGGTCGTGGGCGGCGTGAGTGCCGGAAACCAGATGTCGGTGAGAACGTCTGCTGCGACGTCCGCACCCGCGGTGATCGCGCCCTGTTCCGCCCAGCGAATGAAGAAGCGCTCGACCTGTGTCAGCAGGAGTTCGACCCGGAGTTTCGCCTCGTCGTGTCGGCTCTGCGGCCAACGGGCGAGGTACGACGGCATCGCGTTGGGCAGTGCAGAGATGCCTTCGCGCGCCAGTGTGCGGAACTCGGGTTCGAGGACCATGGCCTCGTCCCACGCCCGCATCATGTGGTGGTGATCGCGGCACCAGTCGAGAGCGCGGTTGATCCAGCCGGCGAATTCTTCGCGCGAACCGGAATCGAGTACGTGGTCGAGATCCTGGAATATGGCGAGGGTGCTGGATACGACGGTGTTCGAGCCGAGCGCCTTGAGGATGTCGATCTTTCCGGGAAAGTGCAGGTAGAAGGTGGCTCGGCTGCAACCGACCCGGCCGGCGATGTCCTCGACGGTGACAGCCGCGTATCCGCGTTCGGTGAAGAGCGCGCCGGCGGCATCCACGAGGTCTGCGCGGGTTCGCTGCTTCTGCTTCTCTCGCAGCGTCAGTCTGCCGGAGGTATCTGTCATTACCAGGATCCTAGTGCCGCGGGGGCTCTCACGGGTCAGTTGCACGAGACTCTCCGTCTTTCACTTGACAGTCCGTTAGTGAAAGCTACTCTGTGGTGTAGCGCACATTCGACCGATCAGAGGACGCCATGACCATCTCGGACACAACACGCACGCCTGACCTGCCGGCCGGATTCGACGTCACCGATCCTGCTGTCCTCGGGGAGCGGATCCCTTTCGAGGAATTCGCCGAACTGCGTCGCAACGCACCCGTGTGGTGGTGTGAGCAGCCGCCGACGGTCGGTGGATTCCAGGACGAGGGCTACTGGGTGGTCTCGCGTCACGCTGACGTCAAAGAGGTCAGCCAGCGCAGCGATGTGTTCTCGAGCTGGGAGAACACCGCGATCGCGCGTTTCGCCGACGACATGCCACGTGAGGCCGTCGAGATGCTCCGGCATCTTCTGCTCAACAAGGATGCACCGGAGCACACCAAGCTCCGCAAGCTGATTTCGAAGCTGTTCACGCCTCGCGCGATCAACGGCATGCGCGACGAATTGGATCGTCGTGCACGGAGCATCGTCGACACCGCTGTGAGCGAAGGCCCGGGCGACTTCGTGAAGCAGGTTGCCAGCGAGCTGCCGCTCCAGGCGATCGCGGATCTGATCGGTGTACCGCAGGACGATCGGGACAAGCTGTTCAAGTGGTCCAACGAGATGATGGGCTACGACGACCCGGAATATCAGGGTGATCCGGCAGTCGCGTCCACCGAGGTCCTCGGATACGCGTACCAAATGGCAGACGCACGTCGTACCTGCCCGGCAGACGACATCGTCACCACTCTGGTCCAGGCCGACATCGACGGCGACTCCTTGAGCCCGGAGGAGTTCGGGTTCTTCGTGCTCATCCTGGCGGTCGCAGGGAACGAGACCACTCGCAACGCCATCACGCACGGAATGATCGCGTTCCTGGACAACCCCGAGCAGTGGGAGCTGTACAAGAAGGAACGTCCCAAGACGACGGCCGACGAGATCGTCCGTTGGGCGACACCCGTCACCGCCTTCCAGCGCACCGCGCTCGAGGACACGGAATTGGCAGGAGTGTCGATCAAGAAGGGGCAGCGCGTGGTGATGCTGTACAGCTCCGCGAACTTCGACGAGGACGTGTTCGAGAACCCGATGACGTTCGACATCACTCGTAACCCCAATCCGCACTTGGGCTTCGGCGGAACGGGCGCGCACTTCTGCATCGGTGCCAACCTCGCTCGTATGGAGATCGACTTGATGTTCAACGCGATCGCCGACAACGTCCCGGACATCACCAAGATCGGTGATCCGCGCCGTCTGCGCTCGGGTTGGATCAACGGCATCAAGGAGTTCCAGGTCGATTACAAGAGCACAGGCTGCCCGGTCGCTCACTAGAGTCGGTAGGTGAGAGGTACACCCCACGATCTCGAGGAGCCACCGCATGACTTCGATCAACGACAAGGCAACTGCTCTACTGGCGTTGCACCAGCCAGGTAATCCGGTCATTCTCCCGACGGTGTGGGACGCGTGGTCGGCGAATCTTGCGGTGGCTGCCGGTTTTGCAGCCCTGACGGTAGGCAGTCATCCGGTTTCCGATTCCATCGGCAAGCCGGACAACGAGGGCATCACCTTCGACGAACTTCTGCACCGGATCAAGCAGATCACCGGTGCGGTCGACGCCCCGATCTCGGTGGACATCGAGGGTGGTTACGGGCTCGAGCCGGCAGTTCTCATCGACGGGTTGATCGATGCCGGCGCTGTCGGACTCAACATCGAGGACACCGTTCACAGTGAAGGCGGACGCTTGCGTGAGGCCCAGGAGCACGCCGACTTCGTGGGTGGGCTTCGTCAGGCCGCCGACGCAGCCGGAGTTCACGTTGTCGTCAACGCGCGCACCGACCTGTTCGTGAAGCAGGTCGGTGACGAGTCCGATCGCGTCGATCGCGCCATCGCACGCCTCAAGCTGGCGGCCGACGCCGGCGCCGACGTTCTTTACCCCGTCGGGCGGCATGACGACGCGACCCAGCGCCGCCTGACGTCCGAGCTCCCACTTCCGATCAATGCGATCGGAATCCCGGATCAGGACGACCCGGCAAGTTTCGGTCCGCTCGGAGTGGCACGTGTGAGCTTCGGTCCGTTCTTCCAGATGGCATTGGCCAACCGTGCGAACGAGATCTTGGGACGCTGGAAGTAAGAATGCAGACACTGATGTCGCCCGGCCCGCTTCTCGACGATGGCGGACATTTGGTCGAGACGGGTTGGGCCCCATCGGAGATTCGCAAGTATCGACGCTCTGCGATCGCCGCTCCGAAGTTCCGGATCAAGGAGTGGGACTACTACTGCGTTCTTACTGCGGATTACGGCATCGCGTTGACCGTCGCCGACAATGGGTACATGGGCTTGCTCGGAGTCTCCTGGCTCGATTTCCGAACACCACACGAGATTACCGAAAACGTGATGCTGCCGTTCCCGATGGGAAGGCTCGGCCTGCCCGAAAGCGCGGACGACGGTGATGTGGTGGTGTCGAAAGGTAAAGCTCGCTTCGAGTTTCGCCATGTGGACGGTGGGCGCCACCTGATCGTCGACTACCCGGCTTTCGACGGTGGACGAGGTCTTCATGCCGATTTGTTCCTGGCGACTCCTGCCGATGACCGGATGGTGATCGCCACACCGTTTCCGAAGGCGTCCCGATCGTTTTACTACAACCAGAAGATCAACTGCCTGCCCGCTGCCGGGACCGTGCGAATCGGGAGCGACGACTTCACATTTCGCTCGGAGGACTCGTTCGGCGTTCTCGATTGGGGCAGGGGAGTCTGGACTTACGACAACACCTGGTACTGGGGTTCTGCATCCGGACTGGTGAACGGCGAGCGGTTCGGATTCAACATCGGGTACGGCTTCGGCGATACTACGGCGGCCAGCGAGAACATCGTGTTTGTCGGAGGGCGGGCACACAAGCTGGACAGGATCGACTTCGGCATCCCGCAGGGAACGTACGACGGCGCTCCGTGGAACTTCTCGAGCAACGATGGTCGCTTCGAGATGACTTTCGAGCCGATCATCGACCGTGCCGCGACTTTCGACGTCGGGGTGCTGCGTTCGATTCAGCATCAGGTGTTCGGAAAGTTCTCCGGCACAGTGATCCTCGACGACGGTACCTCCGTGGTGGTTCGAGATCTCCTCGGATTTGCCGAGGAGGTTCGGAACCGCTGGTAGGCCGTACGTCTCCGCGAAGATGACGGAACGCAGCATGAGCACCGGGGCATGATCGTGCCCCGGTGCTCACGTCTCGAGTTGTTTCACTTCAGGCTGCTGTCGGTGGGCTGTTCCCGCCGATCGGCTGCTGATACGGATCGATCGACATCGGTGGATAGAACACTGTTTTCCGATCCGGCCCGATCTCCACCCGCCATTCGGTGTGGTGCATCGTCCGATGATGATGACCGCACAACAAGATCAGATTGTCGAGATCTGTTGGGCCACCATCGTTCCAGTGAACAATATGATGAGCATCGCACCACCCCGACGGCGTTCCGCACCCCGGAAACGCACACCCACCATCACGAACCGCCAACGCCCGCCTCTGCGGCACCGTCGCTGTTCTCGCTTCCTTACCGCAGTCGAGCGGAACACCATTCTCATCCAACAAAATCCGCGTCACGGTGCAGTCGCACGCCAACATCCGCGCGGTATCGATACTGATCGGACCTACCCAATCCGCCCACGCGAAACCCAGTTCCTCGGTGGACGGCAACAGTTCTTTCAGAACTTTAAGGTCCGTCATATCTTTTGCCGACGCGGTCACCGTGATGTGCGGTTTCACTCCGCCTTCGATCGGACCCAACCCCGCCCGCTCGTACCGGCGCAACAACTCGCAAAACCCGTCCGCACGCCGTAATGCAGGCGTGCGGGTGTCCTTCACGCCGTCTTTTTCCGGTGTCGGAGCCGACAGGCTCGACAGCAACGTGATCAACCGGGCCCCGTTCACAGCATCCAGTTCGCCCTTCACAGTTACTCTGCCGTACAGGCCTTTCGAGGCGTAGAACTCGTTACGCTCCGAATCCTCACCCACCGGAACACCGTCCTCGCGTTTGCCGTACTGCTTCTCGATTCGGCGGATCGCCGCCCGCACCGCATCACAATCAGCGATGTTCTGCGACGCCAGGCCAAGCAGGATCCCGCGGGCCTTGTCCACATCCGCCGGCGTCATGTTCTTGGGCGGATGCTGACAAAACGACGCCACCTGACGGGCTTTCAACGCATCCACGTCACCACGATGAAACGCATCCGCGACAACAGGTTCGAGCATCAACAACCGCGCCAACCCGACCAGCAGACTGCACTCACCGATCTCCAGATTCGTCGAACCGTGCAACCATTGCGCGATCGCCCGAAAACCCTTCCCGCCGAGAACCTCCCGGGAAAACATCTCCACGATCAGCAACACCATCCGCGACTGCAACTCGTGTCGGGTGCGCACCAGATCCAGAACCTCACCCTTGAGGCCCTCGCCATCCAGCTGCCACGCTCCCCGACTGTCCATGCCCAAAGTTTAATCGAACAAAGTTTCGAACACAAGACTTGGATCTCGAAAACTGTTCCTATGCAATAATTTTCGACAATTCCGATTTTTGGGACTTTTCGGATCTTCATTCGATTTGCGGCAGGCAATCGACTGCCTCATTGCATGGACTCTGCTGACGCCGAGCACTCGGCATACATTCCGGCTTCATGTTGACGTGGACGAGGGAACTTGGACGCGTGGCCGCGCATGGGCTCTGTCGATTGCATTGGTTGCCTTGCCGTACTACCGCGACACGAACGAGCAGATCACGGCCTGGGCGAAACATGCGATTGCTCAGGTCGTTGACGACATCCGCACTGAACCCTGAGACCACTTGCGCCGTCTCCGGTTTCGCAACGATCCTTGGAAATCGAGCAGAGAGGGTTTACGGCCTTTGTCCACGGCGTTCGGCGACCGATCAGCCGATCGCGCTCAGGTCTCCGTACACCGTCCGGCCCTCCAGGATGGTGGCGAGCACCGTGATGTCGGCCAGCCTGGTCGGCTCGACGTCGAGGGGATTTGCCGACAGCACAACAAGATCCGCGTAGGCGCCGGGAAAGATGGACCCGATGTGATCTTCGCTGAACAGCTGCCAAGCGGCGTTGACCGTATGGGCGCGCACAGCTGCGTCCACGGGGATCCGTTCCTGGGGTGCGACGACGCGGCCGCTGGGCGAAAGTCTGGTGACGGCGTCCTGCATATTCCGTAGCGGATTGGCGGGGGTGACGGGACCGTCGTTGTGGAAGGTGAACCGTTGCCCGGCTGCCAGCGCAGAACCTGCTGCGGCCCAGACGGATCCGTATTCGGGGCCGAACAGGTCATCCACCAGAACGTCACCCCAGTAGTGCAGGTGGTCGATGAAGATGCTGACCGTGACGCCCAGTTCCGCCGCGCGGACGAACTGATCCGGACGCATCGCGCCGACGTGTTCGAGACGCAACCGGTGATCGGGCCGGGGGTGCTCCTTCAGAAGTTGCTCCCACGCGTCGAGAACCATGGTGATCGCGTCGTCACCGTGGGCGTGGCACGCCATCTGCCACCCTTTGGCGAAGTAGGCGGAACTGATGTCGTGGATCTGTTCGCCGGTGTAGTTGGCGTGCCCGTGCGTGCAGGCGATCCCGAGCGCGCGGGTGGCTTCGGTATCGAGATACGGGAAGCTGGTGGCGATGTTACCGACCCACGGTGAACCGTCGGACCAGACCTTGATGCCGATCTGGCGCACCAGGTCGTTTCCGTCGCCCGGTGACGCCTCGGTAGTGCGTGCGTCGTTGGACATCTCGTAGAGCCGCAGGCGGGTGGTGAGCAGTCCGGCGTCGGCTATCGCTGCCAGGGCGGGCCGCATCTTGGGGTCGAACGACAATTCGGCGATGGTGGTGATTCCGGCGGCGTTCAGCCGGGCGCATTCGGCCGCCACCAGTGCGGGGAAGTCGTCACCGATAGTGACTGCGTGGCCCGCGACTGCGAACACCGCAGGCATTTCGTACGCGGCTCCGTCGAGTGCGCCCGTCGCGTCGTGGCCGTACGATCCGCCGATCGGATCGGGGGTATCGCGGGTGATGCCGGCCTGCACTGCTGCCGCCGTGTTGAAATACGCGACGTGTCCCGAGTTGTGCATGATCACGAGGGGGTACTCCGGCGCTACGGAGTCCAGCCAGTCGATGGTCGGGACGGGTAGGCCCTTCTGCAGCAACGGGTCCCAACCGTTCAAAGAAGCGCCGGCAGCGCCTCGCGAACGAACAGTGTCGACGACGGCAGCAACTACGGCGTCCGCCTCGGCGATCGTGACAGGCCGGATGTCGACGACGTCAGGCCCGAGCACGATGGCTTCTTCCAAAGGGTGACCGTGTGGCTCGATGAACCCCGGCAGAACAGTGGCACCTCCGACGTCGACGACGCGGGTATCCGGCCCCACCAGTTCCTCGACGTCCGTGCGCGCGCCGACGGCTGTGATCCGGCCGCCCGTCACGGCGAGCGCCTGGGCGCGTGGTGCTTCCTCGTGCATGGTCACGATGTCGCCGTACAGAACCAGATCAGCAGCCATGGTCAGTCCTTATCGGTTGTCCGCGTACGCCTGCAGGTGTGCCACCTGCTCGGGATCGAGTGAGGGACGTACCTTCTCACGGGCGGTTGCCACGTCCGCGGCCGTCACGTCGGCCGCGTCCATGCTCCGACGCATGGCGGCGAGTGCAGCCTCACGCAGGAGAGCCGAGCAGTCTGCTGCCGAGTATCCCTCGAGATCGACGGCCAGAATGTCCAAATCGACATCTTCGGCGAGCGGTACCGACTTGCCGGAAGCACGCAGAATCGCTTTGCGGGCCTCCGCATCCGGCGGCGGTACGAATACGAGACGTTCGAGTCTGCCGGGGCGCAGAAGAGCCGGGTCGATCAGATCCGGTCGGTTGGTGGCGCCCAACACCACGACGTCGCGTAGCGGTTCGACGCCGTCGAGTTCGGTCAGCAACGCGGCTACGACGCGATCCGACACCCCGGAGTCGGAACTTTGACCACGACGCGGGGCAAGGGCGTCGATTTCGTCGAGGAAGATCAACGAGGGCGCCGAATCGCGTGCGCGCTGGAACAACTCTCTTACGGCCTTTTCGGAGGCGCCGACCCACTTGTCCATCAGCTCTGCGCCTTTCACGGCATGAACGCTGAGGTGCCCCGAGCTGGCAAGGGCACGAACGAGATACGTCTTGCCGCAGCCAGGAGGGCCGTAGAGGAGCACGCCGCGGGGTGGGTCGACACCGAGGCGCGCGAAGGAGTCGGGGTGCTGCAGCGGCCACAACACCGCCTCGGTGAGCGCCTGTTTGGTTTCGACCATGTCGCCGACGTCGTCGAGGGTGACGCTGCCGATCGACAGTTCTTCGGTACTCGAACGAGACAGTGGCCGAATCACTTCGAGGGCACCGACAAGATCTTCCTGCGTGATCTCCGGAGAATCACCGGATTTGGACGCCCGCGTCGCCGCTCGCAAGGCAGCTTCACGGCAGAGCGCCGCGAGGTCGGCGACCACGAATCCCGGTGCGCGCGAGGCGATGGCGTCGAGTTCGAGGGTTCCGGTGGGCACGCGGCGGAGCAGGAGTTCGAGCAACGCCTTGCGGGTTGCGCCGTCCGGCAGGGTAAGTGCGAGTTCTCGATCGCAGAGATCCTGGCCGCGAAGGCGCGCGTCGACGGTCTCCGGATGGGCGGAGGTCGCGACGAATGCCACGCCCGGGGTTGCGACGGCGCTGCGCAGTTGTTCGAGGATCAGTGCGGACACCGGTTCCGCGGTGGCCGGAAGCAGAGCGTCGATGTCACTGATCAGCAGTACACCACCGCCGCGCACGGCAGCAACGGCGTCGACGATTCGCTGCAGGCGGGTATTCGCCTCGGTGGCACCGACTCCCGGGCCGTCGAGTTCGACAAGTTTGCGCGAGGACAGGGCCGAGCGGGCCAACGTGGCTTTGCCCACGCCGGCGGGGCCCGTGATGAGGACGCCGAGGTGCGGTGAGGCGCCGAGCGTACGGAGCAGTTCTGGTTCGTCGAGTGCCAGGCCGAGCCACTCGGTCAGCTTGGCTGCCTGCGCCTGCGCGCCGACGAGGTGATCCAGCGGAACCGACGGTGCAGGCTCGATTGCGACGGCGGCCGGACTGGAAACAAGCGCACTCGGTGTCAGTGTGCCCGCCGAGCCGGAACCCCAGTTGACTGCCGAATTCGGCTGGACGCTGACCGGACCACCGGCAGGTTCGACGGCCGTGACGGTGAGCAGTTCGGATGTCCACGCGACGCCGAAGGTACGGGAAAGCGCTTGGGTGGCTTCGGAAGTGCTCGTACCCGGACCGAGATCGCGGGGGAGGAGCGAGACCGTGTCGCCGACGCTGACGACCTTGCCCAGAAGGGCTTGTCGCAGAACCGTCGAGCTGATCGAATTTGTCGCCATGGACGAGCCGGTGACGGAGACGGATCGCGCTCCGTACACCGTCACCGGACCGACCACGACGGAAGAGTTCTCGGTCAGGCCGACGTTCGACATGGTGACGTCGTCGAGAAGGATCGTGCCTGCCGGGGTTCCGGTGGGCGCACGGCCCGCGACGGTCGCGGTGCCGCGGGCTCCCATGAGTGCGATGGCATCCCATTCGCGGATGCCCAACGCCGCCAACGCTTCGGGGTGCAAGCGCACGACCCCGCGGCGTAGGTCGGCGGCAGAGGTGTTGAGTCGAACGGTGAGGGCGAGTTCCGGCGAAGTCACCTCTCGAGAGTACGTCGTGGACTAGCGGGGTCGCCGCAATCCGAGACGAGCGGCCGAGCGGCGGCCACCGACGTTGGGTTGGCGTCGGATCGCGCGGCGTTCGGAAGGCTTGATGTCCCAGGTTTCGGGACGTGCTGCCACCCACCGCTTCGAGTGCACGGCAAACGGGATGTGCACCAGGTAGATCGCGATGAGAACGATCAGCAGGATGTACGGGTAGGTGATGAGTGCGGCTGCAGCCAACGTCACCAGGACGAGCAGGCCGGCCGCCATGTGCGGCGGCACGGATACCGACTTCATCGCCAGCGTCGGGATGCGGCTGACGATCAGTGCAGCCGAGAAGAGCGTCCACACGATGACGACGAAGTGCGAAGACCACCAGCCGTCACCCCACTGAGCCGTCGCGGCCAGGGGAGTGAGGGCGATGAGTGCGCCGGCCGGAGCCGGCACGCCGACGAAGTACTCACGTGCGTACGCGGGGACGTCGTCGTCGTCGAGCAGAGTGTTGAAACGGGCGAGTCGCAACACGATGCTGACCGCGTAGATCAACGCGATGATCCAGCCGATGCTGGTGCCGTCCAGCAAGGTCACGTACAGGACCAGGGCCGGGGCGACGCCGAAGGAGATGGAGTCGGCCAGTGAGTCGAGTTCGGCGCCGATCTTGCTGGTGGCGTCGAGCAGTCGCGCGATGCGGCCGTCGAGTGAATCGAGGACGGCAGCGGCGCCGATCATCGCGAGCGAGGTACCGGGTTGTCCGTCGAGAGCGAATTTGACGGCGGACAGCCCGGCGCACAGCGCCAGGATGGTGATGACGGACGGCAGCAACCGCACCGCCTGGGTGCGTTTGGGCATCTTCGCGCCGGGTTGGGCTGCTCCCGGCTTCTTCACGGCTGACTTCATCTTCGGCGTCTTCACGGCAGTTGCGCGATAACTGTTTCAGCACCGATCGTGCGTTGTCCCGGCTCGACCAGGAGTGTGGTTCCGGCGGGGAAGTACGTGTCGACGCGTGAGCCGAAACGGATCAGTCCGTACGTGTCGCCGATCGGCAGGACGTCACCGACACCGGCGTAGCAGACGATGCGGCGCGCGAGCAGTCCCGCGATCTGGACAACCGCAACGTCGTGACCATCAGCGGTTTCGATCAGCATGCTGTTGCGCTCGTTGACCTCGCTGGCGTCGGCGAGATCTGCGGAGAGGAACTTGCCTGCCTGGTGAACGACCTCTTTGACCGTTCCACCGACAGGGCTGCGCTGGACATGCACGTCGAGAACCGACAGGAAGATGCTGACGCGCGGGCGCGGCTCGCTTCCGAGATTGAGCTCGGCGGGCGGAACGGCGTTGTCGACCAACGCCACCTCGCCGTCGGCGGGTGCGACGACGACGCCGATGCGGTTGGGCGGCACCCGGTGCGGGTGACGGAAGAACGTGGCGCATGCGGCGGCGGTGGTCAGACCGGCTCGGCGCACCCACTTACGGTTGCGGCCCAGAGCTGCAACTCCCAGCGGGGCCAGCACGAACGGCAGGCCGGCGGGATGAAGTGGCGGAATCGCATGGCGAACCAGATCGACGATATGTCCGATCCCGGTGGGTTGCGGGGTTCCGGGGGGTGTGGGTCGGCGTGCCACAGGCTCCTCTAACTACTCGGTAGGTCTTCTGCTGGTCGCACTGACAGTACGGGGTGGTAGAGCATCCATAGATTACGTGAACGCCTTCTCTCCTACAGGCTGTAGTGGCATCAAGTACGAGTAGTACCCGACACAGTCGCCGGTGCGTATCGCCAGCGGGAGCGTCGCACCGCTTACTCGGATCACCAGTTGCCGCCCCGGTTGGGCTGCGGCGGCGTCGCGCAGTCGCTGCCGGTCGACCAGTACTCGGAACTTCTCACGGGGATCCGTTCCGCCCGGATCCACCCGGGCACCACCGTCTTCGCCGACGCTGACGACGGCACTGTCCTCGGTGCCGTTGAGCAGGGCGGCAAGGTGGTCGCCGCTCAGTTCGACGGCGTTGTGGTGCTCGCGCAGGATTCGGTGATCGGGGAACTCTCCGTCCTCGATCAGGGGGCTGGACACCTCACCTCCCGGATACGACGCAGTCACCGTGCGCGCGGAGAAAGTCAGCGTCACGACGCCGGCGACGTCGCGCAACAATCGCGCGAAGGTGACGGGAACGACAGCGGACACCGTCAGAGCGGAGTGAACTGTCACCTCGGCGACCGCGAGCCGGAACTGATCAGTGGTGACAAACGCAGCGACGCCGTCGTGAATGTCGAGGTGGACGCCGCGAAGTATCGGGAACTCCGATTCCTCGTTCACGGCGAACAGCACGGCGTCGAGTGCGCGTCGTAGATCCCACGAGTCGATGTCCACGCCGCCGGAGATAGGTAGCGCGTCGATCAGGCGGTGGATTCGTCCCAGTTCGGCCCGGGCGTCGGCGAGACCGTCCTCGAGGTTGCGCAGATGGGCGTCGAGGCACGAATGGGGTTCCGGTCCGGTCAGGACGGCCATCATGTCGCGGATCGGAACACCGACGCGCCGCATACCGGCGATCACGCGTGCGTCGCGGAGTTGGTCGTCGGTGTACCAGCGGTAACCGGTGTGCGGATCGACGGAATGCGGGACGAGCACGCCTTCCTTGTCGTAGAACCGCAGCGCGCTGATCGGGAGCGCCGACGCCCTGGACATCTCGCCGATCGTCAAGAGGGCGGAACTAGTGGTCACGGATCAATTCTGCCCGCAGTCGCTCGATAGCGCCCCTGATCATCCGGCCGTAACCGTCGTCGGCGAGTGTGCCGACCGACGCCTCGGCCTTCGTCAGATGCTCGACGGCCTCGGCGTCGCGTCCGAGTTTGCGGTAGTCGGCAGCCAGGATGAGGTGCAGCGATGGATAGAAACCGGCGACCTGCAGCGATGCGTGGTGGTCCTGGGCTCGCGCGTCGGTCAACGAATCTGCAGCGTCGAGGGCGCGCAGGTCCCAGCAGAGCTCTTGAGCCGGATCGTCTTGAACGTCGGCCATGTAGTGCGCGAGGGAGACGATGTGGAGCGCATCGGGGGCGGCGCTGATCTCTTCCCACACCTTCTCGAACGCAGAGCGAGCCCCGGCTCGATCGCCGGAGCTCGCCAATTCTTGTGCCTGCGCTATCTGTGTCATCACGGGATCCATGGAACGGATCCTGATGCCTCGACCAGGTCGAGGGTCAAGCAGAGGTGCGTGCAGCCGCCTCGGCCTCGCTCTTCACACGCTTCAAGGTGGCATTCATGCCTTCAACGAGCTCGACCTCGAAGTCGGCGTTTCCGCCCAGGACGGTCTTGACGAGGAACTGCGAGACCTTCGACGTTCCGGTGGGAGCCTCGCGACGCTCGGTCACTTTGGTGCCGGTAGCGGTCGGCTCGAGTTCGTAGGACCAGATCGTGCGGTTCTCCGCGATGCGGAACGCCACCGACTTGTTGGGCTCGAAGCGAACGACCTTCGACGACGTCGGCCAGACCAGCAGGCCCTTGCGGTTGACGTTGATCGTCTTGGCGCCCTCACGCACGGTCCCGCCGATTACCTTCATCACCTTGCACTGGGGGCTCCATTCGCCCATGCGCTGCAGGTCGGCGACGATTGCCCACACGTCCTGCGGTGATGCGTCGATGTCGATGCTTGCTTCGAGGGTGTTGGACACAGTCTCTCCAGTCGAGTTGATGCTACGTAAAGTTACAAACACTTTTGTCGATCGTAAGCGATCCGTCAATGGACCATGTGTGTCAGGTCACTGTACGGCCGTCCAACAGGGTCGTGCGGGAACACGCGCGGTGGTAGCGGACAATGGTTCGCGCACGTATGACGATCCATCCGACTGGAGTACCGAGAAGTGAACAGCGACGCCGCGACGCAGGATGGCCTCAAGCGAGGGCTGACAGCGCGCCATATCCGCTTCATCGCCCTCGGATCAGCCATCGGAACCGGACTGTTCTACGGCAGCGCCGAGGCCATCAAACGAGCCGGCCCGTCGGTGCTCCTGGCCTACCTGATCGGCGGTATCGCGGTCTACCTGGTGTTGCGAGCGCTCGGCGAGATGGCGGTCCGTAACCCGGTTTCCGGTTCGTTCAGCGAGTACGCGAACAAGCACCTCGGACCACTCGCCGGTTTCATGACCGGGTGGACGTACACGTTCGAGATGGTGATCGTGTGCCTCGCCGACGTCACCGCCTTCGGCCTGTACATGCAGTTCTGGTTCCCGGACGTACCGAGATGGATCTGGGTTCTGGCTGTCGTCTTCTTCATCGGCGCGATAAACCTGTTGAGCGTCAAGGTGTTCGGCGAACTGGAATTCTGGTTCACGCTCGTGAAGATCACCGCCATCATCGCGATGATCGCCGGCGGCATCGCGATCATCGTGTTCGGATTCGGCGTTCACGACACCGATGCCGGAATCAGCCACCTCTGGTCGGACGGCGGGTTCTTCGCGACGGGCTTCGGCGGATTCGTCGCGTGTTTCGCGATCGTCATGTTCGCGTTCGGTGGCACCGAGATCATCGGTATCACCGCGGGCGAAGCCGAGGATCCGGCGCAGACCATCAGGAAAGCCGTCAACACGGTCCCGGTGCGCATCATTCTCTTCTACATCTGCACCCTCGCCGTCATCATGGCGATCATTCCGTGGCAGACCATCAACTCCGACAACAGCCCGTTCGTCCAGATCTTCGAGAACCTCGGATTGGGAACGGCCGCTTCGATCCTCAACATCGTTGTCATCACCGCGGCCCTGTCGGCCATCAACAGCGACGTTTTCGGTGCGGGTCGCATGATGTTCGGAATGTCGCATGCCGGCCAGGCCCCGCAGGTGATGAAGAGAGTCTCCGCCAACGGTGTTCCGTGGATGACCGTTGTCATCATGACCGTTGCCCTGTTGGTGGGAGTAGTGCTCAACTACCTGATCCCGGACCAGGTGTTCCTCGTCATCGCCTCGCTGGCGACCTTCGCCACCATTTTCGTCTGGATCATGATCCTGCTCTCGCAGTTCCGTTCCCGCGCTCAGATGAGTGCAGACGAAACAGCGGCACTGAAGTTTCCAGTGCCGCTGTGGCCGTACGGTCAGATCTTCGCGATCGTGTTCCTGGCTTTTGTCATCGTGTTGCTCGGCGTCATCGCCGATACCCGAGTTGCGCTGCTCGTCGGCGCCGGATGGCTGGTTCTGCTGACGGGCGCGTACTACAAGTGGGTGAAACCGGCTGTCAGCGCAGCGGATCGAAGTGACTCATGACGGTCGGCGTCTGAGCACCGGTCATCGAGTCGGCCACCATCTTTCCCGTCAACGGACCCAGAGCGATTCCCCACATCCCGTGGCCACCGGCGACGTGCACGCGCGGCGAGCGCGTGGCTCCGATCAACGGCAAGCCGTCGGTAGTGCACGGTCGTGATCCCACCCATTCCTCTTCCCGCGCAGTCCAGTCGATGCCGCTGAGCATCGGCTTGGCCGCATCGATGATCGCCTGCACGCGGCGCGGATCCAGCGGCGCGTCAGGGCTGCGGAATTCCATCATTCCGGCCACTCGGAAGCGATCGTGCAACGGAGTGCATGCGACGCGCTGGGTGGGGAAATACACAGGGTTCTTGGGGAGGTGCTCGGGCTTGACGCTGAAGCTGTATCCGCGTCCGGCCTGCACCAGTTTGCGCACACCGAACGGTGCTGCGAGCTTGTTCAAGCGGGCACCGCTCGAGATGACTACGGAGTCACCGTCGCGTGAATCACCGTGTGCACTGCGAACAGTGACTCCGCCGACCCGATCGTCGATCTGCGTGACGTCGACACCGCTGACGATTTCTCCACCGCGTTCACGAACCGCGTCCGCCAACGAGTTCACGAACAACGGGGGATCGATGAAACGCTGATTGCGCAGGCGCAAACCGGCTTTCACACCCTGGCCGAGTGAAGGCTCGAGCGAATGAATCGCGTCGTAGTCGAGGAGGTCGAAGTCGACCTCGCCGCCCGCGGCCTCGACGTGATGGAACTCGTCCACCAAAGTCTGTCGGTCCTTCTCGGATGCAAACGCGGCGAGGAAAGGATCGGCCAGGCGGGTCAGCTCTTTGACGCCACCGTCGGCGAGTTCGTCATACGCGCCCAAGGCTGTTCGGTTGACCTCGGTGTAGACCGACATCGCTTCCTGCCACTTCGACGGCGTGCAGTGGCGCGCGAACCCGACCAGGAACCGAATCAGCTTCAGATCGGTGGTCAGTGGCACGTACACCGGGGACGACGGGCTGAGCATCGCGCGCAAGCCGTATTGGAGCACTGCGGGTTCGGGCAGCGGAAGCGTCAATGCGGGGGCAAGCCAACCGGCGTTGCCCCAGCTCGCGTCGGCTGCGACCCCGTCGCGATCGACGACGGTGACCTCGACTCCACGTTCCTGCAAGAACCAGGCCGTCGACAATCCGACAACGCCCGCACCGACCACGACCACACGATCGGGGCTCTGACGAGTTCCCATGACGCACTCCTTCTACAGACTCTGCTCGAACCGAGACGCCGGTCACATCCGGCTCTTCTCTCAAGCATGAATCGCGGGGGCGGCAAAAGGACTGGCCGTTCGGCCATCGTCGGAGCTACCTCGTTGTGGATTCGCACAACGCACCGCCGCGCCTGCTCAGCGAGCGAGTTTGAACTGCAGCATCAGAATCAAGCGGGTGTCGGCGTCGGTCAGGTCGACGCCGCACATCTCCTTGCCTCGACGCAGGCGGTTGCGGAGCGTGTTGGGGTGAACATGCAGTGCGGCAGAAGAATTCGCCACGTCACCGCCGTGCTCGAGAAAGGCCTTTGCCGTCGCGACCAGATCGCTGCCGTGCTGAGAGTCGTGACGTTCGAGGCTTCCGAGTGGTGTGGAGTCGCCGAGTCCGTCGATGATGTCGGCGACGTGCAGGGCGAGAACGGAGGCCAACGTGTCCCTCATTCCCGCGACGGTTCCGCCGGACCGGCCATGACGAAGCGCTCCGAGAACATGGTCGGTGTCCGAGCGCGAAAGATGTGATTCGCTTGCAGACTTCACTGTCCGACCGACGGCCACTGCCAGGAATTCGCGGCCACGGGCGCGGGTGAGGAAGTCGGCGGACAATCGGCGAGCGTTGGTCTCGTCGGTCGCGATGACAAGGTAGATGGTCTCGGACAGTTGAGCGGCAACGGCGTCGACGGCCAGAGTGTCGAGGTACAAGCTCAAGGACGCGACCAACCCCGCCGGCAGTGGTCCCGCAACGGTTCCGACGGCGACGACGGTGAGCGGGCCTGCCAACCGCAAGTCGTCTGCGGCGCGGAATGCGGGTTCGCCACCGCCGATCAGAGCTTGGACGCGCTGGGATTGGCGACGGCGTGTGCTGTCGACCCGGTCACGCTCCGAGGCGATTCTCTCGGCCACGACAGATACCGCGGATCGAAGTATCGATTCCTGTGTGGGCGTCGGTGTTCCGGCGAGTGCGACCCAGATCGAGCCGACGGGGTGATCGTTCTCGCGAACTGCGATGACCAGGCGCGGCGTGATCGCAGGGTCTTCGAGATCAACGTAGATTGGGTCGCTCTCTCGGTGGAGACGATCGAATACTCCTGCATCGGAGAGTAATTGGCGGAATCGGCTGGGTACCTGCCGGCCGAGGATCGTGCCGATGCGGGCTTCGTCCACGGCCTGCTCGCCGCCGGAGTACGCGAGGACAGTCGAGTTCTCGTCCTCGATCGTGACGGGAGCGCCGAGCAATTCGGCCAGAGAACCGGCAACGGAGAATAGGTCGTCGTCGCGCAGGTCCATGGGTGGGAGCCTACTGAGCGATCGACGGATTTCGGGTTCCGACGCCTCGGCAGGACCTCGATGGCGAATATAGGCTGGTGCAATGGCCGACATCGAAGGTGTTCTGTTCGATATCGACGGAGTCCTGCTCACGTCCTGGCAGCCGATCGAGGGAGCAGGGGAAGCCGTACGCGAAGTTCGGCGGCGGGGATTGGCCTGTGGGTTTCTGACCAACACCACTTCGCGCAGTTCGTCGCTCATCGCGCAGGGGTTGTGCGACGCCGGTATCGAGGTCGAGGCGAGCCAGATAGTTACTGCCGCCAGGCTCACAGGGGAGTACGTGCGGGCGACGTATCCGGACGCGCGGGCGTGGGTCCTCAATCACGGTGACGTGTCTGCCGATCTCGAGGGAATCGAATTCGACGACGCCGATCCTGAGGTCGTGATTCTCGGCGGTGCCGGCCCGGAGTTCACTCACGAGGCGCTGAGCCGAGTGCTCGAACTTCTGCTCGCCGGTGTGCCCGTCGTCGCGATGCACCGCGGGATGATGTGGGAGACCGTAGACGGCCTTCGGATCGACACCGGAACGTACTTGCCGGGCTTCGAGGAAGTGGCAGGTGTAAATATCGCCGCAGTGGGTAAACCGTCTCTCACGGGGTTCCTGACAGCCACGGAGCTGATGCATGTCGAACCTGAGGCGACGGTGATGGTCGGCGACGACCTGATCGGGGACGTCCTCTCCTCACAACGAGTCGGCTTGACCGGAGTTCTGGTGCGCACAGGCAAGTTTCGGCAAACAGTGCTCGATCTGTCGGTTCAGAAGCCTGATCATGTCATCGATTCGGTCGCGGATCTTCCGGCCCTTCTCGGGGTCGTCCTCGAGGCTTGACCAGGCGGGGGTGACGGACTTCACTCGAGCGGGTACTCTCGCGCCCGAATCCAATGAACTTGTTCCACGAAGGAGTTTTCTATGCCCTTGATCTCGTCAGTCTGGTTCCGTCGCTCATCCTCTCGAGTCAGCGGAATTTCCAGTAGTCGGTTGGGGGGCCGCCTGGCGAGAACAGGGGCTGTGATGACTGTAGGTATGGGGCTCGCCGCCGGGCTGGCGCTGACCGGTGCGGGAGCTGCTTCGGCAGCCCCCGTCACGTGTGTCTCGCCGCCGTCGGCCAATGACATCCAGGTCTCCGAGACCGCGAGCTGCGGCGCGCAGTCCGTCGGAGCCGGCCGTTCGCAGGCCGGTGCTGCCGAGAGCGGTACCGCTGTGAGCGTCGCCGCCGACAACGGCTACTCCAATTCATATGCAAACGGCTTCGGAACCGCGCTGGGGGCTTCTCGCGGTAACGGTCAGGCGCAGGCATTTGCGCTCGGCGGCGGTATCGCGCGGGCCGGGGCGGCTGACGGCAACGTCACCTTCGCCATCGCTGGTTACGGAGCGGGCGCTACGGCCGATGCCAATGGCGTCGACTGCGTCGGAGTGCTCTCGTTTGCGGTCAATTTGAGTAACGGACAGTTCTGCATCGCGGGCTGAGGCTCAACCTTGCACTCGGCACGCTCGAGTGCTAAAAATGCAGTTGGCACTCGCGAACCGTGAGTGCCAGGTCGAGGCAGTGAGACCGGGAACCATAGACACCCCCGGTCGTCCGTCGCGGGCACTGACTAGACCACAGGCGTAGATGGGTGACCAGGCAAATCGGTCGCCCGTGTAATGAGGTGACTGGTCAAACGGTCGCCTTGTGCCGATGAGGTGACCCGACGAGCGGTCACCTTGTGTGTCACCCCCTATCCGGAGGATCACTTCGCAATGGCAAAGATCATCGCGTTCGACGAAGAGGCACGTCGCGGCCTCGAGCGAGGCCTCAACGCCCTCGCCGACGCTGTCAAGGTGACGTTGGGCCCCAAGGGTCGCAACGTCGTTCTCGAAAAGAAGTGGGGCGCCCCCACGATCACCAACGATGGTGTTTCCATCGCCAAGGAGATCGAACTCGACGACCCGTACGAGAAGATCGGCGCCGAGCTCGTCAAGGAGGTCGCCAAGAAGACTGACGACGTCGCTGGCGACGGCACCACCACCGCTACCGTTCTCGCACAGGCTCTGGTCCGTGAAGGCCTGCGCAACGTCGCAGCCGGCGCGAACCCGCTCGGCCTCAAGCGCGGCATCGAGAAGGCTGTCGAGGCTGTCACAGCTCGCTTGCTCGAGACCGCCAAGGAGATCGACACCAAGGAGCAGATCGCTGCTACCGCCGGTATTTCCGCCGGCGACCCGTCCATCGGTGAGCTCATCGCCGAGGCTATGGACAAGGTCGGCAAGGAAGGCGTCATCACGGTCGAGGAGTCCAACACCTTCGGCCTGCAGCTCGAGCTCACCGAGGGCATGCGCTTCGACAAGGGCTACATCTCGGCGTACTTCGCCACCGATGCAGAGCGTCAGGAAGCCGTCCTCGAAGACGCGTACATCCTGCTCGTCAGCTCCAAGATCTCCACGGTCAAGGACCTGCTGCCCCTGCTGGAGAAGGTCATCCAGTCCGGCAAGCCGCTCCTGATCATCGCCGAGGACGTCGAGGGCGAAGCTCTCTCCACCCTCGTGGTCAACAAGATCCGTGGCACCTTCAAGTCTGTTGCCGTCAAGGCTCCCGGCTTCGGTGACCGTCGTAAGGCTCAGCTCGCCGACATCGCCATCCTCACCGGTGGCGAGGTCATCAGCGAAGAGGTCGGACTCTCCTTGGAGACCGCAGGCCTCGAGCTCCTCGGCCAGGCACGCAAGGTCGTCATCACCAAGGACGAGACCACCATCGTCGAGGGTGCCGGCGACGCCGACGCAATCGCCGGTCGTGTCAGCCAGATCCGCGCCGAGATCGAGAACAGCGACTCGGATTACGACCGTGAGAAGCTGCAGGAACGTCTGGCCAAGCTGGCCGGCGGCGTTGCAGTCATCAAGGCCGGCGCTGCTACCGAGGTCGAGCTCAAGGAGCGCAAGCACCGCATCGAAGATGCAGTGCGTAACGCAAAGGCAGCCGTCGAAGAGGGCATCGTCGCCGGTGGTGGCGTTGCACTTCTCCAGGCAGCTCCCGCACTGGACGACCTCAAGCTCGAAGGTGACGAGGCAACCGGCGCGAACATCGTTCGCGTTGCACTGTCCGCTCCGCTCAAGCAGATCGCATTCAACGCAGGCCTCGAGCCCGGCGTTGTTGCGGACAAGGTCTCCAACCTGCCCGCAGGTCACGGCCTCAACGCTGCGACCAACGAGTACGGCGACCTGCTCGCTGCAGGCATCAACGACCCGGTCAAGGTCACCCGCTCGGCACTGCAGAACGCAGCGTCCATCGCGGCTCTGTTCCTGACGACCGAAGCCGTTGTCGCTGACAAGCCCGAGAAGGCCGGAGCGCCTGCAGGCGATCCGACCGGCGGCATGGGCGGCATGGACTTCTGAGTCCATCTCCACCTAGCTCCTAGAGCCCGGCCCACCGTTTGGTGGGCCGGGCTTTTGCTTGTGCGGAGGTATTTGCGGGCATTTTTGTCCACTACTGCGACGCGATCGCGGTTTCCCGTTGCGCGCTCGATGCTGTGTGCGTTTACGCCCGCGCTTACGCCCGGTTGTGTCGGCGTCTTCGGACCACTGTGATGATTTCGTCCGCCACAGCGTCGAGATGGGCCATCGCGGTGGCGGCGGAGTAACGCAACACCATCCATCCGTCGAGAACGAGTGCGTTCTGACGCCGTCGATCGTTGTTGAAAGTTGCGGGGTCGGTATGGAATTCGCGCCCGTCGATCTCCACGATCACCCGGGCTCGCGTGTCGACCAGATCGCCGAAGTAGGGTCCGACCCGAGCGTTGATCTCCAGGTGAACGTTGCGCGCAGTCAGTGCACGGGCGACTGCTCGCTCCGGTTCCGAACGAGTGAGCGGGCAACAGGTGCGGAGTTGTTCGCGTACGGCGGGGATCCCGTGCCTGCCGCGGCTCGCATCACACAGTTGGGCTATCGACTTCCACGGCACTCGGGTCGATACCGCCGCGTCGAAGAAGGCCTCGAGTGCGGGCCGTGGCAACGTGGTCGCGACGTCGATGAAGCACTGCTCGATCGGCACGATCGGTAAACCCATCCACTCATCCGACGAGACTCCTGTTCGTCGGTGAAGCCGTACCCACTGCGGACTGGCTGCTCGGACGCTGGGAGCCACGGTGGCCTCGACGAAGAGTGGTTCCTCCGGCAGGAGATCCCACAGCCAGGCTGCGCTGGTATGGCTGAGGACGGCCTCAGGCTTCCACAGTGTGACCGCGACGCAACGCTCGAAGTATCCAGGTTCTTCGGTGGAGTACACCGACGGCAGGATTCGATGGAGTCGCCCTGACCGCGTGGATCGGGAGATCGAACTGCGCGAAGTGCCCTGCTCGAGCAACTGGTTTCTTGTGACAACTTCCACGTATGCACTGTGGCGGCAAGAGCCTGACGACGCGGATTCAGAAGCCACTTTGTGGATGGCCGCGTGTGTGTGGACAACCTCATGGCGTAACAGGTGTATCGAGAAGGTGGGGAACGAGAAGCTTCATCTATCCGAATGTTGAAGGATGTTTGATATTTTCCGTCCCGATTGTTCGCCTCCGCTAACCTGTGAAGTGCGGATACGTCTAGTTCTTTTGGTGGATAATTCTGTCCTGAATACCCTCAAGTACTAAGCCTTTCGGACGACGTAAATTCCGGTTGCTATTCCATTTTGCTCGATTTTCAGGCGTCTTGGACGCTAGACCTGCGAATATGGAACAGGTTTCAGATCCATCTGAAATTCTTGGGCAAAAAGCACCCAAACCGGATCCTATTGCACTACCTTGATGTCAGTCACAGCCGCGGAAAGTGGGCACCAGCCCCGGAGGATCTCGGCTTCATCGTTCGACTGGGATTCTTTAATTGCTGCTCGGACCGGTTCTTTGTGGGCTGCATCAAGCATTCCAATGTAAATGTTCCGTGAGTATTCGCGGCCAATCGAAAGCGTGGGATTCAATATGATCGTCATGTTCCTGCAGACAACGGCGGCATTGTTCACCGACCTGCTGGGTAACGTCTGGTCCGGTTCGCTCATGCCGGGAATCGACGGGGTCACCGGATCGTTGGTTTCGGCAATCGACCTCAGTTGACGGCACCTGCAAGTTCTTCTTCCAATGTTTTTGATGACAGGAGCGAATGATGGATCTGGGATCGATTGCGGACGTTCTCGAGGGCGAGGCCGGGGGGTTGATCAAAAACATTCTCGGGATGGCTTTGTTTACCCCGTTTATCGCCTCGGTTGACTTCGGCTGGTTCCCGAACGTCGACTGAGAAGTGAATTGCTTTAGCCAGTGAACGAAATCAATCTCAAGGAGTGTGAAATACGGTGGACACAGCTAGTTTGATAGGTGCGCTCGCAAGCGTTGACGTCGGATCCCTCGTGGATCCACTGTTCTACTTGGTCAAGGTCGTTGACGGAATCTTCGTGTCGATCACCGGAAGCCTCAACATGGGCGGTGCGCTCGGTGAGGCTGCGGCGGGCAGCGTCCAATCGGTCCTCGGCTCCGTAGCCGGCCTGTAAAAGGAGAAGGAGAAAAGATGTTCGATCTCTTCCTGGACTACCTGTCCAAGATCGTCGATTTCGGATCGGTCGATCTCGTGGGCACGTTTGTGAAGTATTTGAACGCGCTGTCGTCTTCCCCCACGCCATAGAAAGAACGGAATCGGTCATGCTGCAAACTTATTTAACCGGAATGATCACGTGGGTATCGAACATGCTTGGTCTCACTTCCACTGGAAGCAAGATCATCAAGGATCCTCCACAAAAGCCGTGATCACTCCAGCGACTGCATCATATTGTTCGGTTGTCGAGGACAGCATCGTAGCGGAGCAGTCAGGCGAACCTGCACAACCTGCACTTGCTTGAAACTTTGGTCCCCGTAGCCCTCTGGCTTCGGGGACCATCGGTTTTGCAATCACTGGCCTCATAGTCACAAGCTTTGCACTCAGGCGAATGTGCGGGCAACCAGCCGCGATACAAGGAGTTCAATGGGCGCGTCCAACACGTCAGGCGCAAGGATGGCGCAGCTGAACCCACGCGATGCCGAATTCATCTATCACGAGGGCGCTGGTCACCTGAACCATCTGATCGCTGTGTACTTCTTCGAGACATCGTTGCACCCAAGCGCGGAATTCACGGCAGAACAGGCAGTGGACTGGGTTACCGCACGCCTCGGATGTGATCGCATGTTCACTCAACGAGTCCAACGGACTCCGTTGGGACTGGACCATCCCTACTGGGTGACAGACCCTGACTTCGACGTCCGAAAGCACGTGTACGTCAACAAGATCAACGACACAGGATGGGCAGCGCTGCAAAAGCCGTTGAGCGCGTTGTTGACCACGAAGATGGACCTGCGCCGTCCGCCGTGGGAACTGCACTTCTTCGTAGGTTTGGAGGGACTTGAAGAATTGCCGGGCCGACTGACGGCGGTGGTGCTCAAGTCTCACCACAGTGCAGCTGACGGTATCGCCATCAGGACGTTGGGCGAGGCTATCTTTTCGGGCAAGGTGCAGCAGGCTGGGTCCGAACCGTCTGTGCCGTTTGTGCGAGCGAGGATATTCACCAAGTCGCTACTGGGGTTTCCCGGCCGAATATATCGCTTCGCAAGGCAGGTACCAGGCAACCGACGCGCTCAGAGAGATGCTGACGCTGCGAAGAAGGCAGGAGAATGGGTGGAGAGCCTCAACGAGAGGCCTGCAATTCGATTCAACGGCAAGGTGAGTGGAGCTGCCTCACTCGAACCGA
Organism: Rhodococcus sp. KB6; assembly: GCF_001445685.1. NCBI lineage: Bacteria > Bacillati > Actinomycetota > Actinomycetes > Mycobacteriales > Nocardiaceae > Rhodococcus > Rhodococcus sp. KB6. Next base: position 31,073 of record NZ_LNAK01000122.1, on the reverse strand, counting down.
TGACAATGTCCGGGGAGCAGGTCCGTGAGATCAAGGATTCGGTGCCCGGTGCCACTGTCAACGACGTTCTACTCGCCGTTGTCGGAGGCGCTCTGACGCGCTACCTCACGGAAAAGGATGAAAGGCCAAGCGATTCCTTGATCGCGATGGTTCCTCGCTCGGTGCGTAAGGTCGAAGCGTGGGAGTCGGCGAATCAGTTGGTGGCTCTGCTGGTGGATATGCACACCCAGGTCGAGTCCCCATTGGAGAGGTTGGCGCTCATTTCGAGTTCGGCACGGTCGGAGAAGGCGCGCACGTCCCATCCCGCGGTCAGGCGTGCCGGGGCCGCAGTCGAGACCACGCCCGCGCCTTTGATGAGATTGATGGCGTATGCGCGCAAGCAGAACGATCACAGCCTCGATCGACCGCGTTACCAGCACACGATGGTGAGTAACATTCCACTCTCGGTCGAAGGGTTGACGCTTGCCGGCGCCCCGGGCGCGGCTGTGCTTGCAGTGCAAGCGCCCATCGACGGGGATGGGCTACGGCATTTCATGGTCGCCGCAGCAGGTGGGGGACTGACCCTCAACGTCATCGCGGATACCGCGACCATGCCCGATCTCCACCATTACATCGAACTACTGCGAGCAAGTTTCGATGACTTGGCAGCGGCAGCCGCGATGCAGACTGCGGATTCACCTAACCAAGAGGTTGCCTCCTGATCGATCGGAATCGCAGGCACCTTCTCCGATTGCTGGATTTGGTGACACCCAACGATTCCGAGCAGAACCCAGAGGATCTGCATGTCAGCTCGCTACAATTCGGACATTCGTTCAGCGTCGGAATTGAGGGGCATGCATGATCTTTCGGAACTCGTTGCCAGCCGCGGTATCTCAGATGGGACCGCGAGACGCGGAGTTCGTCTACAACGAGTCCGGCGGACATCTGAGCCACATGGTCTGCGCCTACTTCTTCGACACGACGGGCCATCCGCTCGCAGAGATGACGCACGACGACGCGGTTCGGTGGATCACCGAAAGATTCGGGTACTGGCCACTGTTCACGAGTCGACTCCAGCGAGTTCCGCTGGATCTGGACTATCCCTATTGGGTCCCGGCCGATTTCGACGTCGATGATCACGTGCACGTCCATCGTGCCCCTGTTGCCGGGTGGGCCCCGGTTCGTGAATTGCTCGGGCGCTCGCTCGGGGAGCCGATGGACCTGTCCCGGCCGCCCTGGGAGTTGCACGTCATGACCGGCGTGCACGGGATCGACGAGCTGCCGGGCAATCTGACGCTGATCATGCTCAAGACCCACCACGGGGCTGGTGACGGTCTGGCGATCCGCGATCTGACCAACCTTCTGTTCTCCGGTCCGCCGAAGCCGGAGACGAAGCGTGCCGGTTCGGGGCTTTCGTCGCTGGATTTGATCGGGCGCACGGTCGTCGGTTTGCCCGGCCAGGCGATCCGTTTCGGCCGGGGTCTGTCCGTGACAAAGGTTGCGGCCGAGACGGTTCGGGAGGCGGAAGAGGCCGGAGAGCTGCCTACGTACTCGGCCGACCGCCTACCGACCCGATTCAACGGCGTGCTGGGCGGAGACATCACGATCGATTTCCTGACGCTGGACGGCGCAGACATCAAAGCGATCCGAGCGGCCGTTCCGGACGTGACGGTCAACGACATCTTCCTGACCGTGGTCGCCGGTGCTCTCGACGCATACCTGTCGGAAAAGGGCGAGAAGTCGGCCAGTGGGTTGGCGGCGATGGTTCCCCGATCGATGCGGCAGATAGCCGAATGGGAATCGGCCAACCAACTGGCGCTGTTGACGGTCGATCTGCACACGGACGTCGAAGATCCGGTCGAGCGGCTGACACTGATCAGGGATTCGGCGCTGATGGCAAAGGGGCGGAGTTCGCACCCAGCCGTCCGTCGTTACGGCACACGCATCGAAACCTCGCCTGCGGCTCTGCTCAGACTCACCGGTCTCTCGCGTCGGCTCAACAAGCTGGACCCTTCGCACAAGGTCATTCAGAACACGACGATCAGCAATGTCCCGGTATCGGTCGACGGCAATGTTTTCGAAGGTGCGCCGGCGGTGGCAGTTCTCGGCGGGCAGGCGCCGGTCGACGGAGATATTCTGCGCCACTTCCTCATTGCCGCGCGTGGAGGTTCTCTGACGCTCAATGTCATCGTCTCGCAAGAGACGATGCCGGATATCGAGCACTACGTCGAATTGTTGCGGGTGGGGTTCACGACGCTTTTGCAGGCAGTTTCTGACCAAAATCGTGAGGTAGTCGAACGATAAAGTGCAACTTGCGTCGGAACTTGTGGTGAATCGACGATTTGTGTTCGGGAAATTTCTGTCGAATTCATCCTAATTAAGGTAATTGTCCGTAGTGGTGTCGAGTCGTTATCTCGCGGATTAATGTGACTGTCGACACGTCGAGTGTCTACCGCCGGACTGGTTCGATAATCGTCACCGACGGTAAAAAGAATCACCTACGCGAGGAGCTGAACATGGGTTCGTTGATGGATATTCTCGGTGGTCCGAATGGGGACGGTGCACCGATGCAGGCTTTGCTGACAATGCTGCTGGGATTGGACAATGTCGGTGCAAACCTCTTCGGTTCACTGGCTGACACCGCCGGTGGAATCTTCGGATCTCTCGACACCCTCAGCTTTACGCCGCCTGTCGTTCCCTGAGTTTTCTGATCGGCGTCATTTGCTCGTCCCAAGTGAACCACTGAACATCTAAAGGAGAACGTCATGCTTGAAGGATCTGTCATGGACGCTGCCGGCTCAGTCGGTGCGATCATCGGTCAGGGGTTGGGCAGCGTCAGTGGCCTGGCCGTCAAGGGTCTCGAGGCCCTCGCTGCGCTCAGCGGTGGAGAGTTGAAGGCCGCCAAGTAGATTGTTGATTTCGGGGCCTGCTCGTGTTGGCGCGTAGGCCCCGAAATACCTTTTGTCGGCGCGTAATTCTCGCCATGTCAGGTGCCGGAATCCTCAACCTAACGGCATGAGCATCCAGGCGGCGAGATATACCAAAGCCGCGGTTCCGCCCGTGCAAATAGCGGCGATAACGGCGAGTAGACGGACAAGATTGACGTCGGCGCCGAAGTAATCTGCAATTCCGCCGCACACTCCGGCGAACATTTTCTTGTCGTTGGAACGGGTGAAGGGGCGAGGTGTGTTGCTTTCGAATGTCATGCTTCAATTCTGAAGCGAGATCGCATCAGGCACCATCGGGGACGACCCCCATCTGCACCCTGATCTTTTGAGCCCGTCGTGTCATACCCCGGTAGTTCATCCCAGCTTCACCGAACGGTTGCTGCGGGAGACTACCTTGTCGGCGGTGACCGATTTAGCAGAACGCCGACCGTTCCTCAGCGCCTTCGCGGATCTCTCGACCGCCGTCGATCTGGCCGACACCGCCGCCTTCACCGTCGACGACAATGACGACGACGATCCGGTGCTGCTGACGTCGCCGGACGGTTTCGAGGTCGACACCTGGCGGGAGGGCTACCCGTACGACGCACGGATGCCTCGGGACGAGTACGAAATGTCCAAGCGTCTGCTGCAGATCGAACTCCTCAAGCTGCAGAACTGGTCGAAGGAAACCGGCGCACGGCACGCCATCGTGTTCGAAGGACGCGACGCTGCCGGCAAGGGCGGAACGATCAAACGATTCATGGAGCACCTCAATCCTCGCGGCGCACGGGTCGTCGCATTGGAGAAGCCGTCGGCCCGCGAGTCGACGCAGTGGTACTTCCAGCGCTACGTGCAGCACCTTCCGGCTGCCGGGGAACTGGTGATGTTCGATCGGTCTTGGTACAACCGGGCCGGGGTCGAGCGGGTCATGGGTTTCTGCACCGACGAGGAGCATGAGCGATTTCTGCGCCAGGTGCCGTTGTTCGAGCAGATGCTCGTCGACGACGGCATCAGCTTGATCAAGTTCTGGTTCTCGGTTTCCCCGCTGGAGCAGCGCACGCGGTTCGCGATCAGACAGGTCGATCCCGTGCGGCAGTGGAAGCTTTCGCCGATGGACATCGCTTCTCTGGACAAGTGGGATGCGTACACGGCGGCGAAGGAAGAGATGATCCGGTTCACCGATACCGACACCGCTCCGTGGACCGTCATCAAGAGCAATGACAAGAAACGCGCACGGATAAACGCGATGCGTCACGTGCTCAGTCAGTTCGATTACGACAACAAGGATTACGAGATCGTGGGTACTCCGGATCCGCTGATCGTGGGAAGCCTCGAATAGTCGGCGCGTGGGCTCTGCCCATCCGCGGCGTGGGTGGTTAGTGTGAGTTGAATGGAGACCGTACCGATCCAACTCCCCGACGGCACCGTGACCCCGATCCGTCTGTTTCCCGGACCGAACGACGACGCACCCGTGGTGGTGATGTTGCCCGGGCTCGGAGTTCCCGCCGGGTTCTACGATCCGGTGGCGCAGGCCCTGGTCGAAGCCGGCTTCAATGCGGCCATCGGTGAACTGCGTGGCCAAGGTGACAGCAAACCGCGCCCGAGCGCGTCGAGTGTTTTCGGATATCAGGAACTGGTCTCGATCGATTGTCCGGCGACGTTCGAGGTGGTGCGTGAGCGGTTTCCGGCCAGCACACCATTTCTGATGGGGCACAGCATGGGCGGCCAGATCGGGGTCATGTACGCGTCGAGGATTCGGGGCCGGCTCGGCGGACTGATCCTGGTTGCCTCCGGATCGCCGTATCACCGCGGATTCCCCGGAATCCGTGCGCCCGGACTCTATCTGGGTTCGTCCGCGATGTCGGTGACAGCCAACATCGCCGGCTTCTGGCCTGGAGACCGGGTCAACGTCGGCGGCTTCGGTCGACAGTCGAAAGTACTGATCACCGATTGGGCCCGGTTCGCCAGGACCGGTCGCATGGAACCCGTCGGTGCGGATATCGACTACGAGGAGCGGATCGCTCGCCTGACCTTGCCGGTTCTGTCGATCACGATCGAAGGGGACGATCTCGCTCCACGCCGGTCGGCAAAGAACCTGGTGGACAAGCTCTCCGGGGCCCAAGTGACGATGACGCACATCGACGAACCACTCGGTCACAACGGTTGGATACGCAATCCCACCGCTGTGAGCGAGCGCGTCGTCGCGTGGTTGCGCGACCGCTGAAAGATCAGGCGAGTTTCTGCCAGAGGAACTCGTAGGTCAGCGCAGTCTTGAAGGCCAGCTGAGCATTGTCCGCGGCGCCGCCGTGGCCACCCTCGATGTTCTCGAAATACAGCACCGGCTTGCCCAGCTCTTCCAGCCGTGCGGCCATCTTGCGGGCATGCGCGGGGTGGACGCGGTCGTCGCGGGTGGACGTCGCGATCAGGATCGGTGGGTACGACGCGGCGGCGTCGATGTTCTGATACGGCGAGTACTCCGAGATGAATGCCCACTCCTCCGGGACATCGGGGTCACCGTATTCGGCCATCCACGAAGCGCCGGCCAGCAGGAGATGGAATCGGCGCATGTCCAGCAGCGGGACCTGACAGACGATGGCGCCGAAGAGCTCGGGGTACTTGGTCAGCATGATGCCCATCAGCAGGCCGCCGTTGCTACCGCCCTGAGCTGCCAGAAGATCCGGGGTCGTGATTCCGCGATCGACGAGGTCTCTCGCGACGGCAGCGAAGTCTTCGTGCACCTTGTGGCGCCCGGCCTTGAGAACCTGTGTGTGCCAACCGGGTCCGTACTCGCCGCCACCACGAATGTTCGCAACCACATAGGTTCCGCCCTGCGTCAGCCAGGCACGGCCCAGAGAACCGCTGTACGACGGTGTCAGCGAGATCTCGAATCCGCCGTACCCGTAGAGCAGGGTAGGGCCGGGCTCGCTACGCGGACTGCGCACCACGAAGTACGGAACTTGGGTGCCGTCGGCAGAGGTGGCGAAGAACTGCTCCGTGGTGATGCCCTCGGCGTCGAAGAACGCGGGAGCCTGCTTGAGGGCAGTGGGTTCGGTTTCGCCGATCACGCCGTGCAAAAGAGTTGCAGGGGAGGTGTATCCACTCGAATTGACGAAGTACTCGTTGCTGACATCAGGGTCGGTGTCGAGAATTTCGATACTGGTCAGTTCTGGAAGCCCTTCGAAAGGTCGATCCTCCCAGCCGTTTTCGCCCGGCGTCAGGATTCGCAGCGTCGTGCGCACGTCGGTCAGGACCACCAGAATCAGATGATCGCGTGTCCAGGTGTAGTGCTCGAGCGAGGAATGTGCGTCGGGTTCGAAGATCGATGTCAGTGCTCGTGAGCCGGCAAGGAAATCGTCGTAACGGATGGCAAGCAGTGCGCCGGTCGGATATTCGGTGTCCTCGACGGCCCACACGGACTTGGTGCGGATCAACAACCACTCGTGGTGAATCGAGATCCCGGCGTCCTCGGGGACGTCCACGAGCACCAGTTCACCGTCGGGGCGAACTTCGAAATGCTGAGAGTTGTAGAAATCGACCGAGCGAGTGACGAAGTCCCGTTCGAACCCGGGCGTCGGATCGTGCGAAGCCGAGATGGCCACGTCCGTGGCCTGGCCCGCGTAGACGGTCTCGGCGCTGGAGAGGGGAGTGCCGCGCTTCCACCGCTGGGCCAGACGGGGATATCCGGAATCGGTGAGCGACCCCGGTCCGATATCCGTTCCGACGTAGACGGTATCGATGTCGATCCAGTCGATGTCGGTCTTGGCCTCGGGAAGGTAGAAGCCGGGATTCTCGCCCTCGGGAGCGAGGAACTCGCGCTTGTCGATGTCGAACTCGCGAACGACCGCCGCGTCTGCCCCGCCGCGGGAGAGGCTGATCAATGCACGGTTGCGGTGTGGCCGTAGAAGTTGCGTGCCCTTCCAGACCCAGTTCTCGCCCTCGGCCTCGGCCAGGGCGTCGAGGTCGACCAGGACGTCCCATTCCGGGTCGTCGGTGACGTACTGATCGAACGTCGTGCGTCGCCACAATCCGCGAACGTGGGTGCTGTCGCGCCAGAAGTTGTAGAGGAACTCACCTCGACGGCGGACGTAGGGGATTCGCGCGTCGGTATCGAGGATCTCGCGCACGTCGCTCTGTAGTCGATCGAAGCGCTCGTTGTCGGTGAGCTGCTCCTCGGTCACGGCATTGTGCTGACGGACCCAATCGAGTGCAGACTCACCGGTCACGTCTTCGAGCCAGAGGTAGGGGTCGTCGCCGGTGGTGGGCTGCTGATCGGAAGTCATACGTCCATTCTTACTGCTCGCTCCCGACAGCACTCGACCCCGCTCCCGAAACACTGGAGCGGGGTCGAGTGAGAACGAATCGGGTCAGACGCCCAGGGAGTGAGCGAGCATCGGCCAGGAGTTGTGGAGATCGTCCTGCCAGTAGCCCCACGAGTGGGTGCCGGTCGGCTTGAAGTCGAAGGTGGCCGGGATCTTCAGATCGCTCAGGCGGTAGGCGAGGTTGTGGGTGCAGTAGTTGACCGCTGCCTCGATGACGCCGCCGACGATCGCCTGGTTGGCGAGCGCACCGACCTGACCGTTGATCGCGGGATTGGCGAGAGTGTCGTGTGGGCCGGGGAGTCCGGAGCCGGTGGAGACGTAGAGTTCGGTGCCGCGGAGCTTCTCGGCGTTGAGGACCGGATCGTTGTCCTTCCAGCCCTGACCGTCGAGCGGGCCCCACATGTTGGTGATGTCAGCTCCGCCGCGGGTACCTGTGACAAGTTCGATCGCACTCTGACCGACGGGGGTGCTGGTCTCAGCGCATCCGCTGTACGCCCCGACGCCCTTGTAGAGGCCGGGAGCCGCGATGGCGAGGTTGAGGACCGAGGTCGCGGTCATGGAGATCGCGGAGATCGACTGGACCTTGTTGGTGTTGAACTCGGCGTCGATGACGGGCGGGAGTTCCTTGGTGAGGAACGTCTGCCACTTCTGGCGACCGAGAACCGGATCGTCGTTCACCCAGTCGGTGTAATAGCTGAACGCGCCTTCGAGTGGAGTGACGACGTTGACGTTCTTGTCCTGGAAGAAGTTCATGACGTCGGTCTTGCGTTGCCAGGTCGCCGAGTCTTCGCCGCCGCCTGCACCGTTGAGCAGGTAGAGCGTCGGGCGGGGTTCGCTGCCATCTGCGGGGAGGATGACCTCGAGCGGGATGTTGCGATCCATCGCCGGGGAGAAGACCGAGATGGTGACCTTGCGGTCGCCGGTCTTGGTGTTGCTCACGACGTGCGATCCGGACGTGTCACCGCCCGCAGAAGCTGTCGCCGGACTGATCAGCATCGGCAGCACCGTGGCCACTGCGAGAGCTGCGATCACACTGCCACGCTTGAAAATTCGAGCACGCATACGTTCGGATCCTCCACCTGAATGTCTTCGGATCCGGAACGGATCGAAGTGCCTGTGAGCCCTTACTGGAACAGGTTCACTTTTTGTTATGTGTCAGTAAAGCAGAGCGGGCGCAGAAAGTGACGCGATTCGATTGCCTGACAATTGAATTGGCCCCGGAATTAACCCCCGAATCAACCCCCGAATCGGCCCAGACAAGCACTCGACCCCGCTCCCGGAAGTGCAGGGAGCGGGGTCGAGTCGGAACGATTTCGGTCAGATGCCCATCGAACGAGCGAGCATCGGCCAGGAGTTGTGGAGATCGTCTTCCCAGTAGCCCCACGAGTGGGTGCCGGTCGGCTTGAAGTCGAAGGTGGCCGGGATCTTGAGATCGTTGAGGCGGTAGGCGAGGTTGTGGGTGCAGTAGTTGACTGCTGCCTCGATGACGCCGCCGACGATCACCTGGTTGGCGAGTGTGCCGACCTGTCCGTTGATCGCCTCGTTGTTCAGGGTGTCGTGCGGGCCGGGGAGTCCGGAGCCGGTGGAGATGAAGAGCTCGGTGCCGCGGAGCTTCTCGGCGTTGACGACGGGGTCGTTGTCGATCCAGCCCTGGCCGTCGAGGGGGCCCCACATGTTGGTCACGTCAGCGTCGCCGCGCATGCCCACAACCAGTTCGATGGAGGACTGGCCGACCGGTGTGCTGGTCTCGGCGCATCCGCTGTATGCACCGACGCCCTTGTAGAGGCCCGGAGCTGCGATGGCGAGGTTGAGGACCGAGGTCGCGGTCATCGAGATCGCGGAGATCGACTGGACGCCGTTGGTGTTGAACTCGGCGTCGATGACGGGCGGGAGTTCCTGGGTCAGGAACGTCTGCCACTTCTGACGGCCGAGGGACGGGTCGTCGTTCACCCAGTCGGTGTAGTAGCTGAATGCACCTTCGAGCGGGGTGACGACGTTGACGTTCTTGTCAGCGAAGAACTCGTTGACGTCGGTCTGACGCTGCCACGTCGCCCGGTCTTCGCCGCCGCCTGCACCGTTGAGCAGGTAGAGGGTCGGGCGGGGTTCGCTGCCGTCTGCCGGGAGGATGACCTCGAGCGGAATGTCGCGTCCCATGGAAGGTGAGTACACCTTGATGGTGGCGATGCGCCCGTTGTCCGTGCGGCTCGAGAGCTTGGAACCCGTTGTGTTTGCCTTGGCAACAGTTGCCGTGGTGGTCGACGGATCTCCGCCTGCGGACGACACTGCAGGGCTGATCAGCATCGGCAGCACGGATACTGCGGCTACAGCGGCGACCAGACGGCCACGCTTGAAAGTGCGAGCACGCATACGTTCAGAAACCTCCACCTAAAATTCCTTCGAATCCGCCCAGGAGTGAACGGTCCTTTGTTGCTGTTCCCGTACGGGAATTCATGCTGGGTACATGCTCTGTCGATAGGTACAGGGCGTGTGAGTCTTGTAAGTTCTACCGCATCGGTGCGTTATCCGCCAGTGAACCAGAGATTTGCTGAACGTACGACCAGTTTCAGGTGAATTTCCCTGATCATCGACGGGATTAGTGAGTGAACCGGACATATCCACTATGGGAACAACATTGTTGCCTACCTCTGCAGTCGAACGCGTCTGTCGAAGATCTTCTCCGATATCAGCGCCCAGCGGGGAGTTACGTTTCGGTGAACGTCGGTTACTCGCCGCAGACTCGCGCGGACTCGACGGCAATCGCCAAGAGTTTCGCGTGGCAGGCGCGGGTCGAGTTCCCGGAGATCACCCCTGTCTTCACCGTCGACGGCGTCGTCGAGATTCAGGAGTCCGGCGGAATCGCCCTGGCCTTCGACCTGGAGGACTCGAATCCGCTGGAGGGAGACCTGGCCAACGTCTCGTACTTCTACGACCTCGGAGTCCGCTCGATGTTGCCGACGTATAACTACATGAACGCTGCCGGCTGCGGCTGCTTGGACCTGGCGGACACGGGGTTGAGTGGATACGGCCGTGACCTGGTTGCCGAGATGAATCGCGTCGGAATGACGGTCGACGGCTCACATTGTTCTGTACAGACGGGGTTGGACATCTCAGCTATCACCCAGCGAGCAATGATCTACAGCCACTCGAACCTCCGAAGGTTGTGGGAGCATCCGCGCAACATCACCGACGATCAGGCCAGAGCGTGTGCGGAGACCGGCGGCGTCGTCGGGATCAACGGCGTGGGCATATTCCTCGGCGTCAACGGACCGGATGACGACCAGGCTCGGCTGTCCGCGATGGCCGACCACATCGAAGAGGCTGTGGGACTCGTCGGCATCGATCATGTCGGGATCGGCTCCGACTTCTCATTCGACGCCGACGACTTCCGCGAAGAGATCGAGCAGAACCCGTCGTCGTTCTCCGAGGCGTACACCGCGTGGGGGCCACTGCAGTGGACTCCTCCGGAGGAGGTGCTGACACTTGATCAGGTATTGCGTGAGCGGGGCTTCGACGAGCCGTCGATCGAGGCCGTGTACGGCGGAAATTTCGCCCGAGTTGCCCGAGAAGTGTGGGCTACCGACGGGTAATACGACCATCTGGGGACAGCGAAACGATGCAGGACTACCCTGGTGAATCGTGACCTCACACTATGACGTCGTTGTCCTCGGAGCCGGCCCCGGTGGGTACGTCGCTGCTATCCGCGCGGCACAACTGGGCCTGAGCACCGCCATCATCGAGCAGAAGTACTGGGGCGGTGTATGCCTGAATGTCGGCTGCATTCCGTCCAAGGCGCTTCTCCGTAACGCCGAACTCGCGCACATCTTCACGAAAGAAGCGAAGACGTTCGGCATGTCCGGAGACGTGTCCTTCGATTTCGGCTCCGCTTTCGATCGCAGCCGCAAGGTCGCGGACGGGCGAGTCAAGGGCATTCACTTCTTGATGAAGAAGAACAAGATCCCGGAGTACGACGGCAAGGGCACGTTCGTCGACGCCAACACCATCAGCGTGGAGCTGAGCAAGGGTGGCACCGAGACGATCACGTTCGACAACGCCATCATCGCGACCGGTTCGTACACCAAGCTGCTGCCCGGCACCTCGCTGAGCGAGAACGTCGTGACCTACGAAGAGCAGATCCTCACCCGTGACCTTCCGGGTTCGATCCTCATCGTCGGTGCCGGCGCGATCGGCATGGAGTTCGGTTACGTCCTCAAGAACTACGGCGTCGACGTCACGATCGTCGAGTTCCTCGATCGGGCACTGCCCAACGAGGACGCCGACGTCTCGAAGGAAATCGCCAAGCAGTACAAGAAGCTCGGCGTCACCATCAAGACCGGTGCCGCTGTGCAGTCCATCAGCGACGACGGCAGCAAGGTCACCGTCTCGATCAAGGACAACAAGTCCGGCGAGATCGAGACCGTGGTCGTCGACAAGGTTCTGCAGTCCGTCGGCTTCGCACCGCGCGTGGAGGGCTTCGGTCTCGAGAACACCGGTGTCGCGTTGACCGATCGCGGCGCCATCGCGATCGACGACTACATGCGCACCAACGTCCCGCACATCTTCGCCATCGGTGACGTCACCGCCAAGCTGCAGCTCGCGCACGTCGCAGAAGCTCAGGCTGTCGTCGCTGCCGAGACCATCGGCGGCGCGGAGACGCAGACACTCGGTGACTACCGGATGATGCCGCGTGCGACGTTCTGCCAGCCGCAGGTCGCCTCGTTCGGTTTGACCGAGGAGCAGGCCAAGGCCGAGGGCTACGACGTCAAGGTCGCGAATTTCCCGTTCGCTGCCAACGGCAAGGCACACGGTCTCGGTGACCCGACCGGTTTCGTCAAGCTGATCGCCGACAAGAAGTACGGCGAACTGCTCGGCGGGCACCTCATCGGACCGGACGTTTCGGAACTGCTGCCCGAGCTGACCTTGGCCCAGAAGTGGGACCTCACGGTCAACGAGTTGGCACGCAACGTCCACACCCACCCCACGCTCAGTGAGGCACTGCAGGAAGCGATCCACGGCCTCGCCGGCCACATGATCAACTTCTGACGGCAGGGCCTTCGGCCCCGTGCGCCTTTTCGGTAGTTCGCACTACCGGAAAGGCTCACGGGGTTTTTCGTCTTTTGTGTCGAGTTGTGTTGCGAAACCGCCATCTGAGGCCTTCGAGTCGGGGTGTAGGCGCGCAACGCATTAGCGTCCCGAGTCGACCATTCGGCTTTCGAAGGACCACTCATGAAAACTCGTTCCGTACTGCTCGCGGCTTGCGTCGCGCTGACGCTCTCCGCCTGTGGAACCTCAGGTGACTCCGGATCGGACGCCGAAGCTTCGGGTGCCGCCGAGGTGGGGGCGTTCCCCGTGACCGTCGACCACGCCTACGGTTCGACGACGATCGACGCGGAGCCTATGCGCATCGTGACCATCGGATGGAGTGGCCAGGATGCGGTGATCGCACTGAACAAGGTTCCGGTCGCCATGGAGAGCTTCTCCGGCGCCGGCATCGAGAACAACATCCTGCCCTGGGACGCTTCGCGTCTGAACGGTGCCAAGCCTGTTCTCATGACGACCAATCCCGATATCCCGTTCGAGCAGATCCTCGGGCTCGATCCCGACGTGATCCTCGCCGTGTACTCCGGCATCGACGAGGGCGAGTACAAGCGTCTCAGTGACATCGCGCCGACCGTCGCGTTCCCCGACCAGCCGTGGGATACGGCGTGGGACAAGCAGATGAGCATGATCGGTGCAGCGCTCGGACAGCCGGAGCAGGCTCAGACGCTGATCGACGAGACCGGGGCGTACTTCGAGAAGCAGGCCGCTGATCACCCACAGTTCCAGGGCAAAACCGCAACGTATGCAATGCGCACCGACGAGGGCCTGATCGTCTTCTGCGGCACCGACCCGCGGATCCGTCTTCTCGGCCAGCTCGGGGTGAAGACCTCGCCCGGTGTCGACGCAGTGTGCACTTCCGGCGACAGTTCGGTGTCCGTGGGCATGGAATCCATCGACACACTCGACGCCGACGTCTTCATTCTCGTCGACGCCGACGGCACCAACCTGGACAAGCTGATGTCCTTCGGTCCGTTCGCGAACATGACCTCGGTGTCGAACGGCCGTCTGGTTCGTCTGGTCGGAATGGACTACGCGATGGCTACGTCCGCTCCGACGGTGCTGAGCGTTCCCTACGCATTCGACGAGTTCATCGCTCAGCTCTCGGACAAGTTGAGCTGATTCCGGGCGTCGTACGACGCTTGTGACGCAACGATTTTCGGCACCTGCGATTCGAGTAGTTCGATCAGGGCCGTGATCTTTGCGGCGACGTCGGCGCCGAGTTCGGTCAGGCTGTATTCCACTTTGGGCGGGATGGTTTCGAGTACCTCACGGTGCACGAGGCCATCCCGCTCGAGTGTTTGCAGGGTCTGCGAGAGCATGCGCTCGCTGACTCCGTCGACGCGTCGGCGCAGGGCACTGAACCGGTACGGACCCTCGTTCAGTGCTGCCAGTGCGAGTGCGCCCCAGCGTCCGGTTGCATTCTGCAATGCCGCCCGAGAGTTGCACCCGCGAGCGAAGACGTCAGCCTCGAGGGTTGGGTCCACGACGTCGGCATTCGGATCAGGAGTCTGGGCAGCACGTGAAGGTGAGTCGGTGCTGGTCATGAACCCAGGCTACTACTGCACGATCCGATAGCGCTAACTCGCCGTGTTGCACTTACGAAAAATAAGTGCATGATGGTTGCAGAACGCATTTACGCTTCAACCTGGATCGGGAGTTCGCATGAGCATTGCAGTCACCGGCGCAACCGGAAACCTCGGACAACTGGTAGTCGAGTCGTTGATCGAGCGGGGAGCCGCCGCGTCCGACATCGTCGCAGTGGTCCGCAATCCACAGAAGGCGGAAAGCCTCGCCGCCCGCGGAGTAGTTGTACGCCAAGCGGACTACGCCGATGCCTCGGCGTTGGAAACCGCATTGGCGGGCGTCGACAAGCTGGTGCTGATCTCGGGAAGTGAAGTGGGGTCACGGCTCGCGCAACACACCAACATCATCGACGCGGCGAAGGCTGCCGGCGTCGGATTCATCGCCTACACGAGCATATTGAATGCTCAGGACACGCCGATGAAGCTTGCTGCCGAGCACAAGGCGACCGAGGACGTGCTCACTCGGAGCGGTATTCCGTTCGCGCTGTTGCGCAACGGTTGGTACTGGGAGAACTTCACCAACGACCTGGCCGGTGTGATCGAACGCGGCGCACTGGTCGGTGCGGGAGCGGAAGGCAAGATCGCGGCTGCGGCGCGTGCGGATTACGCCGACGCCGCAGCAGTAGTCGCGACCACCGATGGCCACGAAGGCGCAGTGTACGAGTTGGGCGGTGACGAGAGGCTCACCTACGCCGAATTGGCCGCAAAGATCAGCGAATTCGCCGGCAAGCCCGTCGCGTACCAGTTCGTGGACGAGCAGGCATACGAAGGCATTCTCGAGAGCGTCGGACTGCCTGCACCGGTTGCGCAGATCCTCGCCGATTCCGATGCTGCAATTGCCAAGGGGGCGTTGGACACCGAGTCGGGTGACCTGCAGAAGTTGATCGGCCGCAGCAGCACTCCGGTGACTGAGGTGTTGAGGAAGGCCTGACCTGCTGTGCGCCTTTATTAACCGCGGGCGGTTAATAAAGGCGCACAGGGGTTACCCCATGTGGACTGCACCCTCGGCGGGCAGATCACCCTTCTTGGCGCGGACCAGAACCAGCACTACCGGTGCGATGATCGCCAACAAGATTGCCGCCCAACCGAATGCGGCTGAGTATCCGGATACCTCGGCGCCGAAGAAGTAGTCCGTCATCGAGGCGACGAAGTCCTGTACCGGCTGGGGGAGTAGTGCCAATTGATCGCCGGTCGGGATGGTCGCATTCGACATGTCGACAGGAATGCCTTCCGGCGGGATCGGCGCCGCGTTGTCGGCGGTGAAGGCCGACTTGGCCGAAGCGTAGATCGTGGTGAACAGTGCGGTTCCGAGTGCGCCGCCGATCTGCAGGGTGGCGTTGACCAGGGCACTGGCAGCGCCGGCGTCGTGGTCGGGGACACCGATCAGTGCGAGGTTCTGCATCGGCACCATCAGCAGACCCAGTCCGAAGCCGAAGATCGCGAGGCCGGGGAACACGTGCGTCCAGTAGGAGCTGTGTACCTCGATCTGGGTCAGCATGAGCAGTCCTACTGCTGCCACCAGCGGGCCGGCGACCATGAGCGGCTTGGGGCCGATCTTGGTGGACAACTGCGCTGCGATGGTCGACGCCAAGACGATGAAGAACGCCATCGGCAGCGATCCGACGCCGGCCATGACCGGGCTGAATCCGAGCACGATCTGCAGGTAGAACGTCAGGTACAACGTGCCGCCGAGCAGGGCGGCGCCCACCAGCATGGAGCCGATCAGAGCAGCGCCGCGATCGCGATGCCACGGAACGCTCAGCGGTAGAAGCGGATTCTTGCTGCGGCTCTCGACGACCACGAAGATCGCGAGGAAGACCAGACCCAGTGCGATGAACAGCAAAGTGTCCGCCTGACCCCAGCCGTGCTCGGCGCGTGTGAATCCGTAGACCAGTGAGCCGAGCCCCAGGGCGATGAGGACAGCGCCGGGAAGGTCGTAGCTCGTGTCGCCGTGCGCTTTGGTTTCCTTGACGATCGGGACGGCCGCAGCGATGGCGATCAGCGCGATCGGGATGTTGACGAGCAGGCACCAGCGCCAGTCGACGTACTGCGTCAGCACTCCACCGAGGAGAAGGCCGATAGCAGCGCCACCGCCGGAGATCGCGCCGTAGACGGCAAAAGCCTTGGCGCGCTCCTTCTCTCCGATGAAGGTGGTGGTGAGCATCGACAGCGCAGCGGGCGCGAGCAATGCTGCGAAGACGCCCTGGCCGGCGCGAGCGATGAACAGTTCGATACCGCTCTGCGCGATGCCGCCGATGCCGGAGGCAACCGCGAAGCCCGCCATGCCGACGATGAAGGATCGCTTTCGGCCCCAGTAGTCGGCGATACGTCCGCCGAGGAGCAGCAGCGCACCGAACGCCAAGGCGTACGACGTGACCACCCACGCGCGGTCAAGGTCGCTTATGCCCAGTTCCTCCTGGGCTGCCGGTAGGGCGATGGAGACGATGGTGCCGTCGAGCACCACCATGAGTTGAGCGAACGCGACGATGCAGAGCACCAGCCAGCGACGTTGATGATTCGGATTCTCGGAGACAGCCGGGATCGGTGGCAGAGTGCCGCCGTCGACGTGGGACGTGGTGGTCATTGGAAAAAGGTATTCCAGCCTTCTCGGGTGAGTCAAACGAAATAGTTCGTTCGGTTACCATCATCACTATGGCTCCCACTGACGTGACCGCGACGAAACAGCGAATCCTCGACGCTGCGCAAGAAGAATTCGGCACCTATGGGCTTGCCGGTGCGCGCATCGATCGGATTGCGAAGAACGGAAACGCCAGTAAGGAGCGCCTCTACGCATATTTCGGTGACAAGGTCGCGTTGTTCCACGCGGTGCTCGACGTCGACTTCGAGCAGGCGATGGAATCCGTCGAGTTCACCGGTGAAGACATGCCCGCGCATGCTGTCGAACTGTTCGACGCAATGCTCGGCAAACCACAGATTCAACGGATGATGATCTGGGGTCAATTGCAGGGTGAGGCACCACGGATGAAGAAGTTGGCCGAGGAACATTCCAGCTGGGTTCCGCGAATGGCCACGATCCGCAAGGCTCAAGAAGACGGCCTCATCTCGAAGCACTGGGACCCCCAGGACCTGATCACGATGCTGTTCGGCCTCGTGTTCGGCTGGGTGGTGGCCCCCGGTGTGGCCGACAACCAGAACGTCGACGCCGACGAGATCGCGCGCCGCCGTGAGGTGGTGCGCGAGGCCGTCACTCGAATCTGCAAGCCGTGACTGTCAGCGAGAGAGGTACGCGGCCCAACCGCCGTAGTCGGTGATGTCAGCTGCGCCGTTTACGGCGTCATGAGTGCAGCTGAAACCGACTGTCGTTCTGCCGTCGGATAACTCGACGCTCGTGAGCGCCATCGGTGCAGGCAAGGCGGCGAGGAACGTTCCCAGCCCGGCCGGTGAGATTCGGAAGATCTCGCCGACGACCGGTGCGCCGAGTCCAGGGCCACGGCGTACCAGGCCGGGCTTCGGTGGCGTCGTGTCGAGAGCGAAGAGCCGGTAGGCATCCGAGGTCGTGACGGTTTCGACGTACCGCGCGCCGAGGTCGACCAACTGTGTGTTGAGGGGTTGCCCGCGCAGGTGAGCGCCGAATACTGCGAGGTCGATTCCGGTATCGACGAGGGTGGGTGAAGGCACATCACCGAGTCGTGCGGCGAGGTCGATGGCGATCTGGTCGTCGAAAGCGGGTACGACGAACATGACGCCGAACGGGTGATCTTCGGCAGTGCGGTGTCCGGGCGCCGCGACGGCCGCCATGTCGAGCAGGTTGCAGAAGTTGGTGAAAGTTCCCATCCGGCGGTTGATTCCGAATGGATCCTCGGTCACGGCAGCGATGGTCGGATGTTCGGTGGTGGTGGGAAGCAGTAGGGCGTCGAACCCGGCGAGGAGTTCCCGGGCGGCAGCCTTGGCGTGGGTGAGAGCGTCGAGATCGTCGACTAGCTGGTATCCGGTGGGGTGCTTCGCGCCGAGCACGATGTCGGACACCGCGGGATCTGCTCCGGCAGGACGAGTTTCGAGGAACTCGCCGGCAGCGGCGTACCGCTGCGCCACCACGGCGCCGTCGTAGAGCAATCGGGCCGCGTCGAGCAGTCCGGATATGTCGACGGTCTCGGTCTCGGCGCCGCCGGCTACCAGAGCTGTCACAGTGTCCTGAAATGCTGCTGTATACGACGGGCTCAGTTGAGCGAGATCCTCGATTCGGGGGACGGCGACGCGGGGATTCGGCGCCGCCGCGAGACGAACGTCGGAAGGCCAGACGCGGCTGCGGGGATCCCGAGGTTCGTGGCCGATCATGATTGCCGCTGCCGCGGTTGCCAATTCGAGGTCGTCGGCAAATACCGTCAGAGCGTCGTAGTCCACGCAGGCGGGCACTACTCCGTGGGCGGGGATGACGCCGAGCGAGAGCTTGAGTCCGTAGATCCCGTGGAACGCTGCCGGCACCCGGCCCGAACCGGCAGTGTCGGTGCCGATTCCGATGTCTGCAATTCCCAGCGCGACAGCGACGGCGGATCCGGAGCTACTACCGCCCGAGATCAACTCTTCGTCCCAGGCGCAGCGAACGGCTCCGTACGGACTGCGCGTTCCGACCAGTCCGGTGGCGAACTGGTCCAGATTGGTCTTCCCCAGAACAACAGCCCCGTGCTCGATCAACCGCGCAACGGCACTGGCGGTTTCGTCCGGCGAATACGCGAATTCGGGGCACGCCGCTGTGGTCGGCAGACCGGCGACGTCGACGTTGTCCTTGACGGCGACCAGACGCCCAGCCAGAGGAAGATGCTCGCCCGCGGCGATTCTGGCTTCGACCGAAGCGGCATCGGCAAGCACATCTTCCTTGCGGCGCAACGTGATCCAGACTTCGGGGCGATCTACTTCCTCGATCCGCTGGAATGCCTGCTCGACCCGGGCTGTCGGGGTGAAAACTTCTGCTGCGATGGTCATGGTGTGTACTGCTCCGATCAGTCCGTGATGTTGGCGAGTGAGAGCGCGGTGATCGCGCGGGTCACCCGGTCGAGGACGACGTCGAGAGACTCGCCGATGTGCTGGTGCAAAAGCGTGCGGGCCTCGGGCAGATTGCCGGCACGTAGTTCTTCGAGGATTCGAATGTGCTCCGCGATCGAGGTGTCGATGCGGCCGTTGACCATGAAGTCGTACATCCGAACGTGCCGGATACGGGAATTCACCGACAGCAGCGACGCGACCAGTTCATTGTTTCCCGACGCCCTCAGTACGGCGACGTGGAATTCCTCGTCCAGTTCGACGAACCCCGGTTCCTGAGCGGGCGGATCGAGAGCCAGGGCACGCCACCGCACCAATTCGTCGTCGAGGATTGTTCGGTCGTGCCGGATCGTCGGATCTGCGATCGCCCGGGTAATTCCCTGTAGTTCCAGAGTGATTCGGAGTTCATACAGATCTCGGATCCGCGGGATACTCGGGCGCACGGCGGAGAACCCGTACTCTTCCCGGCGCAGGAGTCCATCGGCGCACAGCATCGTCAACGCTTCCCGTACTGGTGTGCGAGAAATGCCGAAACGCGTGGAGAGTTTCGGTTCCGTCAGGCGCTGATCGAACCCGATAGTCCCGTTGACCAGTTCGGTGCGTAGTTCCCGGTAGACCACCTCACGCAGTGGCTCCGGCGCCGTATTCATCCCTGTCGACATACCTGTATACGCTATTGATCAGGTGTTTCGTCCAGATGTCTTCGGGTTAGAGCTGAGTTACGGCCGCCGCGGAACTTCAGGAGAAGTCGCGCTGAACCCGCAAGGTTCCGATCGTGGTGGCCAGGCCGTCGTACTGAGTGACCAACAAGGTGAATTCGATCAACCGACGATCGTCGAGATGCTGCGAGAGCGTTCCCCACGTGTTGTCGGTGACGTCCTTGGTGGTGACCAACTCGTCGACCGCAGTCAAGATCGCACGGTGACGCGGACTCAACTCGGAAGCGCCAGGGCCCTCGATGATTCGGGCCAGTTCTTCTGCGTCGATTCCGGCTTTGCGGCCGAGCCTGATGTGGTGATCCATCTCGTAACCGCAGTCCCGCAGGTGCGCGACCCGCAGGATGATCAGTTCGGTGTCGTGGCGAGAGATCTTGCCGCCGGGCATGAGTGAGCCGGAGTAGTGCAGCCAACCGCGGAAGAGTCCACCCGTGCGCCCCAAGGTGCTGAACAGATGCGCATCGGGTGCTCCGGCAGCCTTCGACAGGACACGCCAGATTCCCCAGTTGATCGGACCGAGGTCCTTGAATCGGCCGGGCGGGATGCGGGGGTTCATGCGACTCCACGGATGTGAGAGGGACGGAGGTCGATAGCTCGTTGCGCGATGTGGCGAACCGCGGCGCTGCGGCGGGGCGCGTGTACGCGTGACTTCCGGCCGACGATACCGCGCTCGAACGCGTCGACGGCGTCAGCGACGGTCGTGGTGCCGACGCTGGCGAGGGTTCCGCGTGCTCCGTCGAACGACAGTGCAGTGGTATCGGTGTCGATGTCGCCGATATACGCGACGCCCACCTTGGTGCCGAGGTGTTTCATTTCCAAGCGCAACGCGTCACCCAAGGCTTCGACGCCGGCGCGCGAAGCACCGAACGGTCCGCGAAACGGATGCTTGGCGGCGCCGTGAGCCGAGGCGACCACCAGGGCGTAACCGTTTTCGTGACTGATGTGCGGACCGGCTGCGCGCAGGGTGTAGTACGTGCCCATGAGATTGACTTCGACGGCGCGGCGCATGTCCGCAGGGTCGCCGCCGAGGATCGACGAGTTCGCCTCGACACCGGCATTGGCGACGACGACGTCGATGCCTCCCAGCTTCTCAGCGATGTAGTCGACGCCGCGAGATACCTGCTCGAGGTCGGCGACGTCGCACAACTGCCACGGCGCGCGGCCGCAGGAAGTGGCGACTTGTTCGAGAAGTTCAGGCTCGAGGCCGAGCAGTCCCACGGACGCACCACGGTCGTACAGGCGTCTGGCCAGCGAAGAACCGATATTGCGGGCAGCGCCGGTGATCAGGATGCGCCGACCCGTCAGGTCGTCCGCACTACTCTTGGCCGATTCGGCCTTGCCCGCCTCGCTCTTGCCCATTGCTGTGTCCCTACGCAGTGACCTTCTGGTCCTCCGACGCTAACACCGCCGGGTAGCTGCGACTGCAAGTACCGCCAACTCCGTCCGAACGGGTGTTCAGACCGATGCGGCTTCGAGACGCGGATGTGACGTGGAAGCCTGGGTCGACCGCAATCGACGGAATCGGACCACGGCAACGATGGCGGCAACAGCGGCGAGGATCACCAACGGCAGCGACGGACCCATCGTGGGTTCGATGACAACCAGTAGCACCGGCAGTCCGAATCCGAGATAGGTGCCGACGTAGAAGATCCCGGTCAGGGCGCCCCGCGAGGCGGGGGGAGCCAGCGACTCGAGGTCGAGCAGTCCCTCGCGTAGACACAGTCCGTAGGCCGTACCGAGGACGAGCGCGCAGACGATGAACAACCCGAGCGCGGGGTGCGCGCCGCCGACGGCGACCAGGCAGTATCCGAGCGCCGCCAGTGCGGCGCCGACCGTGCCGGCCTGAGGACCCCAATTGCGATGGCGCGCAGCGGTTTGAACCAGGATTCCAGCACCCAGAGTCAGCGCCGCCGCGAAACCCGGAAGGAGAGGACCTGAGTAGCGGTCCCCGAGCCTGGCCGTCATGGTCACGAAAGAGACTGTTGCGCTGGCGAACACCCACGGCGCCAACGGAAGTGCCCAGAGCAGCGCATTTGCGACGGAGCGCTCCGCGCCGTCTGGCGCATTTGCGACGGAGCGCTCCGCGCCGTCTGGGACGGGTGTGATGGTCGCGGCTTCTACGGAAACAGGTGTACGACTCCACACAGCTGCCGCGGTAACCGAACCCACCGACAAGAAGGCCGAGACGACAAAGGGCGTAGCGAGTGGGAAGGCGGCAAATTGTGCCAACAGACCCGAAAACAGTGGTCCCAGTGCGAAACCCGAGGTGAGTACTACGCCCGCCATCACGGTTCCGGACTTGCCGCGAAGGTCAGCCGCCCACGCGGTACCGGCGCCGATTGCCAGACCGGCACCGATACCGACAACGAGGCGCCCGACCATGAGCCCGGGCGCGTCGTGCCAGAGAAGAAGAATCAAGGTTCCGAGCGAGGCTATGAGCGCTCCGGGCAGGACGACTACAGCTCGGCCGACGCGATCCGACAGTGCTCCACCGGT
This sequence comes from Rhodococcus sp. KB6, assembly GCF_001445685.1. Lineage (NCBI taxonomy): Bacteria > Bacillati > Actinomycetota > Actinomycetes > Mycobacteriales > Nocardiaceae > Rhodococcus > Rhodococcus sp. KB6. The sequence continues at coordinate 8,958 of NZ_LNAK01000122.1, read as the reverse complement.
CAACAGGCCGGGTAGAAGTCCGAGCGCGTAGATACCGAAAACACCGTCGAGCACGGTATGCGAAAGGCCCTCGTCCACCCGGAGAACCGGGATGAGCGCAGCAAAGTGGTTGGCGGCCCAACCCGTCGAAAGTAGAACTGCCAGTACCGAGATGAACCCGCGACGGGATGGATCGCCCATACCGGCAGCTTAGGCGGGTACCAGATCGCTCACGTCGGCGAGGAGTTCGAACGTGCGCAACCAAGCCTCGCGGTTGGTGCCGGTCGACACCGTGATCAGCTCGTCGGCCTGTGCATGCTCGGTGAACTCGTCGAGGTAGGCGCGGACCTCCGTGGGCGTGCCGATGGCGCTGTACTTGGTCATCTGCAGAACCTGCTGACCCGCGGGGGAGTCGAGCAGCATGTCCGCTTCGTCGTCCGTGAACTTGCGTCCGCGTCCGAGAAGAAGGCTGACGCGCGAACGCTTGGCCGCGAGGAAGTCCTGCTGAGCCTGCTCATGGGTGTCGGCGGCGATGACGTTGACGCCCGCGATGACGTACGGCTCCGCCAACTGCTCCGACGGCTTGAACTCGCGTCGATAGATCGCGACGGCGTCGCGCAGGGCGTTGGGGGCGAAGTGCGAGGCAAATGCATACGGCAGGCCGAGCATCGCGGCGAGCTTGGCTCCGAACAATGACGATCCGAGAATGTAGAGCGGAACGTGAGTGCCCTTACCGGGAACGGCATTGATTCCGGGGACGCGCGAAGTGTCGCCGAGGTAGCCCTGAAGCTCGAGTACGTCCTGCGGGAAGCTGTCCGAAGAACTCGGGTCGCGTCGCAAAGCCTGCATCGTCTTCTGATCACTACCGGGCGCGCGACCGAGACCGAGATCGATGCGACCCGGGTGCAGAGTCTCGAGGGTGCCGAACTGCTCGGCGATCGTCAGCGGCGCGTGGTTGGGCAGCATGATTCCACCGGCGCCGAGGCGGATTTTGCTGGTGTGCGCGGCGACGTGGCTGATCAGAACGCTGGTGGCCGAAGACGCGATGGAACCCATGTTGTGGTGCTCGGCATACCAGATTCGCTTGTAACCCCACTCCTCGGCACGCTGCGCCAAGGTCACGCTGGCGTCGAAGCTGTCTTTGGCGGTTTCGTTGTCGCCGATGTGGGCGAGATCGAGGATGGAAAGTGGGACGGCCATGAATGTGGTGCCTTTCTCAGCGAATAGAACGCAAACGTCGTTGTGAGGTGCAACCGCTGTGAGTCCATTCCTATTTCCGAGAGCCTTCCCACGCTGAGCAAGTGCGATTTTCGGAGGGGCGGTGACCCCCGCTCGATCAGTTCCGCACAGCGTTGGCCATGGCGGCCAACGAGAGGGCCTGACGAGCACGGTCGAGGACAACCGCACGAGAGATGTCGATATGCGATACCAGTGCCTCGTGCGCTTGCGGAATCTTGCCGTCCAGAACCAGCTCGACGACGGCGATATGTTCCTCCACGGTGGCCTTCATACGGTCGGGAGTCAGGTAGTCGAACATCCGCACGGGGCGCAGCTTCGAGTTGACGGCCTGAAGAGCGTCGACCAACGCGTGGTTTCCGGACGAGGCGAGGAGCGCGATGTGGAACTCCTCGTCGAGCGTCACGAAACCGGCGTCCGGTACCGGCATCTGTTTGAGAAATGCGTACCACTTGTCGAGTTCGGAACCGAGCGCGTCTCGATCATGAGCGGGGGCCTCACCGTCGAGTACCCGCCGAAGTCCGTGTACCTCGAGGAGTATGCGCAGCTCGTAGAGGCCACCCAACTCGTCGAGGTGCGGTCGGTACGGAAAGAGGCCGTGTTCGTCGCGCTCGACCAGCCCGTCGGATTCCAACTTCGCGAGCGCTTCGCGCACCGGTGTTCGCGAGACACCGTAGAGATGAGCCAACCGTTCCTCGCCCAGTCGTTCGGATGGCGCGATCTGACCCGACATCAGATCGTTCCGGATCGACCGATAGACCTGCTCGCGCAGCGGCGGGCGCACACTCATGTCAGATTGCCATCGCTCGACGAACCGCCTCGGTGGACGTGGTGCCGCCCTCACCGGTCGAGGTCACGTGTCCCGCCGCGAGAATGCTGTAATGCTGCGCAGATTGGAGCGCGAAACCGATGTGCTGCTCTACGAGGAGGACACCGAGATCGCCGCGTTCGGTGAGTTCCATGACGGTCCTTTCGATTTCGGCGACCACGTTGGGTTGAATGCCCTCGGTCGGCTCGTCCAGAATGAGGATCTTGGGCTCGGTGATCAGGGCGCGAGCGATGGCAAGCTGTTGTCGCTGTCCACCGGAGAGAAGTCCCGCGCGACGGTCGAGGAGCGTGGTGAGTGCGGGAAACAGATCCAATGCCTCTGCGATGAGTGCCTTTCCGCGTTTGCGCCCGTCGGCGACCACCCGAAGATTCTCGGCAGTTGTCAGTTGTCCGAACGACTGCTGACCCTGGGGTACGTAGGCAAGTCCGCGAGCGACGCGGGCGCTCGGCCGTAGACCGGTGATGTCCTCACCGTTCAGAAGTACCTTTCCCCGTGTAGGTTTGATCAGACCGACGGCGGCGCGCAGCAAGGTGGTTTTACCCGCACCGTTGTGACCCATGACTGCCGCAACTCCGTCGCTGGGAACCAGCAGGGATACGCCGTGGATCACTTCGGTGCGTCCGTAGCCGGCGCGGATGTCGACGAGCTCGAGCATGATTCAGTCCTCCGGGGTCGGTTCGGTGTCGGCGCCGAGATCGGTTCCGGCAGCGGCTGTGCCGAGGTAGACCTCTTGCACCTTGGGGTCGGCTTGGACCTCCGCCACAGTTCCTTCGGCAAGCACTTTCCCAGCGGCGAGCACTGTGACGGACGTGGCGAAGGATCGCATGAAGTCCATGTCGTGCTCGACTACGACGACGGTTCGCGCACCGCCGATGCGCCGCAGAAGGTTCCCGGTCTCCTCGCGCTCCTCGAGGCTCATGCCTGCGACGGGCTCGTCGAGCAGGAGCACGGAACAGTTCTGTACCAACAACATTCCGATTTCGAGCCACTGCTTCTGTCCGTGCGCCAGAATGCCTGCGGCGGTGTCCCTGAGGTGCTCCAACCCGGTTGTCTCCAGCGCCTCTTCGATCTCGGGAAGCACACCTTTGCGTTTTCTGAGCAGGTTCCACGGTGATCGGCCGGCTCCGGCCGCGATGTCGAGATTCTGCAGCACCGAGAGCTCTTCGAAGACGCTTGCCGTCTGGAAGGTTCGCCCGACGCCGAGGCGGGCGATCTTGTGAACCTTCTTGCCGAGCAGTTGCTCGCCGGACTTCGTGATGGAACCCGTCGCGGGAACGAGTCCGGTGATGGCGTCGACCAACGTTGTCTTTCCAGCCCCGTTCGGGCCGATGAGAAACCTCAGGTCGCCCTGCATGAGGGTCAAGTCGACGCCGTCGACGGCCTTGAAACCGTCGAAGCTGACCGAAAGATTTCGTACTTCGAGGTACTCGGACGACATTCCGGCGTTGCCACCCAGTGCCGGTGTGGGTTCGCTGGTGGCGGTTGTGTTGGTCATGACGACACCTCCACTGGTTCGGGTTGGGAGACCTTGACCGGCGGGTCGGCCGGGGTCTCACGCTTCTTGCGGTGGCGCATCAGGGCGAACAATCCGGCCACACCTGCCGGGAAGAACCCGACCACGACGATGAACATCAACCCTTGTGCGTAGATCCATCCCGAAGGGAGTTTCTCCGAGAATGTCGACTGCGCCCACGCGACGCCGATCGCACCGAGTACCGGACCGAGAAGCGTTGCGCGGCCGCCGATCGCGACCCCGATGAGGAAAGCGATGGACGGGACGATCCCGACGTCGGCGGGGGAGATGATGCCCACGATCGGAACGAACAGCGCGCCGGCGATACCGGCGAGGAATGCCGCGGTCACGTAGGCGACCAGTTTGATGTTCGCGGGATCGTATCCGAGGAAACGTACTCGCTCCTCTTGATCACGGACGGCGACGAGGAGTTCGCCGTATCGGGAGTTCATCAGCTGGCGAATCAGAGCGACCGATGCGAGAAGAACTCCGGCAGCGATGAAGAACAACATCTGCTTGTTCGCCGGATCGTTGAGATTGAAACCGAAGAACGTACGAAAACGGTTGAGGCCGTTGCTGCCACCGATCGACTGCTGGCCGATCAAGAGGATCGCGAAAGCCGCGGCGAGTGCCTGCGAGAGGATCGCGAAGTACGCGCCCTTGACTCTCCGCTTGAACACACCGAGTCCGAGGAGAAAGGCAACAGCGGCCGGCAGGAAAAGGATGGCGAAGATCGCCACGAATGGCGAGGCGAACGGTTGCCAGTATCCCGGCAGTTCGGTCTTGCCGGCGATGGACATGAAGTCCGGGACCGCGTCACCCTTGAGTTCGGCATCGGCGATCTTGAGGTGCATCGCCATCACGTATGCGCCGATCCCGAAGAACACCCCCTGGCCGAGCGTGAGCATTCCGCCTCTGCCCCAAGCCAAACCGATACCGACAGCGACTATGGCGAAGCACAGGAATTTGGCCAACAGTGACAGCCTGAAGTCCGAGAGCACAGCCGGAGCGACGGCGAACAGCACGATGGCGGCGAGTGCAAAACCGCCCCACACCCGAATTCGGGAATTGTTCAGGATGCTCATACGAGGCTCCTCGTCTTGACTGCGAACAGGCCCTGCGGCCGAACTTGAAGGAAGACGACGATGATGACGAACACGATCACCTTCGCGATCGACGCTGTCGTCGAGTACTCGATGAACGAGTTCAAGATGCCGAGGGCGAAGGCTGCGATCACGGCTCCCTTCATCTGACCGAGACCGCCGACGACAACAACCAGGAAGGCGTCGATCAGATAGGACTGGCCGATGGTCGGGCTGGTGGAACCGATGAGCGTCAACGCGACACCCGCGACGCCGGCGAGCCCGGAACCGAGGAAGAAGGTCGTGATGTCCGTACGACGAGAGGAGATTCCGCTCGTCTCGGCCAGATCGCGATTCTGGACGACGGCCCGGATGCGTCTACCCATCGACGACTGCTTCAGTGCGACCGAAAGTGCGATCACCGCTGCGATCGCCAACACCAGAATGAAGATGCGGGTTTTCGGCACCACGGCGCCGAAAATATCGACCCCGCCCGAAAGCCAGCTCGGCGCCGAAACATTGACTGCCGGCGCGCCGAAGATGTCGCGCGCCAACTGCTGAAGGATCAATCCGACGCCGAATGTCACCAACAGCGTGTCGAGGGGTCGGTGGTACATCCGCGATACCAGGACCACTTCGAGCACAACACCCATCAGTCCGCCGACGACGAAACCGACGAGCAGAGAAATGATCAACGATCCCGTTGCATTCGAGATCACCTGCTGCACTACGTATGCGGTGTACGAGCCGGCCATGATGAACTCGCCGTGTGCCATGTTGATGACACCCATCTGCCCGAACGTGAGAGACAACCCCAACGCTGCCAACAGGAGAATCGATCCGATACTCAAACCCGTGAACAACTGCCCGATCACAACATCCATGACAGACGCTCCACCTCTCTACTCGTCGATTCCGTCAATTCCGCCTTTCGTCGATCAGCTACCGAGCCCCTCAGCCCAGGGGTAGTTCTTCAGGTACGGATCCGGCTCGATCGGCTGTCCCGAATCCCAGACCGTGTAGATCAGTCCGTCGGAACGGATTTCGCCGATCCGGGCAGTCTTGGTGATGTGGTGGTTGTCGCCGTCGATGGTGACGAGTCCTTCGGGCGCCTGGAAGGTCACACCGTCGGCGTTGTCCTGAATATCCTTGACCGCAAACGAGTTGGCCTTCTCGACGGTGTTCTTCCAGAGGTAGACGGAGGTGTATGCCGCTTCCATCGGATCGGACGTGGGCTTGTCCTGGCCGAACTTCGCCTTGTACGCCGCGACGAACTTCTTGTTCTCGGGGGAGTCGATGGTCTGGTAGTAGTTCCACGCCGTCAGCTGGCCTTCGACGTTCTGGACTCCGATACCACCGATCTCTTCCTCCGCAATGGAGACGGAGACGACGGGCATGTCGGCGGGCTTCAGGCCGACATTCGAGTATTCACGGAAGAATGCAACGTTGGAATCGCCGTTGAGTGTGTTGAACACGGCATCGGCGTCGGCTGTGCGGACCTTGTTCACGATGGTGGAGAAGTCGGTCGAACCCAGAGGCGTGTAATCCTCGCCCTTGATCTCGATGCCGTTCGCTGCCGCGTACGCCTTGATGATGCGGTTGGCGGTCTGCGGGAACACGTAGTCGCTGCCGACCAGATACAGCGACTTGACGCCCTTCTCCTTCAGGTAATCCAGAGCCGGGATGATCTGCTGGTTGGTCGTTGCACCCGTGTAGAAGATGTTCTTCGAATCTTCCAGTCCCTCGTACTGGACCGGGTAGTAGAGCAAAGAGTTGTTGTCCTCGAACACGGGCAGCATGGCCTTGCGGCTCGAGGAGGTCCAGCCACCGAAAACTGCTGCGACGCAATCGCTGCTGATCAGTTTCTCGGCCTTCTCGGCGAACACTGTCGGCTCCGACGCGCCGTCCTCTGCCACGATCTGGATCTTCTTACCCAGTACACCGCCGGAATCGTTGATCTCCTGCACCGCCAACGAGATGGAGTCGCGGACCGTCACTTCACTGATGGCCATGGTGCCCGAGAGTGAATTCAGGGAACCGACCTTGATCGTGTCCCCCGAGGTGTCGACGCACGACGTAGCCGTCGAATCTCCCGATGCGGTGTCTGTTGCCTTGCTTCCGCAGCCGGTGAGAACCAAGCCCAGCGCGGCGAGAGCGGCCGGCGCGGCAAGGGTGCGCTTCGAGAAGGTTCGCATGTACGGGCCTTTCGTGTCGATGGCTCTGGCAGACAATGGCTCTGACAGATCTGTATCCGGAGTGCGTATACAACGCTGTATTCGTCGAGTGCACAGAGTAGGTGGAAGTTGTTGCGGTGGAATGACTGTCGGTGACAAGTGTGTGTCCGGTGTTTCGATTGGGTGTCCAGGACCTCACACCGCAGGTCAGCGAGGGTGCGGTGTTAGCATCGACGAGAAATTGATCAAGCACTCGCTTGACGATCGGAACGTCGGAAGGATCTTCTCGTGCGCTCGACCCGACGGGACGAAATACTCGCTCATGCGGCCAAGCTGTTCAGTGAGCGGGGGATCGCCGCGACGACGGTGCGCGACATCGCCGACGAAGTCGGGATCCTCTCCGGCAGCCTCTATCACTACTTCGACTCCAAGGATGCGATAGCCAACGAGATCGTCGTCCGGTTCCTCGAAGATCTCAACGTCCGGTACGAGGACTCGATCGAACCGGAAGGTTCGGCTCGAAATCGCCTGGCCACGATGGTGTCGGTCTCCTTTGCCTCGGCGGTGGATCACCCGTATGCCACGGAGGTCTATCAGGGAGAAGCCATACTTTCGTCGCAACCGGCGGACGCGCCCATCACCATCCTGGTTCAGAAGGCACACAGCTACTGGCGATCGGCTATCGCTCGCGGAATTGCCGACGCGGAGTTTCGGGAAGACATCGATCCCGAACAGTTTCACCGTCTCCTGCGTGAATCCGTCTGGTCCACCGTCGCGCAGTATCGCCCACAGCTTTCCGAATTGGCCGAAGATCTGCAGCGCAATCTGATTTCGGTTTTCCTGGACGGCTTTGCCGCACGTTCCGTCGACGGCGAGCCGGTGGCACGCATTGCGCGGCGCACGGCGAAGAAGGAAGCGCAGACCGAATCTCCCGACTCGGACCTTGCCGAACTCCGCTCTGATGTCGACGAATTGAAGTCCGTCATTCGCGAACTCAGCTCGTCGATCCGGCAGCTGCAGAAGCCGTAACACCGCAGTTCCTGCGCGTGTAGTTCGGATTTTGACTATCAGTGTGACCCAGTGCATATTTCTGTTCACACTCGTAAATCAAGCGCTTGTTTGATTTACCAAGCACAGTTTGGACGGGAGTTCGATGTGAGACTCGGAAAGGCGATCGCCGTCTGCGCGGCAGTGGTCCTCGGGGCGAGCGCGTGCGCATCTGCCGGTGTCATTCCCGAAGACACCATCGTCATCGGTTTGGACGAGGACTCCACCGGGCCCGGTGCGTCGTACAGCACGATCGCCGGCAAGACGGTGCGGATGACCGTCGACCTGATCAACCAGGCGGGCGGAATCAACGGTAAGCAAGTCGAATTGGTTGTCGAGAACGACGAGAGCAGTCCCACCAAAACCCCGTCGATCATTCGGAAGTTGGTCGATCACGGGTCCAGTGCGGTCATCCTCGCCACGGGCAGCGGGTCGGTGCTGCAGGCCAAGTCGATTCTCCAGCAGTCGAAGATTCCTGCGATAGCTCCGGTCGTTCTCAGCGACGCCTTTGCCTCGGCGCCCGACAACGACTTCTCGTTCATGATTCCGAACTCGTTGAAGCAGTACGCCCAGGTGTACTGCGGGGCTTTCGAGAAGATGGGGTACAAGTCCCTGGGAATTCTCGGTGACGCGAGTGCGTCCATCGACGGAATCATCAAGACCCTGCGGCCGGCGCTCGAGAAGTGCGCGAGAGTGACGGGCGTCGAAAAGGCGCCGGTCGATGCCGCGGACATCACCGCACAGGTCTCACGTCTCGCGGAAACCGAACCGGACGCGATTCTGGTCGCCAGTATCGGCGGGCACTTCGAAATCCTCGCGCACAACACCTTGTCGAAGGTCACCCCGCAGACGCAACGCTTCTCACTCGCTTCCATCGGAAACCAGCCCGCATCTTGGGCTTTGGCGGACTCGAAGGCGTTGAGCGGCATGGTGTACATGGGCTCGCTCAGTGAGAACAACCCGAGAACCGCCGAACTGCGTCGCAAGGTGCAGGCGGTGAAGGGGCCTGATTATCAACTGACCGCCTACGACGCACAGGCGTACGACGCCGTCATGATGTTGGCCGAGGCAATCGAAATTGCCGGCGACCACCGAGAT
>NZ_LNAK01000121.1:0-396 GCF_001445685.1 Rhodococcus sp. KB6 | reverse complement strand
GCAGCCTTCGCGACCGTGAACCCCGGAACCTTCACCGGATGCTCGGTCGTCACCGGCGGAGGAGTGATCTCCGGACCCGTCGGCGGCTTCGCAGTACCAGTGACCTTGTTGTTGATCAGAACCCCGCCGGCAACACCGTCGTTGATCTTCACCTGGTAGGTCAGAACAACCGACTTACCGGCCTCGAGCACACCAGTCCACGAGAGCGTCGTCCCCGACAGGGTCGGAGCAGCACCGTCGACACTGTCGACAGTTGCCTTGAGCGAACCGTCCACCAACGTCGCGTTGTCGAGAACCTTCGACAGATCATCGGTCAACACCACCGGATCAAGAGTCGTGTTACCCGTGTTCGCACCCGTCACCGTATACGTGATCGTCTGACCCGCAGCAACATTG
>NZ_LNAK01000016.1:0-2956 GCF_001445685.1 Rhodococcus sp. KB6 | reverse complement strand
TTATGTGGGTGATCGATGTCAAGTGCCCGTGTCGTCGAGTCGCTGGATAAGTCCGTCGAAGACCTTCTGCCGCCCGATCTGGCCCTTGTCTGCGGCGTCGTCTCGCTGACGGGTGAGGGTGGGGAGAAACTCGATGGTGGTGACGAAGAACGTGCATGACTCGCAGATCGACTCGAAGTGGCAGTCGAGTTCGACTGGGCGTGCGCAGTAGCCGTTACCGAGCATCCGCCGGTGGGCTTCGGCGCGGAGTTTGCGCATCGCGGCGGGCTCGTCCTCGGCAGGCAGGACGGCGGGTTCGTGTTTACTGTAGAGGGCTTCGACTTTCTCTGTGACGGAGAAGTATTGGTCGGCAACGGTCCGGTCCGCGATTCGGGCATAGACCATCGTCATCTCCATTGTCTTGTGCCCGAGCAATGCGGCGATCGCCTCGAGGCTCATACCCCGGTTGATGGCCTGCGTCGCGAGTGTGTGCCGCAGCTGATGAGGGTGGACGTGGCCGATTCCCGCTGCGGCAGCAGCGGATTGGACTGCCTTGTCGATTCGGGTGCCCGGGATCGGACGACCGCGGTCGGTGAAGAGCAGCGGACTGTCCTGCCAGTCCGGTCGGTGCTCAAGCCAGGTGTCGATCATTGTTTTGAGTTGGGGATGCAAGGGGACGTACCGGTCGTTGTGGAGCTTGCCGACGGGGATGCGGAGCCAGTAGGCGGAACCGATCTGGACGACCGAATCGATTGTCAGGTCGAGGAGTTCGCCTTTGCGCATGCCGGTACGTGAGAGCATTTCGATGGCGAGGCGACCGAACTCGTCGGGCAGGTTGCGGGCTGCGGTCAAGAACTTGGCGGCGGCGCCGTCGTCGAGGAATCGCGGTAGCGGCTTGTCCTTGATCGGCCGGTCCGAGGAGTAGACCGGCGCTCGGGCAGGGATATCAGGATAGTCCCATTCGATGATGCGTTGATAGAACGCGCTCAGGTGCCCCATGCGCATGCCGATGGTGGTCTTGGACAGGTTCGTGTTCTTGCGATACCCCGGCCGTGCCGCCAACCAGGTCTTGTAGGCCTCGATGTGGGTGCGGTCGATGTCGGCGACGCAGACTACGTCGCTGGTGGTGGCCAGATGGCCGGCGAACTGGCGCAGTGTGGTCTCGATGCAGTCCACCGACGAGACCCGCAGGCTGATGCCGATCTGGTCGAGGTAACGGCGCATCGTAGCGACCATGACGGGCGCGCACTCCTCGGCGCGGTCCCAACCGATCTCGGGCACCGATCGTGCTGCCCAGCGTTTGCGCGGATGTGGCCGGGGTCCTTGGCCGCGATGGAACATGAGCGCATCGAGCCCAAAGAGTGGCGCGTTCAACGATTTCGGTGCACGCCCGACCTTGGCGACTACGGCGGAATGAAACTGGGCCCGGGCCGCGACATACTCCGCCGAGGTGAGCGCCTCGGTCGTGGCGCCGGCGATGACACAGATCTGCGCGAGTTTGGACCACATCTTCCCTGCCTCGCGCTCGCAGAATCCCAAACTTGTTGCCTGCGTGCGGAATGTGGAAGCAGCTACGGGTTCACGTTCGGCCAGATGGGCGCCCCATTTCGATGATGATTGCACAACATAGATCGCATCGACGGCCACCGACTCGAAGACGGCCGCGAAGGCAACGAACGCGCGCACGATGTCGGGAGCTGCCATGCGCGCCGACACCGGTAGCGCGTTCCATGCGCCGAGATCACCGAACCTGTCCTCGAACCGCAGGACAGCCCGGAGTCGGGTTCGGTGGGCATGTGCATTGGTGACCGCGTGAACGTATGTGCGGGCCGCGGTTGACTCAGGTTTTCTCAAAGAGTCTGTCGGAACGCTCATTTCGCATCTCCAGGGATGTCACCGGCGATGCCGTCGAGAATGTCCATCGCCTTGGAATACTCGCCGATCAGCCAGTCGTTGGCCAGATGCAGATAGATGCGTGTGGACTCGATGGATGCGTGCCCGGCTTGAGCTTGAATCGCCTCCAACGCCATCCCCGATTCGCGGAGTCGGGTGAAGCAGGTGTGTCGAAGTTCGTGACATGTCGCATGAGGTAACCCGCCTCGAACTCGGGCGCCGGAGAGAATTTCATCGAGACCGGCCGCGGAAAGCGGGTTGCCGCGTCTGGGACGTTTGAGGACCACGAAGACATGATCGGTGGCACTGTCGATCGGGCGTTCGGCGTCGAGATAGCGGCCGAGGCTTTCGAAGAAGGTCGGTGCGACCGGGACGATGCGTTGGTGGCCGCCTTTGCCGGCGGCGACGAACACTCGTCGCTCACCGGGTCGGACATCGGGCATCCGTAAGCCCAGCACCTCGCATCGGCGTAGTCCGCCGAACAGCATCAACAGGACCATCGCCCGGTCTCGTTCGCAGCGTAGCGCGGCCAATAGTGCGTTGACCTCGTCGGGGCTCAGTACCCGTGGGAGGCGCCGCGGCGCTCTGATCAGTGGGGTCCCGCGAACGTGAGAGCGTCCTGACCGGGTCGAGAGGCCTCGCGGCACGGGATTCTTCTCGACCAGCCCACGCTCATGGAGGTAGGAGAACAGGCCGGAGATCGACGCCAGTCGACGTTTGATGGTCGAGGTGGCCAGTCCCGATTCGCCGTCGCTGAGGCGGACCACATTCTCTTTGCGTGGAAGTCGTTGCGCTTGAATGAAAGCCAGTACATCGCTGGTGCTCACCTGCGTCGGTTCCTTGCCGATGATGGTGAAGAAGACTTTCAGGTCGAACGTCTGTGCCAGGAGGGTGTTGGTTCGTGCTCTCGCAGCGACGAAGCGTAGGTATTCATCGAGAAGTGGTTCGCCGAGTCGTGGAATTTCGCCAGGCGGCCGGACCAGCGCTGGGACGAAAGCATTCATTGTGGGGCCTCCTCGATCGAGCCGACAACCGACATGATCAGCCTGACACTGGATGCGTCAGATCACCCACATATCATGAT
>NZ_LNAK01000120.1:30465-490134 GCF_001445685.1 Rhodococcus sp. KB6 | reverse complement strand
CTAACCCAAATCAGAAAGCGGGTGGGGAAAAACAACTGGCCGCCACCGGGGAGAACCCGTGGCCACCAGCGGGGAGAACTACTGGCCGCCTACGGGGAGAACTTCGTGGCCATTGACACATGCGCAGAGTGAGTTGGAGGAGAGGAACCCGTCGCTTGTCCTGCACCGAAGCGGAATCGCAACTCCAGAAGGTGCGGCCGTATGTGCTCATCTCCTGCTTGATCCGATAGCAGACTACAAAACGCAGCGACATGAAACTGAAATGCGGCGGTACAGGTCTGCTCTGGCTTTGCATCAAAAGCAGGTGAGAAGACTGGGGTCTGGTCAGGCACCCCCTGCGCCCTCAGAGCCGAAGCATCCGCTCCAGCCCCTGCCAAGGTCCCAAGCAAGGGCAGACGGGCACAAAATACTGTGCGCGGCCGCCGGCCTCTTAGGCATTGATGCTATCGAGCCGAAAGCGGAGACTTTCGACGATGAAGGCCAGGCAACAAACCCGGCCTAGGTGTCCCGATTCGCCAGGAAAGGCGTGGCCCCAAACTGGTTGGGGTCACGCCTTTCCGTGCTCTAGCGGGGTAAGGGCAGTCAAGACCGAGCGCGAACCAGTTTCGATTGCGCGATCACAAGGAATGACGCTCCTACGACCAGCAGTGCAACGGCAGGCAAGACGACCCATGCGCGCGAAGCCATCACATCCTGCTCACCCGTTGTGAACAGCACGATCCAGCCCACCGCAGCGACCCAAAGCCCAGTAGCGACAAGACGAGTTGCCCAGCGTGAAAAGAACTCGATCGCGTCGGAGCTCATTCGCCCCAAGGGGTCATTACGTTGCATGGCAGTCCACCAATCCGAATCGAGTTGTGTTGCAGAGCATCCTATGGAGAAAAGGGTGTGTCCGCCACAGCGCGACACGCAGGCCCCAGGCGGGACAACCCGCGAAGCGCCGCAGCCGTGGCGGACACGAGAAGTATCAACGGCCCCGCCACCCGTGTTCTCGGACGGTGGGCGAGACCGACCGAAGGGTTTGGGGCCGTGGATACTTCGGCTTGTGAAGGACTATTCGACGGGCCGATATGTTTCGGTATCGTCGTCGAATTCCCAACGGGCACCGTCGATGTCGACGGCCGGGAAATCGTCGGAAGGATCTTCCGCGGAGGCTCGGCCGCTGTCGATCATCTCGAGAACCTGATCCATCGTCAGCACGCTCATCGGCGATGCGGACTCAGCTGCCGGTTCAGGTTCGGTGCGGCGGTCAGCGTCGGCAGCGATGAACTCGGCGAAGTCGTCCGCGATCTCGGGTTCATCCGGTTCGTAGCCGCACACTCCACTGCGGCATTCCTCGAAGCCGGCCATCGTCGGGATGCGCTGAACGAGCGGCCACAGCACTTGGTAGTGCCAGGCTGCCATTCCTCCGTGGTACGGATTCTTGCTCAGCTGCTGGTACACCTCACGATGCGCCCACATCGCCGCTGTCAGCTCCTCGACGAGCGGATCGTGTTTGAACCAGCACGAGAGGATCTGATTGCCCAGGTCATAGCGCCGACGTAGGTGCTCCACCCACGGGCGGAGTTCGACCCACAGTTCGGCGGCCGCGACCCGGTCCAGGTGAAACCAATCGACAGGGCCAGGGTTGTACACCGGAATGCTCACCACCCACCGCCTTTCCGAGAATCCCAGGTGGCCACGGCAGTGTGCTCGCCACGCCTGCGCAACGCTTCCACCGAGGGTGTGCACGATTCGCATGAATTGCGGTGCCGGACATCGCGGAAGCCTTCGGAGAGCGTGAAGATGCCACCGTTGTACGTCACTTCCGGATCACACACGATGGCGCCGGCAGGCGAAACGATGATGATCGGCCGCTCGTACACCCCGTTTGTGCTGCGAAAGATCCACAGCGCGGAGTCCCCGGAGATCCAGTGATCGGCCCGCTCCCACACCGGCGCCATCGAGTCGCCGTTCATCGGCTGCCTTTCGCGCAGAAGTCGTCGAACGCCGCCTGGTTGGCCCGCACTCGCTTGGAGAGGTCGGGAACATCCCACACCGAGGGCAGACGCACTTTCATCGGCTTCGCATTGCGGAACATCATCAGTGCTTGGTCTTCGGGCATCTCACGGATCTCGTTGAGCGCCATCACCGGCACCGAACGCGGAGCCGAACGCGGATCGTGGCTGGTGTATTCGTCACGGCTACCCATCAGCCGAGACAGTGCCGCCAACTCGCTTTCGTCGCCAAGACCCGGCAAGTACATACGGGCCGGCGAATCCGTCGAGAGTCGCTGACCACCGATGCGGCCCCAGCGCTTCTCGTTCTGCAAGGCACTGTGCACGAGCGCCCAAATCTGGATTCCGCGGCCGCCCGAGTCAGTGATCAGGTCTGGCATGTGCGGAATCGCCGCCACGTTGTTCATTTCGTCGAGGACCATCCGTAGTGGCGGGTCGATCTTGTCGTCCGGCCTGGTCAGGCCATGCGTTTTCGCCACGTGGTACAGCTCGGCGGACAGGACGGTGGTGAACGCGGCCGCCGATGCGCTGTGTCCTTCCGAGACGAGATAGACGGTGTTCTTGCCTTCGGTCATCAGCGCATGAAGATCAGCGGATTCGCTGCGAGGGACGTTGATTGCGCCCATCAATTTCGGGGACGCCAACGGCTCGAGCAACCGTGCACATGCGCTGACCACGTCGTCGGAGGAGTCGGACTTCGAGTCCAACGCCTGGCCGAGTTCGGCGTGCCAGTCCGGGAGATCCTTTTTCAGGACATCGCGCACCAGTTTGACGTTGCGGGAAGACGCCCAGATCCGCAGGTCCATCAAGTCCTTGTTCTTGACGGCCGCGGTGTAGAGGTAGCCGCGCATGAGCATCGCGGCTTTGCCGTTCCAGTAGCCGGAGTTGCTGGTGTCGTCCATCGGCATGGCCTGGACCAGCGCTTCTGCCCGTCGTTTGGCGACTTCCGGGTCATCGCATCCGTCGAGGATCGACCATCGCATCGGGTTGGGGATCGCGGTCAACCCTTCAGGGTCGAAGACCTCGACGCGGCCGACTTCGCTGCGCTGCGCCCAGGTCGAGCGGAGCAGGTCGCCGCGGGTCGAGGTGCAACCACGGGGCCGACGGCGTCGGTGACGCCCTTCCAGCACACGCGCCATGTTTTACCGGCGCCGGTCGGTCCGGTGCAGGTCAGCCCGTCGCGGTACTGCAAGTAGACGCCGTCACCGCCGTTGTAGAGGGTGGCGATCTTCGTGGTTTCTGCCTCCGCGGCGATGCGGCGCACCGGAACATCCTTGAGTGAGAGGCGGGTCGCTTTCGCTTTCCGTACGGCTGCCTTCTCGCTGACGCCGGCGCGGGCAAGTTCGGTGCGGTCTGCGAAGCCGGACTCTCGAACCCGGCGTGCAGCGCGGCGGATCGTCATCTTCGACGAGATGAACATGCCCAGCCACAGGCACAATGCCGCCAGGACGGCGATGCATCCCCACGTCAGGATCGGACCGCCCGGCCGCGAGCTTTCCGGCCATGCCAGCGCCGGATCAGATGGATGCAGGAACAGCCCTTTGAACACGTCGAGCACTCCGTATATCCCGGACGGCAAGGCGCCGCCGGTGCCCGCGAGGACCCCGGAAAGGTAGCCTCCGCCGACCACGCTCAACACCACGGCGAGCGCGGTCGCGGCCATCGGGATCACACCCGGGCTCACTATCGGCTTGGTAGGGCGCTGTGTGGTCATGCCGCTTCTCCCTTGATGACTTCGTCCGTGTCGGTGAGTGTGATTTCGATGCCCGAACGCACGTGCTGGAGCAGGATTGGATCGGCGCTGCCGTATTTGACGAGGCAGTGGCCTTTGGCGAGGGACATGATGATTTCGGTCGAGCCGGGCGGCAGGTGGTACATGCGCGCGGTTTCTTCGGCATCTTCAACTCGGTCCTGCCCGTAGAGGAAGACGATTCCGGCTTCCTTCATCAGCGCCCGGGCAGGGGAATCAGTCGGTAGGTCGGAGATGTGGTGGAACGCCGAGCAGGTCGAGAGGCCCAGGCCGCGAGAGAGTTTCATGTTCTCGCGGAACACCTTTCCGGTCGATCCGTCCGCGACGTGCCATCCTTCCTCGACGATCAACACGGTCTGCATGTGCTGTGCGGACCGGGAAGCAAGCACGTTCGCGAGCCAGGTGTTGATCACGGTCATGATCACCCGCAACGCGGGCCCCTTGTTCGGCAGTGCGGAGACGTCGAAGTGCACGAACGGATGCTCGAGCGCCTCGCGAACCTCCGGTGAGGTGGCGCCGTCGACGAGGCCCTTGAGGTCGCCTTCGCACAGCTTGCGCAGCGCCAGACCTGGTGTCAGACCCCAGCGCTTGGCGTCCTCGGCCCACAGCTGCCCGAACGTCGCTCCGCTACCGGGGGTTGATTCGAGTAGTTCGTTGGCGAGCTCGCGCAGAATCGGCTCGCGTCCTTCCTTCGCGGCTCGTTCGTTGACGACCTGCAATGCCAACCGCAGTGCAGCGTCTTCTTTCTCGACCAATGGGCGGCCGATGGTGTCCTCGATGACGGCGCCGACGAGCGCTTCCTGCCCTGCCGGGGCGAGGCCGTCGGTTCGTTCGATTCCGCTGGCGATCGCCGGGTCGAGGAGGTTGAGGCGGATCCCGATTACGTCGGCGCCGCCGGCGTGGAAACGGATCGAGCGAGCACCGACGGAGTCGGCAATTCCGGAGTATTCGCCACCCTTGTTTCCTTGGCGCTTTTTGTCGACGACCACGACCTGTCGGTTCGGCAGGGCGAGTTGGCGCAGGCAGAATGCGGTTTTGATGAGCGAGGACTTCGCTTTGCCGATGTCTCCGATGACGGCGATGTTGATGTTCTCGATTTCCGTTCCGTACAGCTCGAACGGGTCGACGATCTCCATCGTCTGGCTGATCTTGTTCAGCCCCGTCATCAGGCCCTCGTGACGGACCGAGCGGCGCATCGTGGCCAGGTTCAAGGCCTCACCTTGGCAGGTGGACGTCCAGGCACCTTCGGTGCGGATCTCGTACCAACCCCACCGGTCCAGCCATTTGTTGCGCTTGGGGGGGCTGGCGCCGAACGGTGATCCGGTCCGAAGCGACCACGGCGTCGATCCTTGCGTCGATATCCGCGGTTTCCTCCGGGCTCTCGATCCGGACCTTCTTCTTTCCGAGCGAGGGCGCGAAAGACCACCGGCTGGTCTTCTTGTGTCCGCGTCGGTACTCGGTGCGCTGCTGTGTGTTCGTCATGAGGTGTCCTTCGCTCGCTACTTGGCGCGGGTCCACTTGGTGGCCGCGAGTCCGCGGCCGAGCGGGAGGGTCAGCAAGGAGGCGAAGTCGTGGCGGTTGTCCTGCCATTCGATTTCGCCGATACCGCAGTCCGCGGCAGCCTGTTCGACGCGAGTGCACGCACGCAGGGCGTCGTCTCTGTTGCTCGGCAGTGCGATCGTCCTTGCCGCGGCAGTGGCCGCCGCAGCATTGCGGTTCCGATTCCCTTCCGATCTCGATGCGGACCCTCGGACGGCTACCTCGACTGAGGAGGTAGTTTTTGATGTCAGATGACGAAACGGCCGGAGCACTATCCGACGTAGGACTGGAGATGTTCGAATGAGCGCACTCACAACCGATCTCGACCTGAAGGTCCCTGTCATCGCAGCGCCCATGGCCGGCGGCGCTTCCACACCGGCACTTGTTGCTGCTGCCTCTCGCGCAGGCGGTCTCGGCTTCCTCGCCGCCGGGTACAAGACGCCTCAGGCTCTGTCCGAACAGATCGACGCCGTGCGCGCCGAGGGAGTGTCGTTCGGTGTCAACGTTTTTGCGCCCAACCCGGTGCCTGTCGATGTCGATGCCTACCGTGCCTATGCCAGGGCGATCCAGGTCGAGGCGGATCGCTACGGCATCACACTGGCTGACGGTGAGCCTGTCGAAGACGACGACTATTTCGCGGACAAGATCGACCTGCTTCTGGCCAGCCCGGTTCCGGTAGTGAGCTTCACCTTCGGCATTCCCAGCCCTGTCGTCGTCAATGCGCTGCGCGCTGCCGGTTCGCTGGTCGTGTTGACGGTTACCTCAGCGGCAGAAGCGCTCCTTGCCGTCGAAGCCGGTGCCGATCTGCTTGTCGTGCAATCGTCAGCTGCCGGTGGTCACTCCGGAACGCTCACTCCTCTGGAGGTTCCGGCAGAAACACCGATCGCCGAACTTATCGCTCAGATCCGTCATCGCACCTCTGTTCCGTTGTTGGCGGCAGGTGGGCTGGCGACCCCAGCCGACGTCGCTGCGGCATTGCGTGCCGGAGCCGAGGCGGCGGTGGTCGGTACCGTACTGCTGCGCACCGAGGAGAGTGGCGCCTCGGCTCCGCACAAGGCAGCTCTGGCCGACACGTCCCGCGGGAACACGGTCGTTACAAGAGCTTTCACGGGACGTCCTGCACGGGCGCTTCGGAACGAGTTCATCGATCGCTACGACGCACAAGCGCCCATCGGGTACCCGGCCATCCATCACCTGACCAACCCGATGCGCAAAGCCGCTGTTGCGCAGGCAGATCCCGAGCGAATGCACCTGTGGGCCGGTACTGGCTATCGCCACGCGACGGAGGAACCAGTCGGGGTAGTGCTTTCGCGATTGGCTAACCTGTGACGGTGCGGACACCGGAAGCCGGATTGCCGGAAGTAGTGACATACGACGGGTTGCCCGGGTCCGCCGGTGGTGCACACTCGCTTCGAGTCAAGCGTCCCGATGTTGCATTTCAGCGGCTGCAGACGTTCCTGGAATCCTGCACCGAACCAGTGTCGTTGCCGTCGTGGACGTTCGAGATCTACCAGAGTGGGCCATCCGAGCCGACCGCGCAGTTGTCATCGTTCGCTACCGAGCTCTTCGGTGGGCCCCGCTACAAAGCGCAAACCCATACCGAATGGAACGTCCCACCTGGTTCTGTCAACGAAGCGCTCGATACCCTCGTTGGTTCCGATGCGGTCACAACCCACGGACGTTCTGTGGCGGCACTGACCTACAGTGCGCCCGTACGCCTGATCGACCCGGACAACCACGCGCCGTATCCCGACATCACGCCCGACGCGTTCGGCCGCTTTGCCGTCGACGGATACGGCCGGACTCTCGGCGAGTCAGGCATACGCGCAACCCTTGGGAACGCGGCATCCTCACTGTCCCTGTGGCTCAACCTGCCAGCAGACGAACGGTTGTCGTCCGGTGCTCGTCACCTACAAGACCATCTCCCGTTCCGGCTGTCCGCGAAGCACTGGCGTCTCTGGCGGCCGAACCGGAGCGCAGACTCTTATCGTTCCAACAAGATTCCGTCGCCGGTTCACGACCACGTTTGAATCACGCAGCAAGCATTCTCATCTCGGGCAGAGTTCGCCGATCTCGGAGACAATGCGATCAGTGCTGCGAACCACCCATACCGCGCGTCCGGCACGCAATGTCGGCATCAAGAATCGGTCCTTCTCGATGGGCCAGTGCACAAAGGGAAATCCGCCGGCCAGCTCGTCCTGGACTTCGCCGGCGATCAGGGCCGTCAACTCCTGTACAGGCTGTTCGGTGTGCGGCCCGCCAAACCCGAAGCCCCTCAACGGGCTGGTTCCTGCACTCTTGTGCTTCGGCCGTGGTCCAGCGTCGAGCGCGAGGTGGCAGTGGCCGTCATCGAGCAACGAGACCGTCCACAGGCAGTTCTCCATGTACGTATCGGGGCCGTGCCAGCGGCATTGCAGATCCTTGCCGACAGCCTGGCACGCCTCGACGACGTTGGCGGGAGCGTCGTCTGGTGCATCCGGCCCCATGATCGGAAAGCTCCAGACCCCTACGTACTCGATGTCGGGCAGATACATGCCTTCACTGTGGCACGTTGTCAGAATGCGTCTTCCTCGAGTTCCATGATCTCGTTGTCGAGGGAACCCAGGATTTCTTTGGTCGACGCCAGGACGGGCAGGATGTTCTTGGCGAAGTATGACGCGATGACCACCTTGCCCCGATAGAACGACCGGTCCTTTGCCGACGCGTCACGGTCCAAGGCTGCCAACGCGACTTCCGCTTGCACCAACAGGCGCCATCCGATGAGCAGGTCGCCTACCGCGTACAGAAAGCGCACCGAGCCGAGGCCTATCTTGTACAACTCGGAGGGTTGGTCCTGGGAAGCCATCAGATACCCGGTGAGCGTCCCGGCCATCTCCTGCACGTCGGTCAAGGCGATCTCGAGTAGGACTCGCTCGGCCTTGAGTCGACCGTTCCCGGCCTCACTGTCGATGAACTCTCGTATGCGACCGGCTACGTGAGCGAGTGCAACGCCGCGGTCGCGTGCGATCTTCCGAAAGAAGAAGTCCTGCGCCTGGATTGCCGTGGTGCCCTCGTACAGGGTGTCGATCTTGGCATCGCGGATGTACTGCTCGATGGGGTAGTCCTGAAGATAACCGGAGCCGCCCAGGGTCTGCAGGCTCTCGGTGAGCAGTTCGTAGGCCTTTTCGGAACCGACGCCCTTGACGATCGGCAGCAGCAGATCGTTGACCCGCGCCGCCAGTTCGGCATCCGCCCCCGAAACCAACTCGGCGACATCGGCATTCTGGTGTGCAGCGGTGTAGAGGTAGACCGCTCGGAGGCCTTCGGCGTAGGCCTTCTGCATCGCCAGGCTGCGTCGGACGTCGGGGTGATGCGTAATGGCCACACGGGGTGCGGTCTTGTTTGTCAGCTCGGTAAGGTCTGCACCTTGAATTCGTTCTTTCGCATACTCGAGGGCGTTGAGATAGCCGGTGGACAGTGTTCCGGTAGCCTTGGTGCCCACCATCATTCGAGCGTTCTCGATGACCTGGAACATCTGGGCGATACCGTTGTGGACATCACCCACGAGCCAGCCGACGGCAGGAACGTCCGTCGCTCCGAAGGTGAGCTCGCAAGTTGGGGAAGACTTGAGACCCATCTTGTGCTCGACGCCGGTGACGTACACGCCGTTGCGCTCTCCCAGTTCAAGTGTCTCCGAGTCGAAATGGGACTTCGGAACGTAGAACAGGCTCAAACCTTTGGTTCCTGGACCGGCGCCCTCGGGCCGGGCAAGTACCAAGTGGAAGAGGTTCTCGGCCGTGTCTCCGACATCGCCGCCCGAGATGAATCGCTTGACGCCCTCGATGTGCCACGTGCCGTCGTCCTGCGCGATTGCTTTTGTTCGGCCTGCGCCTACATCGGATCCCGCGT
Organism: Rhodococcus sp. KB6; assembly: GCF_001445685.1. Taxonomy (NCBI): domain Bacteria; kingdom Bacillati; phylum Actinomycetota; class Actinomycetes; order Mycobacteriales; family Nocardiaceae; genus Rhodococcus; species Rhodococcus sp. KB6. The sequence continues at coordinate 480,960 of NZ_LNAK01000120.1, read as the reverse complement.
CTGGTTCGGTGAGCACCATCGTTCCGGCCCATCCGCGCTCGAATCCTTCTTTGGCCCAGTGTTTTTGCTGTTCGTTTCCGATGGTGTAGAGCACGCTCGCCATCAGTGGACCCATGTTGAAAAAGCTTGCGGATCCGTTTGCCGCGACCAACATTTCGCCGATCGCCCAGACCAATGGCGCGGGAGCAGGAACGCCACCCATGCCTTCCGGTAGACCGAGTCGCGACCAACCGGCCTCGTTCACCGCCTCGACCGTCTTGCGCAGAGGTTCCGGGACCACGACGGCGTGATTGGGTGCGTCGAATTCGACAGGGTTTCGATCCGCGTCGGCGAAGGACGCGGCGACCGGGCCTTCTGCCAGCCTCGATACTTCCGCAAGAATGTTGCGCACGGTGTCGGTGTCGAGGTCCCCGTAAGCGCCGGCATCCAGCAGTTCGCCGATCCCGAGTACCTCGAACAGATTGAACTCGATATCACGCACGTTGCTTTTGTAGTGACCCATTGTTCTCCGACCTTGGTTCGTCAGCAATACGATTCGTCAGCAGATACGGCTCGTCAGCAGTACACAAGAAAGCCTGCCCCACAAGGAATTCAGTACGCAACCGTAGGTAGAGACGAGTGCCGTTGCTACAAAGTAGCGCCGAGTCGCTCTCATTGAAACATTCACTCGTACAATCGGTTTCCGCTGGTGGGGGCGCATATCAGTCGCGAAGCATCCTCTTGGGTCAAAGCAGCTGCGCACCAATCGAAGTGCCCGTCCTCACCTTCGGCGTCATACGCATTCGGTGTGATCAGTGAACATGCTGATCGGTAGACCAAGAGCGCCTCTCGTTGGTAGCCGAGACGTTCCTCGACCGGCGTGTAGAGCCCAGTTCTGTCTCGTGAGCCTTTGGTATCGGTCAGAGGGTGAGTAGCACTTTGGTGGCGCGCCGCTCGTCCATCGCCCGGTAGCCTGCGGCGGCGTCCTCCAACGGGAGAGTGAGGTCGAAGACGATGCCTGGGTCGATCTGGTCGGTCATGATGAGCTCGATCAGTTCGGGTAGGAATCGCCTGACCGGCGCGGGACCGCCGAGCAGGCTCACCGTCGCGAAGAACAGGTTCATGCCGTCGAGTTCGACGCCGTGGGATACCCCGACGTAGCCGACATGTCCGCCGGGGCGGGTAGCTCCGATAGCCTGCATCATCGATTCTTGGGTGCCTACGGCTTCGACGGTCGAGTGGGCGCCGTAGCCGCCGGTGAGTTCCTTGATCTTCGCGATGCCCGCGTCGCCCCGCTCTTCGACGATGTCGGTGGCGCCGAATTGTGTGGCGAGTGCCTGCCGGTCGGCGTGACGTGACATGGCAATGAGCCGCTCGGCGCCGAGTTGTCTGGCAGCGAGGATCGCCAAAAGTCCGACTGCGCCGTCGCCGACGACGGCGACCGTTTTGCCAGGTCCGGCTTCCGCAGCTACGGCGGCGAACCAACCGGTGCCGAGTACGTCGGAGGCTGCAAGGAGGCTGCGGGCCTGCCGCTCGGTCGGCTCTCCGTGGACAGGGACGAGGGTGCCGTCCGCGAGCGGGATGCGAGCGTATTCGGATTGGGTGCCGACCGAGCCCATCATGACCTGGTGGATACAGCGAGACTGAAAGCCGGCCTCGCAGATTTCGCAGGTGTTGTCCGACGCGACGAACGAGCCCACGACGAAGTCCCCAACTTCGATGTCGTTGACGTCGGGGCCGACCTGTTCGACGACGCCCACGTATTCGTGTCCCATCGGCGTCGGGCCATTCAGCTCTTCGATGCCGCGGTACGGCCAGAGGTCGGAACCGCAGACGCAGGTGGCTGTAACGCGAATGATCGCGTCGGTCGGTTCGACGATCACCGGCGCTTCGATCTCTTCGACCCGGACGTCGCCGGGGGCATGCATGACGACAGCGCGCATGACGTGGCTCCTCACCATCGGTTTTCTCGTGTCACTTCAACCTGATCACGATTCGGCGGCGTGCGGGAGTCCCGCGCGATAGTGGTACTGCGAGGGACTCCCTCGCTACCGGTCACTGACTTACGCTCGATGGCATGGACGATCGAGCGCAAGTACGCGAATTCCTGACCTCGCGGCGCGCCCGAGTCACGCCCGAACAAGTTGGACTTCCGGCCGGATCGAACCGCCGCGTGGAAGGTCTACGTCGAAGTGAAGTGGCAACCCTCGCCGGCGTGAGCGTCGAGTACTACACGAGGCTCGAGCGCGGAGCGATCAGCGGCGCATCGCCGGGTGTACTCGACAGTATCGCGAAGGCCTTACGACTCGACGGCGCCGAGCGCGCCCACCTTTTTGATCTCGCGCACGCGGCAAGCCCGGTAGCCAGGCCCCCGCGTCGGCGAAATGCGAAGGGCTGGAAGCCCCATCAGAGCCTGCAGTGGGCGCTCGATGCAGTCACCGCGGGACCCGCTTTCGTGCGGAACGGTCGCATGGATCTTCTTGCTGTCAACCCACTCGCGCGTGCGTTTTACAAGGACCTGTACGACATGCCGGGGCAGCCCCCGAACATCGCGCGCTTCACGTTCCTCGACGATAGGGCTTTCGAGTTTTATCCGGACTGGAACGAGTTTGCCGAGGTGACCGTCTCGATTCTGCGAACCGAGGCTGGGCGAGATCCTCACAACAAGGAATTGCACGATCTGATCGGTGAACTCAGCACTCGGAGTGAGGAATTCCGGCGTCGGTGGGGCGCGCACGACGTCCGCCATCACGGCACCGGATTCAAGACTTTTCACCACTCCGCCGTGGGCGAGCTGACGCTTGCCTTCGAAGGTTTGGAGATGGCCGCCGAGCCAGGGTTGACACTCACGATCTACACCGCGGAGCCGGGATCGCCGTCCGCGGAACGGATGCAGCTACTCGCCTCGTTGGCAGCCAGTGAGGATGCGGACTCTGCGCCTCACGTGTCGGAGCGGTCGCTGACGGACGGCTGACGAACTGCGCGACGGTTGATCGGGTCGTCAGTTGACGACTTCGACGGCGGTGCGCTTCGTGCGTTCATTGCGCAACAGGATCATCAGCGGCAGAAAGTAGAGAGCGGCAACGCCGGTGCCTACCAACACCGGCCCAGTGGCACCGAGACTCGAGGCGAACGCGAACCCGGCGATCCAGGAGCCGACCGCCGTGCCCAGATTGAATGACGAGGTGCTGAGGGCAGAAGCCATCGTCGGCGCCTGATCGGCATAACGCACAGCCATCCCGATCAGGATGGGATTGGTCGACATGCCGAACAGTCCCAGCATGACTACGAGAATCACCGTCACGATCACGTTGTGCGAGAAGAGGCAGAGCGCCCCGAGTACGAGAAACGTCATCGCTGCCGAGACGAACAAGACCCCGTACTGATGCTTCGCACCGAGTCGACCGCCGAGATTGGAGCCGACGAACGCACCGAGTCCGTAGCCGACAAGCACTAGCGGCACTGCCGACGCAGCAAGTCCCGTGTTCTCGGTCAACAGCGGAGAGATGAAGCTGTACGCCGCCAGCGACGACCCGCACACGACGGCGCAACCGGACAGAACGAGCCAGATGCGTCCGTCCCGTAGACTCGCGATCTCCGCTCGCCAGGACGGCACCGCACCGGAGTCGGTGTCGGCGGGTACCAATCGGTGGACGACGGCCGCGGCAACGAGTGCGAGGGCGGCGAGGGCCCAGAAAGGACCACGCCACCCGACGGTCTGACCGGCCAGAGCGCCGAGCGGAACACCGATGACGTTCGCGAGCATGCCTCCGCCCAAGACGATGCCGAGCGCGCGCGAGGAAGACGCCGGGCCGGCCGCTTTTGCTCCGACCACTGCGGCGACTGCCCAGAATGCGCCCGTCGCCACGGCTGTGAGGAAGCGGGCGCCGAGAATGAGTCCGAAGTTGGACGAGAGCGCGACGATGACGTGTCCGATCGCGAAAACAACCAGCGCCGAGCTCAAGGTCACGCGTCGAGGAACCCTGAGTGTCAAGATCGCCATCGCCGGCGTGCCGACGATCATTCCGATCGCGAAGACGGTGATCATCAGGCCGACGTTCGCTATCGACGTACCGAGGTCACCCGCGATCTCGGGAAGAATGCCGGCGACGACGAATTCGGTTGTACCCATCAAGAAAACTCCGACGGCCAGCACGTAGATCACGAGCGGCAGGCGGCCGGTTTCTTCGACGGTCGGGGCGGAAATCATGAGGTGGTCAGTTCTCTTTCTGTTGACGACGCGCATGTCGTGGCGCACCCGTCCAGGGCATCACGCCTGTCGCCTGCGAGGGAGTCCCGGTCGTTGGGGGTACTCGAAGGGACTCCCGGTGTGGCCGATTGCGCGCTACCGTCGGCGCAAAGACTGCCTGAACCCGGGAGGCGCGCCCATGACACGACGACAGATCCGAGGGCTTGGCGCCGCCGTGCTCCTTTCGGCCTTCCTGACGGCCTGCGGTAGCGAGGATCCTGAAGGGCCCGGTCCGCAGGCAAGCACGACAACACGATCGGCGCCCGCCGCGGCCTTCGGTGAACCCGAGACCGTCGCCGACGGCTTGGACGCGCCCTGGTCGATCGAATTCCACGGCGATACACCACTTGTCAGTGAGCGCGACAGCGCGCGAATCCTCGAACTCGACGCCGGCGGAAACAGCCGCGAGGTGGGTGTCGTCGCCGGCGTCAGCCCCAGGGGTGAGGGCGGTTTACTAGGGATCGCAGCACGTGAAAACCGCCTGTACGCGTACTTCACCGCGAACGGGGAGAACCGGATCGAACGCTTCGACATCATCGGTGCTCCGGGGGAATTCGCGCTCGGGCCGGCCGAGACGATTCTCGACGGGCTCGCTTCGGCCAACTACCACAACGGTGGTCGCATCGCGTTCGGCCCGGACGGGATGCTGTACGCCACTGTCGGTGATGCCGGTAGTCGAGACAGAGCTCAGGACCTCGACTCGATGTCCGGGAAAATCCTTCGAATGACTCCGGATGGCGATGTGCCGCTAGATAATCCATTTCCGAACTCGTTTGTCTACAGCTACGGCCACCGCAACTCCCAGGGCATTGCCTGGACCGAGGACGGCACGATGTACGCCAGCGAGTTCGGGCAGGACACCTGGGACGAGCTCAACAAGATCGAAGCAGGCGGAAACTACGGGTGGCCCGAGGTCGAAGGGATTGCGGGTGAAGACGGATTCATCGACCCGCTCCAACAATGGTCACCTGACGATGCCAGTCCCAGCGGAATCGCCATCCACGACGGCACGATCTACATCGCCAATCTTCGTGGTGAGCGACTCCGCACGGTGCCCTTGACCGATCCCGCGACCGCCGACGAGCAATTCGTCGACGAATACGGGCGCCTCCGTGATGTTGTAGTCGCACCGGACGGGTCGCTGTGGATACTGACGAACAACACCGACGGACGCGGCGACCCCAACCCCGGTGATGACCGCATCCTTCGCGTGCCGTTGCGCTGATGTCGATTTCCGGCGAACGCAGTACTTCCAGCCCGAGGGTCCTGGCCGAAGCCTGTGATTCACTAATATCTTTACGACAGGTGCGCCGGGTACGGATCGGAGAGACAGCATGGGGACTTGGGGTTCAGGACCTTTCGACAACGACGTAGCGGGCGACCTGCTCAGCGCAGTACAGGCGGGTGACTACGACATCGACGATTACGCTAGCCACCCCGATGGCGGTTATCTCGATGCCGATGATGCTCAAACAGCAATTGCCGTCGCCGAGATTCTTGCGGTTGCGCACGGCGTTGCGCCGAAGCCTGTGCAGCTGGATGGAATTGACGCCGCCGGGTACGTCAGCACCTTGAGCCCGGAGCAGAAGAGTTGGGTCCTCGCCGCACTCGAGCGTGCAGTTTCCGACAGTGACACTTCGGAGTTGTACGAGTTGTGGGAAGAGAACGGTCCGGAAGACCTCGCAGCTTGGCGGGCACCGATCCTGAGCAGATTGGCCAGCCTCAAAACGGTGGGGTAAGCGTCACTAGTCTGCAGTCCCTTGCTTACTCGGAGTTCGACGAGGACAGACTCCCCTTGACGTACCGGGTGGTGTCGTCAGCGAGGATCTCGGCGAGCCCGCTTTCGATACCGTCCAGTGCTTGCGCGGCGACGTCGGCAGGATCGATCTTCTGTTCGGCGGGTACGCCAGCGGCCATGTCGGTATCCATGTATGCGACATGCAGTGCCGATACGGAGATTTTGCGCGGCGCAAGTTCTTCTCGAACGGCGTCGGTCATCGCCCAGGCCGCTGCTTTCGACGACGCGTAAGACCCGAGCGCGGCTGGATGGAACCAGGACAGCACCGACAGAACATTGAGTATTGTTCCGCCGTCGTTGTTTTCGATGACAGGAGCAAACGCCCGGGTCACGGCGAGCGGGCCGTAGAAGTTGACGTCCATCTCTCGTCGAATGTCATCGATGTCGCCCCCGATCAAGGGCGCCGAGGTAGAGATGCCTGCGTTGTTGACCAGCAAGGTCACATCCGATGCGATTTGCGCGGCGGCGGTTATCGATTCGGCGTCCGTCACGTCCAACCTCAGGGGGATGACACCGGGTAGATCGACAGATTCCGGATTGCGCGCAGCCGCGTACACCTTTGCGCCGCGCTCGACGAGTCCCGCAGCCAGATGGCGTCCGAGCCCGCGATTGGCTCCTGTGACGACCGCAACCGTCTTGTTCAGGTCCATGATTCTCCCAGAGTTGTGATTGCTCGTGACATTTAGATTATGAATCAAATCTAATTATCAGCTAGGATAGATGTCAAGTGAAATCCAAACTGGAAGGCGTTGTGATGGGCCGCGTATCGCAGCAACAAGCGGAAGAGAACCGTCGGCGCGTCGTGGAAACCGCAGCCCGACTGTTCCGAGAGAAGGGCACTCACCTCAGCGTCGCCGACCTGATGAAGGCGTCGGGGCTGACCCACGGTGGCTTCTACAAGCAGTTCGCGTCCAAGGACGCTCTCATCGACGAAGCGACCACCCACGCCTTCAAGGAACTGGCTCAGCTGCACTCTGCGGGACTCGAAGAGTATGTAGGGCAACGTGACTCCGCCCGAAAAGCTTTGATCGATACCTATCTCTCGGTGGCGCATCGCGACAACCCGGCAGACGGATGCCCCGCTGCTGCGCTCGCCGCCGACATGGCGCGCGAGCCTGCAGACAGCGAGGCCCGTCGGGTTTACACGGAGGGAGTGGGGGATTTTGCCGCAGCTCTTGCCGACGACGAAGCTGTCGGTCTCCTCCGGCTCTCCACCATGCTCGGTGCACTGGTTCTTTCGCGAGCTACCAAGGGTTCCCCGCTCTCCGAGGAAATTCTCGATTCCGCGCGCGTCGAACTGATCAGAGGGCTTCGAGAGCCGCTGTCATCTTCTTGACGGTCTCGGGTGCCCTGGCCGCGAATCCCGCTTTCACGAGGTCCAGTGCTCGCGGTTCCGAGAGTCGGACTCTCGATATGTCGATTGAACGCTCTAGTTGATTCCGACGACTTCCTGGGCGATCGCTGCGAGTCTTGCCTGGGCAGCGGATACGACGCCGTGTCGGTTCTTGTGCGCTTCCTCGTACGCAACGATGTCCCGCACCTGTGCGGCGTCGGTCAGTTCCTTCACGGCGGAGACGGCTTGGGTGACGTTGAGTTCGTCGAAGTCTTCGATGGGAAGTTCAGTGGGGTCGAGTAGCCCACTCGACTTCCGTACCGAACGGAAGACGTCGGCGGCACCGTCAGCACCTTCTCGGCGAGTGACCTTCTCAGCCGTGGCGATGGCCGCATCCCTACTGGCCGAGAGTGTTTTCACAGTCACGTCACCGGCATATGCGCCCCAGCTGATCAGCTCACCCAGTACCGGCGGTGAGGTGCGAACAGCGTCGATGGCACGGTCGAGACTGCGGGTGGACCAGGAGACCGGAACGTTGACCAGCCGTATCGCCGCGCCGGTGGCAGCTTGCATCGGTGTGCGGCGCAAAGCTGCCGGTCCACCGAGCGCCTCTTCGGCCAAGACAGTCGTGAGCCAGTCCACGGTCGCGGAGTGTGCAGCGATGAGGCGGTCGGCCAACACCGCGACGGTCTGATCGCCGCCGGCAGTGGCCAGGGCCTTGAGGTAGCGGGAGCGGTCGAGGAGTTGATGTTCGAGCGCAAGGTCTCCCAATACCGCTTCGTCGAAGGGCTGAGCCTGTTCGACCATCGCTTTCACTCCGGCTGTCGCGCGTCCGATGAACGGACCGATCAATTCCGGCACGCCCCCCAGATCGCGAACAGTGGACTCTATGGAACTCGCCCTTTCACGGCCGTTCTCTGCGTTTTCCGTCAATTCGCGTCGAACAGCCTCGGTTCTGGCCTGTGCGACGCGCGTTTCGGCGACCTGGATCTCGGTGTGCGTCAGACCGAGGAGGATGCGTAACTGGGTGATCAAGGCGGACGTGGTTTCGGAGTTGCTCATATCGGGGTCGTCCCTTCGTCGGTGCGTGCTTTACGTGATGTTCAGCTTCTGCTCGACGAGTGCTCCGCGGGTCGCGGAGCCACCGCCGCTACGCGGGCTACCCCGACCTACCGCGTAGTAACCACAACGAACAAGTGGGGTCGACGCACCGAGATCGTCGGCGCCAGGACGAGTGAGATCCCGGCCACCCCGAGGTTTCGATTTCTATTCGGCGGGAAGGAGGCATGTGCGGTGCATCCATCCAGAAGCCCACGAGAAACTGCGTCACCTGAGGAGTATCGATATGCCGGACCAGTACGCAATGCAGGACCCGACCACGCGGTTCCCCGCTCCTGTGCGTGAGCGGCAGGCGGAGATCGCACACCCCGGTCTCACCGCAGACATGATTTCTCCTCCCGACCACGGTGAAAACACCTATCGAGGAAGCGGTCGACTCGAAGGAAGGCGTGCGATTGTCACCGGAGCAGATTCGGGCATCGGACGTGCGGTCGCGATTGCATTTGCCAGAGAAGGCGCGGACGTTGTCCTGAGTTATCTCGACGAGGAAGAACAGGACGCTCGGGAAACCGCTCGCTGGGTCGAGGAGGCAGGTCGCAAAGCCGTCTCGGTGCCGGGAGATCTCCGAAGCGAGGAACACTGTTCTGCTTTGGTCGAAACCGCGGTGCGTGAACTCGGCGGACTCGACATCTTGGTGAACAACGCCGCGTTTCAGATGGTGCAGATGGGCGGCATCGCCGATATCACCACCGAACAATTCGACCGTGTGATGAAAACCAACCTCTACGCACTATTCTGGCTCTCCAAAGCAGCGATCGCGCAGATGGAGCCCGGATCGACGATCGTGAATACCTCGTCCATCCAAGGTGCGTCCCCGTCGCCCGAGCTGCTCGATTACGCCACGACAAAGGCGGGCATCATCGACTTCACCAAGGGGCTGGCCGCCGATGTCGCACGGAAGGGAATCAGGGTCAATGCCGTTGCACCTGGAGCGATTTGGACGCCACTGATTCCGGCGACGATGCCCAAGGAGAAGTTCGAGACGTTCGGGGACGACGTTCCGCTCGGGCGCGCAGGTCAGCCGGCCGAGCTTGCTCCCGCCTATGTATTTCTCGCCTCTGGCGAATCCAGTTACACCACTGGGGAAGTCATCGGCGTGACGGGTGGAAAACCGCTCACCTGAATGTGCGACTAGACAAGGCGTACGACGACGGCGTAACGGTCAACCGTTGTCGAGGCCGGCGGCGACCATCGCTGCGGCGGTCTCTCGTTCGGAGAATGAGCCCTTCTCCAGACCCCGGATGACGCCGGAGCGATCAGCGGGGGAACGGTTTTGGTTCAACTTCGCTTTTCCGTAGACACGGGCCACGTGCAGTTCGATCCCCACAATCCCTCGCAGCTGCGCATCGACGAACTGCGGCGGCGCGTCGGTGACCTTCCATTCGTTCTCACGGCCGGATTCATGTCGAGCTGTCAGTGCGGTGACATGAGCACGCAGCCACTGCTCGTCGTCGTGCGCAACCAGTTGGCCGTAGACGTAGAGAACTTCGTAGTTCCACGTCGGGACAACCTTCCCGTGGACGCTCTTGCTCGGGTAGAACTCGGGGCTCACGTAGGCGTCGGCGCCGGGGAGGATCACCAGAGACTCCGATGTCCCGGTGTATCGCCAATGCGGATTCGTCCGGGCGAGATGCCCCTCCAACACGTTTCCTTCGGCGTTGTACAGCAGTGGCATCGACGTGACTTCGAGGGTCTCGGGGCCCGGTGTGACCAGGTGTCCGAATCCACCGGCGCGGAGAGAGTCGGCGACCGCGTCGTCCGAGAGGCGGAATTGTCCGGGCAGTATCATGTGTCTCCTCGCAGATTTTTTGTCATGTGACAATGTGTCACAGCGTGGAGGTTTTGTCATGTGCTAATAGAGTGAGCCTGTGACCAGCACTGTGGCGGACCAGGTGAGGCTCTATGTCGTCCGCGGGACAGCGGGCGAGATTTCCGAGGGCATCCGCAATCTCATCAGTGCTGGGGTACTGGCTCCAGGGGATGCGTTGCCGCCCATACGGGCCTTGGCCGACGATCTCGAGGTTCACCGGAACACAGTTGCCGGAGCCTATCGCTTGCTCGTGGCGGCGGGAGTTGTGGAGACACAGGGCCGGCGCGGCAGCTTCGTGCGAGCCATACCGTCCCTGGAAGGAGAAGGCGGTATCGCTCTTCCTGGCAGCGTGGATCTCGCCAGCGGAAATCCTGATCCGGCATTGCTGCCTGATCTCAGAGCCTCGTTGGACCGGACCACTTACACGCCCCGGTTGTACGGCGCCGCAGCCACCGAGCCTCTACTCGATTCCTGGGCACGTTCCTCGATCGAGGACGAGGTTCCAAGGCCGTGTTCGATCACCATCACCAACGGTGCCGTTGACGCGGTCGAGCGACTGTTGACCGCTCATTTGACCCGAGGTGACGCCGTCGCGATCGAGGATCCGTGCTTCCTGGCGAGCATCGGAACGCTCAAAGCCAACAGCTTCCGAGCGGTACCGATGGACATCGACACTTCGGGTATTACCCCGCAAGGGCTGCTGCGTGCTCTCGAAAGTGGTGTGCGCGCGATTATTTGCACCCCTCGTGCGCACAACCCCACCGGGGTCAGCATGAGCGCCGACCGAGCGGCGATTCTCGGAAGCATCCTGGCCGAGTTCCCTCACGTTCTGGTAATCGAGGACGATCACTTCTCTGCCGTGTCCAGCAATCGGTACTGTCGGCTCGCTCCGATGAGCACGACGCGGTGGGCGCTTGTTCGTTCCGTGTCGAAATTTCTCGGGCCCGACCTGCGCGTGGCAGTGGTCGCCTCGGACCTCGACACCGGCATTCGGCTGAGCACTCATCTCCGGTCGGGCGCCAACTGGGTCAGTCACCTGCAGCAGCGCTTGAGTGCTGAACTGCTGAGTGATCCGACGGTGATCGACGGCCTCGCCAATGCTCGCGCTGTCTACGAGCGCCGCCGAACCCTTCTGAAATCTGCACTGTCAGAACATGATATCGAGGTTCCTGACACTTTCGACGGACTCAATGTCTGGGTTCCGCTGGATCGGGATTCCGAACCGATTGTCGAGCGACTCGCCGAGTCTGGCTGGCTCGTGCGGGACGGAAGTCAGTTCTCGGCGACGCCGGGTCAGTGCCACCGGGCACTTCGTGTGACCGCCTCCACCATCACCTCTGACCAAGCACGCGAGTTCGCCAGTGCCCTGGCTGAAATATTGGCGAGCCCGTAGTTGTCCAGCTGCACTACGGTGCGAATCTGAGTCTCTCGCTTCTCGACGAAACTACCGGCGACGGCTGGATCGATAGGATCGGTTCGAGCGACGACGAAGGGTGTAATTGTGGCGAGGGCGGTTGTTGTCGGTGCGAGCCGAGGTCTTGGTCGTGCTTTGATCGAGGGTCTGAGAAGCGATGGCGACGAAGTTCTCGGCATATCGCGTCGGCGTCCTGACGGGTTCGACGTCTCCGAGTGGATCGAAGCCGACCTGACCGATCCTGTTACGGAAGCGAATTCGATCGATCAGGAGCTTGTCGGTGGTGTAGATACCCTGATCTGCAACGTCGGAATTTGGGAAGGGGATGCCTTCACTTCCGATTATGCGTTCACAGATCAATCCGATGTCGAAATGCTCGAAATGATCAACGCCAACATCACGGCCACAATTCTCCTGCTCAAGCGCCTGATCCCGAGAATGATCGGCCGTCCTCGACCTCGGATCATCTTGACCGGGTCCACCTCGGGACTCCCGCGAAGCGGTAGGCCGGAGGTTGCGTTCGGTGCATCGAAGTTCGCGATCAACGGCATTGCCGACGCGTTGAGAGAGGGCTACCGGAAGGACAGACTCGCAGTGACTGTCCTTCATCTCGGATATCTCAATACAGAAGACGGACTCGACGTGCCCCGAGACGTCGCTGCCGCCAGGGGAGAGGGATCTCTGGTCCCGGTACATGACGTTGTGGATACGGTGCGCTCGATCTCGAGTTTGTCGTCTTCGACGTCAGTGCGGGAAGTAGTCCTCACTGCGATCGACGATCCGCGATTCTGATTTGCGGCTGTCGACTCAATCTGGTTGCTGAACAGACGTATTCAGAGAATCTAAACCCCGATCAAGAAGTAAGCTCCGGTCAGATACGTCAGGGTGAGGCCCGCCAAGGCCCACGCCATGTACGGCCGAATGTAGAGGCGCCGCAGGCGGTGCAATCGCAGGGAGGCTCGCAAGAACGCGCCCACGGTCCCGAGCAGCAACATCAGGCTCGGGACGAAGACCGCCAGTCGGCGATCCTTCTGTGAGCACAGCAAGGTGTCGGTACCGAAGCATTCGCCCCGCCGGGAGCCCAACCACACGATCGCGATAACCAAAACCGCGGTAGCCAGAACGACTGACAAGCCGTACGTCAGGGTTCGCCTGTTGATCTTTCGCTCTCGACGCTGAATTACATCTGACGCGTCAGAACTGTCGGTCATCACACCGGCTCCTGTACATCGCACCTCACTTCGTGGATCGGCGGTGGGAGAGGGCGTACAGCACTACTCCGACGGCCAAGAGTAATGATGCGCGTAACCACGTCGCAGCGCTCTGCTGGGTGAGCAACGCAACGCACGTACCGAGAGCGAGGATCGGGAAGATGATCGGCGTTCGGAAGTGTTTGTGTTGCACTGCGTCACGGCGCAGAACCAGGACGGCGATGTTGGTGCTGATGAATACGAAAAGCAGCAGGAGTACCACCGTCTCCGCCAGGGCTGACAGCGATCCGGTGACGCAGAGAGCCATGGCAACTGCTGTGGTCGCGATAATCGCCACCCAGGGGGTCCGTCGCTGCGGCAGTACCCGAGCGAAGACGCTCGGGAGCAAGCCTTCCGATGCCATCCCGTATGTCAGCCTGCTCGCCATGATCATTGTCAGCAGTGCGCCGTTGGCGACGGCGACCAACGCGATCAGGCTGAACAGGCGAGGCGGAACGCCGACGTCGGCAGCTGACACAACTTCCAGCAGTGGCCCGGAGGATGCGGCAAGTTCGTCGGCGGGCAGGACCACCGAGACAGCCAGGCCGACAAGGACATAGGCGGCGCCGGCTGTCAGTAATGCTCCGAACAGTGCGCGTGGGTAGACCTTGCTCACGGTCTTCACTTCTTCGGCGACGTTCGCGGACGTTTCGAAGCCGACAAAAGAGTAGTACGCGAGGAGTGCCGCAGCCAGCACCGCGAGTGCAGGCGATCGGCTGTCGTCGAACTCCACGACGCGGCTCAGGGTTCCGTCGCCGCGCCCGAGAACTATGCAAGCGAGGACGACAACGAGGACGAGCCCGGTGACCTCCACGACTGTCATGACGACGTTGGCGCGCATCGACTCCTTGATGCCTCTGGCATTGAGAAGTCCCACCAGGAGCAGGAAGACGAGCGCCGCTGGAACGGTTGGGACGTCGATGAAGGCTTTGAGATAGTCGCCCGAGAATGCGAGGGCGAGTCCCGCCGCACTGGTTACGCCGGCCGCCAGCATCGAGAAGCCGACAAGGAACGAGATCAGTGGTTTCCGATACGCCCGTTGGGCGAATACTGCTGCACCGCCCGCCCGCGGATATTTGGTGACCAGTTCGGCATACGACGTTGCTGTCAGCAATGCCATGACGAGCGCTACGAGCAGTGGTACCCAGACGGCTCCACCAACTTCACCGGCGATGACGCCCACCAATGCGTAGATGCCGGCACCCAGAACGTCTCCGAGGATGAACACGAAAAGGAGTGGGCCGGTTATGGCCCGAGTGAGAACGCTCTTACCGCCGTCTTCATCTCCGCGTGCGGTTTCGTCCACGTTCTCAGCACCCGCGGCGCGTCGCATATGCAAGGTTCGTCCTGTCTTCATGGTGACGTGCCGCCACCTCAGGAGCAGACATGTACCCAGTGGTCGAAGTTTCAAACGTGGGTCGCTCGCCTTCTCGCGCTTTGCTTGTAGGTGAATCGCAGAAGTAGTGACTGGAGGACGACGTGGCTGAAACGACGGTTGCCGCGGTGATGGACGAGCTGGCTGCGCTCGAGGATCCGAAGGCGCGCGCGGTGAACAAGAAACACGGTGACGATCACGGTGTGAACCTCACAAAACTGCGCGCTGTTGCGAAGCGATTGAAGACTCAGCAGGAACTCGCACAACAGCTTTGGGCGACGGGCGATACCGCGGCGCGATTGTTGGCCCTTTTGATCTGCCGCCCGAAGGCGTTCGAGCGTGACGAGTTGGATGTCATGTTGCGAGAGGCCCGCACTCCCAAGGTGCAGGACTGGCTCGTCAATTACGTGGTGAAGAAGAACCCGCATGCCGAGGAGTTGCGGGTGGCCTGGACCGCTGACCCTGATCCTGTGGTCGCTAGCGCCGGGTGGGCTCTGACTACCGAGCGCGTAGCGAAGAAGCCTGAGGGACTTGATCTTTCAGGATCGCTCGACGTCATCGAGGCGGAGATGAAGGATGCTCCTGATCGCCTGCAATGGGCGATGAATCACTGCCTGGCTCAGATCGGGATCGAACATGCCGAGTACCGCGCCCGGGCAATCGAGATCGGTGAGCGACTGCGGGTGCTCGAGGATTACCCGACTCCACCGAACTGCACCTCGCCGTTTGCGCCCATCTGGATCGCGGAGATGGTGCGACGACAGAGGGCAAAGTAGAGCGCACGACAACTGAGGATAGGGTTACCTTCGTGCTACGTTAGGCGCCGTCACCCGCTCGGGGTGTCTGAGCAGGTCGATCGACCGGGAGGTCCTGGCGTGGCGAGAATTTTGGGACGAGGGCTGTCAGAGCGACGAAGTGGTGGCAGCCGTGTCCGCCGGATGGTAGCCGTCGTGGCGGCGTGCGGGCTGGCGGCCGGAATGGCGGCCTGCAGCAGCAACGGCGACAAAGACAGCACCGACGACAAAGACAGCACCCGGACTTCATCCGCAGTCGACGCCGCGTTCCCGGTGACGATCACGTCGGCCCTCGGCACGGCCGAGATCAAGGAGGAGCCCAGGCGGGTCGCAACCTGGGGATGGTCCAATCAGGACGCCCTCCTGGCGCTCGGTGTCGTCCCGGTCGCGATGCCCACTTTCTCCGGACCTCAGTACGGGGCCGACGCGCAGGGCATTCTGAAGTGGGACGCCGAGGCACTCGACAAGCTCGGTGGCGAGCAGCCGATCTTGTTGTCGGGTGACGGAACGGGCGAAGCACCTGTCGAGCAGTTCGCCAGGGCTGAACCAGATCTCATCTTCGCCCCGTACTCCGGGCTCACTCAGCAGGAATTCGACGCACTGTCGAAGATCGCGCCGGTGGTTTCCTTCCAGGACGAGCCGTGGACCGCGTCGTGGCAGGACCAGGTGACCATCGCTGGTCAGGCGCTGGGTAAACAGGCCGAGGCCGGCACGCTCATCGACAAGACCAACGCCGCGATCAGCGCGACGGCTGCGAAGAACCCTGCGTTGCAAGGTAAGACCGTCACCATCGGACTCCCGAACAGTCCGAGCACCTTCGCGGTGAGTAAGAACGCCGACGTGCGTGTCGAGTTCCTCGAGCAGCTGGGTCTGAAGAACGAGCCGACGATCCAGCAGGCCGATCCCGCCAAGGATCCCGAGGCCGTGTACTTCGAGCTGAGCACCGAGCAGGCGCCGCTGATTGCGTCTGACGTGCTGTTCGTGGTGGCCTACGAGAAGGACTCTCTGAACGCGTTCCTCGCCGAGCCACTGGTGGCAGCTCAGCCGGTGATCGTCGATGGGCGTACGGCATCCACCAAGGACTTCAGCGTCGACAAGAACTTCGCGTTCGGCGGACTGACGGTCCTGACCATCCCGTACATCCTCGACGACGTCGCCACAGTTCTGAACACCGCTGCCGGCAACGTCAAGGGCTGACCGGCCCGCTAGCGGGAAGTTCGAAACTGTGTCCGGTATCGCTGTGGACTGGTGCCGACCAAGTCTCGGAAGCGTTCGCGGAACGTGGTGACGGCATTGAATCCGACTTGTCCCGCAACACGTTCGATGGAGTGGTCGGTGGTCTCGAGCAGAAATTGCGCTTGACGGAGCCGCGCGTGATGGAGCCACTGCAACGGCGTCGTACCGATTTGTTCCTGGAAGCGGCGGTTGAGCGTGCGAGTGCTCATCGTTGCCTTGGCCGCGATTGTCGTGATGTCGAGTTGCTCCCCGAGGTTCTCTTCCATCCAGTTCAGTAGTGGTCGAAGGGTTGTTCCGCTGGGTACGGGAGGCTCGTGAACGATGAATTGTGCTTGCCCTCCGGCACGTTCGAGCGGCATCACACTCAGCCGCGCCGTGTCGGCGGCGACCGCGGACCCGTAGTCCTGACGAACCATGTACAGACACAGGTCGAGTGCGGCCGCGGCGCCGGCGGAAGTCAGGACGTGCCCGTTGTCTACGTAGAGAACGGCAGCGTCGACGTCGATAGCCGGGTGCCGGCGGGCCAACTCCGACGCAGCCGCCCAGTGCGTCGTCGCGCGAAGTCCGTCGAGCAGGCCTGTGTCGGCGAGGGTGAATGCGCCGACGCACAGTGAGGCGATGCGCGTGCCGCGATCCGCGGCAGTTCTGAGGGCTTCGATGATCTCGGGGTCGATCGGCACGTCGAGATCGGCGGTGCCCGGGATGATGATCGTGCTTGCCTGGGCGAGGCGTGAGAGTCCGTGCGGTACTCGCATCGTGAACGTTCCGGTCTCCACCTCCTCGGTGAGCGCGCACACGGAGGTCCGGTACGCCGGTGCACCCGAGGGGAGCCTGCATCGTCCGAAGACTTCGAGGGGTGCCGCCAGGTCCATCGGCACCACCCCGGGCAACGCGAGAACTGCAACGTCATGCATGTCTGAAACGTAGCGTATGTCACGCGAGATTCGGTGATCTCGTGTCTTGAAATATCCTCTCAACTGGTATTTCGCAGAATATGTGAGGTTGGCTGAAATCCGTCGAAGGTTGGCTTTCAGCCGTCGCCATAGAGGTCAACTTCCTCCTACTGTCGTGGGAACAGCGACGTGCACAGGAGCGCGTCGCACAAAATCGGAGGTTGCAGTGCACGCGCAGATCGTGTTGTTCGACGGATTCGATCCCATGGATGTCGTGGGTCCGTACGAGGTGCTCTACGCCGGGGGTCTCGCCAGCGGTGGGGCGTTGAGTGTCGAACTCGTCAGTGCGGAGGGGCCTGGGACCGTCCTGAGCGGAAGTGGTGAACTCGCTATGACCGCCACTGCAACCCTCGATGTCGAACACGCGGATCTGATTATCGTTCCCGGAGCATCGGGTCTCTTTGAACCCGATGCGGACCAGCCGGGCACCAGTTTGCCGGAAAGACTCGCGGCCACAACGGAAACCGAACTGCCTGTCATGATGCGGCGTGCACTTGACGATCCTGGTGTTCTTGTTGCGACCGTCTGTGGAGGATCTTTGGCGCTGGCGATGGCGGGGCTTCTCGAAGGGCGCCGCGCCGTGACGCACCATCTTGCCGTGGACGCACTGGCGGCCGGCGGCGTTATTCCGATCCAGGCGCGAATCGTCGACGACGGTGACCTGATCACCGCCGGCGGTGTGACATCCGGTCTCGACCTTGGCCTGTACCTGTTGGAACGATGCCTCGGGCCCCGGATAAGTCTCGAGGTCGAAGCGCTCTTCGACTACGAGCGTCGTGGAACGGTGTGGTCGGCCAATGGCGCCGAGCCTGTAATCACCTTCGCCCCGGACGCTGCGTGAATACGCTTGTGCGTACCGAAACGCGAGAAATCCCATGACCGGAATCCTGCTGTCCCTCCACGTGATTGCGGCCATTCTTGCCATCGGCCCCGTCGCGGTGGCGGCGAGTATGTTCCCGGTGGCGAGCCGCGCCGCGCTCGCCGATCCGGACAGCGCCAGTGTTGCGACGACGGGCATGCTGCATCGCATCGTTCGGGTGTATGCCACGATCGGCGTTGTCGTTCCGATGCTCGGTGTCGCCACCGCCGTCAATCTCGGAGTGCTCGGTGACCTGTGGATCCTCACCTCGATCGCACTCACCGTCGTTGCCGCCGTGATACTCACCGCGGTCGTGCTTCCCGCCCAACGGCTGACAATGGCGGCGATCGAAGGAACCGGGTCCGTTGTGGATGTCGCAACGCGGCTCACCCGTCGACTGGGCACAGCGACGGGGATCTTCAATCTGCTCTGGGTCGTTGTCGTCGTGCTGATGATCTTTCGGCCAGGATCGACCACCGGCGTGTGATCCGAGGCGATATTTCCCGTGTCGGAGACAGCGACGCTTGACCTTGACACAGTGACAAGGACTCCAATGGTCGACGAAGGAGGTGGTTGTCGTGAACACAACCAACCATGGTGGGCAGAATGCTCACCTCGTCGACGCATTGGCCGCGGCTGATCCCTCGGTTCGGCTGCGTGCCGCGCTCGCTGTCGGCACGCGCCCGGACCCTGAGCTGACGGATGCCCTGATCGATCGGTGCGCCGTCGAGCCGGACTTCTTCGTCCGCGACATGCTGACCTGGGCATTGTGCCGCTTGCCGGCCGAAATTACGGTGCCGAGGCTGATCCGTGAGCTCGGGTCCGATGGTTCGCAAGCCCGCAGTCAGGCGCTCCACACCTTGTCCAAGATCGGCGATCCGATCGCGTGGCCCGAGGTCTCTGCGCTGGTGCACGACCAGGACGACGAGGTCGCGCGCAGTGCGTGGCGCGCCGCAGTGGCACTCGTGCCGGCAGGAGTCGAGGGTGCACTCGCAGCGGATCTGGCGACCGAACTCGGGCGGGGTGAACTGCAGATGCAGCTCAGTCTGAGCCGTGCTTTGACCGGGCTCGGCGAGGCTGTACTCCCGGTGCTCGACGCGGCCGGTATGAGCCCGAATCCGCGTGTCCGGGCGCATGCTGATGCTACAAAGCAACTCTGGCACGACCCCGACGGTGGGTTCGCTCTCTCACACGAGTTGGCGAAGCGCGTCGCGGCAATCGGCCCGGACGCGTAGGAAGGGCAGACGGATGTTGATCGGCGAGGTGTCGCGGCGTTGTGGTGTCAGCACACGGATGCTGCGTCACTACGACACGTTGGGACTGGTGAAGCCGACGGGCCGCACGTCCGGCGGTTACCGCGAGTACTCCGCCGACGACATCCGTCGACTCTTCCACGTCGAGAGCCTGAGGACGTTGGGGCTTTCGCTGAACGAGGCCAAGCGTGCACTGGACGAACCCGACTTCGCGCCGGCCGATTTGGTGGGTGAACTCATGCAACACACTCGGCAACGGATCGCGGCGGAGGAGGAATTGCTGACCAAACTCGAAAGGGTCGATGCCAGCGCCCCTTCGGAGTGGGACGACGTCCTGCGCATGGTCTCGCTGTTGCGTGCACTCGAATCCGAGTTCGCTGCTCATCGTCAGCAAGCGATCCTGTCGCAGGAGCTGAATGCGGCGTTGCCCGTCGACGCACTCGTCGAGGCCATCCTGTCGGAGAAGGATGCCAACGTGGCCGGAGCGTTACAGTGGGCGTTGGCGAGGACCGAAGGTGCGGGCCTTGCAGGTCTCACGAAGGGGCTCGAATCGGAGGACGTCGAGGTTCGACGCCGCGCGACGTCGGCCATCTCCGGGATCCACACCGAGGAAGCAACTCGGGCGCTGAAGCGAGCTCTCGATGATTCGGACGCGATAGTCCGCGCTGATGCCGCTCTCACCCTCGGATCTCGCGGAGAGGCCGTCTCGATGCCCGCTCTCCTCGAGATGGTCGCCGACGGGCGACGCGACGTCGAGGCCGGCGAGGTGCTCGGTCTTCTCGCGGAGCACTCACCGACAAGCGGTGAGGTCGTCGATGCCGTGCAGGCAAGGCTCGACGGCACTGACAACGCCCCGACGAGGTTGCGAATCACGCAGGCACTCGCTGAGATTCCCGGCGCGGCGGCCCGGGAAGCGCTTGCCCGGCTGACACGCGACGACGACAAGACGGTCGCGTCCACGGCAGCGGCGATCCTCGCGATGCGGGACCGTGGACCACGCCGACGCGAACGACCGCGTATCGGGAACTGAAATCGGAGAACTAGGGCACCTCTGAAAAATGCGGGCCCGGGTGGTCAGCGCCGCAACGATTTTGCCGCGGCGTTGCCCTTCAACGCTGCACAGAGCAGGACAAGGAGCACCGCTAGAAACACGACTGTTGAGGCGACAGCCGACACCACAGATCCGAAACCTGTCACGACACCGATGGCGACCTGCATGCACAGTCCCACTACGGCTGTCCACACCGTCCGGCGTAGAAGGGGCCACGCAATCCGATGGGCCAATTGCCACGCCTCGGGGCTCGAGATCGTTGCCTTCGTTCGTATGCCGACAACGGGATTCGGTTCATCACCGACCAGTCGCGGCATGAGCCCAGCAACGAAGGCGAGGATAAGCGTCGACGACGACAGCGAGGCCGTCAGACCCAGTAAGTCAGGCGATCCCACCCGTCCAGCCCCCCTGTCGGCAGATTTGACACAGCGGACATTCCAGTCTGGGTTGCCGCTGGGACACACCCGACCGTATGCGAACGAATGCATGTACGGCTGTGCGGGTGACGCACTTTCAAGCTTTGCCGAATGAGCAGTGGACTCGATCTCGGACTGGTTGTCGGACAGACCCTAATGCGGATCACCCACGCAGAAAAGGTTTCCCGCCGGATCCGCCAACACGTCCCAAATTGATCCGCCCGACTCATGGCGCTCGATGTGGGCTGCTCCTGCCGCGACAAACGTCGCGACGACCTCGTCCCGCGGAGGATCCTGCGGTTCGAGGTCGAAGTCGAGGTGAACCGTATTCCTTTGGCTGCGAGCCTGATCGATCCGTTGGAAACCGAGAGTGAGTGGGAGATCCGGGGCCGTCACCGTCAGGAAATCTTCGTCACCATCGGTACTCGCCTCGCCGAATCGCTCCGACCACCAGGTGGCAAGTGATCGGGCATCCGTTGCATCGAACGTAACCATGGCCAATCGCACCATCACACACCACAACCTCTTTACACGTGACTGCCTTTCGATCGATCTTAGGCAAAGCCCTGCAGCTGCTGCGCACCCGCTGCGGAGTGATCGGCGGATAGGGTTTCTTGCGTGGTAGATCAACGGCGAAAGAGTTTGCGACGCAGGTACCTGAGCCTCGGCCTCGGCGAACTGGCGGCCGCGGCCGTATTTGCCGCTGTGGCTGTCGGCGTCGTGATGCCTCGGCTCGAAGGTCCGAAAGACTCCGCTGCGTTGTGGTCGGCGCTGGCCCCACTGCTTGTGATACTCGTACAAGCAGGTGTCTACTGGCTGCTTGCGCGAGGCTGGGTCGAGCAGGCACCGATGCCGGTCCGCCTCGCAGCGCTCTACCGCGTGTTTCGGGTCCTCGATGTTCTCTTGTTGGCGATAGCTCTTCTCGGCGTTGTCATCTGGCTACCAGATCACTCCGGCGCGGCTGTGGGAGTCGTGGCGGTGTGGGCTTTCGGCGTCGCCGAGTACGCCAATTATTTCGTGGCTCGTCTCGCCTATCCGCTGCGGCGGTGGCCTTTCGAGGTCGGCAAGTTGCGGAGGCCCCAACTTGTGCACGACCTGCATTCGGCGCGGTGATACCGGCGATGAAGCCGGCCCTTGCCGCAACAGCAAAATTTGATGCGGGATCGGAGTGAATTCGGAAGGATCGGTTCTGCCCACCCAGGAATGAAGCCTCTATGTCGTTCTTCACCGAGGAAGGAGAACCACCATGGCAGCGTCGCGTCGCAGCCGCCGTGATGCCCCACCGCCCCGGGCCGGAAACAGCGAGGTCGATACGCCACGCGCGTTTCTCGACTACTTGCGTGATTCGATCGCTGCCAAGGTCGAGGGTGCTCCGGAACCTCAGGTGTGCACCACAATTGTTCCGTCGGGGACAACCTTGCTCGGGCTGGTCAATCACTTGATCTTTGTCGAACGATCGATGTTTCTCGCAGAAAACGTGACGGATTGGAAAGCGACGTTTCAGCCGTCATCGGAAGACAGCGTGGACGGTGTCGTCAGTCGCTATCGCGAGACGGTCGAGCGTGCCAACGCAGTTCTCGACGGATGCACAGATCTTGCCGCGCCCATCCCGCGACCGGGGGCGAAACGACCCGCTCCCAGTGTCCGCTGGGCGCTCGTGCACATGATCGAAGAGACCGGACGCCATGCCGGCCACGCTGACATCCTCCGCGAACTGATCGACGGTTCGACCGGCCGGTGACGCTGTAACAAGGAATAGAGTTCCCGGTGAAGACGATAGGTCTCGCCGAAGTTGAATCTGTCTGAAGCAGAGGGTAATTGGTTTCACATCGAGAGTGACCAGCCTCTCTGGTCGCACGCGTCGACGTTGCCGCTGGGACTCAAGGCTATGGACGCCAATCCTGGAAACGAAGCACCGACCGACTACTCGCCGCAGCGGTAGAGTGTGACGACGACCACGTGGCATTCCTCGGCAGATGGGACGGTTGCTTCGATCAGCGAGGCCGGCTGCGACAGGAACTGGGTGACGACGAGGTAGCCGGGCGCGGCATGGATCTTTACTCCGTCGAACTCGGCGGTTTCGGCCACCGCCGACGCGGTAACGAACCGACCGATGATTTCGAGGATCTCCAGTTCGGTCAGGGCACGGGGCGCGACATTGCCGGAGACCCTCGCCCGCAATCGCTCTGGCCGCGACGGGCTTCGTCCAGCTGAGCCGATGAGATTGCCGAACAGGGTGATTGATCTGCATCCACGGCGCGGTGTCGGCTCAGTGTCATAGCCCGTCGAGGTTCTTGATTCGTCTCAGCAACATCCACGCACTGCGCCTCGAACAGGTGTCGAGTTGCCGTCACCGCCGACGGGTTGAGCGTTTCGGATCAGATCACTATCGACAGTGTGCAGCGCGTCTACAACGTCTCTCAGGACGAGGGTCATTTGCCGAAGTGAGGCCGGAGGGATCCGGTCGATCGTGTCTTCGATCGTGTGATACCGCGAATGCGCTGTCGTTATGTCAAAGCTCGGGACGAAATCGGGGACTCGCGCCAGAGATGACTTGATCGGGAGCGGAATGGGCGGGACGACTCCATTCTGAACGCACTCCTGAAGTACGAGGTTCAGCAACACAGGATTGAAAGAGCCGAGTACGCCCCTGATCTCGTCCAGCCCGGTGGGGATATCGACCGAGGACTGGGTCACACGAATGGTGCCCGCGGCGGCGAGGTGGTCAAGCCATGCGAACGTGATCACGCGCGGCAGCATGTCCTCTAGATGGGTTTGCATAAAGTGCGTGAGGTCGAAGTCCCCGCAGTCGTGACCTCCTGCCGCGAGAAACACCAATGTTCTCGGACGCTCGCTCCTGGCTTTCGCTGCGTAATGACGCATCAGCGCCAACATGCCCGCAACACCGGTGCCGTTATCCATTGCGCCGCCGTAGGTGCTGTCGTAATGCGCGCCAATGAGAACAATTTCGTCACTGACCCCGGGAAGTACACCCACGACGTCTTCCATGACTGCGCGCAGCTCGTGAGTTCCAGGGCCCAACGATCCCCCGGTAACGGAGCGGGTTCCACCGAAGGGGGGATTCTCGGTCCGAATCTCGAGCGACATGGTCACCGGTCCGCCACCGAGAGCGGTGCGGATTGCGTTGAAGTCATCCGATCCCAGGACAAGCCCTGGGATCGACGCTTCCGTTCTCTGCCGAAAGGTGTTCTTGTCGATACCTTTTCCGTGCGTCAGCCGCGTCAGATTGTTCGGAGCATCGGCAGTTCTGATGTAGCCGACGGCGCCGTGGGCGACGGCTGACTCGTATGCATCGAGCATTCCATCGGTGTTCATCACATTGATCAGATATACGGATTCGACCATTGCGATCTTGCCTCTGACGTCGACACGGTCGAAGTCGCGCGCAGTTCCGGCACCGACGTGGACAACCTCGGCCTCGACCTGTCCTGCACTGGTGTACCAGATCGGGTACGAGTTCGTTTCCCACGGCAACGCCGGGGCAGGGGACGCCGCATTGGTTACCTTCGCGTGCCACACGCTCGGGTAGTACACATCGAAATCCCATTCCTCGGTGTGGGTCTGGAGCCCGGATTGCTCGAATGACTCGCGCACCCATCGCGCCGCGTCGCGAACTGCGGGAGATCCCGGACGACGCCAGCCAAAGGACGTCATCGTCTCTACGTCACTCATCAGGGCGTTCTCAGAGAACACGTCGCCGGGCGAGGTGCCTGGAGTTGATGCTTTGGGAATCAGATCGGCCGCAGCCGAATTATGCGTGGCCAATGGCAGTCCGATACCGGCGGCTGCCGCCCCAGCCATCTGCATCATGCGGCGGCGACTGAGTGCTTTGCTATGTGTTTCGTCGTTCATCTTGGGGTCCTTACTATCTCGGGTTGACGATCGCTACTGAGTCCGCGTGACGGTCAAGGCTGGTCCCCTGCATCTCCAGCGCTGGGAGTCCTGCGAGCTCGAGCTGTCACGATGACCCCGTGTCCTGTACGTAGACGCGGACTCGGGGTAGGCCACGACACGCGCGAACGAACCCGACGAACTGGACGACAGCACTGCGCCTGACGTGGCGAGGCACGTGTCGGCGAGTGTGGCGGCGGTCGCGAGAGTCGGTATCGCACGGTCAAGGATCATGGGGTCTCCGGCTTTCGAGCTATAAAAGTTACGTGCGATTCTTTTATACAGTGTCGGGGTGGCCTGTGTCACTATCGGATGGCAGTGGAGTCGACGCCGAACAGGCGGCGAGGTGGAAATCCGATATCAAAGTTCGTTCGACTTCACGAGGAGTAAACCTCGATCAAGGGTGCTGCATCGGACCCAACGCAGAATGCCCCCTTCGGGATCGTCGAGAATATCCGAGGCCACCAGCTAATGGCGCATACGTCACGCACGTGGCGGTGCAACACAAACGTAGGCAGCACTCAGGATGCGTCAATTCTATCCTGAATTTGTTGCGCCATAATGTGTTCCGAACTCCTGGCGGCTAGGTAACCCAGCGTGATCGACGTAACTGTGTGGCCGGACTCCATCGCCACACTCAGCATGAGTTCACAGATGCGCGTGACAAAATTCCGGCACTAAGCCTGACATCATCAACTCGATCAGGGTGATGTCGTCAACCTAGGAACCTTCCCCTCAAAGATCTGAACTGGCTGTTTCACCAATCGTTGCGCTGACGTGAACGAGCACGTCAGTACGCACGGTGTGCCTGGCATCCGGTCATCCCTCATCGTTTTCCCTCATCCTTCATTGGCTACTCTCACTGGATCGGTTCGTGTCTGCGGCAGGGGAAGGTGTGGTCTTGACTTCGAGAATCACGGAGGGTGTCTTCTTCAGTGCTCCGGCGGACCTGCCTCGAGGCAGGCACGAGTTGAGTAGGGACAAGGTCCTTTCCGCTCAGCGTGAGCGGCTCATGATCGCGACAACTGAGTTGATGGCGGAGTCCGGATATCAGGGCGTGGCAGTCCGTCGGATAGCCAAGCGCGCGAAGGTCTCACCCGCGGCCTTCTACGAATGTTTCCCCGACAAAGATGCGTGCGTGTTCGCTGCCTACGGTCGGTTCATCGAAGTATTGCTCAACCGCATTCGTGATGTCCTGCCGACCGCATCCTTCGCCTGGGATCATCGAACCATCGCAGTGGTGGTCGACGGTTACTTGAGTGCTTTGAATGCAGATCCTGTGGTGGCGAGGGCATTCCAGGTGGAGATGGACACTGTTGGGCGACGCGCACGTGTACAACGCCGAGCGGCGCTGGTGGGCATGGCGCAGGCATTGAAGTCAGAGCGCGAGCGCTCTCCCGGTAACCCGCGCGCACCCCTCAGTGCATATGTGGGCGCGGTATACGCAATCCGACAGCTCGCGTCCGATGCACTGGACGAACCTGAAGAAGGATCGGTTACCGATCTGTCAGCGGAGGCCGGCGTGTGGATCGCTGCAATGCTCTCCTCTGCGCAGGATGGAACGTGACCTGGGCGTTGGGCGCGGAGTAATCGATTAGGCGGTTGATCGCCTGAGCAAGCTCTGTCTGGTCGACAGATTGCGGCAGCTGCAAGTCGAGTGCCGCAATCGGGCGTCGTATCTGGTGACATAACGGCCCACTGCGAGCCGCGCCGCATTCACCGCATGTACCCAACGTCGCTGCATGTTGACCAAATCGGAGGAATTCAAAGCCTTCTGGCCCGGTGGCACGAGAACCGCGACAGTCGACGCGATCATCCGAATCGCCGGGTACGCCCCTGTCTGAACTAACTCACAGAAGGCGGAGCACTTGCCGGTAGCGTCCATCCTCAACCCTGGAAGTACTTGTCCACCACACACCGCGCACTTGGGTATGTGGACCGGAATGCCGACGAAGCCTACCGTCCGCGTCCCAACGAGCAGTGGGGCGCGATGAACGTTGAGCGGACCTCCCCGTGCTCGGAAACTGAATCCGTACCGAATTCCTCGCGGTAGACGGATCTTACTCGGATGACGAGTCTCTCTGAATTCGACTGCAGCGGAAAAGGTTCAGTTCCGGCAGTCGGAGGCGCGGTGGGAAGGGCCCGATCAACTGTTCGAGTACTCTGCCGGCGGGTTCAGGCTGATCGCGCGTATGACAGCGAGGCGAAATGTTCTCAGCGGAACTGAGAAGTCCCGCCCCCGTCCGGAGACGGGAGCGGGACTCGGGTGTCAGCGAACTCGGCAGCGCGTCAGACTGCTTCCTTTGTCGCCTGCGCTGCGAGGGTGAGCGCGATGTCGACGATCATGTCCTCCTGACCACCCACCAGACGGCGGCGTCCAGCTTCGAGCAGCAGTGTGCGAACGTCGATTCCGTAGCGCTCCGACGCAGCTTCGGCGTGGCGCAGGAAGCTCGAGTACACGCCGGCGTAGCCGAGAGTGAGGGTTTCGCGATCGACGCGGACCGGCCGGTCCTGCAGCGGTCGGACGATGTCGTCGGCGGCATCCTGCAGGGCGAACAGGTCGCAGCCGTGCTCCCACTCCTCGATGTTGGCGACGGCGATGAAGGCCTCGAGGGGGCAGTTGCCGGCACCGGCGCCGTGACCGGCAAGCGAAGCATCGACGCGGGTGACGCCGTTCTGCACTGCAACAACGGAATTGGCAACCGAGAGCGAGAGATTCTCATGGGCGTGGATACCGATTTCGGTGCCCTCGTCGAGGATGTCGCGGTATGCACGAACACGATCCGCGACGTCGTTCATCACCAGACGTCCACCCGAGTCGGTGACGTAGACGCAGTGCGCGCCATACGATTCCATCAACTTGGCCTGCTTGGCCAGTTCCTCGGCAGGCGCCATGTGGCTCATCATCAGGAAGCCCGAGACGTCCATGCCGATCTCGCGGGCGGTTTCGATGTGCTGCGCGGAGACGTCGGCCTCGGTGCAGTGCGTGGCAACGCGAACCGAGCGAACACCGAGGTCGTAAGCATGCTTGAGTTCACTGATCGTGCCGACACCCGGAAGCAGCAGCGTGGTGAGACGAGCGTGCTCGAGTACCTCGGCCGCTGCTTCGATCCATTCCCAGTCGGTGTTCGAGCCGGGGCCGTAGTTGAGCGAGCCGCCGGCGAGGCCGTCACCGTGTGCTACTTCGATCGCGTCGACGCCGGCAGCGTCGAGAGCTGTGACGATCCGCTTGACGTCGGTGGGCGAAATGCGGTGGCGGACAGCGTGCATGCCGTCACGAAGGGTGACGTCCTGGACGAAGATCTTGCGGTTGCTCACTTGGTTGCTTCCTTCTGCTGGGCGATGCGCTCCGCGATCTGCATTCCGGCGGACGTCATGATGTCGAGATTGCCGGCGTACGCAGGCAGGTAGTGTGCCGCGCCCTCGACCTCGAGGAACACCGACACCTGGTGGGTGGGGCGATTGCCGTCGACGAGCAACGTCTCGACGGGCTGGTCGGCCGGGATCTCGGTGATCTGGACTTCCTGCTTGAGCCGGTAGCCGGGGACATACGCGGAGACGTCGCCGACCATCTTCTCGATCGACTGACGGATCTCGTCGTGAACAGCCGGGTCCGGTGCGTCGACGAGGCAGAAGACCGTGTCGCGCATGATGAGCGGCGGCTCAGCGGGGTTGAGGATGATGATGGCCTTGCCGCGACGAGCGCCGCCGACTGCCACGATCGCCTCGGACGTGGTCTCGGTGAACTCGTCGATGTTGGCGCGCGTTCCGGGACCGGCCGACTTGGAGGCGATGGACGCGACGATCTCCGCATACGCCACCGGGACGACCCGAGAAACAGCGGCAACCATCGGGATGGTGGCCTGGCCGCCACACGTCACCATGTTGACGTTGGGTGCGTCCAAGTGCTCGTCCGCGTTGACAGCCGGTACGACGTACGGTCCGATCGCGGCAGGCGTCAGGTCGATCATGCGCTTGCCGAGGGGAGCCAGCCGCGCGTTGTTGGCCACGTGAGCCTTTGCCGAGGTGGCGTCGAAGACGATCTCGATCTCGTCGAAGTTCGGCAGACCGACAAGGCCTTCGACGCCTTCTGCCGTGATTGGCACGTTCAGACGCGCGGCGCGAGCGAGGCCGTCGGACGCGGGGTCGATACCGACCATCGCGCCCATCTCCAGATGGTCGGAGTTGCGCAGCACCTTGATCATCAGATCCGTGCCGATGTTGCCCGATCCGATGATCGCGACCTTGACCTTGCTCATGCGTTGTCCTCTTCGCTGGAGAAACTGGTGGTGACGGAACCGAGCCCGGAGACGGTCACGGTGACTACGTTGCCTGCGGTGACCGGTGCCATGGGGCCAAGAGCGCCGGACAGGATCACCTGCCCTGCGGTCAGCGGCTGCCCCAACTCACGTGCAGTGCGGGCGAGCCAGACGACGGCTTCGATCGGATCGCCCAGGCAGGCGGTTCCGACGCCGGTGGACACCTCGGTGCCGTCGACGGACATCGACATGACGACGCCGGCGGGTTCCACCTCGTCGAGGGTGCGTCGTTCGGTTCCCAGGACGTACACGCCCGAGGACGCATTGTCGGCGACGGTGTCACCGAACTTGATGTCCCACGACTCGATGCGGCTGTCGCAGATCTCGATCGCGGCGACGGCGTAGTCGATCGCACCGCGCACCTGCGCACTGTCCAGCGGTCCGTCCACGAGGTCGGCACCGAGTACGAAGGCAACTTCCGCTTCGACCTTGGGCTGGATCAAACGGCTCATGGGGATGGCGCCGTCGGCGGGGAACTCCATGTCGGCGTACAGCACGCCGAGGTCGGGCTGGTCGACACCGAGCTGCTGCTGGACTGCCACCGAGGTCAGGCCGATCTTGCGGCCTACGACCACGGCCCCTGCCTGCCGACGGATTTCGTCGACGCGGCGCTGGACGGCGTAGGCGGCGACGAGGTCGTCGGCGCCGATCAGATCGCGCACGGGCGCGCAGGGAGTGCCGCTCGCGATGGCGGCTGCGAGGCGGTCCGCAGCAGCTGCGATGTCGGTCTCGCTAGCTGTACTGGTATTCGTGGGCTGGCTCATGGCCACTACTTTCGCCGCGGCACCGAGATTGCGCCAGGGAACTGTCTCACTCAGCGATACGCTGGGGAGGTGACTGGCAGCGCGAACCTCGACACCGTGCTCGGCAAGGCGGTGACGATCCTGCGCGCCTTCCGGGCCGACGACCACGTGTTGCCTCTGGCCACCCTGGTCCAGCGGACGGGCCTGCACAAGGCGACGGTGCACCGCCTGGCCAACGAACTGGTCGCGAACCGGCTACTCGACCGTATCGACGGTGGCTACCGGCTCAGCGGCGGCCTCTTCGAACTCGGCATGCTCGCCTCTCTCGAACGTAGCCTCCTGGAGATGGCGATGCCGTTCCTCCAGGACCTGTACGAGCGGACCCACGAGACAGTCCACCTGGGGGTCCGTGACGGCCACGACGTCGTATACGTCGCGAAGATCGGCGGACACCGGCAAGCCAACTCGCCGTCCCGGACCGGTGGCCGGATACCGCTGTATTGCACCGCAATCGGCAAGGCGCTCCTGGCATTCTCCGACAACGAGTTTCGCCGCGAGGTGCTGTCGGAGCCGATGACGCGCCGAACCCCGCACACAATTGTTGCGCCCGGCATTCTCAACACCCAACTGAACCGAGTGGTCGAGACCGGTATTGCGTTCGAGCGCGAGGAATCAGCGCCGGGTCTCGCATGCGTTGCGGCGCCGGTATTCGGAACCAATGACAAACCCGTCGCGGCCATCAGTGTCACCGGTCCCACCAGTCGCTTCGTCCCCGAGAGCCAGGTGTCCTACGTGCGCGCTGCTGCCGAAGGCCTACACAGCACGATCGCTCGCCGCGAACGATTGCGGTGATCTGGCCGTCCCGACCCGGACGAGCCCGGTCAATGCGTGCGGCAATGGCCTCTCGTGTAAGACGCCGAGACGTTGGGTCGCGCGGGTGAGGGCGACATAGAGTTCAGACGCACCGCGTGGGCCGTCGGCGATGATTCGCTCCGGTTCCACGACGAACACGGCATCGAACTCGAGGCCCTTCGTTTCCGAAACCGGCACAGCGCCGGGCACGTCCTCAGGTCCGATGACGACGCTCGTACCCTCGCGTCCGGCCTCGTCCTGATTGAATTCGTCGATGGCGGAGGCTAGTTCGTCGGCGGATATTTGTCTGGACCACGGTTGGACCCCGCAGGCGCGGACGGACTCGGGTGGCTGGACGTCTGGCGCGAACTCGGCGAGCAAGGCGGCGGCGACGCTCATGATCTCGGCGGGGGTGCGATAGTTCACCGTCAGGGATCGGTAGATCCAGCGGCCGGGGACGTACGGCTCCATCATCGTCGCCCACGAGCGAGCACCTGCGGGCGAACGTCGTTGCGCGAGATCACCTACCACCGTGAAAGACCGGTCCGGGCAGCGGCGCATCAGGACTCGCCAGTCCATCTCGGACAGCTCTTGTGCCTCGTCGACCACGATATGCCTGTACGTCCAGTCTCGGTCAGCAGCAGCGCGTTCGGCGAGCTCCCGGGTATCGCGTTCGACGAAACGATCCGCCAGGTCCTCGGCGTACAGCATGTCCTGGGCGAGGAGATGATCCTCGTCGTCCATCAAGTCTTCACGACTGATCATCATGTCCAGCACGCCCGCTGCATACGCAGCCTCGTCGCGGCGTTCACGTTCGGCACTCTGGTCGACGGGCTTGTCCCGGCCGAGCATGTCCACCAATTCGTCGAGAAGCGGAACGTCGGACACCGTCCAGGCATCGCCCTCTCGGCGCAACAGTGTCTCGTCTGCGCCTGCCTTGCGTAGGCGTTCCGGCGAAGTAAACAGCTGTGTCAGTAGCTCTTTCGGTGTCAGGATCGGCCAGAGTGCGTCGAGTGCGGCGGCAAATGCGTCATTCTCCGCCAACTCTGCGGTCAGATCTGCGCGCACTTGTTCCCAGGCTTCACGGTCACTGCGTGTCAACCATCCCTTGCCGATCCGCGCTATCGCCCGCTCGGTCAGTGCCCAGGTGACGATTTCGGTGAACACAGTGCGAGCGTCGTTGTGGGGGAGTCCGCTCGAACGAGCTTCTTCTCGGGCCCACTCCGCCATTTCGGCGTCGATTCGCACTGTGACGTCCGCCAATTCGATCAACAACGGGTTCTCGGGCAATCGCTGATGATCGGCAATCGCTGCGCCGAGAACGTCCAGGATCTTCAGCGAGCCTTTGAGCCCAGCGGCCTCAGGAGCGTCCTCGGCGGTGACGCGTAAACCCGGAACGAGATCACCGGTGGTCATGAACACCACGTCGGACTCGCCCAGCGAGGGCAGCACGCGGCCGATGTGGTTCAGGAACGCCGGGTTCGGCCCGACCACGAGAACGCCATGACGTTCCATTCGCTCTCGCTGCGTGTAGAGCAGGTAGGCGACGCGGTGCAAGGCGACGACGGTTTTCCCGGTACCGGGGCCACCTTCGATCACCAGAACCCCGGGGTGTTCGAGTCGGACGATGTCGTCCTGCTCGGCCTGGATCGTGGCCACGATGTCGCGCATGCCCTCACCTCGCGGTGCGTTAACCGCAGCGAGCAAGGCGGAATCGCTGTGGGTGTCGTGTTCTGCGCCGTCAGGGCGCCCGAGTACCTCGTCGGTGAATTCGACCACGTGTCGACTGCGTGTGTGGAACTGACGGCGTCGACGCATGCTCTCCGGGTTTGCAGCGGTGGCAACGTAGAACGGGCGAGATGCCGGCGCCCGCCAATCGAGCAGCACCGGTTCGTAGTCGTTGTCCGCATCGAGAAGGCCGATTCGGCCGATGTACGAAGTCTCACCCGACAGCGAGTCCAACCGGCCGAAGCACAGGCCGTTGTCGGCTACGTCCAGCCTCTTCACCTCTTTGGCGAGCGCGCGCACCTCGGCGTCGCGTTCCATGAGTGCTTCGCCGTTTCCGCGCAGAGCGGTGTTGTACCTGCCCTTGACTCGGGCGCGCTCCGCATCGAGGCGAGCGTAGAGCCCCTCCACATAGTTCCGCTCGGACCGCAGTTCTTCTTCGTATCCCTGGGTTGGCACGTGCCCTCACTTCCGCTGGCTGTTCCGATCCCGTAGTGGGTCGTGCGGGATCGGAAGAGCCATTTTGCGGCACTACCCGGGCCTTGCCGCAAGGCCCCCGGTGCGATATACATTGGTAGTGGAAGGGAGTGTCGATCCTCCCCCGGCTTTTTCCCACAGATCCTCTCGCGACCCCCCAGCCTGATGCACGGCTCCCAGCCTGGTCGATGTTTGGACCCCGAGTGTCACGGGTACAAATCCAGTGACCGGTGTTCCAAAATCGGTTCCCCTCATGAACTTACGTGGATCGAGGGATTGTGAAGGCGATACTGGCAACGGCCGCGAGCATCCTTCTGGTGGTTGCCCTGGCCGTCGCCGTCTTGCTTCTCCTTTCCGGATCACCGCGCGAAGGTACTTCGCACGAGCTCGCCGATACGGTTCACACGATCGGTGGGAAGCCGACAACCTGCACCGAGTTGTTCGGTGAAACATGCAGCTTTGCTTTGCAGTCGGACTACAACCAGTGGGGACAAAACCTCGAGGGTTTTGTCAATGCCGGGACCCTCGGACCTTTCGCCCGCAGTATCGGCTTCGTGGCGGAGGCGAAACTGAGCTTGCAGGCATGCGAGGTCAGCGCAACCGCCGGGCGGACGATTCTAGATTTCTACACTCTCGCCGAGATCGACCACCCCACGGCCACCACCACCGACCTCTTCCCCTTCTGGAACGAGTCCCGCCAATTCCTGTGCCCGGTAAACAGTTTCTGAGAATGCTGTTTGCTATTTGAGATGTTCGAGACGCATCGCTCGATCGGAGCCAGGTTGGGCGCAAGCGCGCGAATCGTGGACAGCGTTCCGCCCACGGGGGGATCGGTCTGTAGCTGGCTCATGAGCACTGAATAACACACGAGAGTGAACGGCTCTCCTCTCGGTGGCCGCTTCTTGTACGCGTTGCGGCGTGTCGGTGCACGGATGTTTATGCGAATTTCGACGGGGTAGGGCCTTCTGTAAGGGAGTCCTACCTGTGTGGGATCCCCGAGCGAGAATCCGAAACGTATTGGAGGGTCAACGTGCCAGATGACAAGAGCGGTCCCAGCGAGGGAATCAAAGGCGTCGTAGAGGACGTCAAGGGTAAGGCCAAGGAAGCCGTGGGTGCGGTTTCCGGAAACGACAGTTTGACCCGAGAGGGCCGCGCCCAGCAGGACAAGGCCGAAAGCCAGCGAGAAGTCGCGAAGAAAGAGGCAGAAGCCGAGAAGGCTCGCGCAGAAGCGGCCGCGGACGAAGCGCGACAGAAGTCCGAGCAATAGCCCCTGACGCACTCGTCACCCTCGGCCTGGGATTGATCCCAGCCGGGGGTGAGTCGTGGCTCCGCGTTCAGTTTGAAATCTCTACTTACATAAGGCGTAACAAGATTCTTGCGCCCAGCATGACGATCAAGAGGAGCTGTTCGATGCCTTCATCTCAGTCCGTCCCAGGTGCACCGGCCCCGAAAGCGCCGGACCTGAAAGAGCCGGTCAAGCCTCGACAGCCGTTGCCGCCCAAGGATGACCAGCGGCAGCCGGAGGTGCGTACCGTCGCGGGTGCCGAGGAGAAGGTGAAGGGAAACGGTCGCGGCCAGCGGGGGGAGTACCTCACCACCGCAACCGGTACACGTCTCTACGAGACCGACCACTCACTCACTGCCGGCGAGCGCGGCCCGACTCTTCTTCAAGACCACCACCTGCGTGAGAAGATTACACACTTCGATCACGAGCGAATTCCGGAGCGCGTCGTCCACGCCCGCGGGGCGGCCGCACACGGAACGTTCCTGGCGAATGGCGCGGCCGAAAACATCTGTAAAGCATCGGTGTTCGCTTCCGGTGCTCGAACCCCGGTGTTCGTGCGGTTCTCGACGGTGCTGGGTTCACGAGGTTCGGCGGACACCGTACGCGACACACGCGGTTTCGCCACCAAGTTCTACACCGACGAAGGTGTCTTCGACTTGGTGGGCAACAACATCCCGGTGTTCTTCATCCAGGACGGCATCAAATTCCCGGACATCATCCATGCCGCGAAGCCCCACCCGGACCGCGAGATCCCGCAGGCGCAGAGCGCGCACGACACATTCTGGGATTTCGTGTCGCTGCACACCGAGGCCACGGCGCACACATTGTGGAACATGTCCGATCGCGGCATCCCGCGCTCCTATCGCATGATGGAGGGCTTCGGTATTCACACGTTCAGGCTCGTGAATGCCGACGGCGAGACGAATCTGGTGAAATTCCACTGGAAGCCGGCCGCCGGAGTGCATTCACTCGTGTGGGAGGAAGCGCAGATCGCCGGCGGTGTGGATCCGGATTTCCATCGACGCGATCTTGCCGACGCCATCGAGGCGGGCGCATATCCGTCCTGGGATCTGGGCGTGCAGGTGTTCCCTGATACCGAAGACGAAATGTTCGAAGGCATAGATCTATTGGATCCCACCAAGATCGTGCCCGAAGAACTCGCGCCGGTTCAGGTCATCGGAACGATGACACTCGACGCCAATCCGACGAACTTCTTCGCTGAGACCGAGCAGGTTGCATTCCATCCGGGTCACTTGGTTCCGGGTGTCGACATCACCAACGATCGTCTCCTGCAGGCACGTTTGTTCTCGTACCTCGACACCCAGATCACGCGACTCGGTGGCCCCAATTTCGATCAGATCCCGATCAACCGGCCTCACGCGCCTGTCAACGACATGCTTCGCGACGGCTTTCATCAGGACGGTGTACATACCGGAGTTGCGCCGTACCATCCCAATTCGTTGGACGGTGGGTGCCCGTTCTTGGCCTCGGCGGAGAGCGCGGCCTATATCGAGGTGCCCGAAGAAGTTTCAGGGCGAAAGGTGAGGCAGGCGCCGGCATCGTTCGACGATCACTTCTCGCAAGCTCGACTCTTCTATCGCAGTCTCTCCCCTGTCGAACAGGAGCACGTCGCGCAGGCGTATACCTTCGAATTGGGTAAGTGCTACGAGGAGAACATCAAGACCCGGAATCTGGGCATCTTGGCAAATATCGACGCGGGTCTCGTGTCGATCGTCGCAGGGGGGCTTGGCCTTCCGGTTCCCGAACCGACCGAGCCGTTGAGTGATCCGGAGCTCAGCCCTGCACTGTCCCAGGTTGGTGCGGAATGGCCGGTAGACGGAAGGATCATCGCACTACTGGTCGATGAGAACTCCGATCTCGAAACGGTTGTCGCCGTTCGAGACAAGATCTTCGACGCCGGCATGGTGCCGCTGATCCTCGGCCCGCACGGCGGAACCATCGGGGACGGTGACGACGCGGTGACGGTGCAGCGAACGTACCTCACAGCTCGTTCGATCGAATTCGATGCAATCCTGCTGAGCGGCGACGTTTCTCGGATCGGCGAGGGCAAGTTGGATCCACGGGTGGAGACTCTGCTGAACGAAATGTATCGTCACAGCAAGGCAATTGGTGGTTGGGGAGAGAGCATGAGTACGCTGGCTGCGGCCGGTATCGACGAGTCTGCATTGGGAGTCGTCGTCGATGCAGACGCGGAAGGAGCGCTCGCCTCGCTGGCTCAGCTTCTGAAGACGCACCGCGTGTGGGGGCGTTTCGAGGTGCCGCCTACATCCTGAGTGCCGACGTACGTTCGAACCTGCGGTGTGGCCGAATTGCCAGTTCGGCCACACCGTCGGAGTGAAGACGAGTGAAGGGACGAAACAGTGGCTCGCAAGGACTCACAACCTCAACTCAAGGATCAAGAACTCTACGAAGAGCTACGCGAGAAGGGCGATTCCAAGGAGAAGGCGGCCCGAATCTCCAATGCGGCCGCCAATCGAGGGCGGTCGAACGTCGCCAAGTCCGGCGGACAATCCTCGCCGTACGAGGAGTGGACAGTCGACGAGCTGAAGAAACGTGCCAAGGAACTCGATCTGCACGGCTATTCGAAGCTGAACAAGAGTGAGCTGATCGAGCAGCTCCGCACTCACTGAGCTGTGTTCTGCTCGAGTCGTATTCTGCTTGAGCAGAATACGACTCGAGCGGTCGGTTCAGTGCCCTTCTTGATCGAAGAGTTCCTGACCTTCCAGTCGTTTGACCCGTCGGTGTTCCATCAAGATGGCCAGTGTTCCGACGATGAAGGACACCACACACACGACGCCGGCAATGACTGCCCAACCACGAAATCCGTAACCTGCTGCCACCAAGGTCAATCCGAGTGTTGCCAGACCCAGCCCGATCAGCAGGTATCCGGGATAGTTGCGACCGTCGCTGATTGCCTCCCCTACGTGCGATCGATTTGTGTGTTCGTCATCTACCGGTGAACTTTCGCTCGCGTTTGTCACGGCACACTCCATCCTGAGCTCATGAAGACTTGCGATTCTTCGCTCGTCGTCGGTCCACAGGGCAACTACCCGATCGGTGACTGGATGAAACGGTCGGAGTAGTGCCGAAAGGGGTAGAAGGTCGTACGCTCGAAGTATCGGATGTGGATGAAAACCGGTGCGAGGAAGCCCTATGAACGCGAAGCCGACTCCCGACATATTCTCGGTAGGTACACCGACTCTCGGTGTCGAAGAGGAGTTCTTGCTCTGCGATCCGCAGACTGGACATCCCACTCTGCGCAACTCCGAGGTTGCTGCCGCCGGGCGGGAACTCGGTATCTCGCTGCAACTCGAACTCACGCGCTGTCAGGTGGAGACGTCTACGTCGATCGGAAACCATATTCGTGATCTTCGTGATCAACTCTGTGAGTCGCGTGCCGTCACCGCCGACGCCGCTGCCCGTGTGGGTTGTCAACTCATCGCAGTCGGGACGCCGTTCTACGATCCGCCGGTAGACGAGATCACTCAAACGTCGCGATACCAGCGAATGGCCGGTCAATTCGGAGCGATCACCGAAGGTGTGATGTGTGGTTGCCACATTCATGTCGGTGTGGAAGATCGAGAACGACCGGTCCAGATCATCAACCATCTGCGCCCATGGTTACCGACCTTGTTGGCACTGACGGCGAACTCTCCGATCAGCGCCGGTCGCGATACCGGTTATGCGAGTTGGCGTTACGTTCTGTTCGGCCGATGGCCCAGTTCGGGTCCGCCGCCCTACTTCGAGTCCGTGGCGCACTACGAAGATGCTGTTGCAGCAATGCTGGAGACAGGGGTCATTCTCGATCCACACATGGTCTATTGGGATGTGCGCATGTCGGATCACCTTCCCACCGTGGAGATTCGGATCAGCGACGT
Organism: Rhodococcus sp. KB6; assembly: GCF_001445685.1. Taxonomy (NCBI): domain Bacteria; kingdom Bacillati; phylum Actinomycetota; class Actinomycetes; order Mycobacteriales; family Nocardiaceae; genus Rhodococcus; species Rhodococcus sp. KB6. Next base: position 442,859 of record NZ_LNAK01000120.1, on the reverse strand, counting down.
GCCCGCCACCGTGGAGGAGACGATGACTCTGGCCACACTGGTGCAGGCACTCGTCGGTACCGCATCCGCCGCGATCACGAAAGGTGAAGCAGCGCCTGCTGTCGATCACGAGCTACTCCGCGCGGCTTGCTGGCGGGCGGCGCGTGACGGACTCGACGGGAGGTCGTTGGACGTGGAGTCCGTGCGCTTGCTGACTGCACACCAAGCGGTTCGGCAATTGGTGGATCACGTCGAACCTGCGTTGACTGCATTCGGCGAGTTCGAGCAGGTCACGGCGTCCTTGGACAAGGTCTTCAGTAGCGGAAACGGGGCGATCGTGCAGCGCCGTCAACTCGCGCGTCGGTCACGTGTGGCTGATGTGATCGACGAGTGCGCTCGACGCACTTTCGAAGGGTGCAGTTCGCAAGGGGGCAGTGAACTGTAAGGCACGGTTGGAATGGGCATTCAAGAACTTTCAATGTCTTGTCGAAGTCACCGATCGGACTGCAGGAGGAGGAACATATGAAGGGCGATCCACGACCCGAGCTTCCGTCGGACAAGGATCTCGACGATATGTGCAGGCAATTGGCTGCGGCAGTAGAGGAACACGGTCTGTCGGTGGCGACGGCGGAATCGTTGACTGCCGGGAACATCGCCGCACATCTGGGAAAGGCGCCGGACGCCGGATCGTGGTTTTGTGGTGGGATCGTCGCGTACACCCGCGAGGTGAAACATTCCGTACTTCATGTTCCGGACGGGCCAGTGGTCTGCGAAGAGGCAGCCCGGGTCATGGCGCACAGCACCGCCACACTGATGGGTGCGTCGCTGGCGCTGGCCGTCACCGGTGAAGCCGGTCCTGATACCCAGGAGAACGTTCGACCCGGAACTGTGTGGTTCGGAGTCGTCGACCATGGGACCGCCGAAACGGAGAAGCAGGTTTTCTCGGGCGACCCCGAAGCTGTCCTCGGTGCAACTGTCGAGCACGCGATCCAACTACTTCTGCGTCACGCATCCGGTCGCCACACACCGAGTTCGAGAGTTGTGTACTAGTCGAGTTTTCAACTCTTCGAACGGTTCTTCTTGTGACGACCTGTGTGTTTCGCAGGCGCCTGCGCGGTTGGAACCAGATGACCGTCGGCCGTGTATTTTTCGACTACGAGGTTCTTGCTGACTCCTCGGTTCGCATCCACTGCGCAAGTGATTGCTTCCTTGTCGGAGTTGAAAGGTTCCTCGGTCGAAGAGCCGTCGGGCATCGTGATTTTGTACCGATCCATACATCGACTATTGCGGGTTGATCCGTCTCCGACAACCCGAGCTCACGGAAATATCGGTCTGGGAGTCAGGCGGATCAGCGGGTCCAATACTCTTCGGGACGTTGACCCGGACGGAATCCGTAGTGCGCGAGCATCGCGGTCGCTTCCGGAAAATTGGCTGCCAGAGCTTCGGGCACATGTGCATCGCTGCCGAATGTCACCGCTTTACCTCCCTCTTCGCTCCACCATTGGGTTATCCAGGGCCACAGCCGACGGGTGTTCATCTCGAGGATCCGGTCGCTGTCGGCGATGGCGCGCATCGCATTTCGGAATCCCTCTTCGAATCGACGGGGATCGAAAGGTCCGGCACTTTCGATCGGCCATGCACGCACCGCGTAGTCGATATGGGTGAACACCTCGAAGGTCCGAGAGCCAGCCACCATACGCGGGATCTCATCGAGGTATGCCCACATGACTTCGTCGGCGCTCCACTTTCGAAACAGAGTGTTCGGTTCACTCCGATCGTCGCCGACTTCGAGCGTGTGCAAGGAACCCAATACCAGGTCGATGACACCGAGATCAAGGAGGTGCGACGCCTGCGCTTCGTGCAGGTGCGGTTGTCCGAACTCGACGCCGGTGAGTATCCGCAATTCAGGAAAACGGTGTCGGCATCGTTCGATGCTGTCGAGATAGCCGTCGACGTCGAGGATCGGCACGCGCGCAAGTCTGTTGCATTCGTCCGGATGCGTGCGACAGCGGTCCGCCGGTGTCCCACGACCACTCGCTGTGAACATGACTGTCCGCGGGTAGTTGCATGTTCAGTTCGTACCAGAGCCGGGAGTTTCGAGGGGCGGTTAAAGCTCGGACTGTCGCGCGAATTCGCTCTGTGCAGTGGTTCCCCAGATCTCGGAGGACTGAGTCTCGGGCTCGCTGTCCAGCTTTCGGACGTCGTGAATGAACTCCACACCGTGCAGTTCGTCGGACGGAACCGACAGAAGCTTGCACGTGGTGCTGACGAAGAATCGCTGGACATCTTCCAACTCGAGACGCCCACCGGGCCGGTACCAATGCGCGACCCCGGTACACATCTCGAGTATCGCGAGTCGGCTCAATGCCAGATCTTCGATGTCGAAGGCGCCCACGCGTTGTCCGCGTTCGAGGATCTGTCCGAAAAGTTGCTCGTACTCGTCGCGCAGGGTCTGCAACTCGATGCGGTTGTCTCCGGTCAACCCGCGCATCTCGTACTCGGCGACGCGGGCAGTCAGTTGGTTGACGGCGGTAATGCCGACGTGTGACGACACCAGGCCGGCGAGCTGGACTACGGGATCGGCGCTTCGGCGCATTGCCCGCTCTCCCGACTGCGTCAGCTCGTCGAGGCAGGACCGAATGATCGAGGCCAACAGTGACTCTTTGCTGCCGACGTAGTGGTAGAGCGTTGCCGAGTTGATGCCGGCTTCGGCTCCGAGCTCACGAATGCCGGTGGCGGCGAATCCTTTCGTCGCGAACAGCGTGACTGCCGCCCGTTGAACGCGCCCCAGGTCCATGATCCTCATTTCGGTTGGTTGCCCAATCATGCTAGCATCGCCGCCGAAATCGACCGGCTGTCAATCAGTCGATTGATAGCTGTTTGTGTACTGGCAAATTGCATCTAAACTAATCAATCGATCGATTGAAATACGCTTGACTGTGCCCTGGGTCACTGCATAGTCTCCTTGTCGAGCCTCCCTCTCGGTGCGAGAGCTAACAGGGCACTCCATACAAGGAGCAATGACATGAACGACGCGAATCCCCCATCTCCCGCAACTGTCGACAGGCCTGCCCTGCGGCGTGTGGCCGGATCGGTTCTGGTCGGCACCACGATCGAGTGGTACGACTTTCAGATCTACGGCGCCTCCGCCGCGTTGGTCTTTGCGCCGCTGTTCTTTTCGGGCGCAGACCCCGCGCTGGCGACAATTCTTTCCTTCGCCACCTTCGCTGTCGGCTTCCTGGCGCGGCCACTCGGCGGTGTTGTGATGGGCCACTTCGGCGACCGCATCGGACGCAAGAAGGTCTTGGTGCTCGCACTTCTCTTGATGGGAGCAGCGACGTTCCTGGTCGGCGTCCTTCCGACCTCCGCCCAGATCGGTGTGTGGGCCCCGATTCTTCTCGTATTGCTGAGACTGATTCAGGGCTTCGGCGTCGGGGGTGAGTGGGGCGGTGCAGTTCTGACTGCTGTGGAATACGCACCCAAGAACCGCCGCGGTTTCTACGGCAGTATGCCGCAGGTCGGTGTGCCTGCTGGCCTTCTGCTGGCGACGGCCGTCATGTTCGGCACCAAGGCGCTCACCGGGGACCAATTCCTGGTGTGGGGGTGGAGAATTCCCTTCCTGCTGAGTATCGCGTTGGTCGCCGTCGGGCTTTACATTCGCACCGCGTTGGAAGAGACTCCCGCATTCGCTCGCGTGAAGCAGCAGAACACTGCGGTCAAGATTCCGATGGTCGACGCGTTCAAGAACTACCCTCGTCAAATCATTCTTGCCGCAGGTTCGATGATCAGCACGGGCGCTTACTTCTACATCCTCAACACCTACAGCCTGACCTACGCCGATCAGTTCGATCTGCTGTCCGGAAACCTCATGCTCGGAGCGGTCATGGTGTCCGCGCTCGTTGCAGTCATCTTCATTCCGATCTTCGGTCAACTGTCCGAAAGATTCGGCCGACGCCGGATCCTGATGGTCGGCATCACCGGCATGGGAGTGTGGGTCTTCGTTGCATTCGCCGCGATAGATACCGGCAACTTCTGGATCACCACCGGCGCATTGGCAGTCGGCGCATTCATGCTCAGCATCTCGTACGGGCCGCAGGCGACGTTCATCGCGGAACTGTTCGACGCACGGGTGCGGTACAGCGCAGCGTCCATCGCTTTTCAGATCGGGGTGCTCTTGGGTGGCGCAATCGCGCCGATGGTTGCCGCCATGTTGGTTCGCGCAACCGGCGGATCGTTTGCGGTCGCTGTGTATATCGCTGCCCTGTCGGTTATTTCGCTGATCAGCGTCTACTTCGTCCGTGACACCGACCTCGACGAAGGAAGTCGCGACATGTACATCGATGACAACGGGGCGTATCTGCCGCCGGTCGATCAACGCTCCACGGTTGTCAACTAATAGAGGAAACTTCAATGATCACAAAGAGTTTCGAAGAGATCTCTGTCGGAGACATTGCGGTGACGGACCCGCGGGTCGTCACCGAAGACTATGTGCGAAGTTTCGCCGACCTCACCTGGGACCGCCATCCTCTTCACCTCGACCCCGACTACGCGCAGCAGACGCGCTTCGGTCGCCAGATCGCCCACGGTGCCCTCATGTTGTCCACCTTGCTCGGTCTGGTGGAGTTGGACCCCCGTTACCTGCAGTGCTTCTACGGGCTCGATCAGGTCAGATTCCACCGGCCGACTTACCTCGGCGACTCGGTGCATGCGGTGTCGGAAGTGCTGTCGGTGCGCCCTCGCTCGGACGGTGAGACCGCGATCGTGACGTCGAAAGGCTCACTGGTCAACCAAGACGGAGACCTTGTCTTCTCCGGCGAATTCTCATTCCTGGTAGGCGAGACCCATTCCCTCGACCTCGAAGTGGGTGCTCGGTGAGTTCTCGGCGGCATATGTCATGGTGGCAGGACCTCGAAGCAGAACACTTCGAATGGGCTGTGCCAGAGCACTTCAACATTGCGCACGCATGTGTCGATGTACAGAATCCCGATGATCTGGCCCTCGTCGTAGACACCGGTGGGCACTGGGCGCGGTACACATTCGGTGAAGTCGCCACGATGAGCCGAAAGTTCGCGACCGTGCTCGCGGATCTCGGCCTGGTCTCAGGCGATCGCGTCGGTGTGATGGTCCCACAGGGAATCGAGGTTCTGGCGACACATCTGGGCGCCTTCCGATCCGGAATGGTCACCGTTCCACTTTCGGTCAAGTTCGGATCGGATGCGTTAGTACATCGGATGCGTGACTCCGGCGCGAAAGTTCTTGTGGTCGAGAAGGACTGCTATGAAAGAGTTGCCGACGGAATCGGTGAGATACCGGGTCTCGAAGCCGTAATCGTGGTCGGAAGGCTCGATCGGCTCTCCGATTCGACGCCCGTGCAAATCCTCGATTTCCACAGCCTCGTCGACGATGCCGCAGAAAGTAGTGAACTGGTAGCCACGGGCCCCGATTCACATGCCATCATCATCTACACCTCAGGGACGACCGGGAATCCGAAAGGCGCGCTCCACGGGCACCGAATTCTCCTGGCGCACATGCCCGGTATGCGGACGGCGTTCGACAATGCTCCGCAGCTGGGAGACGTCTTCTGGACGCCGGCAGACTGGGCCTGGATCGGTGGTTTGTTCGACGTACTGTTCCCCGCACTTGCGTTGGGGTGCCCCGTAGTTGCGACGCCCGACAAATTCACGCCTTCGCGTGCGGTCGAGATTCTGAGCCGCCACAAGGTGACGGGCGCCTTCATTCCGCCCACTGCGCTCAAGCAGATGCGAAGTATCGGCATCGACAAGACTGCTGCCCGTGGTATTCAGTTGCGGGCATTGGGAACTGGTGGTGAGGCGCTCGGTGAAGCCCTGCAGGCCTGGGTTGCGAGCACGCTCGGTGTAGATGTCAACGAGTTCTACGGGCAGACGGAAATGAATCTGACCATCGGGACTTCGCGGTCGAAGTGGAGTCCCGCCAGCGGCTCGATGGGTCGCGCCTTCCCCGGCTTCGAAGTCACCCTCCTCGATCCACTCGGCGAGCCGGTCGAGATTGGTGAGGTAGGCGAGATCTGTGTGAAGGCAGGCAATCCCGGACAGTTCCTCGGATATTGGAACCAGCCGTCGAAGACCGATGAAAAGGTGTACGACGGTTGGATTCACACCGGTGATCTGGGTCGGACTGATGACGCCGGGAACTTCTGGTACCAGGGACGTGCCGATGACGTCATTTCGTCCGCGGGGTACCGAATCGGCCCCGGAGAGATCGAAGAGTGCCTGCTCTCGCACGACGAGGTAGCCATGGCAGGTGTCATCGGTGTTCCGGATCCGTTGCGCGGCGAAGCGGTTCACGCTTTTGTCGTACTGTCCGAGGGGTCGAACTCCTCGGAGGAGCTCCGTCAGGAGTTGCAGACCCACGTGAAAAGTCGCCTTGCTTTCTACCAGTACCCGAGGGAGATCACGTTCATCGACAGCTTGCCGCTCACCACTACCGGCAAGATCCTCCGACGTGAACTCCGAGCGCTGGCCACCTCCGCGAACGGACTCGGCTAGCAGAGGGCTACATGTTGGGTAGGACCACCACGAAGAACCAGCCGCTCAGTGCCAGACCGATGAATCCGGTGAAGAGGCCGACTATTGCATCCCATGGCAGCTGGCGGGCATTCGAGAGCAGATGCCCGCCAGACTTCTTCGGGTGACGTCGGAGCGCGAAGATTCCTGTTGTGATCGCGCCGACGCCCAGCAGGATGCCGAAGCCGAAAGCCCAGAACAGGAGTACCGACAGCGCGCCGAGCATCTCAGACCGCTCACTCCAGCGTGCGATGCGCTGTGTTTCGGTGGGCGGAGGCCACTTGTGTGAAGGCGACAGAGCTGCTCCGAAACGGCGGGTGTGGTGACGAATTGACTGGTCGCTGAGAAACATTGTCCACCACGCCTGGAGTTGAGTCGATGTGCCGCTGGTATGTACTCGTCTACCCCGTCTTCGCGGATATATGCCGCTGATTTCGAGGCTAGGTGGATGCCGCTTCTTCCCAGGAGTTTCCGTTCCACACGATGGAGATGGGGTATTCGTTGTTGACCCCGTTTTCCCAGTAGTCGATGACGCCGTGGCGCTCCGATTCGAGTTCGATCCAGCCGATGCTGAATCCCCCTCGAAGTACGCGTTGAGCCCGGCGGTCGATCTTGTCCAGTGAACGGCAGAGTCCTCGCACGCGGGAGTCGATCCAGCCCGCAGAGGCATCAAGAACGGTGATCTCGACGATGCTCGCGTCGCTCAGCGGAATCTCGATGAGAAGCTCGCCGGAATCTCGTACCTCTCGGGTCGATCGATTCTCGTAGGCGTGCAACAGCTCTCGCGGTTCGAACACCGAAGGGTCGCCGTCGGACCGTCGAGACCAACCGAAACGCTGCACGGGCACATTGTCTCCCACGAATTGCAGGAATGTCATTCGATGTGAATGAGGCCGTCCAGGGCGTCCAGTACCCGGTCCAGCCCGAACTCCCAGGCCGCCTCGGGGCTGTACGGGGAGTTCTTGGCCTCGCCGGCCGCCCCTCCGACTCGCTGCGCCAGCGGGAAGTCGTCGCCGAGATAAGCAGCCAGACGCTGGTTCCAGGACGACCACACCTCGGCCATGTCGGTTGCTCGGGGGTCAGGGCGCCGCGCTTGCGCCGAGGATCGGGCGAAGTCGGCGACAAATGTCAGGGCGGAGTCCCGGTCGATGTCGCTCAGTCCCGTGCCGTCGAAGGCGTGAAGTTCGTGGTCGTACTTCGCGATAGTTCCCGGACCCAACGCGGAGCGCTGATCGGAGATGTCCAGGAGCCACCAATGCTCCGTATAGAGGGCAAGTTCTTCCTCGGCGACCCGACGCACACGTTGGCGCCAGGTCATGTTCCCGTACGGCAGGAGCGGGCTGCGTCCGTGTACGGCGTCGACCATGAGCACCAGCAGATCGTCGCGGGATCCGACGTGGGTGTACACCGCCATGCCCGAGATTCCGAGTTCGGCGGCCAATCGGCGGACCGTCACGGCGTCGAGGCCGTCGGTATTCGCGACGGAGATCGCGACGTCGACCGCCTGTGAGGTGGTGACCTTCGCTCGCGGGCCGCGGGTGCCACCCTTCGGCGCGAGGGGGTGATCGCGCCAGAGCAGGTCGATCAGTTCGCGTGCCATCAGTCGTCTCCAGAAATCGGGAATACCTCAACGGTGGTATACCTTATACGGTGCATACTGTATGCACTGCATAAGGTTTATCGATCATGGGAGGCCCACGATGAAAATCACCAGCACTGCTCTGTCCTTGAACGTCGCCGACACCGACGCATCGGCAGACTTCGCGAAAACCCATTTCGGTTTCACCGAGGCCATGGCCGATGACGGCTTCGTTTCCCTGAATCATCCGGATGCCGGGGTCAACGTGGTCTTCCTGCGCACCGGGCTCGGGACGTTCAAGCCCGACTTCGTCGCAGGTCCGGCCGGTCAAGGCTTGCTCATTGCATTCGTGGTCGACGATGTCGACGCCGAGTTCGCCCGCATCGCTGCTGAAGGTGCCTCCGTCGTCACCGAACCGGAGACGGAACCGTGGGGTGAGCGTTACTGCCAGTTCGTCGACGCCAACGGAATCGTGTGGCAACTCGTTCAGTGGGTGTGAAGAACCCGAGCGCTCGGCTCCGCGGCGCGCGGCACAGAACGTAACCAGAGGGCGCGTTCGACGGACTGGGCTTGGAAGCGCTGCGGTGAGATCCCGTGCGCAGTGCGAAACGCTCGGCTGAATGCGGGCAGGTGCGCGTAACCCAGGTTCCTCGACACCGTGCCGGGTGCAACCCCGAGTTGGAGTTGGGTGCGTGCCTGGGTCATCCGTGAAAGCGATCGCCACTGCGGATACGTGGTGCCGGTTTCGATACGGAACTCCCGGCGCAGCCTGGCCGCGTCGGTACCGAACTCTTGCGCCCACTCGTCCAGAGTGCGAGGGTCGGCCGGGCGGGCGGCGATCGTCGCTGCCAGTCGTGTGGCAATCGAATCGGCGGGCGAGGTGTTCGAAACCGGTTGTGCAAGAGGGCCGGTGGCGATGATGTCGAATGCCGTGGCGCTGTCGTGGCCGCGCGGGCGCAAGGGCGTGTATGCGGCGACGAAAGTGTGCAGCAATGCCAACTCGTCAGCGGGGGAGAACTGCACGGTCTCGAGGGCGTCGGCAGATACGGTCGACCCGTTCGAGGAACGGAAGCCGAGCGGCAGAAGCAGTGAACCAGTCGGAACCGTGACGGTATTGAGGACGCCTGCAGGAAGAATCATGGCCTCTCCGGTGCGCAGTTCCCAGCTGCGGTCCGCGACGTCCACCCGGGCTTGGCCTCGGTAGACCCACACGGCGACGTGGGCGCCGTTGACGCGCGGCCACGTCGCATTGGCCGGTATCGGCGGCGCTGTTTCCCCGGGCTGCCTGGTCTCTGCGAGCATGCGGACCAATGCTTGATCGTTGTCGGTGTCCACGCTGCGATCGGTTGGACCGGAGAGGGCCCGGCGGCGATAGTCGCTCGGGCTCTCTCCCATCTGGGACCGGAACGCACGCGTGAATCCGCTGCCCGTTTCGAAGCCGACTTCGTTTGCAATCCAACCGATCTCGCGGTCCTGCTTCAGGTACTCCAACGACGCGGCGATCCGAGCTCGAAGCCGCCAGCGCGTGAAGGTGAGGCCGGTTTCTTCCACGAAGTATCGCTGGAGCGTTCGAATGCTGATCCCGGCACGCTTCGCGAATTGTGCCTCGGTGTCGTCGGTGCCAGGTGTTCGCAACAGGGCGTGCGCGATCTCGAACGCTTCCCGTGATTGCGGCAATTGCGGCAGCGAGGTGGCCCCGTCGTCGGCCCGGGTAATCATTTCGAACAAGGACGACGGGTGTGCAGCGTCGCCGCGCAGATAGCCCAGGTTGTGAACGAACTCGTGGATCAGTCTGTCTTCCCATCCGGGCGGAACGCGCAGACGCGTCACGGTAGCCGGCCCGGCGCTGACGCCGTTCGAGGGCGGAAGCAGGATGGGAAACGCGACGGAATCCGAGTCCGTCTCCATCGAATATCGCACGCTCGCCGGGATCCACAACAACTCGCCCGCCGGCACCTCGTAGACGGTCGATCCGGTCCTGACGCGTCCACTACCTGCGAGAACCCAGAACAACAGCGGTGAGCGGCCGATGCTTGGCTCGGTGCGGCAGGCGCGGATCGGCCCCAAGTCGATTGCGTCCGACCTTCCCGATAGTGGTAACACGTTGGCGCTCCTGGACAACCCTTGCGACTTAAGTATGGCTAACTTTACCTCTGCCGACTGTGTTCGCAGCGGCGCACTCTCGTATCTTCAGAAAGCCACATACTCATGCGCAGATCTCTACGCCCGACGGCGGCAGTACTCGCCGCGGTCGTCGCCCTCGCTCTTGCCGGCTGCTCGAATTCGTCAGGTAGTGACACCGGAACCGAGGGCACCCAGGAAACCTCCGGGGCCACCGAGGGCTGGCCGCGCACCGTCGATCACGGCGGCCGCAGTACCGAGATCACTGCAAAGCCGACTCGGATCGTGTCCACCTCGCCGTCGTTGACCGGCACGCTGCTTGCGATCGGAGCGCCGGTGGTCGCGAGTGCGGCGACAACGCCGTCGGGAATGACCGATGACCAGGGGTTTTTCTCCCAGTGGTCGGGCGTGGCGGCTGATCGTGGCGTCGCGGTGCTCTACCGAAATCTCGAGCTGGACCTCGACGCGATCGAGACCTTCGAGCCCGATCTGATCATCGGCTCCGCCAACGGCGGCGACTCGACACTCGATGCCTACTCACAGCTGAGCGACATCGCACCCACTGTTCTTCTCGACTACGGCGCCAGCTCCTGGGAGGAGCTCGCTGATCAGCTCGGGACTGTCACCGGACTCGAGAGCGAGGCCGCCAAAACCGTCGACGAATACGACAGCTGGGTCACCACCCAAGCCGCGAAGATCAAACTTCCCGAGCAGCCGGTGACGGCACTGGTCTACATGGGTGCCGACGGTGTCTGGACGTTCCGAGCCGACAGCCCGCAGGGCAATCTGCTGGCCTCGCTCGGCTTCACCTATGCCGAGCCCGCCGAGCAGTTTGTCGCTCCGGACAAGCGGGGTGCCTCCGGCGTCGCGATCGTCAGCTCCGAAAACATCTCTGCCGCACTAGACGGGGCGCAGACGCTGTTTGCCGTCTCGATGGGGCCCAAGGACGTGGAGAAGCAACTCGCGGCCGACCCGCTCCTTGCGAATCAACCTGCGGTCAAGGGTGATCGGGTATACGCGATGGGAACGGCAGCCTTCCGTCTCGACTACTTCAGTGCAAAGCAGACGGTCGAGTCGCTGGTGTCCACGTTCGGTGGATGACCGCGTGGGTGTTTCTGTGCAGTCCCGGACCGAAGCGCCACTGCGGTCCGGGACGGCAGCGCGTGCGGGGTTGTTGGTCCTCGTCTCCATCGTTGTAATCGTGCTGGCATCCGTCGGCGGACTCGTCATCGGCTCACGCAACATCCCCGTCTCCACTGTCCTCGATGCAGTTCTTTCCTACGACGCCGGTAACAACGAGCACCTGATTGTGATCGAATCACGTTTGCCTCGAACAATTCTCGGGCTTGTGGTCGGGGCCGCGCTCGGACTGGCCGGCGCGCTGATGCAGTCGATCACCCGCAACCCTCTAGCCGATCCGGGACTACTCGGTGTGAACGCCGGAGCATCAGCAGCAGTCGTCGTTGCGATTGCCTATCTGGGGGTGACTTCGGTCGGCGGCTATCTGTGGTTCGCGCTTGCCGGCGCGGCCGTTGCCTCGGTAGGTGTGTACATGTTGGGGTCGGCGCATCGCAGCGCCGCGACCCCAGCGCGCATGGCGCTTGCCGGTGCCGCTGTTGCGACGGCGATCACGGCTCTCACCAGCATGGTTCTCATAAGCAACGAGGCCGCATTCAATCAGTTCCGATTTTGGGCAGTGGGTTCGTTGCAAGGCCGCGGCGGAGACGTGATCGTCACTGTTCTGCCCTTCGTCATCGTCGGTATCGTGTTGTCGTTGTTGCTGATTCGTCCACTCAACGCAATCGCGCTCGGCGAGGATGTCGCCAAAGGGCTCGGTGCCAGCACCGGACCCGCACGGGTCGGATCCGCTGTCGCAGTCATCCTGCTGGCAGGGGCCGCAACTGCGGCGGCTGGACCGCTCGGATTCGTGGGCCTGGCTGCGCCGCACATCGTGCGCGGCGTCGTCGGGCCGGATCTGCGATTTCTTCTGCCGTGCGTGCTCGTTGTCGCCCCGGCATTTCTGCTCTTGGCCGACGTTCTCGGTCGCGTTGCCACAGCGCCGGGAGATCTGCAGACGGGGATCGCCGTGGCGGTGCTCGGTGGCCCCTTGTTTGTTGCGCTTGTTCGCTCGCGGCGGGTGGCGTCGCTGTGAATGCGATTGCAGCGCAGCCGGTTCCACCGCTGTTCCGCGGTTGGGTGGTTCGAATCGGGTCGTACTCGTGGCGGATAGTTCCGCGAGTGCTGTTCGTAGCCGTGGCAATCAGTGCGGCATTGGCGGCGCTCTCGTTTGCCACGCTGATGTATGGAACCCTGGATCTGTCCTTGGGTGAAGTATTGCGTGCCCTGCACGGCGAAGGCGCCCCAGCGGCGGTTCGGTCCGTCCAGAATCGCAGGCTGCCGCGGCTGATCACGGCGATCGGCGTGGGCGGAAGCCTCGGTGTGGCCGGCGCGGTTTTCCAGACGCTTTCGCGCAATGTTCTCGGCTCGCCGGACATCATCGGTTTCACCACCGGCGCTGCGACTGCAGCCGTGGTTCAGATCGTCTTCTTCGGAGGCGGGGTACTGCAGACCGCGGGCGCCGCTGTTCTCGGCGGCATGCTGACGGCGCTTCTGGTGTACGCGCTGGCACGCAAAGACGGCGTCAGCGGCGGTCTTCGACTTGTCTTGGTCGGTATCGGCGTGGGCGCGATGCTGAGCGCCGTGATGTCGTTCCTGGTGGTGCGTGCGGATATCGACGACGCCACCGTTGTGCAGCAGTGGACGGCCGGCTCGCTGACCGGGCGCGGTTGGCCACACGCGGTCAGTGTTGCGATCGCCGTCGGTGTTCTCGTTCCTGCTCTCGTCGTGGTGTCCCGGCGCGTCACCATGATGGAGATGGGCGACGACGCTGCGTCCTCGCTCGGGATCTCCGTGGAGCGATACCGATTTGCCGGCATTCTGCTTGCGGTCGCGCTCACCGGCGCGGCGACCGCGGCCACCGGCCCCATCGCATTTGTGGCGCTCGCCGCTCCCCAGATCGCACGACGGTTGGCACGGCGCAGCGGTGTTCTTGTCGCGACTTCCTTCCTGCTCGGCGCAGTTCTGCTGGCGGGCGCCGACTTGATCGCGCAAGCGGTCGAGGTCGGTCTCCGCACTCCGGTCGGTCTCGTCACCAGTCTGCTCGGTGGTGCCTATCTGATCTGGCTGCTCGCTCGTCAGGCCTGAAAAAACTCGCTACGAAAGAGATTCATGACTACTGCCACCCCAACATCGCGGCTGCGTGCCGAGAAGATCGAACTACGGTACGCCGATCGAACCATCGTGGACGAGTTGAGTCTCGAGATCCCCGATGGAGGGTTCACCGTCGTCGTCGGACCGAACGGGTGTGGCAAGTCGACTTTGTTGCGTGCGCTCGGCAGAATGCTCGCACCTCGATCGGGTCGTGTTGTGCTCGGCGGTAACGATATTCGGTCCTATCGAACCAAAGAAGTCGCCCGGCGAATCGCCCTGTTGCCACAGTCCCCGCTCTCTCCTGGAGCGATCAGTGTCGCAGACCTCGTATCCCGCGGCCGATATCCGTATCAGAGCATGCTGCGCCAGTGGTCACCCGAAGACGAGCATGTTGTCTCCGAGGCCCTGAATGAAGTCGGAATGCGATATGCAGCAGACCAATTGGTGGACGAGCTGAGTGGGGGACAACGTCAGCGGGTATGGATCGCCATGACGCTTGCGCAGCGCACCCCGGTGTTGTTGCTCGACGAACCGACCACCTTTCTCGACATCGCACACCAGATCGAGGTTCTCGACCTCTGTTCCCAACTCCACCAGTCCGGTCGAACATTGGTCGCGGTCCTGCACGACCTGAACCTCGCGGCCAGATATGCCACGCACGTAGTTGCCATGCGGTCCGGAAAAATTGTCATGCAGGGCAGTGCCTCGGACGTCTTCACCCCTGAGTTACTGCGCGAAGTCTTCGACCTCGAGGCGCTGGTTCTCGAAGACCCGGAAACCGGACGGCCACTTGTTGTTCCGCGTGATCGAAGACCTGTCAGTCAGCTACCCGTCCACAACTGAACCACCGATCAGGAGATATCAATGACTACCGCATCTCGACCTGAAGAAACTGAAACGTCTGCGTCGGCAAAGGCGCCACGCGGAGAAGACCACGACCGCGGTCTCAACGACGTGGTTGCCGTCGTCGAACGCGTCGAACGGCCGACCGAGAGCATCTTGCGCATCGCCGTCCAGTTGACTTCGTCGGCGGACGACCCGAATTGGTTGCGGCCCAACGTCGCATTTCGCATCCAGCTCGGTCCGCAGTACGGCGACGTCTCTCGCGTCTACACGGTGCGCACCTGCAACGCGCCGAGCAGTTCGATGACCTTCGACGTAGTGCTGCACGGCCACACCAGCCCGATGATGAGGTGGGCCGCCGACCTGCGTGTGGGTGACACGTTCTCACTCACCGGTCCTCGCCCGCACTTCCTCGTTCCCGAGATCGCCGGGCGCCGCGTCGCACTGTTCGCCGACGACACCGCGATACCTGCCCTCTATTCGATTCTGCTTCAGTGGCCCGAGGGACTGACCGGCGTCGGCTGGGTCGCCACCGGTGACGCCGAGGCTTTCGCGGAACTACCCGTGATCCCCGGCCTCGAGCTGCACCATGTCGAAGACGGCCTCGCCGGGTACGCCGTCGAACTCGATAACCCAGGAGACTACGCGGTGTGGGGTGCCGGGGAACGGGACGAGATGCGAGCCATTCGAGCGCATTTCCGCAAGACAGTCGGCCTGGCGAAGGACGATGTAGTTGTCTTCGGGTACTGGAAGCGAGGGGTCAGCACTACCGAGATAGATCAGAACCGACTTCGGAACTACACGAGCATCCTCGAAAACGGCGGCACGCTCGCAGACATCGACGATCTGGCAATCGGTATCTGATGCGACTGTTGGATTCGTCAGCCCACCGCGTGTTCTTCCGGCGCCAGGGAATTGCCCGGTGCGATGTTCGAGCAGTTGTTCGGCAACTGATTTCCGTTGAAACGGTCGTTGAGCCAGGTGATGGCGCCGGGGAGCCACAGCGCGCCACCCGGAACGTGACTGATGGTGTCGTACTGGTCGTACTGGATGGACAAACCTGCGTCGCAATAGCGAGTGGCGAGTGAGCGGACGTCCCCGGCAACCATGACTCCGTCGCCAGGGCCGACGCCCGGTCCACCTGGCTGGGTGCCCTCGAGGGCTCCGTTTGCGGCTTGAGCGATGAACATCGGGATGGTGGGTATCGGCGCGTTGCCCATGTTGATCTTGTTGGCCACGTCGACGTACTCGGGCACCGAGTTGGGGTTCGCATACTCTGGTTTGGCAAGGTCCTGCCAGGTCACCCCCGGGTACTGCAGGATGACGTTCCCGATCGAGGCATCCTCGATCCGAGGTAGGAGTTCGCGTCCGCGATCGCCGAGATACGGGTCGAAATCTATGTCGTAGGCACGGGCAAGTCCGACGACCGCCATCCCGACAACGCCTGCCCAACCGATGCTTCCGTTTGCGTACCGGAGGTTGTTTGCCGGGTTGACCAACAGACCACCCTGGGCGGCGCCGATCAGGTCCTCGTTGATGTCCGGGGCGTAGTCCGGCGCGAGGATGGACGCCCAGTTGGTGGCGATTGCTCCGCCCGAGTATCCCATCAGACCGATCTCGGCTGAGTCGGAAATACCTGTCTCGGATGTGTTGCGAGCGGCACGGAGGGAGTCGAGAGTCATCATTCCGTATTCGGGTCCTGCCGCGAAGTCCGCGTTCGGGCCCTCGGTGTCGGGAATGACGACGGTGTAGCCCAGCGCCAGTAGAGGACCGAACATGACGGCTTCGCCGGAAGCGAGAGTCCCGCCGAAGGCGACATTGCGCCCGCTGACGGTAAGGCTGCCGATCGGGGTGTCCCCCGCGATTGCTCGTGACGGTCCGTCTTCCGGGTTCAGCGAATCGTAGGCAGACTGGAACGAGACAACTTTGTCCGGCTGGGCATTGGGTGGTCGAAGAATCGATGTGACATTCGCAGACGGCCGGCCGAGAGCGTCGGTCGACCGGTACAACACCTGTACGGCTTGCAACGGGGTAGGAATGTTGACGACGTGATAGGGCAAGGTTCTCGTTTTGAGCACGGCCCCAGGCTGATACGACGACAGCGGTGCCGAACCGTCGTACTGATAGAAGGAATCCGCCGACGGTTGCGCGGCGACAGTAGGTGCTGTGATGCCTGTGAGTGCAATGGCTGTCAGCGCCACCGCTCCCTGAAAGAGAATCTTTGATGCCACGATCGACCCTTCGGTTTCGTATGTCTCTCGGTACTTGACGGGCTGGTGTGATGACGACCACACGTTATCTTACTTTTGAGTAATAAACGAGAGGCTTGCGCCGGTTGTTTGAATCATGCATGGACGCAATGTGATTGAGATCTTTGAAGTGGCCTTGCTAATTCTGCTCAGGATGCCATGTGTACGATACGACTAGTAGCTATCGCGACGAGCTGCTGCCTTGGGCTGTTCCGGGTTGTCCGATTCCGGGAAATGTTCTGTGCTGCACGGTATTGAAGGACGAAGGAGTGGACATGGGTAAGCGCGCTCCCGATGACGGCGTGTTTCGAGACTCGGCCGGCGCCCAGGCTGGACTGCTCACTCCTCCGAGCGGTGCACGTAGCGAGGCGGCCCACGAGAAGGCCCTTCGGTCAGCGGAAGCGCTTCTGAAATCCGGGGGAATGAAGGCGGCGACCATCGATGCGATCTCCGAGCAATCGGGCGTCAGCAAAGTCACGCTGTATCGGCACTGGCCGTCGCGGCAGGCGATCGCCGCTGAAGCGTTCGGTGTGCTCATGGCCCGGCACTTGACGTTTCCGGAGACCGACAGTGCGCAAGACGATTTGAACGATTACCTCGAGGACATCGGAAGGTTCTACCGAGGTCCACTCGGGTCGATCTTTGCCGAACTTGTCGGCGCGTGTGCCAACGACCCGACGACGGCTGCATACTTCCGTACCTTCTTCCTCGACGAACGTCGTCGCGGCTTCGCCGAACTGATTCGACGATGCGTTGAGTCCGGATACTTCCGCGACGACATCGAGATCGAGGAAGCGATCGATCTCTTCTTCGGTCCCTTGATCTACCGGATGTTGGTGGGGCACGCGAGTATCGACGACAACACGGTGCGCTCGATCATCGATCATGCAGTTCGTGGACTCCGGAACGGTGTCTAAAGGGGATATTCGCTGAAATCCTTTGTGCTGGAGAGGGTACTGCCCTCTCCAGCGTTGCGCGATGTGTGTCAACTCGGCACTGTCAGCTGAGCATTTTCAGCACGTTCTGGTACTCACCGTTGATCTCGGCATGACGAAGTGGCTTGGCCGCTTCGACCACAATCTCTGTGGCGTTGTCGTCAGCTTTCAGTAGAGCAATGGTTTCTTCGATGTAATCATCAAGGGGTAGAGCCGATTCCGAGTTCTCCTGGTTCATCAGTGTGGTGCGGACGCCCGGTGGGATGAGTTCGATGCACTGGATCGAAGTATCGGCGAGTTGAACGCGCATGCTCTCGGTGAAGAGATGAACGGCAGCTTTCGTGGCGTTGTACGTGGGCGTGATGGGAAGTGGGACGAAGCCGACGGCGGATGACACAGTGACGATGGTGGCGGTCGGCTTCGTTAACAGATGCGGAATGAACTGGCCGACCAGTCGAATAGTCCCGAGTAGGTTCGTCGTGATCGTTCGTTCGGCGACGTCGAGGAAGTCCGGGTTCTTCAGGTCCTCCGGGTACATGATTCCCGACATCGTCACAAGGACGTTCAGATCGGGAAAGTCCTCCGTTACGGATTCATACGCCGTTCGAATGGATTTCGGGTCGTCTACGTCGATGACGACGGTACTGATCTTCGGATGCTTGCTCGAGATCTCTTGCAGCAGAGTGGATCGCCGTCCACCGATGATTACCTTGTTCCCCTCGTTCTGCAATGCCACTGCAAGTGCGAGCCCGATACCGGAGGTTCCGCCGGCAATGAAGATGGTATTTCCCGAGATATTCAATGTGTGTTTCCTTGGTTTGTCGTGGGCGTCGACGTGGCGACAGTGATGGATTTGAGTTGGGTGTATTCGTTGAGCGTCTCGAGGCAGAACTCTCGCCCGAGACCGCTTTCCTTGAATCCGCCGAAGGGGACGCCGCCTCCCAGATTGAAGTACTGATTGATCCAGACGCAGCCCGCATCGAGACGGTCCGCGGTTTCCATGGCGTTCTTCAGGTTCGAGGTATAGATCCCAGCAGCGAGTCCGTATGGAGTGTCGTTGGCTTCTGTGATCACTTGCTCGTAATTGTTCCACTTGAGGACGCACAAAACAGGCCCGAAGATTTCGTCCTGCGCAATTCGCATCGAGTTCGTGACCTCCAGAATTGTCGGTTCGACGAAGTTTCCGGCTTCGAATCCCGGCACTACTGTTCGGTTGCCGCCGGTAAGTACTTGTGCGCCTTCTTCGATTCCGGAATTGATCATCGAGATCACACGATCGGCATGTTCCTTGTGGATTAATCCACTCAGTTCGGTGTCCTCCTCGAGTGGTGGCCCGACTCGCAATGATCGGAATCCTGCGACGAGTTTTTCCACGAAGGCGTCATAGATATCCTCGTGGATGAAGAGACGTGTTCCGGCCAGGCAGGATTGGCCGTTGCACATGAGGACACCCGCGGTGGCATCGGCGACCACTGCATCGATGTCCTCGATATCAGGAAACACGATGCTGGGACTCTTGCCGCCGAGTTCGAGAGTGGTCGAGATCAGCCGTGAGGCTGCGGCGTGTGCCACGAGTCGGCCGACTTCGGTGCTTCCGGTGAAAGCGAGTTTGCTGACCTTCGGATGGTCTATCAAGGCGGCGCCGGCTTCCTCGCCAAGACCAGGGACAACATTGAAAACGCCTGCGGGAAACACGTCGGCGGCGATCCTGGCCAGCTCCATGACTGAAACACAGGCATTTTCATCAGGTTTGAGTACGACGGTGTTTCCGGCTGCGAGAGCCGGCGCGATCTTGAATGCCGTCATCACCACGGGATCATTCCAGGGAATGATCTGTCCACATACGCCCAATGGCACTCGCTTCGCGACCAGGTATCCCGATGCCAACTCGCGGCCGAAGCCATGGTGGGCCAACGAGATTGACGCAAAGTATCGCAGGTGTGAGACGGCGGCTCGATAGTCCTCTCGCATCTCCCTGATATGCCGCCCGGTATCCCTGCACTCGAGTTGGGCAAGCTCTTCGGTTCGATCCTCCACGAGCGCGGCAAACTGCAAGATTTTTGCGGATCGTTCTTCAGTGGTCAGGTTCGCCCATGCAGGAAATGCCCGCCTGGCGGCTTCGACCGCATCATTGATTTCTTCTGCCCCGCATCGGGACAGTGTGGCGAGTAGAGCGCCGGAAGCGGCGTCACGCGCCTCGAAGGTGGATGTGCCGATGGCTCGGAACGCTCCATCGATGTACGCACCGTATTCACGAACTGCTTGACCTTCCATGGATCCTCCTAGATCGGTCAATCGGTGAAGTTCGAAGTGTACTGTACGTTTCGTACACTTGTCGATGGTTGCCTTGCCGCGTATGGATGGCGTTAGCAGAAAGACCAGCTAGAACAGTGTTCTGGTCACATAGTCAAGGCGTGGCTCCAGCAATTTCAGCCGCCTGCTTCATAGCCCGTGAGACGTACCCCGTGCCGATTCTGACGCCGCCCAGCCACTCGGTGAGGCGCGCCGCCTCGGCATCGAGAGAACGTCGCGCAGACGCTGACACGGTCTCGAGCAATCGAACGTGCACCACACCGGTTTCGTCTTGGATCCAGCACCCTACGACGCGACCGTCGACCCATGCGGTGGTGCCGGCATTACCGCGGGTGTCGAAGAGTTGGTTGCGGTGCGGGCCGAGGTAGAAGTCACGGTTCTTCCACCCCATGATCGTCGGGTCGAGCACCGGTAGGAGTGCCACCCAAGGACCTGGATCAGGCACCGTGGCGACGTCATCCGGTAGCAACCAGCCGGTGTCGCCTCCGTCGAGTGAGACTGCAACGGCGTCGAGTTCGGCGAGGGCGGCCCGGACGACCGTCTTCGTCGAGCCCAGCCACCAGACGATGTCGTCTTCCGTGCCCGGTCCGAAGGTGTAGAGCCAACGGCGGACTATTTCTCGATAGCCGTCTGCAGATTCGAGATCGACGGGGGCGTCGTCGAGCCAGTGTCGAGTGAGAGTCCACAGTGGGCGTGAGACGGGGAAGCGGGCGGTGTTGGTGCCGCGCATGATGTCTGCGGTCGCCCCGAGATGCGTGAGAACCCTGGGTGCCGACCAGATTTCACCTGCCGAACCCTCGACCTTGACGTCTATCATCGGCACGGCCTGACGAATCTCTACCGCTGAAAGCCCTTCAGGCCTATCGGTGAGCAACTTCAGCACTTCCGTCCGTGCGCGATCGAGCCAGTCGTTGCCGTCGACGGCGAGTCCGGCCTTGACGACATCCTTGGCCATTCGTGCCCGCTCGGTGTTCGCGACGCGGGCGGACGCACTCGACCACGCGGCCGGCAGCAAGTCGCGGGGAAAGGTGAAGAGTGTGCGGCGCATTGCCAATTGCTTCACGAGACTGCGTTGGTCGTACAGGGCGCGGTCGACGTCGGCGGCGTCCACGGACCGAACCCTCGCCCGGCAAGACAGATAGACCGTCGCTGACTCGGTGGCGTGCAGTACCGTCATCGCCCGCGTGGCAGCTTCCGGCGAATCGACGTGAAACATTGGCTCCAGCGCATGACGTACTCCTATGCGAGCACGGCGTTCGTCGTCGGAGACATGGCGCATCAGGCCATCGTGCCACAGTCCAGGTGCGTCGTATCAGCTAGTTGCACGAGGGTTCGGTTGCGCCAGTAGTCGTCGTGTCGGAGATGTGTGATTGCACCCGGGGTGGTCGCGAAGGTCGCAAATCCTGCGGCTTCGACGGGAATCTGTAGCCAGGCGGAGACGACGAATGTGTGTGCAAAGCCGTGGGTTACGACGATGTGATCGTGATCGAGATCGTCCATCAGTTCGCACATGCACTCGTGAACCCTTGATGCGATGTCGCGGCGGGTCTCGGCACCGGCAACGGGGCCACGGTGATCGAGGCGGTTGTTGTCAGGGGCCGGGACCTGCCGCTGGGCCAGCCACGAGTTCGGGCGTCCTTCGGCTTCGCCAAAGCTGATTTCGCGCAATCGTGAATCCGTTGTCGCCGGAGCATCGAGTGTCCGGGCGATGATCGTGGATGTCTCGGTGCACCGTTCGAGGTCGGACGAGGTGATGCGGACCGCGCGCGAAGTTCCGGTGCGTCGTCGTTTCAGTGCTTCGGCGATCAAACCTGCATCGCGCCGACCAGCGGGGGTGAGAACCGAATTGTGCCAACCGCCGACTACGTCCTGCGCTGTGTGTTCGGCATGAGGATGAGTGACGACGTAAAGATCCTGCATGAGACCCCTTTTGCTTACCCGACTTTTTCCGGCAACAGTATTCCAGGATTGAGGATTCCACGGGGATCCCAGGACGATTTGATCAACTGCATTGCGGCGATGTCGGTTTCAGTGCGCCCCAGCGATATCCACGGCGACTTCGCGCGGCCTATCCCGTGCTCGGCGCTGATGCTTCCATGGTGGGCGGCGACGAGTCGGAACACCATATCGGTCAGTTCGTGTGCGACCCTCGGCTCGGCATCCAGAAGGTTCACATGAATGTTTCCGTCGGCGAAGTGCCCGAACAGGATTGGCCGCACGAGGGGGAATCGTTGTGCCAGGCTTTCTCGGAGGTTGTCGATGAACATTCCCATCACGGACAAGGGGACGGAGATGTCGAGCTTGACTACCGGCGTCGTCGACGACGCGCTGATGCTTTCGGTATGGCTTTCCCGCAGAGTCCACAGTTTTCGAGCCGGCCCAGGCTCGACCGTCGCGTCCTCGATGAGGTCGGCAGAGTCGGAGAGTACTTCGAGGAGCGACTCTTCCGTCTCGCGCGGTGATGACACCTCGATGAGTGTGTACATCGGTGAAGGGGTGCCGAACGGGCGACGGGCATCGGTGTGTGCGCAGACGAGGGAGATGCCGTCGTCGGTCATGATCTCGGCGGCTTCGACGGTCAATCCGCTCTGACGCACGCGATTACACAAATGAAGCGCTTGATCGACGTCGCGTACACCCGCGAGCACGACCTGGGTGTCGGTCGCCGGGGTGACCAGCTTCATCAGGACCTTGGTGATGACTGCGAGCGTTCCCTCACTTCCGGCGAGAAGTCCTGGAATGTCGTATCCGACATTGTCTTTGACGAGTGGAGTCCATCTACTCAGTACCGAACCGTCCGCGAGCACGGCTTCGATACCGAGTATCTGTGCGCGCGTATTTCCATGTCGGACCATGCGCGTCCCACCGGCGTTGGTTGCGACTATGCCGCCGAGTGTCGCGGATTCCTTTGATGCCAAATCGATTCCGAAGCGGAGACCGTGTGCCGATGCCGCCAGGTCGGCGCGAGCAACGGTCACGCCGGCGCCGGCTGCGATTGTCCGACCGATGGGGTCGACGGCTTCGATCGTTTCCAGACGCCTGGTACTCAGCACCACGGACCCAGCCGAGGCGATTCCACCACCGACCAGTCCGGTGTTGCCGCCTTGCGGTGTGACGGGAACCCCCGCGTCGAAGCATGCTCGAAGAACCGCAGACACTTCGGAGGTGTTGCCGGGGCGGATGACCGCGATCGCGTCGCCGATCCAACGTCCCGTCCAGTCACGTGTGTAGCCCTCGATCAGTTCGGGATCGGTAAGCAGATGCGTGTGGCCGACGATCTCTGCGAGGGCGTCGATAAGCCTCGCGTCTGTTGCAGGTTCAGTGAGTGCTCGGGGATTCATGTGCAACCTTGTGATCGTTCGGGTGACAATTTTCGGGAGACAGACGGTGGATCAACGTGAACTCGATCCTCCGACCTCAGGTGATGCCGTGTCCAAGACCAAGTAGTGACACCACCATCTGTTTTTCTTATAATCGCCGTATGAACCTGCAGCGTGCCCGTTATCTGATCGCTCTGTCGGATCATGGGAGCTTCACTCGAGCCGCTGCGAACGTCCACGTCGCGCAATCGGCCCTCAGCCAACAGATCAAGGTTCTCGAGCGCGAACTCGGAGTTCCGCTGGTGGATCGTCGGGGTCCGCAGTTCACCTTCACGGAAGCCGGCAAGGTGGCGGTACGAGAGGCGCGCTTTTTGATCGGGTGTGCGGACCGGGCGGTCGAACGAATTCGGTTGGCCGCGCGCGGTGTGGACGGAGAACTGCGCATCGCGTACACCCGTTCGTGGGCGGGCGGCGCAGTCGCGGATCTGGTCAGCACCTATCGAAGGCTCTACCCGGGCGTCGAAGTTGTCGTTCATCGTGGCACTTCGGCGCAGACTGTCGACCTCGTCCGAACCGGAGCCGTCGACATTGCGGTTGTTCGCCCGCCGCTCGATGAAGACGATCGAGAACTTCCCCTGATCGTCCTCGATACCGAACCTATCTTGGTCGCTGTTCCCGTGGATCATCCGTTCGGTGGTCGAGCGACGCTCGAACTCGGAGATCTGGTGGACGTCCCCGTTGTGTTCTGGCCGGAGGCCAACGCCCCGGGGATGTATTTGCGTACTCTCGAACAACTTTGGCCAAACGGGGCGCCCAGCATCGTTCGATTCGAGGCCGACGACGAGCAGGTGCTGCATGCCGTCTCGGACGGGGTGGGTATTGCGCCGATCCCCCAGGGCAGAGCGCGGATGCTCCGCATCCCGGGTGTCCATCTATGTGAGATCGCCGGTGAGCAACCAACTCTCGACGTGGCAGTGACCTACCGCCCGGATAATCCGAATCCGGCGCTTGCGCCGTTTGTTGCGCTCGCTGAACGCGAAAGATCGTCAACCACTGCGTAGTGCCTGTGATGCGCGGTGGGTCCTATCCGCCATCGAGTACCAGCATCATGGCCGTTGCGCGTGCTCGGTTCTCGATGGCGTCGACGTGGAATCCGACGTGCTGGGACAGTTTCGCCAATCGGTGCGCGACGCTGCTGTGGTGAAGATGCATGGAATCGGCTGCGGCCCTCAAGGTTCCGGACTGCAGGTATGACCTCAAGGTTTCGAGTAGTTCTAATCCCTGTTTGGTGTCGCCGATCTCTTCGGCACGAACCAGATCCGGTATTCGCGAGTGATCGATGTGTGGTCCCGGCGCCAGGAGGTTGAGGGCGCCGAGATTGTCGGCGTTCACGATCGGTGTTGTTGCCGACGCCTGTGCTCGAGCGAATCGTGCAGTGCTCAGTATTGTGCTCACTTCGGAAGCGGGAGCAGTCAAAGATATTCCGGCGCGAATGAATGACGACAGCGCGGCCTCGGACAGCTCGGGTGTGGGTGCGAACGAACCCGTCACGAGATTCAGATACTCGCCGTCAGCGTCTATCCCAACGGCTTTGCCAGGTGTGCAATCTGGCGAAATGGCAAGGTGTGCAGTGCCGTCGGCCGTGTCTGAGACTGCCTTGGTTGCCATTACACGGACTGGGGTTTGGGGTGCGATACCGAGACCGGCGCAGGAGGTGAGCACCGCGAGTTCATCCATCGGGAACAACAGATTTCGAGTGTGCTCGGCTTCGGTAGGCAGGCGTCGCGGTTGCAGAATTATCGCTGCGGTCAGGGCCATCCGGTCGACGAGCATTTCGTCGAGTGGCAAGCTGGCCCCGGGTCGTTCGATCCATACCGTTCCGAGAACCTCGTCGTCTACGGCAATGTTTCTGGTCATGCTCGGTGGGAGCTGAGGATCGGGTGACCAGCGGCCGCGCGGATCGCAACGGCGCAAATTCTTCTTGCTTCTGCCGCGCTCGACGATCTCGATACCCACGACGCAGTCCGCCAACTGCGCGCTCGCACGAAGCAAAGACGCGGTGTCGGAGCCGTGCCGCACGAGGGCGTCGAAGTAATCGATGACACGTACCAGGCCTGCCGAGTCTGCATCGAGCTCGGCAAGCCGGTACATCAGTCCTTGCATCTCGCAACGCTACGAGACCGGCGAGAGCGAACGCAACCCTCTCCTGAGCGCAGTGAGGGCTTCGGCGGCACCTCTTTCGCTGACCGCGGCGGTCGCGACCAGTGCCGACCCGTGAAAGGTTCCGGGGAAGGAATGCAATTCGACGCTGACTCCCGCTTGCAGCAGCCGAAGGGCGTATTCGATTCCTTCGTCGCGGAGCGGGTCGAGTTCCATGGTGGACAGGTAGGTCGGCGGCAGACCGGTGAGGTCGGTAGCCCGGGACGGCGCAGCGTAAATGGACACGTCAGGATCTTCGGGACCGGAATATGACCCGCCGAGATAGTACTTCCACGACAGGATGGCGTTAGGGCGGTGCCACAAGGGGGTGTCGACGAAGTTCGTCATCGAGACCGTCGCCAGGCGGTCGTCGAGTTCAGGGATTTCGAGGAATTGGAAGGCCACGGGCACAACGCCCTCGTCACGGGCTTTGAGGACAGTGCCTGCGGCCAGTCCACCGCCTGCGCTCTGCCCTCCCACTGCGATGCGGCGTGGATCGACCCCCAGCTCCTCGGCATGGGCGTGGATGTAGAGGAGTGCGGCGTAGCAGTCGTCGACGGGGCCGGGGAAGGGGGTTTCGGGGGCGAGGCGGTACTCCACGTTCGCAACGGCGAATCCGAGTTCCCGCGCCACCTCGACGCAAAATGGATCGCTGGATTCTGCGGTGCCGATTGCGAATCCGCCGCCATGGATCCAGAGCAGAACGGGGACAGGGCCGGCAGTGTTGTCCGGGGTGAAGAAACGAATCGTGACCTCCGGATCGCCGTCCAGGCCGGGTGCCGACAGTTCACGAAGCGTGACCCCGTCGAATGACAGGTCGGCCGACATGGTGCCGACCAGAGCGTCGTAGGTGGCCCGTGCGTTGGGGAGATCAGCGAAGTCCACCTTCGGGAGCATGGTGAGTGCCGCGGCGAGTTCGGGGTCGAGAGTCGGGAATGTTGTCATGCACCCATCATCGAGCCTGATTGTGGCCTACGTCACCAGCGGATTGTAGGAAATCGGAGAGTCTCCCTCCGACACCCGTCGGATCTCCCTAGGATGACGCCGGTGGACAGGGTACATCTCGGGGTGGGTTCGAGCGATTCGAAAAGTGGGGCACGGATTGGTGGACGACCTCCGCAGGTTTTCGCTGGTCAGGCGATTCTGCGGTCGCACGAGTACCTTCTGACGCTCGAGGCACACACGGCGCCGTGGCTCGGCGTGCGAGAGCTTTCGATCTTCATCCGTCGAGGTTTCTCCATCGGCGACGACGACCTCGAATACCCGGACATCGGGGTTAGGGCAGTCCTGCACTTGCCGTCGTCACGAAGTGCGGAATCGGCGGGCAGCCATGCGGGCCTTGGCAGCGCGGCGTTGATCAGGATTCCCTCGGACGACGAGGTGATGCCGTTGGTGTTGATAGCTCCGCAACCGGTGCTCATTCAGAACGAACCGTCCTACGCCGATGCCGTCGAGGCAGATGGACACAGCTTCCTGTTCCAGATCAACGAAGAGGGGTGGCCGGTGGTTGCTGAGTCCCACCCCGATTTCGTAGAGGAGTACCTATTCGGTTACGGGTCGGTGTATTTCTACGGGAGCTCTGACGCGACCGGGCTCGTTCGCGAAGTTGTGCCGGGATTTCTCGACTTCTGACCGGCCCGACGGCCCGTCCGCCGATACCGTGGGCAGCGTATCGCGACCGGCGGTTATGTCCTCGGAAAAATTGTTTCGGAAGTTTGTCGATCGGTGAGTGCGCCGTTCGACGTGTAAGCAGAGGGACCGAACAGAGCGGTCCACGAACGAAGGAGATTCTCATGAAGTACATGCTGATCATGCGTTCCACCGATGAGGCCATCGAAGCATCCAAGGACATGGACTTCGACGAGATCATCGCGGCGATGGGGCAGTACAACGAGTCCCTGATCAAGGCAGGTGTCTTGCTGGCCGGTGAGGGACTGGCGATGGAGGAGGGATTCATCGTCGATTTCGAGTCCGATCCTCCGCTGGTCTCCGACGGCCCGTACGGGGAGACGAAGGAGTTGTTCTCGGGATTCTGGATCATTCAGACGTCGACCAAAGACGAAGCCTTGGAATGGGCGAAGCGCTGCCCGCTCGGGCCGGGAAGCAAGCTCGAGGTACGCCGCGTGAGCGAGATGTCGGACTTCGATCAGGACAACGAGTACATCCAGAAAGAGGCCGGCTGGCGTGAAGAGCTCGGTACCGATCGTCCGGTCGCAGGCTGAACCATGACCGACGAGGCGGTGCGAGAAGAAACGAGAAAGGCTGTCGACGCGGTCTGGCGTATCGAATCCGCGAAGATTGTCGCCACGTTGACTCGCACCGTCGGAGATCTTGATCTCGCCGAGGATCTGGCCGCGCAGGCTCTGCTCGAAGCCGTCGAGCAGTGGCCCGCGACGGGGGTTCCGAGAAACCCCGCTGCCTGGCTGACATCTGTGGCGACACGACGAGCGATCGACGGGTGGCGACGACGTGAGAGGTTGGACGAGCGCTACGCCCACTTTGCGCGTGAACTCGAGAACGACGCTTCACATTTCGACGACGTCAGCTGGGATCCGGACCGCATCGACGACGATGTCCTTCGCCTGATGTTCATCGCCTGCCATCCCGTGTTGAATCGAAAAGCGCAGGTGGCGTTGACGCTTCGGGTGGTGGGCGGTTTGACCACGGAAGAGATTGCGAAAGCGTTCCTCACACCGACGGCGACGGTGCAGCAGCGGATAGTCCGCGCGAAGAAGGCGCTGACCGCCTCGAAAGCGGTTTTCGAAGTTCCAGGGCGAGAAGAGTTTTCGAGCAGATTGAGCGCGGTCCTCGGAGTGCTGTACCTGGTGTTCAACGAAGGCTATGCAGCCAGTTCCGGGGACGAGTGGATGCGGGCGGAGCTCAGTGCTGAGGCTCTGCGGCTCGCGCGAATACTCGCCGAATTGGTCCCCAGGGAGTCCGAGGTACACGGCCTTGTCGCTTTGATGGAGCTGACAGCCTCGAGATTCGGCGCTCGGACAACCTCGACCGGTGAACCCATCCTGCTGGCTGACCAGGATCGGACGAGGTGGGATCGCCTACAGATCTCGCGTGGGCTTGCCGCGCTGGAACGAGCTGACGCCGTCGGGCGTGGACGAGGCCCGTACGGCCTGCAGGCGGCGATTGCCGAATGTCATGCGCGAGCAGCAACTTTCGAAGACACTGATTGGAAGAAGATAGTCATCCTCTACGAGGCTCTGGCGCAACTGACGCCATCGCCTGTGGTCGACCTCAATCATGCGGCGGCGGTATCCATGGCATACGGTCCTGGCCCTGCGCTCGAATTCGTCGACAAGCTTGTCGCTTCAGGTGAACTGGCCGACTACCACCTGCTTCCCAGCGTTCGGGGGGAGTTGCTCAGTCAGCTCGGCCGATCCGAGGAGGCTAGAACCGAACTCCTCGAAGCGGCTCGGCTGGCCGGGAACGAGCGTGAGCGCGCTGTGCTGGTCGCGAAAGCCGATGCGCTGCTGCCGGATCGGTAGTCACGCGATTGTTAGTCAGGGCTGAGTCGGATCATCATTCGGCACCAAGGGCGGCATCCCGACTCCGTAGGGATCGAGCATGTCCGATACACGTCGACCCCACCGTTCATGCGCGGACTGACGGGTAATTCCCGCTGCGCGGCCGATGGTTGACCATGTTGCGCCGAATCTACGCAGGCTCATGACGCTTGCCGTCGAATCGATACCCGCGGCGAGCTGAATCCGGAAACAGGCCAACTGCCACGCCATCTGACGCTGCGCCGGGATGTCGGTGTCCTGTTCTGCCTCCCACTCAGGGCTACCAGGTAAAGGATCTGTTCCGACAATCTTGTCTGCCTGAGTGCCGGCCTCGGTGATCGCGGCGTTGACCGTGGTGATCGCGGCGGTCTCGATCTTCGCAGTCAGGGCGCGTTCGATCAGGTCTTCCATGAAAAGTTCTCCTTTCGTCAGGACTAGCCTGACAGGCGCTGTTGAATTCTGTCAAGAATCCCCTGACAGACTTTGAGTTTAATTAATGCACGATTTATTTGTGTACTATCTAAATAGTCTCCGGTTCTGTTGACCGTCGTCGAAGGGGTTGCTGGTGAAAATCGTGGTTTTGTCGTTCCTGGTGGCATTGACTTTGATGACGGTCGGGATCATCGCCGCGCGCAACCGCAGCACTCGACCTGCCGTGACCGGGGCAGTTACTGCGGCGTCAACGGTTCTCGCTGCCGCCTGGACACTTTTTGCCGTGGCCTTCGTATTGGCCTGATCGTGCTGCAGTGCCGATGCGCCGGTAGTGGTGGTGAAGGAACTTCGCAGCAGGTCAGATGCGTTTTGTGTGCGGCGCGATGCCGCATACTCTGGCAGACGTGGCAATCGCTGAAACGGACAGAAATTACGGCGGAAGGTCGGTCGCGGCTCGCAAGGCCGAACGCCGTTCCCTCTTTTTGAATGCTGCTCTCAGCGTGTTTGCAGACCAGGGGTATGCCGGAAGTTCGGTGGCGGATATCTGCGCGTCCGCGAGTCTGGCCAGAAGGCAGTTCTACGACGAGTTCGGTAGTCGCGAGGATCTACTCCTCGCGCTGTACGACCAGATCCAACTCGACGCCAGAATTGCAATGGTCGACGCACTCGATGCAGAGCCTTCGGTCAATCTCCGTGACAAGGCAGCGACGGCCATGGCCGCCTTCGTCGAGTCGGTCGGAAGTGACCCACGACGCGCACACGTTGCCTTCATCGACGTCGTAGGTGTCAGTCCCCGGGTGGAAAAGCATCGTGTGGACCAACGTTCGGTCTGGGCAACATTTTTCGAGTCGATCATCAAAGGGATCGTGGGCGAAGATTACGAACCGCCGGGCGGTTACCGGTGGGCGTCCACCGCCTTCATCGGCGCGCTTACCGCGCTGGTGCACCAGTGGAGCACTGCGGAGCCTCGTCCTCCCGTGTCGGTACTGGTCGATCTGATGACGGTGCTCTTGAATGCGTTGATCGACGACGCGCCCCTTCACGCCGACGAATAGGTCACGAACACCAGGGGATTGTAATCCGGCCCACAACGCTCTACTCTCGTCCTCAATGTGTTAGACACTCGCATCTAACTTGTGTGCTCGTGATGAGAACTGCGGCAACACAAGGCAATCTGTGCTTTTCCGGGGAGGAATTGGTATGGGACGACGCTGGACAACTGACCGACAACGCGGGGGCCTCGCAATTGCCGTGATTGCAGTAATCGGGCAGATCGGACTTTCGGCACCTGCCTCAGCGGCACCGGACGAAGGTGTTCCCGCCCAAATTCAGGTCCAGCCTGCCCTGCCGCCTGCGGTTGCACCGCCTTTGCCTGAACTGGACCAGGCCTTCTATGAACCGCCTGTCGAGGTCGTCGAATCCAAGCAACCGGGTGAGATCATCGCCGCTCGTGCGGTGAATCTCGGTACTCTCAACCTGATTCCGACCAACGTGGATGCGTGGCAGATCTCGTATCGATCCAATAATGCTGCGGGCGAGGCAATTCCTGCTGTCACCACAGTGATCAAGCCGCGTGGCGACACTCGCGATGGGGGCCCGCGCCCGCTGCTGTCCTTTCAGATGGCAGAGGATTCACTCGGAAACTACTGCGCACCTTCGTATGTCATGCAGCAAGGCGCGTTGCCGTGGCTGGTGACGGGCGCTGCGACCGGTGGGGCTCAATTCCTCGAAGTGCAGGCGGCACTGGCGCAGGGTTGGGCATTGTCGGTGCCCGATCATCAGGGACCCAATTCTTCCTTCGCCTCCGGCCCCGTCGCGGCCCGGATCACGCTCGACGGTATTCGTGCTGCTGAGAACTTCGAACCCATGGAGCTGCAAGGGCGGTCAACTCGCGTAGGGCTGCTCGGCTACTCGGGTGGATCGATTCCTACCGGTCACGCAGCTGAAATACGGCAGGCGTACGCGCCGGAACTGAATATCGTCGGAGTCGCCGAAGGTGGTGTTGCCGCGGATCTCGGCGCTTTGCTCGACAATGCCAACAACGCTCTAGGGGCCGGGATCGTCGCTGCCGGTGTAATCGGAGTGAGCCGAGAAGATCCTGAACTTGCAGGCTTCATCGATCAGCACATAAACCCTGCCGGCCGAGCGCTTTTCGCTGCCAAGGACAACCTGTGCATGCTCTGGACGTCAGCTGCAGTGCCCTTCCTCAACATCAAGGGCTTCCTCGATGTCCCGGGAGATCCCGTCCAACACCCCACGGTGAGAGCTGCGCTCTCCCGAGCTGCCATGGGTAAGTCTGTTCCTGACGTGCCGATGTACATTTATCAGTCGAATCCCGACTGGTTGGTGCCTGTTGGCCCGGTGAACAAACTTGTCGATACCTATTGCCAAGATCCTTCTGCGAGTGTCGTTTACACCAGAGACCACTTCAGTGAGCATGTCAGCATGGAAGTCGTCGCTTTGCCGAGTGCTCTACTGTGGCTTCGCGATCGGTTCGCTGGTGTGCCTGCTCAGCAGGGATGCAGCACCTTCGACGCTGGATCCATGGCGCTTGATCAGAGGACCTGGCCAGTCTGGGTGGATGCGGTTGGTGAACTCGTCGCGGGACTGTTCGGCAAGCCGATCGGGACCTGACGGGTGACGTGATTCTGCGGTGGTGAGGAATTCTCACAAGGGCAGCGTGTTGCACTGACTGGACGTTATTTCATTGATCGGGCCTTGAAGATGGTGTCTTGTCACCAATGGGTTCCTTTTACCGACGAAAGGTTGCGCGATGACAAAGCTGTTGTTTGCGGTCACTTCTGCAGATCACTGGACGCTGAAGGACGGAACACCCCACCCGACCGGGTACTGGGCGGAAGAACTGGTCGAGGCGCATCGCGTTTTCGTCGACGCTGGCTACGACATCGTGATCGCGACGCCTGGCGGTAAAGCTCCCGTTGTGGACGAGGGAAGCCTGGCGCCCGAGGTGAACGGCGGGCAAGAAGGCGCCGACCGTATGCGCAAGTACATCGCCGATCTGCAGCCGGTGCTCGATTCGCCGGAGATTTTGGAGAACGCCGATGCTGCCGATTACGACGTGGTCTTTGTACCGGGTGGACATGGACCGATGGAGGATCTTGCGGTGTCGGCATCCTTCGGTGAGCTTCTCGTGAACTTCTTGGACGCGGACAAGGTGGTCTCGGCGGTCTGTCACGCGCCGGCGGCACTCCTGCCGGCCCAGAGACCCGATGGAAGCTGGCTGTTCGACGGCTATCAGCTGACCGCGTTCACCAACGAAGAGGAGACGCAGGCTGGTCTGGCGGACAAGGCTCCGTGGCTGCTCGAAACTCGCCTACGCGAATTGGGCGGCAAATTCTCGAAGGCTGAGGCGTGGTCGCCTTATGTCGTGGTGGACCGCAAGCTCTACACCGGTCAGAATCCGGCGTCGTCACGGCCTCTCGCCGAGCGGATTGTCGCCGACTTGGGCTGAGCATGTCTTTTGGCGCCGCATCGAGGTCTCCTCGATGCGGCGCTGGTCCGTGTTCTGTTGTCGCCAAAGAGGTTTGACCTCTCAGGTTTTGAAGGTGGTGTTCGCCGGCCTGGGTTGCTGTCCGGGGTCGATCGAGGGTGGTGGGATGAACCAGGGCTTGTTGTCGACACCGATCCGAATCGCCCACTTCCCGACGAACCCGGATTTCCGGTGCATCAACCGGTGGTGCGAACGGCACAGCAGGACCAGGTTGTTCATCACCGTCGGGCCACCGTTGGCCCAGTGCCGGATATGGTGCGCATCCGTCCAGGCGGGCACGCATGTGCAACCCGGGAACGCACAGCCTCTGTCTCGGGCAATCAACGCAGTCCGTTGTTCGGCGTTGACCAACCTCTTTCCTGGTTTCGCATCGAGCGGTGCGCCGTGATCGTCGAGCAGAACAGTGGAGAGGAAACAGTCACACCCGAGGAGCCTGGTCTGCGATACGGACAGTGGTCCGAGCCAGGGCATGTGCCCGACATCGAGATCCGATACAGCCATTCCGTCATCAGCAGTGGAGGGTGTTGCGGCGCAGTCCCGGTGCTTGGCCAGATCCCGAGCGTTGATGTGCACGTTCACGTGCGGACGCTGACCACCATCGGTACCGGTTTTCGCGCAATCGAGATACCGGCGGATCAGTTCGGTGAACCCGTCCGCGGTGCGTTTCGCCGCCGACCGGGCATCGGGGGTCCCGTCCGGTGCTGGGGTCGGCATCGTCAGATTCGACAACGCCGACAACAACATTTCGCCGGTGAGGGCATCGAAATCACCACGCACCACCACCCGACCATTGAGCGTCGAAGCAATCCGCAACTCATTGAGATCGACATCCTCGGCGGGCGGGATCTCATCCGATTCGAACAACCGCTCCAAGGTCGCGATCACGTTCCGCACCTTCGTCGTCGTCGCCTCCACACCCGACGCAGCAGCCAACAACAAATCGATGCACTTCGGTAGCGCCTCCTCCGGCATGCCTTTAGGTGGTGATTCACAGAACGCCACGATCAACACAGCATGCTCGAACGAGCAATCCCCGCCATCGAACCGAGCAGCCACCGCCGGAAACGGCCGCAAACCAGTACCCAACGCGGCGATCTTCTTCCCGTCCCGAACCTGCAGCATCGTGTTAGCCGCCAACCAGGACCCCACTCCGCGGCTGGCAATCACCTGATCATCCGGGCGCAACGACAACTCGTCCACCACCGCCACACGCACAGCTTCGAGGCGCAGAATCTCCGCACTCGCCGACACCGCAGCAGCGCGCAACTCTGCAGCAGACAACTGCCACAACCGTCCGCGTAACCCCACCGCAGAACCCGAAACCACGTCCGACAACAAGACACTCATTGAATCCCCCGATCCCCTCCCCAAAGGATACTCGAACACGCGTTCGAGTCAAGAGGGAATTAGGCGAGGGCGCGAAGGAGTGGAGTGGGGTCGGCGACGACGAACAGATGGCCGCCTCCGTTGATCTCTTCGAAGCGAGAGTCGGGAATCAACGAGTGTGCCCAGCGGGCTACTTCGATGGGTACGTTTCCGTCGTCGGTTCCGTGTAGGAAAACCGTTGGTACCGAGATCGATTGGAAGAGTCCAGGCACCTCGTGGCGATACCGAGCCAAGTCGACAACCCCTGCGGATCCACCCTGTGCGATCCCTTCGGATGAATCCAACTGGAGAGCGGGGCGATGTACCTCGTCGGTCATGACGGCCTGATCGGCGGCCGGCCAGATCGAGACTGAGTCGCTGCGTAGCTTGGAGAACACTCCGGTTCCTGCGAGCATTGCGCCGGCCACACGGGGAGCCCAGGTGGCGGCAAAGTACAACGCAGATACCAGTTTTATTCTGCGTCGCAAAGTATCTCGCGGTGCCCCGGGGATCATGGCGCACGCCAGCACCAGTTTCGAGACTCGTTCGGGAACGGCTGCAGCGACTGCGAGCGCGTAACCGCCGCCTCCGGAGAAACCCATCAGTGTGGCCGAGTCCAACTCTAGGTGATCGACCAGGGTGACGTAGTCGTCGTCCCAGGAATGAAATCCCTTGTCCGTGTACGGATCCGTGCGTCCGAAGCCGGGTCGATCGGGGACTATCAGCCGCATGCCTGCCGTCGAAGACGCGTTGTGGAGTGAGAGCCCTTCGTATCGGCTGCCAGGTGATCCGTGGGCCACGACTACCGGGTGGCCAGTCGGATCGCCGTACTCGCAGAATGCGATACGACGCCCCGACGCGTCGCGAATTTCGGTTGTGGTCACGCTGCTCGTCATGATGTGGTTCCTTGCTGCGCGATCGACGCCACACCGTCCAGGATGAGGGCGACTCCGAACTCGAACCTTCGGGTGGGATCGTGATGAAGTGCGAACACCGATGCCTCGCGTCGATCGGCAGGTGCGCTGTCGAAAGCGCCGCGTCCCAATTGAATTGCGACGTGTCCGGTGACGAAATCATGCAGCGCGCCGTATGCGTACGTGGCCTGCTCGTCCTCGAGGCCGGCCAAGGAAAGGGCGCTCACGACTCGGTGGGCGGTATCGTCGGCCCCGGGTGCTTCCAGTGATGCCTGCCGATGGGCTTCCAGGACCAGGGGATGGCGCATCAGGAGATCGTGGAGGCCGTAGGCGAACGTGCGGGCAACCCCGCGCCAGTCGGTCGGCCAGTCGATCGACGAGACGGCTTCGCCTACGAGAGTCGAGATCAGATCTCGCCTCAAGGCGTCGATGCCGCCGGTTGTGCGGTGGACGGACATCGGCGATATGCCGAGTCGTTCGGCGAGCACTCGAAATGACACCGCATCCAGGCCGTCCGTATCGGCGATCTCTGCCGCGGCATCAAGAATCTGTCTGTGACTCAATGCTTTTGGTCGACCAGCCCTTGCAGAGCTGGTGGATTCGGATACCATGCTGACAACAATAGCGATACGCGTATCGAAATTACAAGTGTCCATCGACCTCCAAGGAGCGCTGCCCGATGACCGATCTCCATCAACTGTCCGCCGTCGAACTTGCCGGTGTTATCGCCGCCAAACAGGTCTCGATTCCCGAAGTCACCAGGTACTTCGTCGACCGTGCGACCACTTCCGATGACGTCGGCGCCTTCACGACGATCGCCGGGGAGCACGCAGTCGCCCTCGCCGAACAAGCGCAGCGCAGGTTGGACGAGCGGGACGCCGGGCCCCTTCCGCGTCTGTTCGGCGTTCCGACGGCAATCAAAGACCTCGACGCAACGCGCGGCATTCGCACGACCTTCGGATCGGCGCTCTTTCGCGACTTCGTGCCGGACGCTGACGACGAGATCGTCGAGGCGATCCGAGAAGGTGGGTTGATCGACATCGGGAAGACGACGGTGCCCGAGTTCGGGGCAGCCTGTTACACCGAGCCGGAAGTCGCTCCGCCTGCTCGCAGTCCGTTCGATCGCACGCGGAGTGCCGCCGGCAGCAGTGGCGGCGCTGCTGCCGCCGTCGGCGCTGGTCTGGTGCCGTTTGCACAGGGAAGTGACACCGCCGGTTCGTTGCGTTCGCCGGCAAGTACGTGCGGAGTCGTTGGCCTCAAGCCGAGCCGCGGTTTGATCACGATGGGCGTGGCGGGGCATGACAACTTCGGATTTGCGAGCAAGGGGCCGATCGCCCGGACAGTTCGCGATACCGCTGCGCTGCTGGACGTTCTGGCGACGCGACCCGGCGCCGGAACTATCCACCCGCCTCGGCCGAAGTCGTTCGAAGAGTTCGTCGTACAGGCTGGGGGAGTTCGGGCTCGCCCCTTGACCGTCGCTCTTGCTCACGGATCGGTCTCCGGCGGAGCCGTGGATGCGCAGCTCTCGGCTGCTGTATCGAAGGTTGGGTCTGTGCTGGAGGGTCTGGGCCACAACGTGTTCGAGCGACCGCAGGCTCGCGATGACATTTTCATCGATGCTTTCGTCAAGATGTTCTCGTCTTTGGCGGGAACCAAGCCGATCCCGGAGGAGTACGAACACCTTCTGCGTCCGATAGTGCAGCACTTGCGAGTTCAAGCAAACCAGGTGTCTTCGGGTGAGCTGGCCGCGGCAATCGGTATTGTTCAGGCCTGGGCGCGGCGATGGAGTCTCGACTACGCCGACGCCGACCTTGTCGTCACTCCGACTGTGACGAAGCCGCCGCTTGCGATCGGGGAGTTGCGCAACGACGAAGACCCCGCGACCGAACTGATCGACATGGTCGCTTTCACAGGAAACACCGTCGTCGCCAATGCAACCGGTTTCCCGTCGATCAGTCTGCCACTCGGTTGGACGGAAGACGGCGTTCCACTCGGCGTGATGATCTCGGCGAAATGGGGTTGCGACGCGGAATTACTTTCTGCCGCTGCAATGCTCGAGGCCGAGATGCCGTGGAAGGATCGGTACCGATTCGACCGCGCAACCGTGCTCTAGTTCGGGAGCGGTACCCGGTCGCTCGCCGATGCGAACCCCAACCACGTGTGGCGGTTACCCCACCAGCACCACCCGACTTTCGGGGCGTTGCGGTTGTCTTTGCCGTCGCGACCGGTTCCGTTGCTGATCCACACGGCGGGAGTTCTGGTGTCGAAGGATCCGTCAGGTTTGCGCAGTCGGGAGCCGATGGTCATGAAACACTTTCCGCGTTCGAGAATGTCGGGGCGCTGCAACAGCCAGTGGATGCCTTCGGTAAGCGTCAGCGGCGTACGGTGTGCGTCGACGATTGCGGGCAATGCTTCGTCCGGGCTCCAGTTGGCCAGGTGATCCCCGCGGTCGACTCCACTGAGCAGATGTAATGGGCTTTCGGGCAGCGTTGACTGCTCGGTGGGGGTGAACAGATCGACGTCCGCCATGTCGACGACTATGAATCCGCGCTTGTTCCCGAGCTCGAGCAACGGAGTCAGAACTGAAGCCGGAGCCAGTTTTTCGTGCACGGTGAGTAGTCCGACATCACCGTGCCCGGTTGCGGCCTCCCTGACATCGCCGGCAGAAAGTCCGGCCATCTCGTGAACACCGAGTTCGATCAATCGCTCGGCTTGCTGATCGATGGGCGGGAGGTCGAAATGCATACCTGCGATCCTACCGATCGTGAGCAGAGCGATCGGAGGGTTCGGCCGCGAGGGAGGCCGGCCACGCAACGCCCAACGCGCGCATGATGAACGGGACGGTGGTCGCTACGACGGCGTCCACTCGGTCGCCGGCCATGAGCATCGGCCGTCGGCTTTCCACGCAGGCGAGGATGAGTTGCGCGGATGCGGCAGCATCGGAATCGACAAAGACACCGGCGTCGACACCTTCCTGAACGAGCTGTTCGACCAGAACCGACAGCGGGACAATATGTTCGAGGAAAATTTCGCGATCCTGCGCTGACAACAATTCGACCAACGCGATTCCTGTGAATCGTTGCAGTGAGAACTCGACGAGTGTCAGTTTGACGAGGATTTCGAGTCGGTCCACAGGATTCTCGCGGTCCGCGAGTTCACGCTCGGCCAGGAGTAGGAATCTGTCCATCTCGCGTGTGGACCAGGCGAGCAGTAACGCGGATTTGTCGGGGAAGTAGTTGTACACCGCTGTCCGCGAGACGCCGGCCGCCTGGGCCACCGTCTGCAGCTTCACGTTTTGCCAGCCCTGCTCGTGAAGTTCGCGAATGAATGCGTCCAACATGGCTTCTCGGGTGGCGATTTTGTGCTCTGCGGTTGTCGCACCACCGGTCAACTTCGGCATGGTCGATCCTCCTGGGTCTGATTCACGGTCACGGGGAGGTCGAACAGGTCCGCAACAAGGCGCGGATCACCTTGCCACATCGATACGGGTGCGAGCATCATCTGCTGCGCGATCGAGCGTACGGATCGGCAGACCTCTTGTTCTTCGGCGAGTGTGAGCGTCGTGCGTTTGCGCAATCGCTCCATCTCCGCGGTAGTGAGATCAGTGATCCATTCCTCGGCTGCAAGCGAGAGGGGTGAATCCGGTGTCACGACCGATCCAACTCGGCACTGGAGAACCGCGAGGTCATCACGGACAGCGTGATGACGGCGACGACCGAGACGGCGTGTGCCGCCGCCAGCCAGAGCGACTCGGGTGCATGTTTGTGAAGGGTGGGCGCCATCAGCATGGCCATGAGGAGGGCGAGACTCGACAACATCGCGGGACCGTTGGGGCGGCCGACAAGCAGGCCGACCAGAAGAACGAGCGCGACGACGCTGCACGCCACATCTACAGGCGGGTACGTGGCCGGAACGATTCCGCTGACAGTGTCGGTGAAGTTCAGCCCGATCGACACCAACTGTGCGAGACCTGTCGCGCCGGCCAACCAGGCCGTCCAACGTAGTCCGTGGAGTCCCGCTTTCCGAATGCCGGTCAGGGTTCCTTCGGCGGATTCCCACGCTTCGGACGGCGGTGTTGTCACGGCTACTCCTTTTTATGACGAGGTGTCGTCATAAAGTAGCAGTGCGCGATCGCGAGATTCTTGCCGGTAGGTGACTGGCCTGCTTCGAAGGGATAGCGTCGAAGTACCGGCCGAAATGACAATCGCGGGGAGGTGGCTCGATGACGACCTCTGCCCACACGGATCGGCCCTCGTCGAAACAGAGTTGGTTGGCGCGCGCAGCCTTCGCGGCCCTGGTTCTTGCAGTCGCGGTGCTCCTGATCTTCGCCGGACTGAAAGCCTTGACCATGCTGATCCTGGGGATCGGTGGGGTGGTCGTGTGTGTCGTGGCCGTGTACTGGTTTCTGACCACCCGCGGATTCCTCCGCTGGATCTCGTTGGCGATGGTGGTACTGACCCCGATCGTGGTGCTCACGTTCCTGGTCCGAGAACGACTCCTGTGGGTGGTGCTGCTCGCGATCGGGTTGTTCGTGGTAGCCGGTATCTGCGCTCGCACCGCCTTGGCGGGGGAGGAGAAGGAATTGCCGGTTGTCGAGCGACCGGCACCGCCGCCCGTCAAGCCGTTCTTCGTGATGAACCCGAACTCCGGTGGTGGCAAGGTCGAGAAGTTCGACTTGAAACGCAAGGCCGAGGAACTGGGGGCCACGGTCGCACTGCTCGAGGGGCCCGAGAAGATCGACGTGACGGCCTTGGCCAGGCAGGCGGTCGCGGACGGCGCCGACCTACTCGGTGTGGCCGGTGGCGACGGAACACAGGCACTGGTTGCTGCTGTCGCGGCCGAACACGACCTGCCCTTCCTCGTCGTCAGTGCGGGAACGCGCAACCACTTCGCCGCGGATCTGGGGCTCGATCTCGAGGATCCATCTCGGTGCCTCGACGCGCTCGTCGACGGCGTCGAGGTCACGGTGGATCTGGGAAATGTCGGCGGTCGAACTTTCGTCAACAACGCATCGTTCGGGGCGTACGCCGAGGTAGTCCAGAGTCCGGAGTACCGCGACGCCAAGACCAGCACCTTCTTGCAGATGCTCCCGGATCTCCTCGCCGGACGTGCCGGAGCGGTGCTGACCGCGCGCTCCCCGAGCGTGTCCGCGGTGGGTCCACAGGCTGTGCTTGTCAGCAACGGCCCGTACGAGATGAACGACCTGGCGGGGCTCGGTCATCGGCCGCGATTGGACCGGGGCACTCTCGGAATCGTCGCGATCTCCGTCAGCAGTGCACGTCAGGCCATCGGGTTGCTCCATCGGGCGCATCAACACGGTCTGGCTCAGGGCACCGGATTCGAGGTGATCGTCGACGCCGACACCGACGAGATTCCGGTCGGCGTCGACGGCGAGGCGCTGGTGATGCCAACTCCGGTCAGATGCACGGTCAGTCCGCAGGCGCTGAGGGTCAGAGTCCCCCGAGATCGACCGGGCATCCGTCGCCCCCGGCACGCCTGGGATCTGGTCCGGTTGCGAGAGTTGGCGAAGTTCAGGCGATCCGGCGCATGACCTGACCGACGGCCAGGACTCCCTGCGGATCATGCGTGTCCGCCAAAGCGCTCAGCCAGTGAGCGGTGTCCTCGTCGTAGGTGCGGGCGATCTTCTCCGGGTCGACGCTCGGCGCGAAGTTGGGCAGTGCATGCCCGTTCGTCCATGGCGCCATCGTTCGTCCGAGAGTCTCGGCGTGCGGGACTACCGCGTCGACCATCGGTGGGGCAAGAACTCCGACGGTGAACAGCGAGAAGGCAGCGTCACGATGGCAGAAGGCGCTGCGGTGCTCAGGTTCCCGTGCGAGGGCGCCCCCGAGGAGTCGTAATTCGACGACGGTTTGGGGTGAACCGGATCCGGGGCCGGCAGCGGCGAGCAGTGCGTCGACGGCCTCGTGTGACAGCTCGTTGGTCAATGCCGTGGATTCGTGCGTCGGCATCGGGTCGACGGGATCGGCGTGCACTGCCCCGAGGGCGGCATAAGGCAGCACACCGACTGCGTCGATCAAGGGTGTTGCGATTGAACGGATTCGGTCGATCAGTGACTTGGCATCGGATTCCTCGGCAAGACTTGCGAATCTGACCGCGACGGTGAGCCTGCCGGCCAGCGGTGGCGGAACCTGTGGAAGGGGTGGAAGTTGCAGAAAGGCAAGAGAGGTCGAGCTGTGCTCAGGCAGGTCGGCGCCCCAGTCCAGCCAGGCGTGCGCGACCGCACTTGCATCTGCGCCGTCGAAATAGAGTGCACCGCCGTAGAAGTGGGTGACCGGTAGTAGGTCGATCTCGATGGCTGTGACAATGCCCAGTGTGGCCTTGCCGCCGCGCAGTCCCCAGAACAATTCGGCATGTTCGTCGGGGGTGACATGAATGAGTTCGCCACTGCCGGTGACGATGTCGAACGAACGAACGTGATCCGACGACAGCCCGTACGTGCGCACCAACGGGCCGATGCCGGCGCCGGTGAGGAAGCCGGCGACTCCGACAGTGGGTGAAGAACCTGCCAGTGGCGCCAAGCCGTGGGGTGCGGCAGCGTCGATGACGTCCTGCCAGATCAAGCCCGCGCCGATTCGGGCAGTGCGGTTTTCGGGGTCGACGACGCACTCCGTGAGCCTGCCGGTGTGGACGAGGAGAACGTCACTGCCGAGAGGGACCGCGCCGTGGCCGGTGCGCTGAACACCGACGCGCAGACCCAACTTCGCCGCGAATCGCACCGTTGCGGCAATGTCTTGCGCGCTCTCGACTGCCACCACAGCGCCAGGCGCGACGGGAACCGCTGCATTCCACGGAATCGCCAACTCGTATCCCGTTTCGCCAGGCAGGGAAACGGAGCCGGTCACCTCTGCGCGCAGTGATTCGACCGCGGCGTCGAGCGTGGGGGTTTGAAGGTTCATGGTCTTCCTTTCCTCATCCGTCTTTCGGTCAAGGGAAGGATGTCCGAACAGGCTTGGGTGGTTCTTGACGTATGTATCCCGAGCGGATCCAAGTTTTATCCAAGCGCATTCTCGCAGTTCAGGGCCATGTCGATCGCGCTCGTTCAGCTACGCCCCGCATGCCGAGTGTCTCCGATTCGGCCGCCACTTCCGTCAGCTCCCGTTCACGTTCGGCGGACGGCTCTCGAAGCAGCGCCCGAAGCAGTCGACAGCGCAGCAGTGTTGGTGCTCCACCGGAGCCAGTTGCGATCTTCTCGGCCTGATCCAGGAGAGTCGATGCCTGCTCGACGTGACCGAGAAGCGCGTGCAGCCGAGCGGAGGCTTCGGCGACCGAGCCCAGTTCACCGACATGGCCCACCGTTGCGATGCAGCCGGTGTGTGGCGAGAGAAGTTCGATGAAGGTGTCGGCGTATTCGACCAGTTCCAGATCTGCCACGACGCGTGCAAGTAGTGTCTGGTGTCCCAATGTCGTCCACGTCTGTGGCCCGCGATTGATCAGCCACTTCTTGATGCCGTCGGAAGTGGCCTCGCGCTCGCCTCGGGCGGCGTCGATGGCGATGGTCCACGAATCAGGTTCCACGACACCGGGATCAGATTCGGCCAACGCACCTCGCTCCCATTCCAGAGTGTTGAACGCCAGATCTGCGCTGCCAGCCGTGTACAACTCCGTTTGCAGATGGATCTGCCTGGCCGTCTCGTACTGTCGGCGGGCTTGCGCGAAGTCTCCGTACCATTCGGCGAGAGTTGCTTCCATCCAGCGTAATTGGACCCGAACCACCGGGAGTCTCAGTAGCTCGCAGCCGATGATCCCCTGCCTGACGTGTTTGACGGCAGCATCGACATTGGCCAGATTCATCTCCGTCATGCTCGCGACGGCGTGTGCGACGACGCTGTCGACACGCGATTGTTGGTGCGGCAGTTCGAAAAGCTCGCGCAGTAGGCGCATGGACTCCGCGCTGTGCACCGCGACTCCGGAGAAAAGCAGAATCCGTCCGAGCAGCGCGTCCGCGATCACATCCGGATCGTCG
Source organism: Rhodococcus sp. KB6 (assembly GCF_001445685.1). Classification (NCBI taxonomy): domain Bacteria; kingdom Bacillati; phylum Actinomycetota; class Actinomycetes; order Mycobacteriales; family Nocardiaceae; genus Rhodococcus; species Rhodococcus sp. KB6. The sequence continues at coordinate 399,842 of NZ_LNAK01000120.1, read as the reverse complement.
AGTTCGCGGGCGATGTCGAGAGCACGGGCGCTCCATCGATTCGGGATCTCGGCTTCGGGGTGGTAGCAACTTCCCACCGCCAGCGCAGCAAGAACCCGTGCGTGAGCTGAACTGTCGTTCTCGACCAAGGGCTCGACCGCCGCGAGCCGTTCGAGCAGTGGTCCCGGATCGGTACCGTAGGAAACCCACGGCCACGCACCGGCGGCCCGAAGTAATGCGCCTGCCAATCGTCCGACGGCGGAGGTTCGCCCCTCCCGAACAGCCTCGAGGAGACCGGCATTGACGACGTCGAGAACTGTCTGCCCTCGACCTGCGCGGGCGAGGGCCTCGACTCTGGCCACCAGCAGGTCGTCCCGATCGTCAGCGGATTGCTGGGACACCGGAAGTAAGTCGAACGCGCGGACAGCTGCCTCCCACCACTCGGCCGCGGTCTCCGAACTCCACCGATCGGTCGCATCCTGAGCTGCAGCCGTGCATGCCTCCAGAACGACGAGTGGATCGACCAGGGGAAGTGCCGACATCAGATGTTGCGCGCGGCGGCTCAGCCGGTCCGGATCGGAGGAATTTTCGAGCACTTCGGCAACTCGGGCATGTATCCGCTGGCGACGAAGCGTGGGTATCGCTTCGAGGACTTCGTCTCGGAGAAGGCCGTGAGCAAAGACGTAACCGCCGTTTGCCGAGTCCGCGACGATGATTCGTTCATCAGCAGCCGCGTCGAGATGGTCGGCGAGAGTGTCGACATCGAGACGGGTGGCTGCGGCCAGTGTGTACACCTCGATGGCGTCGCCGATAACTGCGGCAACCCGAAGAGCGTGCAACACTGCCGGTTCCACTGCGGCAAGCCGTCGACCGAGGACAGATCGAACGGCGACGGGGATGCCGTCGCCCAGTCGCTCGTTCCGGGGAAGCCTGGCGTACTCCGAGACGAACAGCGGGTTGCCGCCGGTTCGTTCCGCCAGGGTTCGCGCCTCCGCGTCGTCGAGCCAGTCCCCGGAGACGCACCTTGCGAGTGTTGCAACCTCGCCCTGCGCGAGCGCCGGCACAATCATGGTTCGGTTTCCTTCGCCGTGGAGTACGGCTTCTTCGAACTTGCGCACTGCCGGCCCGACTTCCGAGTCTCGGAGCGTCGACACGAACCAGACTCTGGCACTGGTCATTGCGCCGACCAGGTAGGTCAGGCAACGAAGGGACGTGGGATCGGCCCATTGAATGTCGTCGATGACGACGGTCAACAGTGCATCTTTCGCCGCAGCTTCGATGGTGGTGCGAACCCGTTCGTAGACGGCAAATCTCGCTTCGTCCGGATCGATGTCCGTCGGCGGCGTCAGTACGAAATCGGCGTCGGCTCCGAGTTCCCGAACCAGTCGGCGGATCGGCCACCACGGCGGCGTTCCGTCGTCCTCCGGGCAACGTGCCCAGACGGTGGCTCCTCGAATGGACGTTGTTCTCGACGAACACTCCTCGGCGAATCGTGTCTTGCCGATGCCGGCGGGGCCGGTCAAGATCAACCAGCGAGGTGAGCCACGGCGAACGTCGTCGAGCATCTTGTCGGCGACAATCGTCTGAGCGTCGCGCCCGACGAACAAGCGTGAGGAATCCGTCTCGGGCATCGCTGCTACGGCTGGGGGAGAAGCCGGGACCGACACTTGTTCGGCCCCCGTCCATCCCGGAGTGCGCGGCCAGGCGGCCAGGCCGGGTTCGTGGCGCAGGATTGCGCCTTGCAATGCTGTCAGCTCCCCGCCGGGCTCCAGTCCCAGCTCGGCGTCGAGCCGAGACGCGTGTAATCGAAACTGTTCCAAGGCTTCCGGTGACCTGCCCGCCCGATGCAGGGCAACCATTCGCAGCCAGCAGGTCCGGTCGCGGAACGGGTACTCGCTACAGAGTTGAGCAGCTTCGACCAGCGCGGGTGCCAGGCGCCCCAGAGCCAGAAGCGCCGTTATCCGGGTCTCCCGGCACTCGGTCCGCACTTCCTCGAAGGCTGCGGCTTCCACCTCCACCCAGTGCGCGTCGTTCAGGTCGTCCAGAAGCTGCCCCCGGACCGAGGCGAGGGCACGGTCAGCGGTCGTCAAAGCCTGCTGCCACCGTTCGTTCTCAGCGTGTTGTCGCGCCGTTTCGGCGTCGTCGAGAAACACCGACAGATCGACGTCTGCCGGAGCGACCTCGAGGACATAGCCCGGCGATTGACGCACTATCGGTGACGCCGTACCGGTTTCGACGCGTAGCGCTCGGCGCAGGTTGGAGATATACGCCTGGATGCTTGCCATCGCACTCGCCGGTGCGTCGTCGTGCCAGAGAGCATCGATCAGCCGGTCGGTGGAGACGACGCGACCACGGTTGAGCAGTAGAACGGCAAGGACCGTTCGTTGTTTTCGAGGGCCCAGATCGATCACGTCGCTCGTCGCCGGACCCCGTGCGACCTCCAACGGCCCGAGCAGTCGATAGATCATCCGTTTCCCCTCGTACCTGCGGACGCAGGACGGTTCGATTCTAAGGAGCGAAATTCATACATGCAGGACAAAACGGTCAACTAGTTCTCGTCAACATCTGCTCGGATTCCTCGGAAAGAGTCTGGTTGACGCTGGTAGTGCGCAGCGTCGCCGCACAGACCAACGCACCGAGAGCTGCGATGAAGGCTGCGACAAACAGTGCCAACCGAAGTCCACCGACAAAGTCGTCCGGTGGTCCGCCGGGCAGCATCGACTGCGCCGGAAGGAAGGCGCCGAGCACGGCAACCCCGACTGCGATGCCGGTCTGCCGGAACGCGTCGTTGATCCCTGCGGCCAATCCGGAATGGTTCGAAGTGCTTTCGCCCAGAACCAACCCACTCATGACGGGGTTGAACACCCCGGCCCCCACGCACGCGACAACAAATCCGGGAAGTATCGCGTACGGCGAACTGGTCACGTCGACGACGGTCATCATGACCAGCCCCACCGAGACGAGTAGAAGCGAGCACGTCAACGAGACCGAGACGGGGATGCGCCCGTCCAATTTCGCGGTGGCGCCCGCGACGACGAACATCGCTATCGTCGCCGGTAGATACACCAGGCCGGCGTCCACGGGAGACAGATGCAGCACGTTCTGCAGGTAGATGGTCGTGTAGACGAACACCGCGAACAGGGAGGCGGAGATCGAGAACGCTGCGATCTGCGCTCCGGCGAAGGCCCGATTGGCGAGCAGATGCGGGGGCAGCATGGGCTCGGTGGTACGAAGCTCGTGCAGGGAGAAACCGATCATGGCGGCCGCGGCGATCACCGCGGCGATCATCGGCTGCGGCTCGAACCACCCATCCTCGTTACCGCGTAACAAACCGAACACCAGAGCTGCCAGGCCGGTGGACACCAGAATCTGCCCGGGCACGTCCGCGCGGCGAGGCCGAGGATCGCGTGACTCGGGAACCCACCGCACCGTCATCGCCAGTGTGATCAACCCGATCGGAACGTTGATCAAAAAGATTGCGCGCCAATCCAACAACTCGGTGAGCAACCCGCCCACCAGTGGGCCGACGGCAAACGCGCCCCCGATCGTGGCGCCGTATGCAGCCAGAGCAGTCGCGCGCTGGGGACCCTTCTCGAACACGTCCGCCAGCAAGGCAAGTGAGCAGGCGAAGAGTACGGCACCGCCGATACCCTGAGCGGCCCGCGCGAGGTCGAGCACCCAGATGTTCGGCGCCAGAGCGCAGAACAGAGATGCCGTGGTGAACCACAGAATGCCGATGATGAAAACATGGCGTCGACCCCGTCGGTCTGCCCACGATCCGGCGCTGAGAACCACCGTCGCCAATGCCAGCGTGTACGCGTCGATCACCCATTGCAGGGCGCTGACTTCGGTATCGAGATCGGATGCGATCGACGGCAGGGCGGTGTTGACGACGGCGATGTCGAGCATGAGCATTGCGGTGCTCACGCATACTGCCAGCAAAGTGGCTCGTCGTACTGCGGTGTTCTTCGGGGTGATCGGTGCGGTCATGGCCCGTCCTGATGGTCGAAGGGGTGTGTACTCGGAACACCCTGCGCTCCGACGCTTGGGACATATCGGGCGAAATGCTTGGAACCCGCGTGGTTGATAACTGCTGTGTTACTCGGAATCCGTCACCACCTGCTCGGTCGAATACGCACTCTCCCAACGGTTAATCTCTGGTCATGGAGACCAGCCAGTGGGTGCGACGGGTGTTGGTGGTGGAAGACCAACCACTGATGCGTGCGCTCGTCGGTGACACGCTCACACACGCCGGGTTCGTGGTCCATACGGCCGGATCGGCGGTCGAAGCGCTCACGGAGTTCGACGGATTCGATCCTGACCTCTTGGTCACGGACATCGACCTTGGCGTGCGGCCGAACGGCGTCGATCTCGCGAACATCGTCACCGTGAAGGCTCCGCATTGCGCGATCGTGTTCCTGACGAACTACCCCAACGCATCGACAGCGCCAGGTTCTGCGGGTGTGCCGCCGAAATCGCTGTTCGTGGACAAGGCGGCTGTCCAGTCGGCGGATCAGTTGATCGGCGTAGTGGAGGCCGCGTTGACGGAAACCGAGCCACCGGCGCTCGGGAGTGATCCGGACTCCGCCTTGTCGAGCCTCACCAGATCACAGCTCGATCTTCTGCGTTACATCTCGCTCGGGTGGTCGAACAGCGCAATCGCAGCGCATCGTGGGTCCTCGATCCGAGGTGTGGAGAAGCTCATCGCGCGCACTCTCGAGAGCCTGGGATTGACGCACGATTCGTCCACCAATCCGCGAGTGCTTGCTGCGAGTATCTTCATCCGCCATTTCGGTGTGCCCGAAGTGACCGACTCGGTGTGAACCCGCGCGAGTGGTGGCTTCGACTCGGTGATCGGAACATCGTCACCAAGTGGTCCTGGATTCTGACGCTGCCGTTCGCGGTGACCGTGATGGCCAACTACTACCTGTGTACCGGGGTGCGCGAAGTAGGCGTGATGGCAGTCGGCGCCTTCGCGACCCACTGCGTCGTCGGGCTGATGCTGCTGATGGCGAGGGCTGTTCTTGCAGCACACCGATCGCAGCTCGCAGCCCTGGCCCTGTTCGCAGTGATCGGCGCGATCCGCCCGTTCGTCCTCGACGCGATCACCCGCTCGCTCGAACTCCCCGTCGACCCCAGACCGATGCTCGTCCGTGTGGGACTCAACGTCGTGTGCAGCGTTGTCTTCTTGTCGTTGACCGCCGTACTGGTAAGCGCTCTCCGTGACCGCCTCGCGCTGCAACGGAGTTTGAAGGTTGCCGGGGCCGCCGTCCAACTCCAACAGACCCGGGATCGATTCCGCCTCGGCCAAACCCGTGCGCAGTGTCGGCGAGAGCTCGAGCGCAGTATCGAGACGGTCATGCACGCGGTTGCTGAAACGGAACTCGAGGGAGTGCGAGGAGCAGCTCTCTTGAAGCGAATCTCCGACGACGTGGTTCGCCCGATGAGTCATCGACTGTTCCGGGAGATTCCCCCGATCGAATCACCGACGCCGACTGTGCGGCTGACGGCGAGAGATCGACTGATCGGCGTCGTACGCAGCGTTGAACCGGCGCCACTGTACGTACCGGTGTTCGCGTACACGGCACTGGTGACCGTCTACCTGCTCACGACTTACGGCGTGACGTTCACGGCGGTCCAGCTCGGCGTCGGTTTCTGGCTCTTCGTCGGTGGCAATGCGTGCGCTCGCCGAGTTGTCAGCAGCGGAGACGGCCCTCTGAGACGGATCGCGACTCTTTCTGCGGTGTACTGCTCGAGTGCGCTGATCAGCAGTACCGCGACGTGGCTGCTCCTGACGGTGTTCGGCCGTACCCCGACTTTCTATCTCTCGTCGATGGCCGTCTACCCGTTGGTTGCGCTGTCCGTCTGCCTGATCAGGGCTGCGGATACGCAGCGTCAGGACGAGGAGCGTCAACTCCGCAGTGCCCTGAGCCGGCAAGCGCTCGATGCAGCTCGTATCCATGCCGAGCTCATGCACACCCGACGTGGACTGGCCAGGTTGTTGCACTCGTCGGTGCAGGGCGAACTCGTAGCGGCCGCATGGTCTTCGGGCGCCGTTGCCGGTCGCCCAGTCGATGTTGCGGCAACCATTGCCCACATTCTCGACGGCTTGGAAAGCGACCTGACTGCGTCATCCGATCAGCCGGCTGACTCCGATGCCCGAAAGCGTATCGATGATCTTGTCACGGTGTGGCGCTACGCAATTCCGGTCGTCAGTCACGTCGACGACGAAGTCTGGGCGGTGATCGGTTCCGGCTCCGCTCGGCTCGACAGCGTGGTGGAGATCCTGTCGGAGGGACTGACCAACGCCGTGAAACACGGTGCAGGAGGGCCCGTCTTCCTCGAGGTGACACTCGCCGATGCTCGGGCGGTAGTAGTGCGGATCAGCTCGCCGGGTCGGATGCCGGTGGCACGGGACTCAGGGATCGGGCTTGAATCGCTCGCCGGTACGGTAACGTCCCTCGAACTTGTCGAAGAGGAAGACCGTGTGGTCCTCACAGCCGTGCTTCTGTGACACCGTGAGTGGCGATGTCGTGGAGGCCGAACGTTTCGCCAATGGCCGGATTGGCCGCTTGTACGGTCGCAGAAATGGAATCGATTACTGCGCAGCTCATCCCACTCGCCACCGGCGTCGTCATCAGCCCGATTCCTCTGGTTGCGATCATCGCGATCCTGCTGTCCACTCGGGCGAAGGCAAATGCATTCGCGTACACCGCGAGCATCGTGCTGGCCGCGGCAGCGATTACAGCAGCGACGGCACTCTCGACCACCGGAGTGGAATCGAAGTCCAGTGGCAGCGCGCATACCGTCCAGACGGTGTTCGCCGTCGTGTTCACTGTCGGTTTTCTGGCGCTCGCGTACTCGAGTTGGCGTGGCCGTCCGAAAGACGATGCCGAGCCGGCGATGCCGTCGTGGCTGGCGCAGATCGACTCGATGCAACCGGCCAAAGCTGCGGTTCTGGGACTGTTGTTGACCGTACCCAACGCGAAGAACCTGCCGCTCGAACTCAAGGCAGGTTCGATCATCGGTGGCGGGCACCTCGGCTGGGTATCAGTGGTCGCGTACTCCGTTCTGTTCGCGGTAGCGGCGTCCATCGCCTTGATCGTGCTGTCAGCATTGGCTGCCGTGCCCTCGGCGAAGGTGACCGATGCACTGAGCGCCACCAAAAGCACTCTGATCCGCCACAATGCGGCAATCATGACCGTTTTGTTCCTGATGCTGGCAGCATTGGAACTCTCGCACGTTGTCGAAGCCCTGTCGAAGTAGCAACTTGTTTTCGAGGAGAAATCGAATGACGATCACACCCAGCGAAGCGCCGGTAGTCGAGACAACGTACGGGCCGGTTCGAGGATCGACGAAAGGCTCGGTGTCGAGTTGGAAGGGGATTCGTTACGCGGCACCTCCGGTCGGTGCGCTGCGATTTCGCGCGCCGGTTCCGCCGCAGCCGTGGACCGAGGTCCAGGACGCAACAGAATTCGGACCGTGTGAGCCGCAAAGTCGGCTCGCGATGATCCCGCTCGGTGAGAACGTTCCGATGGACGAAGACTGCCTGTTCCTCAACGTGTGGGCACCGGGCCCCGTCGGTTCTGATGCGCCGGGTAAACCGGTGATGGTCTGGATTCACGGCGGAGCGTATTTCCGCGGAGCGTCCAGCCAACCACTTTTCGACGCAACCACATTGGCTGAGAACGGCGACGTTGTCGTCGTCTCGATCAACTACCGCATCGGTGTGTTCGGCTTCGTCGATTTCTCGTCCTTCAATTCGAGTGAACATACCTTCGAGCCCAATGTCGCTCTCCGCGACATGATTGCAGCGCTGCAATGGGTTCAAGGCAACATCGCGGCTTTCGGTGGCGATCCCGACAAAGTGACGTTGTTCGGCGAGTCGGCAGGTGGCGGCGCGGTGACGACGCTGATGACCGTCCCGTCCGCTCGCGGCCTGTTTCATCGCGCTATTGCCGAAAGTTCGCCCGCCACTTCGGTGTACGGTAGTGAACGTGGTGAGATCGTCGCGAAGCTGTTTCTCGAGATCTTCAGCGGCGGAAGCGATCTGGGTCTGTTGCGGTCCACGTCTGCCGAAGACTTGATCGGGCCGTCAGACGAACTGTTTGCTCGCGTCCCCCAGGAGACGCCTGGCACTTTGGCGTTCGCGCCGATCGTCGACGGTGATCTGCTCCCTGACTACCCGGTGCGCGCGTTCCGTCACGGCAATGCACACCCGATTCCGCTGATCATCGGAACCAACAAGGACGAATCTTCGCTCTTCCGGATGATGAAGTCGCCGTTGATGCCGATCGATCCCGTCGTGATCACGTCGATGTTCGCGGAGATCGCCGACGAGCATCCAGGACTCGAGCTACCGGATCATTCTCAAATCGAAGGCGCGTATTCGGGACTGTCCAAGCTGGGCGCCGGTCTCGGTTTGACCCGTGATTTCGGATTCCGGCTGCCTACGTTGTGGATCGCCGAGGCGCACAGCAAGGTTGCGCCGACGTGGTTGTATCGCTTCGACTACGCGCCGCCGATGCTCAAGGCGCTGAAGATCGGTGCGACCCACGGCACCGAACTTGCCTACGTCTTCGGCAACATCAACCACGGGGCACGAGACATTACCTACAAGTTGGGTGGCTTGAGCGCGGCGCGTCATGTCTCTGAGCGCATGCAGGCGAGGTGGTTGGACTTTGCCAGAGCTGCAGGCGATTACGACGCCGGGGACGATCGCGAACTGGGTGCGGACCCGGGGTGGCCCACTTACGACACCGACACACGCTCGACACTGTTGATCGACAAACGCGATGCCGTCGTCGCTGATCTCGACCGCGAGATCCGGGAGGCGTGGGGTGAGACGGTGATTGCATTCACCTGACGGTTCAGCCCTGCTCCAATTCGGCCAGGTAGTGCGAGACGGGTCCCACGGTGAGCATTCCGCTTCCGGCGCCGGCTATTTCGGCGGCGGCAGGTAGGAGCGCCGCTCGCGCACGCTCCTTGACTCGACGGTCGCCGACTGCAGTCGCCGCTGCGGCAGTCAAGCACCACAGTGCCTCGGAGAGTAGGTCTTCGGGCGGGTCCGGCAATGCCTCGACGGCCTTCGCTGCTTCGTTCGTCTGCCCCTGTGCGATGAGCAGGTGTGGCCGGGCCCAGGATTCGTAGGGGCCCCACTGCGTGGTCGGGTCGAAAATCGCCGGCAGTCCCCGCCATACGCGGAGGGCGAGAATTGCGAGAGGGAGTATGCCGTCCGCGAGACCCGGCATGCCGGCATCGGAAAGATTGACCGCCGCAGCTTCGTACAGCTTCTCGCAGTGCGCGGCCTCCGCGCCGGCAGCGGCAGTACGCATAGCGCGAAACCAGGTGGTGAACACCGCTGCCAACGGGCGTTCGTGACGTCCGGCCAATCGATCAACCGTCTCGGAATGTAGCTCGGCTGCATCGAATTGCCCAAGGGCGCTGAGGGCTTGCATGCGGATCAGATGGCCGAGGATCTCGAAGGTAGCCAGGCCGTGTCGAATGGCGAGGTCGACCAGTTCACGGCCGATGTCGTCGCGCTCGGAGGCCAGACCGTTAGTCCAGAACGTCTGCATGAACAATCCGTTCAGAGCGAAGGCCAGGAGCCCTGGATCGTCGAGAGCGCGACCGATCTGTACTGCGGCACGGGCACATTCGAGACCGTGATGACCGGGCAGTCCGCGCGATTCGAGTGCGATTGTCGCCAACAGTCTCGCCCGAGCGGGTTCGTTGCCGGCCGGAAGTCGATCGAGAGTGCGCTGAGCGGTCTCGACGATCTGCGTAGCCTGCCGAGGATCGTCGGATCGCGTCCAGATCCCGGGCACGTCGTAATTGCCGATGATCCGCGCGGTGAGTTCGACGTCGTCCAATTGTTCAGCGGCGCCGATGATTGTCAGTCGTTGGTTTCGGGCAGTCTCGAGTCCGCTTCCGCCCGCAACTGCCAAACTTCGGAGGAGGCCGACGGTTGACTCCAATCTCGATTTCGATCCTGCCGCTACGGTCCGGTCGTACGCTGCCGAAACCTGACTGAAGATCTGTTCTGCCCCTACAGGATCCAGGCGGGTTTCCCGGCGGAGAATGTCGGACTCGAGGTCGTTCAGTCGTGGACCAGGGTCGATGCCCAACTCTTCGGCGAGTAACTTCCGTGCGCGACGTAGGACTGCCAGAGCATCGCCTTGACGATCGGACCGGTACAGCGCCAGAGCGAGTAGTCGCCAACCCTCCTCGCGCCAAGGGTGTTCCGTCACGTGGGCATCCAGATCGGGAATCGCTTCGGCAGCTCGCCCGAGATCGAGCTGCGCGGATGCCAAGCGTTCGACGGCAGTCAGACGCAGTTCCTCCAAGCGTGATCGCTCCGTTCGGGCCCAAGGCTCGTCGGCGAACTCCGCGTAGGCCGGCCCTCTCCACAGCTGCAGCGCGGTTCGGAGCAGTTCGAGTGATTGCGCCGGCGTCGAATCTGCGGCTTCTCGCACCAGTCTTTCGAATTCCCAAGCGTCGACCGCGTCGGGTGCTGCATGAAAGGCGTAACCGGGCCCTTCGGTGACAATGACTTTCGGCTTCTTTCGCGGCGCGCGATCCGGTTCGAGCACACGCCTCAATGCGGAAACGAACGTACGTATTGCGCTGGTAGCGCCGGACGGAGGATCGACCCAGAGGTCGTCGACAATCACGTCCACGGGAACAACACGGCCGCGGGCGACGACGAGACGAGCGAGGACCGCTCGGTGTCGTGGACCCTTCAGATCGATCTGGTGTGAAGACTCGTTCCACGCGACCACGGGTCCGAGCACTCCGAAAGCCGGGGCTTCAAATGTGTGGTCTCGCATTTCCCCACGCTATCGCGCTCATCGAACGCTCATCGACTGCGGCGAAGCTGATTGCCATCACCCCGACCTGCCATCACCCCGACTAACGAGAGCGATCGATGACTATCACCATTCCAGGCTTCGACTACCAGCAGATTTCCACAGCAGACGGAGTGCGGCTCAACGTCGCGGTCGGCGGAAGCGGAACACCACTCGTCCTTCTGCACGGCTTCCCTCAGACTCACCTCATGTGGCGTCACGTAGCCACTGCCTTGGCGTCGGATCACACCGTCATCTGCCCGGATCTCCGCGGATACGGAGCCAGCGACAAACCGGTCGAGGAAAACCCGGACACCTACTCCAAACGAACAATGGCTGCCGACATCGTCGAGGTGGCGAGGAAATTGGGACACGAGAAGTTCGCCCTCGTCGGCCACGATCGTGGCGCACTGGTTGCCGTCAGAGCGGGGCTGGATCATCCGGATGTGATCACGCAACTCGGCTCGCTGGACGTGCTCCCCACCCTGGATATGTGGGACATCCTGCATGGATCGAATGCTGCTGTGGCGTTCCATCTCTATCTCATGGCTCAGCCACCTGGTCTTCCCGAGCAGATGATCAGCGCCAGCGCCGACGCGTTCTTCGAGTACTTTCTCGACGTGTGGACGCAGAACCGCGAAGCGATTCCGGTAGACGTGCGGGCGGAATACCTGCGCGCCTCACGGGAGGCGGTGCCGTCGATCGTTGCCGATTACCGGGCGTCGGCAGGCATCGACATCGAACACGATCAGTCCGATCGGGAGGCGGGCAACCAACTGCACATGCCGGTCACGGTCATTCAGCAGGACTGGGGCTCGATGCTCGGCTACGACGCCGAGGCCCTGTGGAAAGCGTGGGCGCCCGATCTCGAGCACCGCACGCTGTCCGCAGGTCACTTCATGGCAGAAGAGGCGCCTGCCGAAGTGGTCGAGGCGATCCGGACCCTACTCGAGAGGTAGTTTTGACGCTTCTCGGCTGTCGAGGTACTGGCGAGCGCATCACGTGCGTCGCGAATGGACGAGGGGGATCGATGGGTTTCTCGCTGCACTTCATGCGGGTGACGAAGGACGTGCAACTCGATGTTGATCGGGCGGCGGTCGCCGCTTTCCTCGATCAGCACGGGCTGCGCGTGGTCGAGAGCCCGTACGGAGGCGAGATCGTCGACCGTGACGACAGGGCATTGACGATCGACGGGGCCTTCTCCGACCTTCATCTCGACTCGCTCGAGCAGAGCGATCCACTCAGTGGTGGAATCTTCCACGCGACGCTGTCGCCTGCCGAGTGCGCGTTCGTCTACGACCTCTGCGCGGCGGCTGGGTTCCTGATCGTCAACCCTCAGGGTGACCCGACGTTTCTCGTTCCCCAGCGCAATCACGAGCCCGACGACGTTTCCGAGTTGGAGGACGTCGTCTGGGTCGACAGCGCCGAGGAACTGGCGCGGGCGCTCACCGGTGGTTTCCAAGCGTTCCGCGAGTTTCGGGACCGTGTGACAGGACGAGCCGCCGGTGCCGAATGATCGGGGCCCCGTCGGGTCGACGAAGGTCGGGTTCTACCGCTTGACCCCGGCCGCCAAGTCGTCGACGAGAACCTTGGCGGTCAAGGCGTATCCCGCGGCCTTGTAGTAGTCGAAGGGAATCACTCGACCAGCCTGCGCGGCGGGCAGACGCTGCCACGTCGGCGAGGTGTACACGCTGCCGGAGGCGCTGCGATCCAAGGCGAAGATGACGTCGGCTTCTTCGAGACGGTTGAACTGCTCCGATCCGAGCATCACGCGAAGGTCGGGGCCTTCACGGAGCACCTCGAATCCCAGGTCCTCGGCGACGGCGGTGCGGAAATCGTTCTGGAACCACGCGATCTGATCCTCCGCGGCGGCGACGAAGGCAACCTTCTTGCCGGCCATCAGCGGTTCGACGGTCGGGCGGACCTGAGCTACATGGGCGTCGTACTCGGCGAGTACTTCTTCGGCGCGATCGCTGCGCCCGATGCCGGTGAGGAAGTCCGACATGACCTTCCGCCACTCCGGGGTGAAGTCCTTGCCGACGGGCAGGACCGGTGCGATCTGCTGCATCCGGTCGTTGCCGTACGACCCGGTGTCCCACCAGCCGGCGCTGAGGACGAGAAGGTCGGCGCCGAGAGTCGAGATGTATTCGAAGTTGGGATCGGAAGCACCTTCGGCGAAGATCTCGACACCCGTGGCATCCGGGACCTCACGGCGCAGGTGTTCGGCTGCGCCGGTCGGGTAGGCGGTCACCGGGTATCCGGCGAGGATCGACAATTCGAGGCCGTCCCGCGGATCGAGGGCAACGACGTTCTGTGGGTCCGTCGGAATGATCAGCTTCTCGTCGCCGCGCGTGAACTCGAAGGTCTCCGCGTTCTCGGGCGTCGAACTTTCCGTGCTGCCGCAGGCGGCGAGAAACGCGGCCGCAGCGACGCCCGCGCCGACGCCGAAGAAACCGCGTCGCGTCAGGTTGTCCACGATCGCCCAGTAGTCGCGATCGGTCGTGGAGGGAGAAAGGAGTCGAGTCATGCTTGTTAGGTTAGCCTTAGGGGCTGTCTTCGGGAATGCTGAAACAGCTCCCGCGAACGCCAAGAAATACGGCGAACACGCCAGCACAGAGAGTGTTGTCCGCGTCACCGGCAGGTCTGATTCACAACCCACTTTCGACCTCTGACGTGCATGACGTCACAACCGGCCGCCTCCTCGATCGCGATTTGGCCCTGATCGCGCCGACTATGCTGAGTTGACCAGCAGTACGATTTCGGAGGTTGCAATGCAGATCACCAGCGTCGGCCACGCAGGATTTCACATCCAGACCGAGGCCGGATCCATCCTGTGTGATCCATGGGTGACCCCGACGTATTTTGCGTCCTGGGTTCCGTTCCCCGACAACACAGAGTTGGACTGGGACGCGCTGGGCAACTGCGACTACCTCTACGTCTCGCACCTGCACAAGGACCACTTCGATCCGAAGAATCTGATCGCGCACGTCAACAAGGACGCCACAGTCCTGCTCCCCGATTACCCGGTGCCGGACCTCAAGCGTGAACTCGAGAAGCTCGGCTTCCACAAGTTCTTCGAGACGGAAGACTCCGTCAAGCACACCGTCAGCGGTCCCAAGGGCGATCTCGACATCATGATCATCGCTCTGCGCGCTCCCGCGGACGGTCCGATCGGTGACTCGGGCCTCGTCGTCTCGGACGGGGAAACCACCTGTTTCAACATGAACGACGCCAGGCCCGTCGATCTGGACCCGCTGACCGACGCCTTCGGGAAGGTCGACATCCATCTGCTGCAGTACTCGGGCGCGATCTGGTACCCGATGGTCTACGACATCCCGAAGGGCACCAAGCGCAACTTCGGCAAGCAGAAGCGTCAGCGCGGCATGGACCGCTGCCGCAACTACATCTCCCAGGTCGACGCTGCCTGGGTTGTTCCGTCGGCCGGCCCGCCGGTCTTCCTCGACGACGACCTGCGTTACCTCAACGACGATCACGGCGACGAGGGAAACATCTTCCCCGACCAGATCACGTTCCTCGAGCAGATGCGCATCAACGGCAACGATCGTGGTCTGCTGATGATCCCCGGCTCGGCCGTCGAACTTCGCGGAAGCGAGAAGGTCGCGCTGACGCATCCCATCCCGGACGCAGACGTCGACAAGATCTTCTCCAACAAGGCCGAGTACATCGAGAAGATGGCGCAGAAGATGGCACCGGTCATCGCCGCGCAGAAGGCCACGTGGGCTCCGGCCGAAGGCGAGCCGCTGCTCGACGGTCTCAAGGCCAAGTTCGAGCCGATCATGGCTCAGTCCGATCTGATCTGCGACGGAATCGGCTACCCCGTCGGACTCGTGATGGGAGAGGAGACGGTCGTCCTCGACTTCCCGAAGCGGATCGTTCGTGAGCCCATCGACGGAGAAGGTAAGTACCGCTACGGCTTCCGCATCGCTCCCGAACTGGTTCGCACCGTTCTGCGCGACGACGAGCCCGACTGGGTCAACACCATCTTCCTGTCGACACGCTTCACGGCGTGGCGCATCGGTGGGTACAACGAATTCCTCTACACGTTCTTCAAGTGCCTCACCGACGAGCGCATCGCGTACGCCGACGGCTGGTTCGCCGAGGCCCACGACGACAGCGCGTCTATCGAGTTGGGCGGGTACGAGATTCAGCGTCGTTGCCCCCACCTCAAGGCTGACCTGTCGAAGTTCGGTGTTGTCGACGGCACCAACCTCACCTGCGATCTGCACGGCTGGCAGTGGGATCTCGAGACCGGCCGCTGCAAGACGTCCAAGGGCCACGAGCTGCGCACCAGCAAGCTGAGCTGAACCGAGCTCGTCGGGTGACGGGATACAGCAGGTCGCTGATCGGCCTGGCGACAGCGCTCGCCGGGTTGGCCGGTTACGTCGACGCGCTCGGATTCATCACGCTCGGTGGGCCTTTCGTTTCGTTCATGAGCGGCAACATGACGCAGGCGAGCGTCGCATTTGCCGACGGGGTGTGGTCGACCGCGAGAGTTGCCGGCGGAATCATCGTGCTCTTCCTCCTGGGAATCGCGCTGGGAACCGTCGTCACCCACTTCACGGAGCGCTATTCGGTCCGGGCTCGCAAGGTCACGGTGCTCGCGGTTGTAGCCGGGCTGCTGTCCATCGGTTCGGTGATGAGCAGCCTCGACGTCACCCCCGGCGCGATCTCGGCGATGGCCTTGGCGATGGGAGCCGTCAACTCGGTGTTCCAGCGCGACGGCGAGGTGACGATCGGTGTCACGTACATGACCGGTGCGCTGGTCAAGATGGGCCAGCGTCTGACCGGAGCCTTTCTGGGTGGCCCGAAGTGGGCGTGGCTGCAGCACTTCGGGATGTGCGCGGGGTTGATCGCGGGCGCGGTGGTCGGTGCGCTCGTTCATCGGTGGATCGGTCTTCACGCTCTGTGGCCCGCATCGGCGTTCACGGTTGTTCTGATCGCCGTTGCCTGGCAGGTCTCGCCCCCGTCTCCGGCAAAGGTGTAGAAAGAGCCAGACACAAATCCGGGGGTACAGGGGGACGCAGTGGACGCTCTGATCATCGTGGTGCTCGGTCTGCTCGGAATCGTCGCGGCCTCGACGCTCGGAGCGCGGATCGGAGTCGCAGCACCGTTGATTCTGGTGATGGCCGGGATCGTTGTCAGCCTCTTACCATTTGTCCCAGCAGTGGACATCGACCCGGAATGGATTCTGGCAGGCGTGCTTCCGCCACTGCTGTACTCCGCCTCGGTCTCGATGCCGTCGATGGAGTTTCGGCGTGAGTTCGGTGCCATCGGTGGGCTTTCCGTTCTGCTCGTGGTCGTGAGTGCGCTTGTTCTCGGTGTGTTCTTCTCCTGGGTGATACCAGGACTCGGTATCTGGTGGGGCATTGCACTCGGTGCGATCGTGAGCCCGACGGATGCCGTCGCGACGTCCATCGTCAAGAAACTCCCGGTCTCGCCGCGGGTGGTGTCGATCCTCGAAGGCGAAAGCCTGCTCAACGACGCCACCGCTCTGGTTCTGTTGCGTACTGCCATCGCCGGGGCCGCCGCATCGGTGTCGCTGTGGAGTGTGTTGGGCAAGTTCGCTTTTGCCGTCGTCGTGGCCGCGGTCATCGGAGTTGTCGTCGGCAAGGTCAACCTGATGGTTCGCGCCCGTGTCACCGATTCGACGGTCAACACGGTCATCTCGTTCACGGTGCCGTTTCTGGCGGCGATCCCCGCCGAAGAGTTGGGTGCGTCAGGGTTGGTTGCTGCCGTCGTGGCCGGGCTCGTCACCGGCTACGACGCTCCTCGGAAGCTGTCACCGCGTCATCGGTTGTCCGACTCCCAGAACTGGCGCACAGTCGAATTGGTCCTCGAAGGTGCGATCTTCCTGGTGATGGGCCTCGAACTCTCGTCGATAGTCGACGATGTCCGGGTCGACCACGAGGGCATATCCACGGCGGTCTTCGTGGCGGCGGGTGCACTGTTCCTCACGATCTTGGTGCGGGCTCTGTACGTGGCCCCGCTCCTGCGAGCGCTCCAAGCGCGGGCGAATTTTCGTGAACGCATGAAACCCAGACTCTCCGACATCGCGAATCGCCTCGACAATCCCGAGGATTACCCGCCAGACGAACGACGCAGCAGGCGCCGGGCACCTTCGGCGAATCAGATGGAAAGGTTCAAGGTTCGGGTTCGGCGGACGGTTGCCGATATCGACTACTACCTTGCTGCGCCGTTGGGATGGCGTGAAGGCACGATCGTCATCTGGGCCGGCATGCGCGGGGCGGTCACTCTGGCTGCAGCGCAGACTCTGCCGGAAGACACCCCGAGTCGATCGCTCCTGATCTTGGTTGCGTTCCTGGTGGCAGCAGGCTCGTTGATCCTTCAGGGAGGAACGTTGAAGCGCGTCGTAGTGGCGACCGGTCCGGCCTCGCAGGATCTCACCGAATCCGAACTAGACGAGCATCGCAGGTTGCTCGACCTCCTCGAAGATGCTGCTGCGAGTGTCGTTCCGCCAGAGGGTCGGTCGAAGAAGAGGATCCGCCTCGACGTGATCGACGCGCAGCGTCAGGCACTGCTCGACGCACGTGACGATGGCGTGTTCGACGCACGGATGCTCGGATCGGCACTTGCCGCGCTGGATGCCGATCAGATCAGCCTCGAACTCAAGGGCGGTCCGGACGGTTGATCACGTGCACAGTCTCTTTCGAGCGGACGTCATCATTGCCCGCGTGATCACGCCGTGCAGTACCTGAACGGGTGCGAAGTAGATTCGGCCCGCGCGGTTCTTCAGCTCCACGGCGGTGACGACGTGCAGGAGGCCGGCGTCGTTGTCGGCCTGAACCGAGGCGACGAATCGTAGGTGTTTCTCGTCCGCTTCGATGAGGGCCTCGCCGTCGGCGATCTTGTCGACGGCAAAGGTGTCGGGGCGTCCCTTGGCGATGCCGAGCAGTCCGACTATCCGCTCCCTGAGCCAGAACATCGCGAGGACGGGTGCGGGGACTTTCCTGACGTCGAAGACTGCCTGCGCCCACTCCTCGGATGTATGGGTCGGAACAGACGGGATGGTGATCGTGGTGGCTTCTGCCCAGTCCGGTGCAGGCATTGCCTTGAAAGCGAGTGTCATTTCGTCCTCCGTACGGTGCCGTATGGAACTTACCCATACGGTACCGTACGGAGGTGACGAATGCCCGCGCCCGACTCTCTCGTGACCAGTGGATCGATGCAGCTTTCCAGGCTCTGACAAGCCATGGGCCTGATGCAGTTGCAGTGGAAAAGGTGGCGCGCACGCTCGGATCGACCAAGGGTTCCTTTTATTGGCACTTCGCCAACCGCGACGAATTGCTGCAAGCTGCGCTCGGCCGGTGGGAAGTTTTGGCAACCGAGAGACTGATCTCCTCCGTCGAGTCCTCTGGTGAACCGGCGGAGGTGAGGTTGCGTCGTCTGGTGGATTCGGTCACGACCGGATTGGCCGGTCGCCGTGCGGAGTTGGAACTGCTTGCCGGGATCGGCCATCCTTTGGTTTCGGCGGCGGTTCGACGTGTCACCGAGCGTCGAGTTACCTACATCGTGACGTTGTTGGTCGATCTGGGGATGGACAGGCAGAAAGCGGAACATCGTGGCGTACTTGCCTATTCGATGTACCTGGGGCAGATGCAATTGGTACACAGTGCGCCCGATGTGGTTCCTGGCAGCGGTGCGGACGCTCAGGCGCTCGCCGACGAGTTCGTGAATATGGTTCTGGCCAGGTAAGTCCGCCGTCGAACGCAGCGTGATCTGCGCATCACCCTGCGCTTTCAGGTGAGGGACCACACATTGCGCGTAACCCATAGTTACAGATACTTTGAGGTCAGCTGAAGTGGGGTGCCGGATATGTCGACATTTCCCGGAGGCGCAAAACCGTTTCACGACAGGAAGAAAGGTGACTCACCATGAGCGTTGTGCTTATTTCGTTGCTGGTCGCCGCTGGACTCACCGTGCTGGCCACCAGTGACGGTGCCGGTCTGGACTTCGGGAGTCGGCAGCTGAACCGCCAGTTGAAGACCCGCACGCACCGGTAACCCCGGAAATCGGCCGGCTCCACGCGATACTTCGCGGAGCCGGCCGATTGCGTTGCTCCGGTCAGTTCACTCCGAGATCTACCAGCCAGGCCCGGGTGCTGCGGGCGACGATGCCCAAGGCAACGGCAGAACCCGTCGCGGAGTCGAACGCGACGCTGTCGGCAGATTCGAGTCCCGTGTAGAGCTGGGAAACCCCGGCTGCTGCGCCCCCTCCGATGATCGGCGCAATCGACGCACCGAAGGCATCGGGCGTCACGGCTTCGAAAGTTACCGCGCGCGAGAAGTGTTCGGCGAATGCCTCGGCCAGTTCGATGCCGGTGATCGCCGGAATCTGTCCGATGTCGACCGCGTCCGGTGCTACGTCGAGAGTCAGGGCCGCAACGGCTGCATCAGCGACGTCGAGATGTGAACTCCATGCGACCGCGAGATCGGCACGCAGTGGGTAACGCAGGACCCCTTCGTCTTTCACCCCCGACAGCACGGTGGGCAGAAGAAGATTCTCGAGGAACAAACGCGGGGTCAGGACGGTCACCGCGATACCTTCGGCGCGGAGTCCGTCGACGAGCTCGGAGAGAACGGGTGTGTTGGGACCGGCAAGCGGCGAAGTAGCGTCGCGGGTCACCGTGCCGCTGGTAGAGATCACGAACCGCGAAGGACCTGTCACTCTTGCTGCTGCCAGAACGTTGTGGGCGTAACCAGCTAGCGTCTCGGTGTCACCGGCGAGTGGCAGGTGGAAGAACACCCCGTCTACCCCGCGATAAGCGTCGGCGAGAGAGTCGACTGACGCATTGTCCGCGACGACGGTGTTCGCACCCTCGAACGTCTGGTCGGGGTTGCGGGTGATTGCTCGGACTTCGGCACCTGTCGATCCGGCGAGAGCCGCGACCAATCCCGCGAGAACGGGAGAACCCTGTGCGCCGGTGGCGCCATGCACTGTGTAAGTCATGACGCCTATAATTCAGATTGGGAACCAGTTACTTCAAGTGAACTAATGGGGAATCGATGAGTGAATCAGGTCACGAGCTTCCGGAGTGCGGCGTCGCGCGCTTTCTGCTGGTTCTGGACGGACCGTGGGCAACGCTGATCGTTCGTGAGCTCACGCACGGCCCGATGCGCTTCACGGAACTACGACGCGCATTGCCCGGCATCAGTCCCAGGACACTGTCCGCCAGACTCAAGCGATTCGAGGAGTTCGATCTGGTGACCCGGACTGCCTACGCCGAGGTGCCGCCGCGAGTGGAGTACGAACTCACCGCGACGGGGATGGAACTGCGCTCCGTGCTCGAAGCGATGGTCGAGTGGGCGGATCTGGCACTCCCCGTTTCGTGACCCTGCCCTCAGTGCGGGCCCGAAAGTCCAACCCGCAGAGCGCCGCAGGCCTCGAACATCGCATCTTGACCGGTATGGCCGACACCGGTGGTGTTGACGAAGGCATGGATCAATCCACTGTGACGCCTGAGTGCAACCGGGACTCCGGCCTCTCGCAGCCGGTTCGCGTATTCCTCACCCTCGTCGCGTAGTGGGTCGAAACCGGCGACGGCAACGTACGCGGGCGGTAGGCCGGCCAGGTCCGGAGTGAGCAGCGGTGAGACTCGCGGGTCGAGAGCCGAAGCGCCGCCCGACAGGTAATGGGCTGCATACCAGTCGAGTTGGGCGTCGGTGAGAAAGAAGTCGGTGCCGAACATCTTGTGCGAAGGGCGCTTCGACGAAAGGTCCACCCAGGGGAAGAAGAGCAGTTGGAATACTGGTTTGACGTCGTCTTCGGTCGTGGACTGCGCGACGACGGCAGCCAAGTTCCCACCCGCGCTGTCTCCGCCTACCGCAATGGATTTCGGATCTGCACCCAGCTCTGTGGCATGCTCGACGCAGTACCGGAATGCGGCGACGGCGTCATCGACCCCGGCGGGGAACGGGAACTCCGGTGCTAACCGGTAGTCCACCGACAACACACTGACCTCGCCGTGGCGGGCCAGGAAGCGGCACACACTGTCGCCGCTCTCGAGGCTGCCGAGGACGAACCCGCCGCCGTGGAAGTACACCAAAAGTGGAGCGGGCGTTGAGACTCCGGCCGGGCGATACAGCCGAGCCGGAATCGCGTGATCCCCGGCCGGGATCTCGAGGTCACGTACCGTCTCGATGTCGATGGGCGTACCGCCGAACAGTCGCGATTCGGCGTCGATCTGAGCCCGTCCCTCTTCGACCGGAAGATGCTCGAAGCTCGTACCTTCGACCGCTGAGAGCAATCTCAGCGCAAGCTGGATCTCGGGGTGCAGAGTCTGCCCGTCGATCTCCTTCGGCTTGCCACCGAGAATGCGCTGCGCGCCGGTCGGTAAGGCGCCGACGACATCGAGCAGCACCCGCGCAACACGATCTTGGACAGACATCTTCTCCGTGGACATACTCGCCTTCCGTCGGCTGATCACCCGTCGCTTGTACGTTACGAAAGAACTGGACAAATATCCAGGAATCTCGACGCCCGCGATCAGCTTGCCGGCGTCACCGTGACTGTGACGGGGCCCGCGTCGTCCGCGGTTTCCACTGTGAGAAGACGGCTTTGGGGGTTCCAGTTCACGATGTCGGCGCCCGCGACGTCGACGCCGCCGGGAAAGCCGCTTTCGGGTAGGTAGATCTCGGTCGGTGCCGTTACCGCGGGGTTCGGGGTGAACGTCAGCTGAAGGCGGTCAACGGTCGAGGACCATTCGGTGGGTGTGCCCGCGACGGCTCGCGGATACGGCTTGTTCAGGGTGTCGACGAGGAGTGTCTGCGATCCGTCCGGCAGGTACGGGCCCCAAGGACCTGGATCACTGGACCAGTAGGAGACACCCGCGCCGAGTTCTCGGGCGGTCGTGTAGACGCGGTCGATGTAGTCGGTTGCGCCGGGCAGTGTTGTGTCGAGCCCGAATTCGCCGAGAATGATCGGAACGCCGCCGAGTACGTTGCCTGCGATGTGTTCGACGCTGTCGCGCCAGGTGTCGATGGTCGCGTCGGTGAGTGTGCGTGAGAGGCCGGAGTATCCGTCACCGAGGTCGAGGGGCAGCGGGTACAGGTGTGGGCAGTAGGCGATTCGCTGTTCGCCGGCTCGTGGGTCGTTGATCTTCGTGAGCCCGCTGGGGACACCTTGGTTGACGCCGACGGCCTGCGGGGCCACACACACCCAGCTGTCCTGATCAACTTCCCTGATGGCGTTGGTGGTTCGCTGATACAAGGCAGCGAGGGGCCCACCTTCGAAGGCGGGGCCTTGGAGGGAACCGCCCCACGGCTCGTTCATCAGGTCGTATGCCACGACGGTGTCATTGCCTGCAAAACGTTCGGCCACCGCCTGCCAGGCGTTCGCGTAGTGCTCGACCAGTTCGGGATGTTGGCCGGTGGTGTTCCAGAAGTTGTCGAATGCACGCATCACACCGGGTTGGACGTAGTACAGCTCCCACCGGTCTTGAGGGCTGACCGGAAGGCCGTCCATGTAGGTCGCCCAGGCCGGCGCGCCGTTGCCGATGTTGCCGGCGCCGTTGCCACTGTTGCCCTCTGGTGTGATCGCGCCGGAGTAGACGTCCTGATGCATGTCGAGCATGACCTTGTAGCCGCGCTCGGCGTACCAGCTGACTCGGTCCTCGACGCGGTCCAGATATTCCTGGTCGTACTGTCCCGGCTCTGGCTCCACCGAACGCCAGGAGATCAGGAAACGCACGAAATTTGTTCCCATGTCGGCATGTTCGCGCTCGAGATCGGCTTCGGTGAACTTCGGCATGCCGTCGGGTGCGCTCTTTGCGCTCGACGCCGTGTTGAACCCTCGCAGGATCAAGGAGCGCCCGGCGTCGTCGGTCAGGTACGACGGTGGCACCGACGTGCCATCGGCGCTCCCCGACGTGGGCAGGCTGCCCTGAGCCGCGGCAATTCCGCCGCCCAGTATCAGTGAGCCCGCGACTATCAGTGCTGAGAGCGGGATACGACGCACGGAAACTCCTTCTGGGTGTGTGGATGGATTGACTTGTCCGAATGGGGATTCGGCCCTGGGCTTGAACGCTCGGTGTCGATTCACGTCGGTTGGCTTACGCTGGTCCGCCCGTTTTCGATGTGTCCGACGAGCACGCGCTTGAATTCAGGATCTTCGTCGACCGTCACGGCGGCCTGATACCAGCCGTCCACCGAACGCACCGTCCACCGAGAGTGTGCACCGGCAGCGAGTTTGCGTCGGTTTCCGTCCACATTGACCGTCAGTGCACGACTTCCGGAATTGGTCGCCGTCAGTACAAGCGTGCGCGTCCCTGCGTCGACAGTTGTCGAGACGTCGAGCGAGGCTGCCGCACTGTCTGTAGCTCCGCTGAACTCGCGCCTGAAACCGTTGGGACCCAACAGGGTCAGGCTGTAGACGCGATCACTGAGCGCAACGGTGTCATCGACCTCACCCAGGAGGTCGTAATGCCGTGGCTCGTCGAACTCACCTGCGTACGGGTACAAGGCCAGGTGAGTTGATGCGGCACCGGCATTGACCAGATGGACCGTCAACGAGTCGGTTTCCGGGTTCACCGTCGTGTAGGCGTCGGGCTGATAGGGAAGGGCCCGTGCTGGTCGAGTGCCGCTTTCCTGCAGGGGCATTCTCTGTTCGGTGGGTGGGGTCGGTGTCCACCGTGGTTCCAGAGGCGGAGTGGGCTGCGGGCGCGCCAAAGTCGGTCGGCTACGCGGGTTGGCGAAGTCGAACGCCGACGTCAGGTCGCCACTCACCGTGCGTCGCCACGGGTCGATTTCCGGCTGCGTGATTCCGAACCGCTTCTCCAGGAATTGCGTGACGGACGTGTGGTCGAACACTTGTGAACAAACGAAACCGCCAACAGTCCACGGCGAGATGATCGTCATCGGCACCCTCGGGCCGAGGCCGAGCGGCTGATTGCCGACCCATTCGGTTTCGACCGAGCGCGGTGGTCGAGGTGGCGGTACATGGTCGAAGTACCCGTCGTTCTCGTCGAAGTTGACGATCACGGCCGTCTTCGCCCACAGATCGGGATCGGAGGCGACGGCGTCGAGCACTTGATAGAGCAGTGTTGCGCTCGCCGCAGGTGAGGAACCCGATGGATGCTCCGAATCCACCTCGGACGGAACGAGATAACTGACTTGCGGCAGTCGGCCCGACTCGACGTCCTTCCTGAACTCGGCGGCCAGTGTGCCGGGCCGGGATCGGTACAGTGCGCGATCGTAGAGTTGGCGATCAGCAGGCGACAGTTGGTCTGCAGCATTCTCGAGGGCCAGTACCGCTGCGTCCTGGACCGGCGCCGGCATCGACGGCAGGGCGAGATAGAACCCGGCCAAGGTCTGCAGTTCGTAGGGGAGCAGGCTTGGCCGGCCAAGCAGCCCTGCCGCCACTTTCTTGAAGGCAGTGAAGTATTCGAGGTTGTTGTCTCCGAAGTTGTCCCACTCCTGGTAGGTCTTCCAGGAAATGCCGGCGGACTGCAACCGCTCGGGAACCGTCGTCCATCCGTAGCCGGCGTGCCAGGGGTTGTAGGCCGCATTGGTTACAGCTCTTCCCTCGGGGCCGGGCGGATCCGAAGGCAGGACCGACTCGGTCGGATTAGGCGAAAGTGGCTCGTATCCGGTGTATCCAGAGACCCAATAGTTCCGGTTGGGGCTCGTCGATGTCGGTACGGAGCAGTGGTAGGCGTCGCAGATCGTGAACGCGTCCGCCAGTTCGTAATGGAACGGGATGTCTTGCCGGTCGTAGTACGCCATTGTCGTACTGGTTTTTGCCGCGATCCAACCGTCGTGCCAGCCGTCGGCGAGTGCGGCATGTCCGCCCGCCCAGCTGTGGTCGAGTCCGGTCACGTTCTGGGTGTCCATGCGTTGTGCCGCAGCGGAATCGCGGATGGGGAAGGGGAGCACAGGACCGGTAGGACCGGGTTGTTCGAAGACACTGTTGCCGCTGCGTAGACGCAACGCATTCGGATCACCGAAGCCGCGAACACCCCTCAGCGCGCCGTAGTAGTGGTCGAAAGATCGGTTCTCCTGCATGACGAGGACTACATGCTCGATCGAATCGAGCCCGCCGGAGTTTGCGGGTGTCGCCAGTACACGTTGAAGCGACGGCGGCAGAAGGGAAGTAGCGGCGACTGCAGTTGCACCGACCCCGGCGGCGAGAAACGACCGTCGAGAAAGAGAATTCCTGGACACTTGTGCTCCATCGATAAATCAATCAGTTCTATGACCACGGCCGCGACATGCTGCTGCCGCTGCTCCGAATCGGTGCAGCGGCAACAGTGTCGAGAAGAATTCGATCAGGAACCGAAGAGACCGCCCAGTGAACCGAGGCTGCCCGAACCGCCGTTCCCGCCGTCGTCAGGCGCAGCAGAAACCTTGACGACGGATTCGTCCGACGCGGACTGTGTGAATCCACTTCGCCCGGCGTATGACGCCTTGATCCGATGATCGCCCGTCGATGCGAAAGTGTGCGTCAGTCGCGCCACTCCATCGACTCCGACGACAACGGGCTGTCCGATGGGTTGGTCGCCGTCGTAGAACTGAACCGAGCCCCCGCCGGGGTTGGGGGTGACCGTCGCGGACAGTTCTGCCGCGACATTCTGCTTGGTCGTCGCGGGAGCTGCCAGTGAGGTCGAGGTGGTGACATCGGACGGTGCGGGATCAGACACGGTGACCGTTTGAGCGGGTGCCATCGACGGCATGAATCCTGTTGCGCCGGAGTAGTAGGCCGAGACGGCATGAGATCCAGCCGAGGTGAAGGCATGTTCCAGAGTGGCTTTGCCGTCAGTGCCCACCGGGACCGGAGCGCCGATATCTGCAGCGCCGTCCTTGAACTGGAGAGTGCCACCGGTGGGTGTCGGCGTGACCTGCGCCCTCAGCGACACCGAAACGCCCGTCTTAGCATCGGTGGGAACGTTCACGGCCGTGTCGGTCTGCTTGACGACAGGTGCGGCAGTCACCGTCACCATCGCCTCGGTCGAGTTGGAACTCTGGAATCCGTTGACGCCCTGGAACGTTGCGGAGACCCGCGCGGTTCCGGCGGTGAAGAAGGTATGCGGTAGCCGGGCAGTGCCGTCGGCGCCCGGAGTGACCGGTGTACCGACGTCGGCGCCGTCCACCCTGAACTGCACGTTTCCGTTGACCGGAGCCGGATCCACCTTTGCGACAAGCTCGGTCGGTGTGCTGGCTTGGATCGAGCCGGGCATCTGGATTGTGGTGGTTGTCGGTTGGCTGACGTAGATGGTGGTCAGGGCCTGCCCACCGGCGTTGAGGCCGGAGTTCCTGTTGTCCCGCGGGGAGCAGTTGTAGCGCTCCCAGTAGTTGACTGTGAAGACATCCTTTTCGCGCTGGACGAATGTGAGCGCATTTCGGTCGTCGTCGTAGTTGGCGGAACCGGGATCGGAAACCCTCAGCGAAGGCTTGATCTCGGTACCGGCCGCACCGGCTTTGACCGTGACGTCGACTGCGGGGAGTCGGAACTTGGTGTTGGCACCGACGATGATGCCGTCACTCGATCGAACTGCGGAGGACGGACCGTTTCCGGTGGTCCGATTCGATCCGGAGATACGCAGGTGCGTACCGGATGCCGATGGATTACCGCCGTCGTCGATCCGTGTGACTGTCGGAGTGGCACTGTCGGATCCGAGGCCGTACGCACTGTCCGCCACAAGCTGGGAACTCACGAATTCGACGCCGGACGGGATGTCGAAGTCGTACTTGATCCGGGCCCAATGTACGACTCCACGGCTGGCATGACCGCCGCTGTTTGCCTTCATCTCGTTCGGCTGCACGCGGTAGGTGACGGTCTCACCTGGTGCCGCGGTGGTCGGCGCGGTGATGGTGACTCCCGAGCCGAGTGTCTCGTTGAACGTGATCGGGCTTGCCACACCGTCCATCTCGCGCACATGGCATGCAGTTGTGAAGGCCACGCTCTTGGTCTCGGGGGCAGCCGAGGCGATCCCGCCGCCGACGATGGAGAACAAGCCGCCGGCCAGTACCGAGACGGTTGCAATCGCAGAGCCGCGTAGGAGTTTCGAGTTCATCGTCGAATCCTGGTTTCTGTTCACAGTTTTCACGACCCGAATCCGGGGGTACCAAGGCTGCCGAGGCTACCGGTGCCAGGCTCGGGCTCGGACGGTTCGACGACGTTGATCGTCACGGCGCCCGACATCGACTCCATGAAACCGGCCGATCCCGTGTAGTACGCCGTGATGTTGTGGTCGCCCGCTGTTGTCATCGTGCGGTTGGCCTTCGCGACGCCGTTGACGACGGCCACCGGAGCGCCGAGGTCGACCCCTCCGTCACGGAACTGCACTGTTCCTCCCGACGGCCACGGAGTGACCGTTGCCGTCAGTTCCACGGAGTCACCGACGACGGCCTTACCGGGTGCGTCGATTCGCGTCTGTGTCTGAGCGAGGCTGGAGTCGACGTTGATCACGGCGAGCGGCCGGCCGCCGGCGTTCAATCCGGCCGAACGATTGTCGCGTGGTGAGCAATTGGTGGTCAGCCAGTATTTGACGCCGCCGAGCAGGGTCTCCTGCTGCAGGAAGGTCAGGTAGTTGGCGGCACTGTCGTAGGAACCCGAGTTGGAGTCGGACACGCGCAGCATGGGCTTGATCTGGGTGCCGACAGCCCCTGACGTGACGGTGACGTCGACTGCCGGGAGCTGGAACGTCTTTCCTCCACCGACCTCGATTCCGCCGCCGCCGTTGTCGTCGGTGTTGGGTCCGTTGCCCGCCGTGATGTTGTTGCCGGAGATACGAAGATGCGTCCCATTCGGATCGGGTGAACCGGCATCGTTCACCCGCGTGATCGTCGGGGCGACCCCACCCAGATTCGAGCTGGTGCCGGCCACGATCTGCGCCCCCACGTAGGAGGTGCCTGCAGGGATGTCGAAATCGAACTTGAGACGCGTCCAGTTCACGACGGACCTGAGGTCGTAACCGTCCTTGGGGACCGTCATCGGCTTGGGCGCGAGGCGGTATGTGAAGGTGGAGTTCGGCGGGACCACGGCCGGCGCACTGATCGTGACGCCGGAATCACGCGTCTCGTTGTGCGTGATCGGTCCGGGGAACTGCCACCCGTGGCACGATGCCGTGAACGGAAGGTCCACATCAGCGGCGGACGAGACTCCGGCTCCGCCGATCACGAGGGCAACGCATCCGGTCAACGACGCGGCCACCCCCACTCCTCGGCGCATCAACGTCGACACCATTCACATTCTCCTTGAGTAGCGCTCGACAAGATCGAGCTCTCGGCTTGAAGCCGGGTCCGGGAACCGGCCTCGAGCTGACAGAGAATCGAATACGTCTCGTCGTTTGCTCACTACCAGCTCAAACCCTGGAGAGGAGTAGAACACAGAGCGAGCCGCAGAATATGCGATTCGGACAAATTGTTGGACAAACGTCCAACCGGTGAAATTTCTCCACTTCTCCGACCGCTCTGCACTGCTTTAACGTGGCGTGAAGTGGGCCCGGTAAACGGTCAGGCGATCGCGCGGCGCATCAGGTCTGCCGTCTCCTTGTTGAATGCGACCAGTGTGACCGTCTCGACCTCGGTCTTCGCCGCGCGAATCGCTGAAACGGCCTGTCGGACGGCATCTTCCTTCGGCCAGCCGTAGACCCCTGCCGAGATCAACGGAAAGGCGACGGTACGGGCGCCGATCGAGTCGGCCACGGCGAGGCTGCGGGTGTATGCCGACCGAAGCAGACCGGAACGATCCTCGGAGCGCGAATACCTCGGGCCGACGGTGTGAATCACGGCCTTGGCGTGCAGCTTTCCGGCGGTGGTGGCTACGGCCGCACCCACCGGCAGGCCGTCGGGAAGGCTGGTGTTGCGCAATACCTCGCAAGCCTTCAGGATCTCCGGTCCCCCGGCACGGTGGATCGCGCCGTCGACACCGCCGCCGCCGAGGAGCCTGGAGTTGGCCGCATTGACGATGGCGTCGACGGTCAGCGTCGTGATGTCACCTTCGACGACTGTAATAGCGGGCATGGATCCTCCTGTGTATCCGACGGCTGTGTGTCCGACGGACGCGTTTCCGACTGCCGTGTTCCAGAGTTCACGCTTCGGGCGAGCCCACGGCATAGCCGAGCGTACGTCGTAGGGATCACGTCCGATCAACATCGAGTATCGCGCTGCAACCGACGGCGTGCGACTGTGCGCCTGAACGCAATGGAGGAGTACGCGCTTTCCCTCGGCCCGCAACGCCTGGACGGTGCGCGCTGCGTCGTCGAGAACGAACTCGAGGTTGGCGTTGGAATCGAGACCGTCGTCGACCAACCAGAACTCGACGTGATCAGGAGCGACCTGTCGTGTTCCCATGCGGCACAGGCTGACCACGGCGTCGTAGTCTGCAGTGGACACCGCATCGACGCCGCCGAGCATGACGCCGTCGTCGTGCGGGTGCGTCGTCAGGTGGTGGGTTCCGCGAAACCTCGAGTAGTCGAGTTCTGCCGTCGACGGCCATCCGTTCTTGTCGTCGGTACCGCCGCGAGCGGTCTTTATTGCCAGGCGAATCAGATCGGAGGAACGGTATCCCGGCCAGCCATGCATGATTCGGCGCCAACGGGCGGGAACCGCCGACGCTCCCCAGCGGGCGCCGAGGAGGCCACCCGCGATGGCCGCCGTCGTGTCGGTGTCCCCGCCGGCTCTTACTGCCGCTTCCAATGCGTACTGGAGGTGGCGAGCATCGCCATTGTCCGTGGAAGTGATTGCCCACCAAGCAGTCTGAAGTGCATGCACCACCCAACCGTTCTTGGAGAAGTCCTGCGGGTTCCCGGTTTCGGCCTGATCGAGCAGCGGGCCCCAGTATTCGGCGACGTCCTGATCGGCAACGGAGAGGAAGCCGCGAACACCGTCGAAGTTGCCGGAGGCAACGGCATGGCGGATGGCATGGGTCCACAACTCGCACGCCTGTCCGGCACGCGGGTCGTCGTGCGTGAGTGAACTGATCCGGTGCGCTGCCGACCTGGCACCTTCTGCATCGTCCAAGTAGGAGAGGGCGACGGGAGCAGTCCGCATGAGCGAGCCGTTGCCGGCCTTGCGGCCGCTGATCGCTCGCGCACAATCCGCCATCGCCGCTGCGCTTTCGGAGCGGACGGACAACACTGCTCGCGTCTGGTTGCCGATGTCCGCGGGCTTCGAGTCGTACCACCGGATGAACTGTGCTGCAATGGCATCGAGACCGTCAGCGCTTCCGATGTCGATTCCGGTAGCGGCCACCTCGGCGATCGCAACTGCCATCGAGGTGTCGTCGGTCCATTCTCCCGGCGCCCAGTCGAACGGGCCGCCACCGATCATGTCGATCGTGACCTCGGCCTTCGGGTAGGTGAATTCGTAGCCGGCGCCGAGCGCGTCTCCTGCTGCGGTGCCGAGCAGAACGCCGGCCGCTCGATCGGACTGCTGTGCGGTGAGTTTCATGGCCACCTCTTCGGTTCGCGATGATCGTTTGATCAACTTTGCGCTAACCATAGATCATGTTTGAGATAACATGCAAGGGTGAATAAATGGACAGGCACGAGCGGTAAGGGATTGACGGACTATCCGCGTCCGTCTGTGGCAGTGGACGTCGCGGTGCTGACGTACAGCGGTGGATCTCTGAAAGTTCTGGTGGTTCGGCACCGTCTCGGTGCGCTGGCGCTACCGGGAACATTTCTGCACGAACGCGAATTGCTCACGGCCGCAGCCGATCGTGCCCTGTCGGTCAAGGCAGAGTTGGCCCAGACGAGCTTCCACCAGTTGGCGATCTTCGACCGACCGGACCGCGACGACCGTGGATGGGTTTTGTCGGTCGCACACACGGCTTGCCTACCGGAATCGGCACTGCCCGATTCGGCGCTTCTCGTCGATGTGTACGACGACGAGGCAGTGAGCGGACTCGCATTCGATCACGCCGACATGGTGCGACTCGCGGTCACGGACCTACGCACGAGGTATGCGTCGTACGTGGATCCGGACGGATTGTCGGGCGGGACGTTCACCGTCGCCGAACTTCGGGGACTCTACGAGGTGATCTTCGATCGTCCGTTCCAGAAGGACAGCTTCCGCCGGCAGGTGTTCGACGCGCTCGAAAGTACCGGCGAGATGAGCAGACCAGGTAACGGCCGACCCGCCGAGACGTACCGGAGGCGGGGTGACGGCGCACTGACTGCGCAGGCAATGGCATTTTTGACCGGATGAAGTGAAACGAATTCTTGCAGTTCTGCTGACCTGACGCGCTGAGCTGGGTAATGTCCGATTGATGGGTGCAGTTTCGAATGAAGCCGAGTCCAAGATTCCGACTGTCGTGTGGGGTACCGGCAACGTCGGGCGTGCATCGATTCGCGCTGTGACAGCCAATCCGGCCCTCGAACTTGTCGGCGTCATCGTTGCGAACCCCGAGAAGGTCGGGCGAGACGCCGGTGACCTCGCCGATCTGGGAGTGCACCTGGGCGTCGCGGCTACCGACGACGCCGATGCCGTGCTCGCAGCGTCTCCCGGCGCGGTGGTCTACGCGGCGTCCGGCGACATTCGGCCCGACGACGCGGTTGCCGACATCACGCGGGCACTGGCCGCCGGAGCTGTGGTGGTCACGCCGTCCGTATATGCGCTGTACGACCCGAAATCTGCGCCTCCCGAACTTCGTGATCCCGTCGAAGCTGCTGCTAAGGCGGGCGGCGGCGCTCTGTTCGTCTCCGGTATCGACCCAGGCTGGGGCAACGACATCCTGCCGATTCTCGTCAGCGGGCTCGCGGGGACAATCGACCAGATCCGGTGTCAGGAAATCTTCGACTACACGACCTACGAACAGCCGGATTCTGTCCGCTACCTGATCGGGATGGGTCAGCCGATGGACTACGAACCTCCCATGGTCGCGCCGACCGTACCCACCATGGTCTGGGGCGGGCAGATTCGGCTCATCGCCCGGGCACTCGGGGTGGAACTCGACGAGATCCGCGAGACCTTGCTGCGCCGCCCGCTCGAGGAAACCGTGTCGACCGAACATATGGGGGAGTTCGCGGTCGGCACCCAAGGCGCACTGCGATTCGAGGTTCAGGGAATCGTCGGCGGGGAACCCCTGATCGTGATCGAACACGTCACGCGTATTCATCCGTCCTGTGCCCGCGACTGGCCGCTCCCGCCAGACGGAGGCGACGGCGCGCACAAGGTGATCGTCGAAGGACGACCACGAATCGAGATCAACGTCGAAGCCACCGATGAAGGTGGAAACCGCGCGGCCGGTGGAAATGCCACGGCCGTAGGACGTCTCGTCAACGCAATTCCCTGGCTACGTCAGGCTGAACCCGGTCTCTACGACGCGCTGGACGTTCCGCTCACACCCGGCGTCGGCAAGCTCGGAGCCCGAAACTCGGAGGTACTCACATGAATATCGACATACCCGAAGGCAAGAATCCGATCGGCTACGTGTGGGGAGAGATGGTCCCCGGCATCGGACCCGCGGCCGCCGGGTTCTCCCAAAAGGTCTACACAGACGGAACTCTCGGCCTCCGTGAGTTCGAGGCGGCCAGGCTCCGGATCGCTCAGATCAACGGGTGCATCTTCTGTCAGGACTGGCGCACCGAGCGTGACGGCGAGACTGTGGAGTCGACGTTCGATCAGGCTGTCACCGACTGGCGCACCACCGATGCCTTCGACGACAGGACACGCCTCGCTGCCGAATACGCCGAGAGATACGCCCTCGACCACCACGGGCTCGACGACGAGTTCTGGGAACGCATGACCGCTCACTACTCCCAGCGAGAAATCGTCGAGTTGAGCATGTGCCTCGGATCGTGGTTGGCCTTCGGCCGGCTCAACCACGTCCTCGGCCTCGATACTCAATGTGTGTTGCCCGGTAACTGAACTAGTTGCCCAGCGTCGTCAGATCCGGGTAGTTCGAGACCTCCCAGCCGCCGTCGACGACCAGACTGGTTCCGGTGATGTACGAGGCGTCGTCGCTGGCGAGATAGAGGCAGGGGCCCGCGATCTCGTCGGGAGTTGCCGCTCGGGACATGGGGATTCGGCTGAGAAACATGTCGCGGGCGGGTTCGTAGTTCATGACCGGCGCGACCAGTGGCGTGTCGACCAGGCCGGGTAGAACGGCATTGACCCGGATCCCCGACGCAGCCAGTTCGATCGCGGCATTCTTGCTGAACATCTCGACTCCGGCTTTGCCTGTCGCGTATGCGCTCCCGTAGGGGCTCGGCACGTGCGCGTTCAATGAGGACACGTTGACTATCGCACCACCGCGACCGTGCTCTCGGATATGCCGCGCTTCATGTTTGGTGCAGAGGAAGACGCCCTTCTGCACCAGGTCGATGGTGAAGTCCCAGTCGGCCTCGTCGAGGTCGACGATCTGCCCCACCCTCGACGCACCGGCAACGTTGAAAGCCAGATCGATACCGCCGAATTCCGCCGCCGCCGCGGCAAGGGCCTCGGCAACATCGGATTCCTTGGTGACGTCAGTGGGAACGGCGAGGAAGGCCCCGCCGTGCTGGGAGGCTATCTCTTTCAAACCCTCTGCAGCGATGTCGATTCCAGCTACCTGTGCGCCTTCGTCGATAAGCCTTAGTGCGATGGCTGCACCGATACCTGATGCTGCTCCAGTGACGACTGCTGTTTTCCCGGCAAATCTGGACGTGTTAATGGGCACCTGCTTTCAAGAACTTTCCGGTTCGGCGGTTGCCGAGAACGGGTGCTGCTTCTCCGTCGCCGAAGACGCACTCGCCGCCGACGAACACTGCGGTGACGGTCTGGTCGTTGCGATTGACCATGCGGGAGAGGTTGTCGTACTCCACAACCGGGCTTTCCGCATAAGTGTCGAGCGAATCGTCGAGATGAGCGGGATCGATCACAACCAGGTCGGCGCGATCACCTAATCGAAGGTGCCCGGCATCGACGTCGTACCACTCGGCGAGTTCACCGGTGAGACGATGCACCGCTGCCTCGACGGTCATGAACGGACGGCCGACCTTTTGGGCATCGTAGACACGTCGTAGTAGGCGTAAGCCGAAGTTGTAGAACGCCATGTTGCGCAAATGCGCTCCGGCGTCGGAGAACCCGAGTTGGACGCCATTGTCCTGGGCGAACTTGTCCAGAACCTCCGGCCGGTGGTTCGAGATGGTTGTGCGCCAACGCACTTTCGTGCCGTGTTCGAGGACCAGATCCAGGAATGCATCGACAGGGTGGAGGCCGCCACGTTCGACGCCGACCTGCCCGAAGCTCTTGCCGACCAGGGATTCGTCGGGGCAGGACACGATCTCGGCGTCGAAGAAATCGCGATGCCAAACTTTGACACCGAACTTCTGGTCGTAGTCCTTGCGGAATTGTCGACGGTAATCCTCGCTCTGCATGAGGACGTTGCGTTCCATCTCGTCGGTCAGATGCAGTGCTGCAGCGCCGGATCCGAACTCCTCGAAGACAACCAGGTCGATGCCGTCGGCATATACCTCGAAGGGAACTGGTAGGTGCTGCCAGCGCAGGTCGCCGCCGAGTCGATTGACCAAGTGTGCCAGTGGGCCGAGTATCACCACGGCCAACTTGTTGGACTTGATGTCGGCCGCCGAAAGCATGCTCGTCTTGAGTCGCTTACGCCAGATACCCGCGCTGGAGAACGCCATCGCTCCGGTACTCATCGGGTTGGAGAGGTCAGGTCCGGCCTGAAATACCCGTCCCCGACGGCGCAGGATCGCATTGAGTCGGCGTCGTTCTTTCGTGGTTGCATACGTCGACGGCAGCGTGCGTGAGCGGCAGGTCTCGCCGTCGAGTTTGTCGAACAACAATTGCTGACTGGACATCCCGACGAATCCTGCGTCGAGAGCTTCGGTCAACTGTGCTTCCATCGACGCGAGTTCGGCGTCTGTGGGATGGACGTCCTTCCTGGTAGCACGATCCAGTCCCATCTCGGCGGCCCGCATATCGGAGTGTCCGATGAAGGCTGCAACGTTGGGACCTAGCGGAAGCGCCTCTAGTGCAGCAACATACTCGCTCGCAGAGTTCCAGGTCTTGGCACGGTTGAGTGCGTCGACGACGTGCTTACGCGGAATTGCCTCTACTCTGCCGAAGAGATCACCCGCGTCGGAGGGGCTGGCGTGAATGGTGGACAGGGAACACGATCCGACAAAGATCGACGTGACCCCGTGTCTGAGAGATTCGCTCAGCGCCGGGCCTTCGAGGATCTCGACGTCGTAGTGAGTGTGGATGTCCACGATGCCCGGGATCACCCACTTGCGCCTCGCGTCGATTACACGGGGACAGTCGGTTTCGTCGAGTGGATCGAGGGAGATGGCAGTAACCAACCCATCGCGGATACCCAGATTGCGGACAGCTGGTTTGGCCCCGGTGCCGTCGAACCACAGACCGTTGTTGATCACGGCGTCGTAGGTCATGAGAGAACCACCTTTGCACGTATCGTTTTTCCGGTTGCATTGCGGGGCAGAGGAGTTGTGCTCAGTTTCCACTTCACCGGCACCTTGAAGTAAGCCAGTCGTTCGGCGACGTAGTCGCGTAGTTCTTCTTCGCCGGCGGCTCCCTCACTCCGCAAAACGACGACGGCTGCAACTTCTTGGCCGAGGTCTGCCGAATCAATGCCGATCACAGCGCATTCGAGTACGGCGGGATGCTCGTCGATGGTCTGCTCGATTTCGAGAGGGTAGACGTTCTCGCCGCCGCGCAGGATCAGGTCGGATCGGCGACCCGTCAGGCGGAGTCGGCCGTCCTCGAACACTCCGAAGTCGCCGGTTCGGAGCCATCGATCAGGACCGATAGCGGCTGCAGTCGCGGTCTCGTCGTTCCAGTACCCCAACATCACATAGGCGCTGCGCGCACAGATCTCACCTTCCTCGCCGTCGGGGACTGCAACACCGAAGGGGTCGCGCACCTCCACGCTCACCCCGATGATCGGCCGGCCGAGAGTTCCGGGGAACGCGGCAAGTTCCGGTGGTGTGGCAACTGAAATGCCGGTGGAGGATTCGGTGAGCCCGTAGCTGTCGACCAAGGTGTGCTGCGCAAAAGGCAGGCGTGCGCGCAGGCGGTCCTGCAAGGCCGGAGATGACGGTGCAGACGCGAGTGCAAAAGCCCTCAGTGAGGTCAGGTCGTACTTCTCGAGACTGCCGTACTCGAGGAGACGGGTTGCCATGGTGGGTACGACCGCCCAGTTGGTGACCTTCTCGCGTTCGACGAGGGAAAGGACTTCGTCGACGTCGAAGGCGCCCTGATGGATGACCACCGCTCCGCCCGTCGCGAGTCGTGGGATCGCCAGGTTATGCAGGCTTGCAATGTGAAACAGCGGCGCGGTCAGCAGATACCGCAAGTCACTCGGTCGGCCGTCGCTGGGTTTGCCGGTGAACGCCGCAGCGAGGCGATCGCTGTAGCGGTGGTAGTCGATGACGGCCAACACGTTTCGGTGACTGTGAACAGCCCCCTTGGGGCGGCCGCTGGTTCCGCTCGTGTACAGGATGACGGCCGGATCGTCCTCGTCGACGGACGTGCGGGGCAGTGCAGAACCCGAATACTTCTCCAACAAGGTAGGTAGATCTTCTTCCATCGTGAGCACGGGAACATCGGTGTTCAGTTCGGAAAGAATCTGCGCGCGTTT
This sequence comes from Rhodococcus sp. KB6, assembly GCF_001445685.1. Lineage (NCBI taxonomy): Bacteria > Bacillati > Actinomycetota > Actinomycetes > Mycobacteriales > Nocardiaceae > Rhodococcus > Rhodococcus sp. KB6. The sequence continues at coordinate 363,435 of NZ_LNAK01000120.1, read as the reverse complement.
GGCGTCGGCGATCACCACTGTAGGGGTGGTGTGATCGATGCCGTACGCCACCTCGCGGGCCACCCACCACGAGTTGAATCCGACGGCGATGGCACCGAGGGACTGAGCCGCCCAGAAGGTCATCACCCATTCCGGCGTATTGGCAGCAAGTATGCCGACCCGATCACCCTTGCGGACGCCGTACCGCTCGCGCAGCGCCGTCGCCAATGCTGCTACGGCCTCGCCGTGCTCGAGGTAGCTGAAGCGTCGGTCCTTGGTCACCAGATAGTCGCGTGATCCGTAGTCGAAGGATGCAGCGAGCACGTCGCCGAGTGCCTTGTCGCGGTTCTTCATGACGGGCATCGAACTGCCCAGTACATCCTCGACTTGCATCTCGAAAGGACCACCGGGGCCGGTCAGCCCGGCCATGACGGACGCGATGAATGCTTGTGTATCAGCGGAAGTAGTCACGTGAAGTGCCTTTCGAAGATTAGGGTACGAGCACTGCGCGTCCGGTGACCTTGCCGTGTTCGAGACGGTCGAGTGCGTCGCGGGCATCAGCGAGGTCGAAGCGGGCTACTTCTACCGTTACCAGACCGGCCTGTGCCAGGGCGATGGAATCGACGAGGTCGTTTCTGGTGCCGCCGTACGACTTCCGGATCGATGCGCCCCACGGCCAGCCTGGTCCGCCGGCAGCTTCGGCAGTGATTCCGGGGTTTCCGCCTCCGAGACCTACCATGCGATACGCGCCGTTCGGCGCAACCGCTTGAACGGACATCTGTGCAGTTGCGTCGATACCGACGAAGTCGAAGATGACTTCTGCGCCTCTGGCCGATGTGAGGTCGAGGATGTGCTGCGCGGTGTCCGGTCCCGATTCGAGCGTGATGTCGGCGCCGCAACGTTTGGCGAGATCGAGTTGATCCTGTCCGACATCGACGGCGATGATGCGCACGGCACTGATCGCGCGAAGTATCTGTACTGCAACGTGACCGAGTCCGCCGACGCCGATCACGACGGCGGTGGCACCGGGCTGGAGATGTTCGCGGGCACCGCGAATGGCGTGGTAGCTCGTCAGCGCTGCATCGGCGAGTGGTGCGGCCTGCAGGAAGTCGAGGTCGCCGATGGGTACGAAGGAGCGAGCCGGGATCTTGACGTACTCGGCCATCCCGCCCTCAGGGCCGAGTCCGGGGCAGGGCGGCATCGCGGTGCGTCCAGCGGCGAGGCACATATTCTCGTTGCCGCTCATGCATTCTCGGCACTGTCCACATGACCAACAGAGGTAGACGACGCCACGCTCTCCGACGGAACGGCCGTCGACGCCACTCCCGACGGCTTCGATCGTTCCGGCAATTTCGTGGCCGATCGTCAGCGGTTCTTCGCGCATCTTGTACGGAAAGTGCAGGAGATGGAGATCGGAGTGGCAGATTCCCGCTGCGCCCACCCGAATCAGTAGTTCCGACGGGCCGATCTCCGGGACCGGCACGTCGTTGATTTCCAGGAGCCCGGGCCCCATGAGCTGGGCTGCCTTCATGAGCTGACCTCGCTGACCTCGGAGTTGTATGCGGCGCTCAGGTACGCGTTGCTGCGGTCGGATCCGATCAGACCCGGTGCCATCTTGTTCATGACGTAGGCGAAGGTCATCCGTCGGTCCAGATCGTTGACCAGCATCGAGCCGCCGATACCTGCCCACCAGCAGGCGCGTCCGTCGGGAATCAGTGGCGCGGTAACCGGATGTGGCAGTCCGTAGCCGATGCCGAACTTGAGTGGTGTCATGATCCCGAGATCGATACCGTCGGCTTGGATCTCGAAAATCAGGTCGATGGTGCTCTGCGAGAGCAGCTTCCGGCCGTCGAGCACACCACCGTTCGAGATCAGGGATTGGACCCGAGCGATAGAACGTGCGTTGCCGTGGCCGTTGACTGCGCCGATCTCGGCTTCCCGCCAGGGTGCGGTGTTGACCTCGGGGTAGTCGAGCAGTGGGCAGGTCAGGGTCTTGATGAAGATGCTGTCCTGGTCGAGCGTGGACAGGTCGAACTCCAACGCGGGCGGCGGAACCATGGTGGCGATTCGACCGAAATGCTCTGCGGACGTGCCGATATGGAAGTCGGCTCCCAGTGGACCGGAAAGCTCTTCGGCAAAGAACCTGCCGAGAGTTCGCCCGTCGATGCGACGAATGACCTCACCGACGAGATGGCCGTAGTTGATCGCGTGATAGCCCGACGCCGTACCCGGGGTCCACCAAGGCTTCTGGGTAGCGAGGCGAGCGGTGGACGCCTCGAGGTCGTAGATGTCCGTCAGTTCGATCGGGCGCTCCCAACCGGAGACGCCAGACGTATGCGACAGGAGGTGGCGAACTTCGATGTCTTCCTTACCGTTTGCCGCAAATTCGGGCCAGTAGTGAGCAACTTTCTGGTACACGTCCAATTGGCCGCGTTCGACCAGCAGGAGCGCACACAGGGCCGTCATGGTCTTGGTGATGGAGAACGTGTTGACGATGGTGTCGCTGCCCCATGGAGTGGTACGGGATTCGTCGGCGTACCCGCCCCAGAGATCGACCACGGATTCTCCGTCGACGGTGATGGCAACGGAGCCGCCGAGTTCTTCACCGGATTCGAGTTGAGCCTCGAAAGCCGCTCGGACGGCGTCGAACTCGTTGTCGCAGTGACCGTTCACCAGACTCATGCGCGATCCGCCTTCTCGAGTTCGTGTGCTGCTGCACGCGCGGCAACAGGTAGCTTGTTTCCGGAGGCCGCAGCACGCTTGGTGCCCTTGGCGATTTCCTTGTTCATGTTGCGGACGTAGGGATCGAACTCGAGCTGGATGGTGTGCCGCGGCGACTTGTAATAGGGGGCGAGGAAGTACGCCTCGTCGGCCTTGGTGATCTCCTGCATCTCGTTCGCAGACGGCAGTTGGTATTTACCGGTGAGGTAGGCCGCGACGAGCTTGCTCTGCTGCTCGGCGAAGTTGACGAGTGTCGGCATGGGCTGCGCCAGTCCCATGAAGAAGAGGTTGTCGATGCCGGGCTTCATCATTCGTTTGAACAGTGGGAATCGGTTGTCTTTGTCCGGCAGCAGATTCGGATCGCTGAAGAAGGGGAAGCTGATGTTGTAGCCGGTGGCGCAGATGACCACGTCGACGTCCTCGGCGGTGCCGTCCGCGAAGTGAACCTGCTTTCCGTCGAGTTTGGTGATGGCAGGCTTGAAGGTTATGTCGCCTGACCCGGCGCGTCCGAGGAACTCGCCGCTGGCCGACGGGTGGGCCTCGAAGGGGCGGTGGTCCGGCTTCGGCAGACCGTAGCCTTCCATCGTTCCCAGATTCTTGCCGAGGAATCGACGACTCAGGAACAGTCGTAGACCACGCGGCATCCAGGGCGGGGTGATCAGTTTGTCGCCGGGTACACCGCCGAGATATTTCGGCAGTACCCAGACTCCACGGCGAGCCGACACGATGAGCTTGTCGGCGAGGTATCTCTGGCCCAGTTCGGAGGCAATATCCAAGCCGGAGTTGCCCATTCCGACCACGACTACCTTTTTGCCGCGCATGTCGACCGGGTCGAACGGGTCGTTGTAGCTGTGGCTGTGCATGAGGACCCCGTCGAACTCACCTGGGTAGTCCGGGATGTTGGGATCCCAATGATGTCCGTTGCAGACCATCAGGACGTCGTAGGTGCGAACTTCGCCGTCCGAGCGCGTGATGGTCCACAGCCCGTCTGTATCACGTTCTGCTGCAACAACACTGGTGTTGAAGATGATCGACTCACGCAGTCCGAAGTGCTCGACGTAGTCCTTGAAGTACTGGAAGAGTTCGGAGTGGTGCGGGAAGTCGGGAAGGTCAGCGGAGACCGGGAAGTCCTCGAATGCCAAGCGCCACTTCGACGTGTCGATATGCAGGCTCTGGTAGCAGGCCGACATCCCGTTGGGATTCTTGTAGTACCAGTTTCCGCCGACCTCGTCGGACGCTTCGTAGCAGTCGAAGGGTATTCCGAATTCCTTCATTCGCTTGGCCGTCGTGATTCCGGTAGGCCCGGCGCCGATGATGCACACGCTCGGCAAGGGGGAGGGGCTCATTCGCCATCGCTTTCTGTTCTGTCTCGGGCGTGCGAGAAGAAGAATCGAAGCCCGAGAAGTGACTTGAGTCATAGTGCGCCATTCGCTGACGTTGTGTCAATGAATGACGCAATGTTTTTTGGTGACGGCGAGTCGGTGATTTGCCAGGAGGTTGAAATGCGAGCAAGGTGGGCGACGTGAGCACGACTACGGACGGCCCGAAGAACAGGCGGGGAACACTTCGCGACGAGCAGAAACGCGCGACGCGGGCCAAACTCGTGGACGCCGCACGCACTCTGTTCGAGGAACGGGGATACGCGGCTGTCACGGTCGACGACATCGCCTCGGTCGTCGGATGCAGTCGAGCCACGTTCTACGTGCATTTCGCCAGCAAGGTGGAGATGCTCAAGACGATCGGCGCGGCCGGGATGGCGGCGAGTGCGTTCGCTTTCTACATCGATCTCGATCGGGTTCTCGACACGAACTCTCGCGTGGAATTCACGGCTTGGCTGGAGCGTGCCTTCGACTGGTTCGACGAGAACAAACGCCTGCTGCCGGCCTGGGACGAGGCCGTGGCACTCGAACCGGAGTTCCGCGAGACAGCGCGAGACGGTATGACCCAACTACCGAATGCCATGCCCAAGTACCTGGGCCGTTGGCCGGAGGAACAGCACGACGAGGCACGGTTGCGCGTCGAACTGCTCGTGAGTCAGTTGGAGCGATTCTTCACACGCTGGGCCGTGCAGGGGACAATCGATGTGACGCGGATTCAGGCCGCCGAAGTTCTGACCGACATCTGGTTCCCGGCTCTGTCTCCGGAATCGAAGGGCGTCGGCGAGCGGTAGAGGCTAGCTCGGATCGATCTCCACACTGATCGCGCCGGTGAGCAGTTCTCTGGCTCGTTCGATGGGGATCGAGCCGCTCAGCCAGCGCTCACTCAAACCCTCGACCAGGGCGGTGAGTCGCTCGGCGGCGTCGGCCGGGCTTGCCTTCGGGTCAGCGAGTCCGGCGTCCTGCGCTTGGCGGATCAAAGATTCGACGTCGTCTGCCCACTCTTGCGTCGTGGTGCGTAGCGGTTCGCGCAGTTCGTCGGCGAAGACTGCGCTTGCTCGGAGTTCACCCCAGGCGATGCTGTTCTCTCGAATCTTCGGGGCATTCTGAAACTCCAGCAGGAGCATCTGCTCGAGCTGCGCACGAGGGTCTGTCTCCGTGAAGGCACTTTCGGTGTACAGCGCGGCGCGATCGTTGATGTGATCGAGGGCCCGGCGCAGCACACCTGCACGGTTCTGGAAGTGGTAGTAGATGAGTGCCGTCGACACTCCGGCCTCGGCAGCGAGCGTCTCCACCCTCAGCCCGCGTACGCCGTGTTGGGCAATGACGCGGACTGCTGCTTCCAAGATTTGCGTTTGGCGGTTCGACACGAGTCCGAATTCTACGAGGGTGGTCGGGACAGGTTTCTAGTCCGCGGGTTCCTGCTGGGTGGTGCAGTGAATGCCGCCACCACCCGCGGCGATGGCGTCGATGTTGATCTGCACGACACGGCGGTCGGGGAAGAGGCGCTCCAATTCACTTCTGGCGGCCTGGTCGGCCTCGGGGTCACCGAACTCGGGTGCGATGACCGCCCCATTGCATACGTAGAAGTTGATATATCCGGCTGCGAAATCGTCCGATTCGAAGTCGGGCCTGATCGCGACCGGCGCCTCGAGGACCACCACTTCCAGCTTCCGTCCCTGTGCGTCGGTCGCGTTCTGGAGAATCTCGAGGTGACGTGCGGTCACGTCGTGGTCGAACGACTCCGGGTCTGTGTCGAGGCCTGCGACCACGACACCTGGGCGTGCGAAACGGGCGTAGAAGTCCGTGTGGCCGTCCGTGATGTCCTTGCCGGCGATTCCCGGTAGCCAGATGATCTTGTCGAGACCGAGCAGGGGGCCGAGTTCGGCCTCGACGTCCGACTTCGACCATCCCGGGTTGCGGTTGTTGTTGAGTACACAGCTTTCGGTGATGATGGCTGTGCCTTCGCCGTCGACCTCGATGCCGCCGCCTTCGAGGATCAGGTCGGTAGGCAATGATTCGACTCCCGCACGGGCGGCAACGAAGGCTGCGACCTGGCCGTCCTGATCAAAATCCTGCTTCTCGCCCCAGCCGTTGAAGTTGAAATCGATACCCGCTTTGGTCCCGTTGCCTTTCACGAATACAGGGCCGGTGTCGCGCATCCAGAGATCGTCGAGAGGCGCGGCGATCAGTTCGACCGATGGGCCGACGAGGGAGCGAGCCAAGTCCAGTTGCTCGGAACGAACAAGCATCGAGACGGGCTCGAACTGCGCGATGGTCTGCGCGATCGTCGCGAGGTTGCGCTGGACCTCGGGCAGGAGGGCTGCTCCCCAGATCGCTTCGCTGGCACCGAACGCCATCCAGGTGCGCTTGTGCGGATCCCCCTCTTCAGGCATCACCCACTCGCGAAGATCGTTGTTGCCATCGCTCCCGCGCGAGGCTGAGTCGGAATCGCCGCAACCTGCCAAAAAGAGGCCACTGAGCGCAGCGGCGCCTGCCTGAATGAACCGACGTCTTTGCATTTCGGTGACTCCTTGTGCTGTGTGCGTGCGCGCCCGGTCCGCGTCCTGCTTGCATGGAGCGTAAACCTTGACTGAAAATTTAGTCAAGGAAGTAGTGCCAGTTCGAGACCGTTTCGGCGGGCGACACGACGGATCGAAGGACTCATCCGTCGGAAGGTCACGAGTCGATGAGTCCTTCGACCGTTCCCCGCCATCCACGGCGCTGGTAGTCCCGGGGCGACATGCCGTGGGCACCGATGAAGACCTTGGTGAATCCGGACGCGTGCGCGTAGCCGAGTCGACGGGCGGTCTCTCCGGCCGAGAAGCCCTCCTCGAGATAAGCGCGGGCGAGGGTCATCCGCAACTGACCGCGCCAGCGCGGGAAGCTCTGGCCGGTGGCCGCTACGAAGCGTTTGTGGAGCAGGCCCTCGTCGACGCCGAGTCGAGCGCTCCACTCCGGCAGCGTGCGCGAATCGGTGGGGTCCGCGCGGAGTGCGGTAAGGATCGTTTCGACAGGATCGGTTCGGCCGCCGGGTGTCCGCGTCGCCGCGCTGTTTCGGATCAGCCTCGAGATCCTCGCTGGGTCATGGATTTCGGGGCGCAGAAGGGTGTAATTCGCAACGACCGTGTGTAACAGATACGCCTCCGCTTCGCGCGCGAAGTGCAGCACTCGTGGCGGCGGTGCAGTGACGGGAGAGTCGCCAGGCTGGGATCCGAGCGGAAGTAGAAGCGAACCCTCCGCGATCTCGACGCTGTTGCGTACTCCCGCGGGAAGCCACATCGCGTCGCCCCGCCTCAGATTCCAGGTTCGGTCGCCGAAAGTGACCCGGGCGGAGCCTCGGTAGATCCAGACGATGACGTGAAAGTTGTTGACCCTGGCCCACGTTCCGCTTGCGGGAATCGTCGGCGGTATCGGCGCCGAGCCTGAGTGGGCGCCTTCCTCGGACAAGAGTGCGACGCTCTGTGCCAAGGTCTCGTTCTCATGGATCGGCGCTGAGCCTTGGTTTGCACGTGTGTAGTCACTGGGTGTCACACCGGTGTGTTCACGGAAGGCACGGGTGAATCCCGCGGGCGTCGCGAATCCGACCTGCCCACCCGTCCATCCGATTTCGCGGCCGGAGTTCAGGTATGCGATTGCTGCCGCGATCCGAGCCGAGGTGCGCCAACGCGCGAAAGGCAACCCCGTCTCCTCCGTGAATCGGCGCTGCAGGGTGCGGACGCCGATCTTGAGTTGCCGGGCGAACTGGGAAAGCTCCGTGTCGTCGGCTGGCGTCCGTAGAAGCGTGCGAGCGATCTCGAGGGTCTCGGCCGAGCGTGGCAAATTCGGTGGGGCGTACGACACCGAAGCGTCGGCGTCGTTGGAATGGGCCCCCGCGACAAGCTCGAGTAGTCCGGCTCCCACAGTCGCCCCACCGCGCAGAAATCCCAAGTTGTGCGCGAACTGGTGGACGAGCCAGTCCTGCCAGGCTGCCGGGATCTCGAAATCGATGATCCGGTTCAACGTGGGCGGCAGGTCGGCAGCGGGCATCGGAATGGGAAACGCGACCGCTCCCGGGTCGACTCGGATGCTGTAGGCGATTCCCGCGGGCACCCAGGTTGCCGCCCCAGCGGTCACGCTGCGGGTGCGGTCGCCGATCTGTAGTTCCGCGTGTCCGGTGTGTACCCAGAAGAGCAGTGGCTCACGTGCATTCGCGATCGAGGAGAGTCGGGACGCGGGGATCTCGGGGACTTCGCCCGCGGAGAACACCAACCGTGGTCCCACGTATGCCCTCCCGATTCAGATGCTTTCTCACGCAGCCACCGATGAGTGTAAGAAGTCGGCACGCACGGATAACCGTAACCGATTAGGGGAGGCTAGCTTTATTCAATGGCCCTTCCGCCGTGATCGAGCGTGGGTCGAACCCCCCGTCTGTGCGCTTCCGAGGAGTCTTTCCGTGCCCCGAAACACCCGTCCGACAACAGCGTACTCAGTCACCTTGCGTGAACTCGAGGTACGTCGGGTGACAGACGTGACGCCGGGCATGCGGAGAGTGACGCTCACCGGAGCGCAGCTCGACACCTTCACAAACCCCGACGGCTTTGCCGAGCCCGCCTTCGTCAGCACCGGCTTCGACGACGACCTCCGATTGTTGTTCGCCTATCCTGGCGAAACCGATCCGGTCTTGCCGGTGATAGTCGACGGCACTGTGACTTTCGCAGCGGGACGCCGTCCACTTGCCCGCGCGTACACCGTGCGCCGTTACGATCCGCGAACAAGGGAACTTGACGTCGATTTCGTCGTTCACGGCGGTGGAGTTGCTACCACCTGGGCGCGCGACGCCGGCCCGGGCGACCGAATGCACATCGCGGGTCCCTCTGTATCGCAGGGACTCCCGGAAGATTGCGAGTATCTGCTCGTCGTCGGTGACGAGACGGCGCTACCTGCGATCGCACGTCTGCTCGAGGAATTGCCTGCCGATGCCAGGGGGCATGTGTTCGTCGAAATTGCGGACTCGGCTCACATTCAATCGGTGCGCGAGTTGCCCGGGGTGAGTGTCACGTGGTTGCCACGCGAGGGGGCGGAGCCCGGCACTACTTCTTTGTTGCTCGACGCGGTCAGTGCAGTCGAATGGCCTGACGGACGCGTATTCGCTTGGCTTGCAGGCGAACAGGCGACGATTCGCTCGCTTCGGCGTCATTTGATTCGTGATCGAGGAATTGCGAAGACCGACATCGATTTCACCGGCTACTGGAAACGCAGCGACACAGTGCGCACAGATTCCTGACCCGGCTCCATCGCTCGGTAAGACCGAAGCGCTCGATAACACCGAAAGGCAGAAATGACAGTCCTGCGCACCAGACGATCACGGATCATCGGACTGATCGGGGCCGCGCTCGCCGCAGCGCTCCTTGTGTCCGGGTGCTCGGCCTCGGCCGAAAACTCGAAAACGGCGTCCACTCCCGGTTCGGAGGGGAACGCCCTTCCCGCTGCGGAAGGAACGACTACTTACCCGCTGACCCTGGAATCGCCATATGGTACAAGTATTCTCGAGAAGCGCCCGGAGCGGGTTGCCGCAATCGTCCCCAATGCCGTCGACACGGAAATGCTCCTCGCGCTCGGCGTCAAACCCGTTCTCTCCTCGTCGATGGTCAAGGAGTCGGCTTCCCAGTCGTACTTGCTGCCTTACGGCGCAGAGGATCTCGACACCTTCGAGTTCGCGATGGGCGGCACACTTCCCGTCGAAGCGATCGCCGCGAGCGAACCTGACCTCATCGTCGCCGTCGGCTGGGCCGACGGCCTGGGTGGTTTGTCGATGGGCGATTACTACGAACGTTTGTCCTCCATCGCACCGGTGGTGACGAGCCCCGACACGAAGTCGCGGATGCTCGTGCCGTGGAAGGAATCGATCCGCGTACTCGGCGAGACACTCGACCTCTCGAAGGCAGCCGAAAAGATCGTGGCGGACCATGATCGGTATTTTGCGAAGGTGCGTCAGGAGAACCCTGAACTCACTGGCCTGACCGCAACCTGGGCGATCTTCTACGGAACCGGCAATGGGCTGCAGTACCTTTCAGCGCCCGATTCGGCTCCGGCAACTTTCTTGGGCGAGCTCGGTTTTGCCGAGAACCCGCGTGCACAGGAGTTCGTCACCCAAAGCACTGTCGGCGAGGAACTTCTCGAGAACATCGATGCGGACTTCCTGCTGATCGGCCGCAGTGCCGCCGGCAGCGAGGAGGATTTCGACAAGCTGACCGGCGGGAAGCTCTTCCAAGCGCTGGGAGCGGTGTCCTCCGGTCGTTGGGTCGCTCTGCCTCCTCGCACCGCCGACGGTGGCGACGTTCTGTGGGCAATCACGAGCGGTGGCCCGATCGGAACGATGTGGGCGGCTGAACATATCGTGCCGCTCATCAGCGCGAAGCTGTAGGCGTACAACTGGAGAACGGAAAGCCCTCACCCGTCGCCACACGATTGTGTGGCGACAGGTCGTTCGTACAGCAGGTGTCCCGGGTTTGAGGGTTGCCTATGGGACGAAGAAGGTTGCGAAACCCGGGGTGACAGGTCCGGCGGCAGGCAATATGGCGACGGCAACTTGCCCGGCTCCAGTCTGCAGGGTTGCCTCTCCCGGGGTTCCTTGGTTGTCGCCAGAAAGCCGACCGGAGCCGGAGGCTCCTGTCGAGAGGTTCATCCAGCGCACTTCCGTCGAAAGCATGCAACCCCACCGCTCGTCTTTGGCGCCGGTGATCGTCACCGTGCCAGGTTGTTCGCCGACTACCGCCACACAGTGGACAGGGGGTGCGTCGAAGCTGCCGTTTGGGTTCCCGAACGGCGCCGGGTTGATTTGGAACGGAACGGTGACCGCAGCGGAGGCAACGGCTGCGGGCGCGAGAACCGAAACGGCCACTATGGATACGCAGGCAGATAATCGGCGTACGAGATTCGTCACGGTAACCTCCGGTAATCGAAGACGGTGTGGTGCCCATGCTCTACCCGGAGCGCAATTACCGCAAGGGGATCCAGTTTTCGAGCCAGCGGCGGTTCGTGAATCGCTGAGTGCGTGACCGTTTGTAGAATCGTTGTCCTGCAACGCGTATCGGTATACGAAGTCTGTATTGGGCGGTGAATAGCCCAATCATGCTGGGCTCCACCGAAAGTACTAACTTTCCAGCCATCGGCCAGCCGGCTTGCGGTGTAGCTCGACAAAGCTGGTGTTGTTCGCAAGGCGGGCTGAACGATTTCTCAGGGAAGGCAATGGATATGGATGATGCGCTCGTTCCGCTCGAAGATGCACTCCCGCAGCTGTTCTCGCATCTTTCGCGGTTTCACGCTGGCGTGAGGGGTCTGCGGCGTGGGCAGCCAAGCCGCGTTTGGGGGTCGAGCCTCTAACTGTCGAATGATTGCGACAGCAGTGGATTTCGTTGGATAGAAGTGCGGAGACCAATCCTGTGGTGGTGGCTGCGGGTCTCGAAATCACGTTTCATCTACCAAACAAATGCTTGATCGCTAGAGTGTGTGCGACATCGAAAGCCCGACAAAGTTCGATTTCGAAGGAGTTCGTATGGTTGCACCTCAGGCTTATGTCGTCGATGCGCTCCGCACTCCGGTGGGTAAACGGCACGGCTCGCTCGCAGGAGAGCACCCAGCGGACATGGGGGCCCACGTGATCACATCGATTCTCGACCGCACTCGACTGGACCCGATGGCCGTCGACGATGTGATCTTCGGTTGTGTCGACGCTATCGGGCCGCAATCGGGCAACATTGCCCGCACTGCCTGGCTTTCAGCAGGCCTACCGTTGGACATCCCAGGAACGACAGTCGACAGACAATGCGGATCTTCACAGCAAGCCGTCCACTTCGCAGCGCAAGCGGTCATGGCCGGGACCCAAGATGTGGTGCTTGTCGGCGGTGTGCAGAACATGTCCTCGATTCCTATCTCGGCGGCGATGCGTGCCGGCAACGAGTACGGATTCGACACGCCCTTCAGCAAGTCCCGGGGGTGGGCAGCACGATTCGGCGAGGCCGAAATCTCACAGTTCGTCGGCGCCGACCTGATTGCCAAGAAATGGGGTATCAGCCGTGAAGACATGGAGGAGTGGGCACTGCAATCGCATCAGCGTGCCCGTGCTGCCATCACAGACGGCCGATTCGAGCGTGAGACAGTGTCATTGGGCCAATGCGTCGTTGACGAATGCCCACGAGAGACATCCATGGAGCAGATGGCTGCACTGCCCGCATTGAGGGATGGCTCGTTGCTGACGGCTGCTGTGGCTTCGCAGATCTGTGACGGCGCATCAGCGGCCCTGATTGTCTCCGAGAAGGCGCTCGAGGTTCATGGATTGAAGCCACGTGCGCGCATTCATCATATGAGCGTGCGCGGCGACGATCCGATGCTGCAGCTCTCGGCGCCGATACCCGCGACGAAGTATGCACTGGCGAAATCCGGCATGGCGATCGGCCAGATGGATACCGTAGAAATGAACGAGGCATTCGCTTCGGTAGTTCTGAGCTGGTTGATCGAGACGGGTGCAGATCCCTCCCGGGTCAATCCCAACGGTGGTGGAATCGCATTGGGCCACCCTCTTGGGGCCACTGGCACCAAGTTGTTCGCCACGATGTTGCACGAGTTGGACCGCATTGATGGACGGTACGGACTCCAAACCATGTGTGAGGGTGGCGGGACCGCGAACGTCACCATCATCGAGCGGCTGAGCTGAGCTCGAGAAATTGGGCGGCATGGAAGACCTTCTGTTGTAGCGCTTTGTCGGGTGCAACGCGCCCAACAGGGGTGCCGTGGCGCGGTGTGCGACGATCCGAGTGTGGGAGAACAGGCGGATCGTCTTGCTCGTGGTGAGTGGTATCTCGATGATGACGAGCTGAGGCAGCGGCGGCTGGAGTGTTGGCGTCGACTCGACTCGTTCAATGGGGCTGCGGCGGACGACGACGCTGTCCGCTCACGGGCTCTCGCCAGCCTTTTTGGTGAGGTAGGTGACGGAGCTTTGGTGGTGCCGCGGTTCCAATGCAGCTACGGACACAACATTCGGCTCGGAGCCAACGCATTCGTCAACGCGAACGGGTTCTTCATGGATGATGCGCTGATCACGATCGGCGCGGACGTGAGGATCGGGCCTGGAGCCCAGCTGATGACAGCGTTGCACCCTGTCGATGATCATCGACGGCGCCGCGAGGGATGGGAGCGGGCTGCTCCGATCGTCATCGGTGAGAACACGTGGCTCGGCGCCTCAGTCACTGTCGGTGCAGGAGTTTCGATCGGTCACAACGCCGTGATCGGCGCGGGAAGTGTGGTCTTGCATGACATTCCTGATCACGTCGTTGCTGCTGGATCGCCGGCAAGGGTTATCCGTCGGACACCTGCCGAAGTTGAGGGACTGCAACGCGAGCACTAGGGCATGCGATGTCAGAGGGTGATCGTGCGGGTGGGCTCCCAGATGGCGGGGTCGCGGTGGGTGACGACGAAGACGGTGGCCGCCAGTTCCCGCACGGCGCCGGCGATACGGCGCTCGGTGGCCTCGTCGAGGGCCGAGGTGGCTTCGTCGAGAACCAGGACGGGAGCGTCTTTGAGGAAGGCGCGAGCGATCGCCACCCGCTGACGTTCGCCACCGGAGAGAGCGGCACCCTGGTGTCCGATGTCCTGATGAATGCCGAGCGTCGAGCGGTCGAGAACGGCGCCGAGGGCAGCGCGCCTTGCGGCGTCCTCGATCTCGGTTTCGGTAGCGCCCGGTCTTCCAAGTCCGATGTTCTCCCCGAGGGTGCCCGAGAACACGAGTGGGTCCTGCGGCACGTAGCCGATATGTGCCGCCAGAGCGTCGTAGGGCAAGTCGCGCAATGAAACTCCGCCCAGAGTGACGCTGCCTTGGTCAGGATCGTCGAAGCGCATTAGCAGCCCGAGAAGTGTGCTTTTCCCCGTACCCGAGCGTCCTGCGACGAGAACTCGCTCACCCGCGGGGATCTTCGCGGTGATGCCGCGCAGAACCGGAGCGTGGTCTACCCCGGCGACCTCGATGTCAGTTCCAACAGGGCGCGCGGCGTCCCGGGGTGCGGGCTCGGCCAGTGCGGGAGCCGAAGTCGCTGTGCGGTAGTCGCGAACCGTTGCGCGCAGCTCGTTGACTCCGATTCCGGCCAGGGCGAGTTCGTCGAGCGGCGCAGCGGCGCGGGCGGTGAGGATGACAAGCGCGAGAGCGGCTGCGGGATCGTCGAATCCGGTGGCAGCGAGGAAAATCACTGCACCTGCCAACGGCACAATGGTGGCGATCGCCGAGATGAATGTCGCTGGTGCCGCGGCGAGATTTGTCCGTGCAAGCGCGGCTTCCTGATTCCGCCAGCTTCGCTCGATTCGTTCGATGGAACGTGTGGGACCGGCTGCCGTACGCAGTAATTCGAGATGATCGGTGAGTTCGAGTGTCGACTGAGTTGCTGCGAGCTCGGCTTCGTGTCGGCGCTCGTCCGCTCGGCTGAGCGCACGCTGGGCCAGCGTCTGAGCGGCGAGCGACACGGCGAGCAGTCCACCGACGAGCAGCATGACACCTGGCCCCGCGACGACCGCGATCCCAGGAAGCAGGAGCAGCGGGATCAGCGGTGCAACCAGGAAGGTCTGAAGTTGGTGCGCGGGAACACTCATCAGCGACGGGATCCCGCGCCCGGCGACGGTGGCGAGCAGTGCCCGGTTGTCGTCGGTGAACCAGGACAGTTTCGCACGGGCGAAGGCATCGCCGAGAGCGTCGTAGAGATCGCCGACGAGTCGAGCCCCGGTGAAGTAACCGCCCCGCGAGACCAGGACGGTCACGAATAGAGCGATGGTGGCCGTGGCCAGGACGAGAACCGGCGACCGGTGATCAGCGATCGAGAGCGCGAGGGTGGTGTACGCGATCGCCTCGAGGACAGCGACGGACACCCAACCGAGTCCGATGGTGATCAAGCGTCGTCGGGCTACATTGGCGCTGTTCATTATTCGGCTCCAGTCAGGGCTGCACTGTGCGAGGCAGCGTCGTTCACGTTTCGACCGCCGAGGTCGAGTCGATCGTCGGCATCGTCTGCAAGAGCGGGGTCGTGGGTGACGATCACAATCGTCTTTCCTTCGTCATGTGCGAGGTGTCGCAATTCCTTCAGCAGTTCGGCGGCCGTGCGATCGTCGAGTGCACTGGTCGGCTCGTCGAGCAGCAGTACTGCTGCGGGCGAGAGGAACACCCGAGCAAGCCCGACGCGCTGACGTTCTCCTCCGGAGAGTGAAGTGGCGTCGGCATCGAGGCTGACGTCGATCTGTGCCCGGCGTAGTGCGGCGGTGTATTCCGCGTCCGTTGCATCGGGGGCGGCCAGCGCGATGTTCTCGCGCACCGTGGCAGGTAACACGTCTGCGCCCTGGGGTGTGAGCAGAACGGACGGTGGCCGCAGGTTCTCGTCGATCGCGGTGATGCTACGACCTGCGTAGCGGACGGTACCCAGTTCCGGGATCTCGAAGCCGGCCAATGCTTTCAGGAGCGTCGACTTGCCCGCTCCACTCGGTCCCGTGATCGCAGTGATCGCGGCTGGGCGGAATGCATGCGTGACGCCGTCGACGACTCTGCGGTCCGTGATCGTGACAGTCAGGTCGACGATCTCCAGGTGGTCGGAGGGACTCGCCGCCGGAACGGTGAGTGCTTCACCGGCAGGGAGAGTGGGTTCGTTCAGGGCAGTGGCGAGCCGGACCGCAGCAGAGCGTCCAGCCGCGACGTAGTCGAGGCCGTGCCCGAGTCGCAGGGCCGGTGTCACGATTGCGAGGCTGAAGAGAATGGTGGCGGCCAACGTCGTTGCATCCCAGTGAAATCCGACGGCATAGGCGATCGCGAACGTCGCCGTCGCCTGCATGAGGGCAACGGCGACGGCCGCAGGGGTAGCCACGAGTCGAACGCGCTCCTGCATTCCCCGGGTGAACCGTGCTGTCGATTCTGCATAGTCGGCGGCAGCGCCGGTCTGCGCGCCGTAGATCCGGCAGACGCGGATGCCGCGGGCATAGTCGTCCACGGCAGTCACGATGTCGCCCATGACATCTGCGCTTTCAGCGCTGTGCCGAGCGGCCATTCGGGGGATCACGACCAGGTAGAACAGAGCTGCCACGATGCCGGGAGCCAGAGCGAGAAGCGCCACGGGGCCGGCTGAGGCAACTAACGCCGCGATCGTGACCGCGGGGACCACGATGAGTGTGGCGAACTCTGCCGGTAGGTGCGCAGTCATATGGTGCAGCGCCGAGATGTCGTCCGAAACGAGCCTCCGCAGTGCGTCTCCGCTGTAGCGGGACAGTGTGCTTGCGGGCAGTCGAACGAGATGAGCTGCGAGTTGGCGGCGAACCCTTGCCTCGAAAAGCGATTCCGCGTGGTGCGAGAGCCACGACGATGTGGCAGCGAGCGCGACGCCCACGGGCCATAGCGCACATGCCCACCCGGCCCAGCTCATCGACGGTTCACCGATGAGTTGCACGACGCACCAGAGCGCCCCGAGCATCGCGACCCCCGACGCTGCGGCCGCGACGACCCCGGCAGCCAATGCAGGCAGCGCCGGGCGCAAGGCCGGGACCAGCGACGGTTCGACGAGAGGGCGGGGCATGGATAACTCCTTGAATCAGCTTCAGGGTGCAGGCACGACAAATGACCGAGACCTAAGGTTAGGGGTCGATGGCTCCATGTGGTTATCGCCGTACGCCGATTTCTTACACTCGCACAGCATCTGTCGGTGTCAGGATGCGGCCGAGATGGAACTCATGACGTCTTCCCACACGCCCATGACTGCGGGTTCGGTTGGACCCGTTTGGGTGAAGACTGCCACGCATTTGCGGCGGAAGTCGTACATCTCGATCGAGCTGGTCAGGCCGTGAACGCCGTGGGTGCGAGTCAGCCAGCACTCCGAGACACCATTCAGGTCGATCATCGTCCGGCAGGTGTCGGACGCCAAAGTCAGCGTCCCCCCGAACATGGCTGCGGCGTCGAGGTCACCACGGTGGATCTGCAGGCATCCGTTCCCGGCGACGACGGTCGTGACGGGAAGTTGGTGGTAGGACAGGTGCTCCATCCCGGCAGCCACGAGGTGAGGATCGACTCGCCGGTAACCGAGGGCGCCCAGAGCGACCAGGCCGCTACGACGTTCGCTGCCGCCGTCCGCGAGGATGAAGTCGAGCTGTGTCAGCTGATCGGCTTCGGCCCAGAATGCGGGCGTATTCGACGTCTGGATGGGAGGGCTTGTTTCCCTCGCAGTGCTCGGCGCAGTTCGCATCGCTTCGAAGGCGAGACGATCCGAGGCCGGGGTCAAATACGTGGTGTGTGAACTTGATCCGTGGATGTCGAAAATGCGGAGCGTCGGCGGTATGTGCTGCTCTGCTTCCGTGGTCACCACCGAGCCGAGGGAGGCAACGTTCAAACGCAGAGAGACGAGCCCGGGCGTGCAGACCAACGGATCTCCGGGAACTGTCGGAACGGAGTACTTGCCCGAGTCGTTGACAGCCACCGGGCCTGCGACGGTGATTGCTACGGTGTCGTCCAAGAGCGGCAACATTTCGCCGACTACGTCAGGTGCGGTGTCGATCAGTCCACCACGGAACCCCGGACGCGCAAGCAGTGCGTCCAGGTCCGACATGCGTGCCAAAGCTGCGCAACGACATTCGCCACGGTGCGGGCACATCTCAGTAGACATCCCTTAGGTACCGCTTCGATCGTTTGAGGTTGTTGACGTAATCCTCGGCGGCGTCCGCATCCAATCCGCCGTGCTCCGCGACCACGTCGTGCAATGCGTCGTCGACGTCCTTTGCCATCCGAGTGGCGTCGCCGCAGACGTACACGTGCGCACCGTTTTCGAGCCAGTCGAACAAGTCTCGGCCCTGCTCGCGCATACGAGTCTGGACGTAGATCTTCTCGGACTGATCGCGCGAGAAGGCCAGATCGAGGCGAGTCAGGACACCGTCACGGGTCAGCCCGTTCAACTCGTCCTCGTAGATGAAGTCGCTCGACTGATGCTGATCGCCGAAGAAGAGCCAATTCTGCCCCGACGCGTTGCGCGCGCGACGCTCGTGCAGGAAAGCGCGGAAGGGTGCGATACCGGTGCCGGGTCCGATCATCACGACGGGAGTAGTGTCATCGGCAGGTAGGCGGAACGAATTGTTCTTGGAGACAAAAACTCCGACCCGATCTCCCTCGCCGACGCGGTCCGCCAGGTACGTCGAGCAGACGCCGCCGCGGTCCCGCTCGCCCGAGCGGTAGCGCACACTCGCTACCGTCAGATGGACGGTGCCGTCGTGGGCCAGCGGGCTGGAGGAGATCGAATAGACCCGATGTTGCAGCGGACGAAGAAGTGTAAGCAGATCCTCGGGATTCAGGCGAATGCTGTTGTCCAACTGGAGGAGATCGAGAACGTCCTTGCCCCACAGCCACGCATCGAGCGCTTCCCGATCTTCCGTGTCGAGAATGTGCTGCAGTTCGGCGTCGCCGCTGCGTCGGGCGATGTCTTCGATCAAATCGCGCGAGGGAATGGAGATCTCGTAGTCGCTGGTCAACACCTGGTCCAACGGTGCGGACGAGCCGTCTTTCGCGGTAACCACGTAATCGCCGCTGACACCGAGCTGATGGATGATCGCCTCGACGAGGGCGGGGTCGTTGATCGGGCGGATGCCCAATCCATCTCCGGCCTCGTAGTCCAGACCGTCCTCGCCGAGCGCAAAGGTGAAGTGGCGGACTTCCTTGGCTGAGTCCTCGCCGGACAACAGCCGGTTGGCGAGGACGGTTGCAGGATAGGGGTTCTTGCGAGTCCACTGGGACTTGGTCTTCGTCTGAGCGGGCGCAACCGGCGAGGCAGCGGCCCCCGCATCACCGTCGACACCGGCCACCGCAGCGACGGCCCGAACGATCCACTCGGCCGCCGGATCCTCGTAGTCGACGTCGCAATCGGTGCGGTCGACAACCCGGGTCCCGCCGAGCGCTTCGAAGCGGGCGTCGATGTTCTTGCCCGACTGGCAGTAGCCGTCGTAGCTGGTGTCGCCGAGCGCGAGCACGCCGAAGTAGAGACCGTCCAATCTGGGTGCGCTCTCGGATTCGACTGCATCCCAGAACAGCTGCGCGTTGTCGGGCATCTCGCCCTCGCCGTAGGTGGAGGTGATGACGAGCACCCGGCGCATGGCGGAAAGTGCATTGATATCCACGGTGTCCAGACTCGCGACAAGTGGTTCGAGACCGTGGGCACGAGCAGCTGCGGCCGCGTCTTCGGCCACGGACTCCGCGTTGCCGGTCTGGCTTCCGTAGAGGATGTGCACTGCTGCGCCGGCAGTTCTCTCCACTGTCGCTGTTGCAGCACCGGTTTGACCGGGCATGAAAGTTCGTGAGTGTAGACCGGCCAGGAATCCGGAAAGCCACGCGCGTTGGTCGCCGTTGAACGGTGCGTATTCGGGGATGTACGGGATTTCCATTTTGAAGCTCACCTACGTTCGGGGGAGGAGGTCAGGACACCAGGTCGGGGATCGTGCGCGAAGCGAACAGTTCGTCGAAGTTCGGCAGTGATCCGAGCTTGTCCCGATTCTTGTTGTCTTGAAACAGAATCCACCCGTACGTCGCCGGGCTGTCCATGGCCAACACGTTGCGTAGGCTCAGCGCCTGCTTGTAGTCGTCGACCCGCTTGGCTGCAATCAGCGCAGCCAACTGTTCGTCGTCGTAGTCGGCCAGAATCTCTTTCGAGTACTTGACCAAGTGCTGGACGAGGGCGAAGTCCTCGGTCAGCACCAGGTTTCGGGCCGCTTTCTGCACTGCTGGATCGTCGGGTCCGGACGCACCCGGCGTGCGGGCGGTGGCGAGTTGTTGCGCGAAGTGAAGCACGGTGTACTCACTGAGCAGCGCATACATCGTCGCCGTATCGGTCTCGCCGTAGGCAGGGACTGCTCCGTTCAGTGCGGGGCGCCCGTCGCGCACTGCGAGTTTGAAGGTGCGGACCTGACGTGCTGCGATGGCGGACGCCAATTCTTCGAGGAGCTCTTTGTGCGACTTCGCAGCCAGGATTGCATCACTGTCCTGGTAGAGCATCAGTGCCTTGGGCATGGCGTAGACGAACGAGTGCTGTTCGACTTCCCAGTTCTCGAGCAGTCGGGTGCCGAGCGCGGATCCCGTTGCTTCCACATGCAGTTCGAGCAGGAGTTGTACTGCGTGGTTGTGGACGGCGGCAAGAGGGTCGGTCGCAGCGGTGATCGAACCCAGCAGTACGGAATCGGTACTTGCTCGCAGTGCCAGTTCGCCACGAGGGTCGTACTGGTAGAAGAAGCCACCACTCATGCCGTTGCCGACACCCTTGCCGAACTCGCCGAGATTCACGACAGCACCGTTGGTCATGTACTCGCCGGCGAAGTCTCCGACACCTTCGACGACAGCACTGGCGCCGGAGTTGCGAACTGCGAAGCGATCGCCTGCTTCACCTTCGACGAACACTCGTCCACCGGTGGCGCCGAAGAGTGCGAAGTTGCCGATCAACACGTTTCCACCGGCGTCACTGGAGCCGCCGCCTGGGCTGCGCACGGCAATCACGCCGCCGCTCATGCTCTTTCCTACGCCGTCGTTACATGTCCCGGTGTGTTCCAGGTGCATGCCGTCGTTGCAGAATGCGCCGAACGACAGGCCCGCAGATCCGGTCGTCAGGACGCGCACGCTGCCCGGCGCCAGGTAGCGTCGCCCACGCTCGTCGGTCAGTACTCCCGGAGCTAGAAGGCCGGCCGCTCCGTAGTTGAGTTCACGTTCGAGGTCGATCGCCAACTGACCACCGACGCTCTTGTTCCGGTTACCCAGGTGCAGTGCACCTTCGGCGAATTCAGGTCCGGACACGGCGACCGAGGCCTCGCCACGGTTGAAGAACACCGTACGAACCTCGTCCATGATCTTCTCGTCGAGCGCGTACTCACGTTCGAGGTACACAGGATTGTCGATGGTGATGTCCGGGGCGGACTCGAACATCGCGTCCAGCTTCAGATTGCCGACAATAGACGGGTGATCGAGCAGATGCAGGAGATCCGTTCGACCCCGCGCTTCCTGAAGGGACCGCATTCCCAGATTCGCGAGCAGTTCCCGAGTTTCGTGAGCGATGTTGAGAAGGTACTGCGCCATCGCGCGGGGATCGCCGTCGAACAGTTCCGGGTTGGTGGTCAGACCGGCGGGGCACTTGATGTTGCAGTTCTTGGCCATGACGCAGCCCATCATCATCAGCGCCGACGTACCGAACTCGAAGCTGTCTGCGCCGAGTAGGGCGGAAGTGATGATGTCGCTGCCGGTCTGATGCGCGCCCGAGCATCGCAGAACGACTTTCTGGCGAAGGCCGTTGGCACACAGAGCTTGATGGACCTCCGCGATACCGACCTCGGCCGCACGACCCGCGTATTTGAGGCTGGTCACCGAAGCGGCGCCGGTGCCACCGGTGTTTCCGGCGACGTTGATGACGTCGGCGCCGGCCTTGGCGACACCGACGGCGATGGTGCCGATTCCTTCCGAGGACACCAACTTCACGATCACCCGAATGCGAGCTGCCTTGCAGTCGTGGATGAGCTGAGCGAGGTCCTCGATGGAGTACGTGTCGTGGTGAGGCGGCGGCGAAACCAGTTCGACGCCGGGCGTTCCGCCGCGGGCGGCAGCGATGTCGACGGTGACCTTGGCGGCCGGAAGCTGCCCGCCCTCACCGGGTTTTGCGCCTTGGCCGAGTTTGATCTCGATCTCTTCGAGCATCGGATCGGCGAGGTAGCCCGCCCAGATTCCGAAGCGTCCGGATGCAAACTGCTTGATGCGCGATGCACGAATCGTGTCGTGGCGCGAAAGGTGTTCGCCGCCTTCGCCGCTGTTGGACATCGCACCGACCATGTTCGTGCCGTGCGCGACGGCTTCGTGCGCCGGAGCGTTCAGTGCGCCATGGCTCATGGCACCCGACGCCAACTTCGGGGTGATGTCGCTTGCACTCTGTACCTCGGAGAGAGGTACACCTGCCGGTGCGACCCTCAGCTTGGACAGGAACTCTGCCGCAATACCGGTTGCATTCAGCACCAGATCCGGGTCGGTGGCCTCGATGGTGACGTCGTCGGCAAAGGCGACGGAAAGAGCATCGCCGAGTGCTACCACCCGAGCGGTGTCGTCGGTCAATGGACCGTCCAGGCGAAGTGTGTACCGGTCGTCTGCGGCGGATTCACACTGGACTCCGCGCATCACGATCGTTGTGTTGCCGCGCACAGAGAATCGGCTGATCTGGTCGGTGAACTCGGCTGTCGTCACCGCAAATGTGACATCACCGGGCACGGAGATGACATCGCGCAACGCGGCTGGACGACGCGATCGTTCCGCAGCCATGACAGTGGAAAAGTCCCGGTACCCGGCGGTGATGTCGAAGTCGTCGATCTGCTCGGTGGTCAACCGGTCGAAGCTCGTCGCCCGGTATGCCCCGGCGTCGAGGCGGAAGGCGTCGTCGAGCCGTCCGAGCGGCAGTAGACGTAGAGCCTCGAATTGTTCTGTTCCGGAGGGACTGTCGAACGCGATCTTCTCTTCGGTGAGTTCGACGTACTTACGGACCGCGGTGGTACCGAACGAATGCCCTGCGCCGTCTGCACGCTCCTTGAACAGGCCGAGCAGTGGCAGATCCTTCTCGCCCCCGACTGCGCTCGCACGCTCGTGCCACTGCTTCGAGGTCACCGCGACGGTGTCGAAACCGACGCCACCCACCGGTGACTTCATGTTGGGGAACCACTGGCGCAGAACAGGGTCGGACGTATCGAGGAAGTTGGGTTCGAAAAATTCTCCGCCGATGTAGCTTTCGACGGTGCACAGACCGACGCGTCCCATCGTCTTCATCAGGGACTTCTCGGCGGCCTTCGCGAAGCGTCGGAACGCGGCATCCGGGTCAGCGGCGAACTTCTCCTCGGCTCGCAACTGAACGGACAGCGGGTAGACGGCGGAAGCGCCGAAACCGAGTGCGGCCGCAACGTGGTGTGAGGACTCGATCTGGCCGCTCTCGACGATGAGAGAGACGCGCAATCGCAGGCCCGCGTCGATGAGGCGTTGGTTCAATGCTCCGACGACCATGATCGCGGGAAGTGTTGCGCGCTCGTGAGATACGTGGCGGTCGGTCAGGACTGCGATTCCGCCCTGTTCGGCCGCGAAGGCTACAACAGCATCGCCGAGCGCGGTCATCGCGTCGACCATTGCCTGCGCGTCACCCTCGGCGGGGTAGAGCATTTCGAAGCGGCGGTGCGGAGTGTGGTTCTGTTCGCGGATCTTGAGCATGTCCAGGTGCCCGAGGATCGGCGAGGCGATGACGATCTGCTTGCCCTGTCCGGGGGACATCTTCGCACCCAATGCGACCCGGAGGGTCATACCGTCCGCTTCACGGATGCTGTCGAGGGGAGGGTTGGTTACCTGGGCGAATCGCTGCGAAAAGTAACGTGCCACACCGCCTTCGCGGTCGCTGAATGCGTTGATGGCGTTGCCGTAACCCATGGCGGAGACCTTTTCGGCTCCGTGCGTGAGCATCGGATCCATCAGGAATTTGAAACTTTCCTGATCCAGGGAGTACGCCATGTAGCGCTGATGAACCTCGAAGGTGCCGTTGTAACGGGTCGGGGAGCTGACTTTCTCCGCTGGCACGGCGGGAATGTCTTCGATCAGGATTCGCGATTGCTCCAGCAACGACTGGTAGTCGCGCTGAGCGGCAATCTTTTCCAGAGCTTCGCGGGCAGTGTAGGTATGGCGATCGCGATGATCGAAGTACAACATTCCGCCGGCCTCGACGCGGCCACGGTGAATCACCGTCTCGGGTGCGAACGCGATCTGTCCGGCTTCGGAGAATGCGCACACGTAGTCGTGTGTCTCGATCGTGCGTAGTGGACGCAGACCGAGGCGATCCAGGCGCGCACCGATGATGGTGCCGTCGCCGAACACCAGCGCTGCCGGTCCGTCGTTCTTCTCCTCGTACAGCGAGAAGTACTCGAACATCGCACGCACTGCGGGGGAGAGGGTGGTGTCGTTTTCCCAGGCAGGCGGCATCATCGAGACCACAGCCGTCACCAGGTCGACACTGTCCTCGATGACGCGTGCTTCCAGGGTCTGATCGAGTCGGCAACTGTCGGACTGGCCGGGCGGACGGACGATCGCACGTCGTTTTGCACTGGCGACAGCAGCTTCGGAGAGCCGATTCTTCTTGTCCGTGTTCAGTTCTCCGTTGTGAGCCATGAACCGGAACGGCTGCGCCATCGTGGGATGCGG
Source organism: Rhodococcus sp. KB6 (assembly GCF_001445685.1). Taxonomy (NCBI): domain Bacteria; kingdom Bacillati; phylum Actinomycetota; class Actinomycetes; order Mycobacteriales; family Nocardiaceae; genus Rhodococcus; species Rhodococcus sp. KB6. Next base: position 339,135 of record NZ_LNAK01000120.1, on the reverse strand, counting down.
GTCCGTGTTGGTCGAGAACCGCGTATGGAAGTACATCGTGTGCACGGCGTGATCGGGGTCGACCAGGTCGCGGAAGTACGGGATCACTTCGTCGGAGTTCAAGCGACCCTTGAGAACCTGAGTTCGCGCGCTGAGCGAGAGTGGGTACAACCCGCGTAGTGCAGGGGTGTTGTACGCGATGGCTTCGATGGCGAGCAGAGCTTCGTGCACGAGGCGATCGACAACCGCAGGCTCGGGACGCGGAGTGGGGACCTCGAAAATCCACTGCCTGATCGGAAGCTGATGCGCGATGGCTGCCGGCCGAATCGCCGAGTCGTCGACCGGCACGTTGCGCACAGCGAGGGTGGTGAAGCCTCGGTCCAGAAGTTCGCGTTCCACCAGAGCGGCTGCACGAGCATGCTGAGCATCGTTGTCCGGAAGGAAGAAGTTGCCGACGCAGAAGCGGCCGGCGCGGAGATCTGAGCGCCCGGTGACCTTGCGGAAGAACCGGAGGGAGAGGTCCACCGAGACACCGCCGCCGTCGCCGACGCCCTCGGAAGACATACCGCCGCGGTGCGGTACCGAGCAGAGTGCTTCTCGCCCCTTGATCAGGACATCGTGGGTCTGCACGCCGTCCTTGCGCGTGATGAACCCGACCCCGCAACTGCTCTTGTCATCTGCGGGGTCGTACAAACCGACGATGGACGTGCTCACTGCAGCAACCTTCTCCCTGTCCTGGTTGCCCGGAGATTGTTCGACCGGGCAGATACGACGGCATGTATTCCGTCAGGGCAGGGCGTCGCTGCTTCGATGAAGCGGCACCCGAATGGGTTCAGACTACTGAGTAGAGGCTTACCTTAGTCAAGTCTGCTTGGTGTGACTTGGATCTGAGCAGGTCAGAGGGTTGCTTTGTAGGCAAGTGCGTAGGCGATCTTGCCCGGCTTGTCGTCTGTGTACGGCTTGGACAGCTTTGCGAACTCGCCCTTGGACTCGGCTTTGCCGTCGTTCCAGGCCGACAGGACGCCAAGATCGGTGGCAGTGAATCCGCTGTCGACGACGGCATCGCCCGTCAACGCTGTCTGTGCTTTGGTCACCGACTTCACGGTGCCCAGGTAGCTGGAGAGATCATCGCGATTCCAGTTGGTGAGGTCGACGGGCGCGGTGTCGCGGACCCAGGCGCCCCAGTAGAACTCCTGGAACGGAATCGTGCCCGCGGCGAATCCGATGTCGCGGGAGAAGTACATCAAGCTGCGGTACTTGTCGTCGGCGAAGTTGGCCAGGCCGACGCTCTTCGGCAGAGCCTGGACCGGTACCTGGTTTCCGTCGACGTCACGCGACCAGACCCACTTGTTCTTCTCCATCTCGGTCCAGAAGGCACCTTCACTCAAGCCGCTGAGGTTGCCGAGAACCCGCAGTCGCACGTGAAGGTCGGGACCGCCGTCGGCCGTCTCGATGAAGGACGTGAGGGTGTGGTGACCGTCGGTCAGATAGAGATCGCCGCGGGGACCGACGACCACGGTCTTCATGGGCGCGATGCTCTCCGCGGTTTCCTGACCCACCGGGAGCTGGCAGGTGAAGGACGACGGGTCCTTCAGTGTCGACGCCGCAGTAGCGGTCGCGGCCTGGATCTGGCCGTTCGCCTCACACCAGTCGTCGAACTTCTTGTTGATCGTGTCTTTTCCGAGCGTGTATCGCCCGAGCTTGTAGTACACCTCGTCGTAGCCGAGGGACGGTTGTGTCGCGTGAACGTCGCCGATGCGCACGTCCAGGAGATCACCTTCCTTGGCGCACAGGTACTCCGATCCGCCGGCGGAGCCTGAGAACGAACCGGTGGAGATTCCGCCACACGCGAGGGGAGCGGCGACAGCGGGAGTGCTGACCAATGTTCCGGCGCCGAGCAGTGCCAGTGTTGTGAGTGCCGAGATGGCGGAACGACGCATGTGGGGATCTCTCCTGATGATGGGTTCGCACGTGAAGAAGCTTGCGTCACAATCGCTCAGGGTGGTTTCGGACTTACTGACAACAGACGTCCGCGCGGTGGCTACCACGTGAATTCACGTCGTAACCACCGCGCGGTGAGCCGGTAAGTCGGTCAGCCCTTGTAGTTGTAGAAGCCCTCGCCGACAGCGACGCCGAGCTTGCCTTCATCGATGTAGTTCTTCTTGATGTAGTCGGCGAATTCGCGCTGCTTCTCGCCGCCCTGGGAGGAGATGTTGTAGACGGTGGTCAACCCGACGACGTCCATGATCTGGAAGGGGCCGAACGGGGCTCCGGTGCCGATACGCCACGTCTTGTCGACCATGTCGGGATCGGCGATGCCGTCGATCAGCAGGTCGGAGGCCGCGTTGAGGAGCGGGACCAGGAGCGAGTTGAGTACGTAGCCCGCCTTCTCCTTCTTGAGTTCGATCGGCACCATGCCGATGTTCTTCGCGAACTCGACGACCTCGCGGTACACGGCGGGGTCGGTGGACTCGGTGCCCATGACCTCGGCAGTGTTGTTGACCCACACGTGATTTGCGAAGTGCAGTGCGAGGAACTTCTCGGGGCGGCCGGTGAACTCCTTGAGATCGCTCGGCAGCAGCGTCGAGGAGTTGGTAGCGAACACCGTGTGCTCAGGAGCAACCGTGGCAAGCTTCTCGTAGGTGTCGCGCTTGATGGCGATGTCCTCGGGAATTGCCTCGATGACCAGGTCGGCCTTGGCGACGGCTTCGCCTAGATCGTACGAGTACGTAATACGTTGCAGCGCTTCGTCAGCCTTGCCTTCCTTGGCGCCCTCGACGTTCTCGGCCTTGTAGGCCGCGGCCAACGAGTCGAACCGAGCCTTGGCCTTTTCGATGACCTCGGCGTTGATGTCGTACGCGACGACGTCGAAGCCGTGGTAGGCGGTCTGATAGGCGATCTGTGAGCCGAGAACTCCGGTACCCAGAACGGTGATCTGCTTCAGTTCAGTCATTTTCGATCCTCAATCCTATTCGGTGGGTAGTCCGGCAAGCGTCAATCGGACCTGTGCGGCAACGATGTTCGTGAGTTCGTCTGCCGTGATTCGGTCCAATGCCGCGCGGGCTATTTCGAAGTGCAGCACGTTGGAAATCGTTCGCGCTGCAGTGGTGGTTCGGGTGGTGTGGTGGGGGTGTGCCTCGTGCAAGATTTGCGCAATCCGCGTTTGCAGGCGCTGCGAGAGTTCGAGGCCTTCGGCCCGGAAACATTCGCTGGGCTCACCGAACAGCACTTCGCGTTGGTAGATGCCGGTGTTCTCGTCGTTTCGGCGACTTGCGATCAGCAGGGGTGAAACCAGCTCGAGCACACGATCTTCTGTGCCGGTCGACTTGGCTTCACGCTCTTCTCCCAGCTCGATCTGCTTGCGGTATTCCGCGTTGTACACCATGAGAAGTAACTCGGCTTTGCTTGCGGCGTAACGAAAGAGTGTGCCGCCGGCTACATCGGCGCGGTCGGCAATTTCTTGAGTTGTGACTGCGCTGTAGCCCTTTTCTGCGAACAGTTCGGCAGCGGCGTCGAAGATGCGTGTCTGCTTCTCGAGTTTGTTGCGTTCTCGACGGCCCAGTTCTTGGTCCGGCTTCGTCATCCCGCTCACCCCGTTCCATTTCGGATCACGCTCATAAATGAGTCTACTCCGAAATATCAGGAGGGTGGAGTCTCCTCCGTCACATCACCGCAGTCCGCTGACCCAACCGGCGAACACGTCTGAGAACACGTCCGCTTCGCACGCATGCGCCGATTCGGGATAGGCGCACTCTGGGTATCCGGCGACGACGGTGGCAAGTTCGACGTTGCAACACTGTGCCAAGAGGCCACGCAGGAGATCTGCAGCCGACCAACCGGCAACGGATACCGCAGGGATCCCCTCTTCCTCGTACACCTTCACCAGATCGGCGTGCCTCCAGGACAATTCCTCGGCTACCAGTGCATCAGGGTTGAAAGACATGGCGCGGTCGAGTGATCCGCGCAAAAGTGAGTGTGGATCGTCCTCGCCGCGAAGCCTGGTCGCGAGATCGGCCGGCGCCTTCTGCATGACGAACATCCAGGGTTTGCCGTCGGGAAAGACTCCGCCGAAGCCTGCCACGTTGAACGGTAGGTGGCTACTGAGAAAATCGGTCTCCACGTCGACGTGCTGATCGTCGCCCAGATGAATGAAGTGACCGGAGGCAATCTCCTCGCCCATTGCCGGCTCAGCCCATGTGTTGTTCCACAGATCGGTCATCCGACTGCCGTCGGGAAAATCGAGTACCTCGAAGAGAAAACCCATGTCTCTACAACTCCCCGTCGAAGTGGGTGGTTACTCCACCGGTCAATCGAGAAACCGTCTGCGCCGAGGTCGCGAGGACGACTCGGCTTGTCTCGAAAGTCATCTCGTCGCGTTCGGTGTCCTCCGATTCGGGATCCTCGGCCAGTGAGAAGTCGAGTTCCACCTCTCGATCGGTGCTGGAACAGACCGAGATCATCAGCCCGAGTCGTTCGTCGGTGAACGACGGGAGCGAATTCTCGGGATGGAAGTCTGCAGCCGCGTGAAAGAAGAACGCCGCCAGCCGTTCGACAAACCCCTCGTCCGTGTGCCGGCTGAGGTATTGATTGAACCGATCGGGGCTGAGCAGCCCGACGTCGAAAACGAGTGTGGGTACGTCGGATTCGAAGACAGTGGCGGGAACCGCATGACTGCGAAGGAAGACTGCGGCGCCGCCGTATCCCGGCAACCTGAACCCATCACGCATCTGGTGTACTCCCGTCGCAGTGGTGTCCTGTCCACGCTAGGCCATTGCTCGGCCGCGTGCTGCCTACTCGAGTAGGCAGCTTGATGGAAGAATCACCGCCTATGACTGCTGTCCTGTACCCGCCCGTCGAGCCGTACGAGTCGGGGCTGTTGGAAGTGGCGGACGGTCAGAGTCTCTACTGGGAGACAGTCGGCAATCCGGCGGGCATTCCGGTTCTCTACCTCCACGGCGGTCCTGGTTCGGGATGCACTGTCGGCGCCAGGCGTTTCTTCGATCCCGAAGTCTTTCGCGCAGTTCTGTTCGATCAGCGAGGCTGTGGGCGCAGTCTTCCGCTAGCGAGCAGTCCGGACGTCGATCTGACCGTGAACACCACGGCGCACATTGTGGAAGACATCGAGCGTCTTCGTGAGCATCTCGGTATCGAGCGATGGATCGTGACGGGACTTTCCTGGGGCGTGAGTTTGGGTCTGGTGTACGCGCAGGCGTTTCCCGCGCGGGTACAAGCGATGGCCCTGGGCGCGATCACCGGCGGGACGAGGGTCGAAATCGAGTGGATCACCCGTGCCATGGGCCGGGTATTTCCGCGTGAATGGGAAGAGTTCGTGGCGCCGTTGCCGGTGGACGAGCGTGACGGAAACCTCCCCGCGGCGTACGCGCGACTGCTTGCCGATCCGGATCCTGTTGTGCGCGAGAATGCCGCGTTGCAGTGGTGCCGTTGGGAAGACGTGCACGTGTCGCTGATGCCGGGGTGGACTCCGAGTGTTCGATACCAGAATCCGGACTTCCGCCGGGTGATGACCAGGCTGGTTACGCATTACTGGGGTAACGACTGCTTCCTGGCGCCGAATCAGATATTGGACGGAATGGACCGCCTCGCTGAGATTCCCGCGATTCTCGTGCACGGACGGTATGACATTTCCGGGCCACTCGACACTGCCTGGGCGATCCACCGGCGTTGGCCGGGTAGTGAGTTGGTGGTACTCGACGACGCCGGGCATGGCGGCAGCGGATTCAACGAGGCAATCGTGGAAGCGCTGAATTCACTGGCTCATTCGGCCTGATCGAGTGCCCCGGCACGGGCCGCAGCCAGCGCGCCGGCAGCAGCACGATCGGCAACCGACTGGTCGACGGGTAGATCGGCGACCAGCAGGCGATAGTAGATGGGTGCGGCGACGGCCGCCAGAAGATCAGCGGCCGAGACCTTCTCGGAGATCTCCCCGCGCTCGACTGCTCGGCGGACGACGATGTCTGCCAGTTCGTAACGTGCGGAATAGAACTCGCGCTTGAGTCTCGCGACCTCGGGCGTGCGGACCGCATCGGAGAACAGCGCAGCCACCAACGCGCCGCCCGACTCGCTGGTCACCAGTGCGACTATCGATCTGGCCATCTCGCGCAGGTCGGATTCGATGGAACCGGTATCCGGGATGGGGACGGTGGTTGCCGATACCTCAACCGCCGCGTCGGCCACCAACTGGGACAGCGTGCTCCACCGCCGGTAGATCGTGGTCTTGTGGACTCCGGAGCGGGCGGCTATGTCCTCGATAGTCATCGCCGCGAATCCGCGTTCGGACAATTCGGCCGCCGTGGCTGCCAGGACGGCCTCGCGCACCCTGGCACTACGCCCTCCGGGCCGTTGTGGTGTCGAAGTCATGAGCCAACCTTATCGCAACAAGGTGTTGTGTTAGCTGGAGGCACGTGGTTCACTGAGCTAATGCAACTGATCGTTGCATTAGAGATGAATTGAGGGGTGTTTTCCCATGTCATACGAATTTCCTGTCGATCACCGAGGCCTCTTCGAAGAGCGCACAGGACAGTTTCTGAGCTTCGGGCTCCCCGTCTCGGATCTCGAGGAACTGCGCGCGTCCATCCACTCGACCTGGGCCGACGCGCCGGGTGGTTGGTCGTACGAGTGGTCGGCGTTGGCAGCAAAGTACTCCGCCGACGGCAATCATTCACTCGCGGCGATGATTTACGGAATCGCCAAGTTCCCCGTCCTGGCCAACGATTCGCGGCGCCGGGCCCTGCAGAATCAGGTGGACGAATACGTCAAGGCAGCACCGGGATTCGGGCTCGAGTTCGAGCGTCGAATCCTGTCCCTGCCCTACCGAAACGGCGAGATCGAGCTACCGGTACACATTCTCTCCGTGGACGGAAGGTACGAGGATGCGCCCGCCCTGTTGCTCAGCGGCGGCGTCGACGGCTGGAAGATGGACATGCATCCGTTGGTCAGTGCGTTCGCGAAGAACGCCGGAGTGACTGTTGTTGCCTTCGACCAGCCGGGAACTGGTGAATCACCGGTTCCTCTCGACGCTTTCGGTGACGAGGTGATCGACGGACTGGTGGCGACGGCTCGCGCCCTCGGCAATGGCCAGGTGGCACACCTGGGAGTCTCCTTCGGTGGCAACTTCGCCGTGCGGTCGGGGTTGACCGGCGCCGTCGATGCGGTGATCAACATCGGCGCCCCGGTCAAGGGCGCGTTCGAGACCGCGAACGCGGAGCGCCTGGTCTACGGCATGGGTGACATCGTCGGAAACGCACTGGGTTTCGATGCACCGGCAACCAAAGAGGCGCTGGTACAGGGTCTGCGTGCTTTCGATCGCAGTGTCTTGATGACCGCCGACGACGGCCGGACCCCGATGCTTGTGGTCAACGGGGCCGACGACGTTCACATCCCGCTCTCCGACACCACTCTCTTCGAGGAGCGCCCGAACACGCAGGTACACGTCATCCCGGATGCGGGGCACTGCGCAGTGACCAAGCTGCCCGAGTTGACGCCGATGATGATCGAGTGGCTACGAGATGCCCTGTCAGGAACCGCTCCACGAACCGGTCGATGATCCGCCGCCGAAGCTGGCAAAACGATACGTCGCAAGAACGGCCTTGTGATCGGTCGGCCACGGCGTCGGTGAAGCGATGAAGTTGTCCTGGGAGTTCTCCTGCACTCTTTTGTTGTGCACGATCGTCTTTCGCGGGCCGATGATCCCGACGGATCCCAGCTTCAGGTCGGAAGCGCGGTCGGCGAAGATGTAGTCGATCCGATCGCGTTCGTCTGCCTCGGGTGCCCAGGTGAGCTGTGAGGTGTCGACGTCGGGATTGTCGGACGGCCAGGTGAAGCCCGGGTGTGTGGCCGGGTTCGGGTACTTACTGCGGTAAGCGTCGACGAATCCGGCTTGGTCGAGCAGGCGGGTGGATTCCCAAGGAACGACTACACCGTTGTGGTCGAACAGATTTCGCGTGCTGTCGGTCCAATCCAGGGCCGACGGTTCGTTGAAATCGCCACCGAGGATGACGGATCTGCCCTTGGCCCGTTCTTTTGCCGCATCGTCGACGAACGTCGAAATTGCCTTGGGTCGTCCCGAATTGATGTTCACACGCTGAACCGTCTCGGGGTCCGTGACCGGACCGGACGGCATCTTGTTCCAACCGAACTCGGAGAACTCTCCGGGCTTGGGAACACCCGCGCCGTATCCGCGCGGTAGATACGTCGCGTAGGACGTGTAGGCCAGATGTGCCGAGTAAGCAGCGATTTGTTTGCCGTCGACCGTCACGACTGCCTTGATCATCGAGTTCAGGTCGGCTGTTTCCTCGATCGGAAACTTGGAGAGAATCCCCACGTCGGAGGACGCTGCTCCGTAGAAGGTGGTTCCTGATTTGGTCAGCATGTCGGCCAATGCAGTTGTCGCAGTGCCGGCTTCCGACAGGAGAACTATCGACGCCTGTGTCGAGATGATCATGTCGGCGATCAGCTGCAGGCCACCGTTGATCTTGGTTCCGCCGTGCCAGGTGTTGAGGGAGAGCACTTTGATCTCCTGCGCGGGGCTCGCCCCCGCGACGGAGGTATTGGCACCCAATGTAAATGCGCTCGCGGTGACTGTGCCCGCGGCTACCGCCATCGCCTTGACCATCTGGCGGCGCGTCAATCCATTCATCAAATCCCGGCTCTCGTTGTCGTGTGCTCGAACCCCCGGAAGATGATTACCATCGCTACCTAAACGGACAGTTAACCAATTGTAAAATGGCAGATTTCCACAGAACGCCGTGCGGGCAATAGTCTTCTGATCGTGGTACTCAGTGAGCGTTTCCCCGGTAACAAGACCTTCGCGAAGGTTCGTGTCCTGCCGCCGGTGGTGAAGCTGCTCCTCCTCTCGATGGTGCTGTTCAACATCGGGTTCTATCTGGTTGTCCCCTTTCTGGCGGTGCACCTTTCGGAGGACCTCGGATTTGCGGCCTGGATTGTCGGCCTCGTCCTCGGATTGCGGATGTTCAGTCAGCAGGGCATGTTCTTCATCGGTGGAAGCCTCGCCGACAGGTTCGGCAAGCGTCCGATCATCCTGCTGGGCATAGCCGTTCGTGTAGTCGGTTTTCTGATGCTCGGTCTGGCAGAAAGCATGAGCGCCGTGATCGTCGGCGTGCTCCTGGTCGGCTTTGCTGCCGCGCTCTTCGCGCCCGCAGTGGAGTCGGCCAACGCGGAGTACGGACGCGAACTCGAGTCCGCCGGAGTTATGCGTCGTACCGATTTGTTTGCAGTGGAACAGATGTGCAGCCGCCTGGGAACCGTGATCGGTCCGGCGCTGGGAGCTGCTCTCCTGATGTTTCCGTTCTCGTGGACGGCGTCGAGCGCCGCGTTGCTCTTCGCGATCATGTGGGTCGGGTTCTTCATCTGGTTCCCCCGACCGGGCGATGCCCACGACGGCCCGGTGTCGACCTATACGCTGCGCGACGTCTGGCGAAGTGTCCTGACCAACAACAACTTTCTGCTCTTCGCGACGCTCTGCAGTTTTCAGCTGGTTGCGTACAGCCAGCTGTACCTGATGCTTCCGGAACAGCTCGAGCGCGGAATCGGTTCGCAGTCGGCGCTGGGATGGTTCTACGTGGGCGCGGCGGTGTTGGTGATCGTCGGGCAGGGACCGACGGTCGCGGTTGCCCACCGCATCGGGCATCGGCGCGCGATCACCTTCGGGCTTGTGCTCATTTCGGTGTCGTTCCTGGTTCCGCTGGTCACCGGCGTCGACTCCGCAGCTTCGGCGTCGACGCAGATAGTCGGTCTGGCGGTGTGGATCGGGCTGCTGCACCTGGGACAGATGTTGATGGTGCCGCCGATGCGAGACACCATCGCGATCCTCGGTCGTGAAAGCAACCTCGGAGCGCACTTCGGCATGCTCAACACGATCGGCGGTCTGCTCGCGCTCCTGGGAACCGTGGGAGTCGGATTCGTGTACGACCTCGTCGACAACGGCCACGCAGCGCCGGCGTCACCATGGGTGATCGTTGCGCTCTGCGTGGCCGTGTCGGCTGTGGTGTTGTGGGTGTGGTCAGGCCGAACGAAAGTTATCGACCCGCGATCGTCTGATTGATCTTTGCGACGAAATCTTCCAGCACAAACGGAATGGTGAGCGGGTTCGGCATGGACACCGCGTCACTGACGATGGGGTCCAAGCTGATCAGGCCTCCGGTCTCGACCACGTTCAGATTGGTGAACGCCGGCTGCGACTCCATCTCGGCGCGAGCCTTCTCGTAGTTGTCGAAGAGCAGGTAGTCGCACTCGAGGAGGTCGTAGTTCTCGGCGGAGATCTCGTAGTTCAGCTTGCCCGCGAACCGATCCTTCAGTGCGGCAGGAGCCGTGAATCCCAGTTGCGTGAGCAGCTGAGCGCGCGCAGCCTCGGGGCTGAACGCTCGAAGATTTCCATCGCTCCAGCGAATGACGAGAGCTGCTGTCTTGCCTTCGAACTGGGGGTTCTCCGCGCGGGTGCGAACGATGAGGTCTTCGACTTCCTGAACCTCCTGCTTTGCCTGCGCGGGAACGCCCACAGCGGTGCCGATACGGGTCGTGACTTCCTGCCAGGGCAGAACCCAATCCGTCTGATCGGCGGCGTGCAGCACCGTCGGCGCGATGGCGCTGAGCTGCTTGTACAGATCCTCGTCGATCGCGTTGTTGACGGCGATGATCAAGTCAGGCGCTGCAGCCACGATCGTTTCGATGTCGAAATCGGTGGTGGCGTTGGCCAATGGCGTCGGCTCGGCGCCCTGGACTGCAGAGTCGGCCCAGACGCCGATTCCGTCGTCGGTCGATCCCTTCCACACCGGGACCAGGACGGGCGTCAGCCCGAGGGAAAGCAAAACGTCCGCGTCGCCGATACCGACCGCTGCGATGCGGCTGGGTGCCTGCTCGATGGTGGTGGAGCCGAACTTGTGGTCGATCGTCACCGGGAAGGCGTTGGCCTCGGCATGAGCACCTTCGGTGCCGGGAGTGGATTCGTCCTTCGCGCTGTCGCCACAGGCAGCAAGGGCGAAACCGGCTGCTGTTGCGAAAGTGACGGACAGCATGGCACGGCGGCTCAACATAGGGTTCACGGCAACCTCGGGTTTCATGGTTATGGGACCCTAACCATAGTGGAGTTGCTGTGTCGGCAGTGTTTGTTAACCTCCGCCCATGACGGCGGTTCTCGACTACACATCAGCAGGACCGTTCACCCGCATCGATGGAGTGGACCCGCTCGCCCTCGAGTCGCTCTCCACCGACCCCGTGAAAATATGCCGGGTAGTGCCGTACCTGGTGGTCCAACCCACCGATGCTCAGTCGCTGAATCTGCCTGCCGACCGATTCGACGAAAACCAGATCCGGCCGGCAAGCGTTCTGCTCCAACGCCTGCTTGCGCTCGATCCGGCACCGGTGACCTCCGCCCGTGAACCCGACAATCGGGTCGTCGGAACCTGTCGGCACTTTGCAGTTTCGAGTTGTGCGTTTCTGCGCTACCGCGGTTTTGCCGCCCGGGTCCGTTGTGGTTTTGCCACGTACTTTCAACCGGGACAGGGCGTGGACCACTGGATCACCGAGTACTGGGACGACGCGGGCAAGCGGTGGATCCGCATCGATTCCGAGATCCTCGGACAGAACGTCCTTCCTCACGCCCATGATCTGCAGTCGGGAGAATTCCTCAGTGGTGGTGAGGCGTGGTTGGCGTATCGACGCGGCGAGATCGACGGGTCCCAGTTCGGGGTGTACGGCACCGAGAACTGGGGGCCGGCCGAGATCCGCGGCAACGCTGTGAAGGATCTCGCTGCGATGAACAAGATCGAAACTCTGCCGTGGGACGAGTGGGGTCGTATGACGGACGCCTACGACGGAAAGACCGGCGCCGACTACGACCTACTGTTGGACGATGTCGCCGCGGTGTGCGCCGCCGACGATCCCGTTGCCGTGCGAGCACTGTACGAGCACGATGACTTGCGCGTGCCGGACAAGCTGATTCGTTTCTGAGATGCTGGTGCGATGAATCCGGAGCATCGCCAACTCGATTACGGACTTCGATTCGACTGGGGGTTGCGCGGCGCCGAAGCGATTGCTGCCGGCGTCGATGTGGCAGTGGTGGTAGACGTTCTCTCGTTCACGACGACGCTGAGCGTTGCCGCCGACGCGGGAATCGACGTACTTCCCTTTTCCTGGAACGACGAGCGCGCGTTCGATTACGCGCGTGATGCCGATGCGGTCCTGGCGGTGAGGCGGAGCGTAGCCGCGGAGGGTCAGATTAGTCTGTCTCCCAAGATGATTCGCGAAGCCGAGGTGCCGAGTCGGCTGGTGCTGCCGTCGCCGAACGGGTCGACTATCGCGTTTGCGTTGGCATCTCAGGTTGCGGTGTGTGTCGGCGCTTCCTTGAGGAACGCTTATGCCGTCGCGGATTGGATTGTGCACGAACATGGTCCGGGATCGCGGGTTGCGATAGTCGCATCCGGGGAGAAGTGGCCCGGTGGAGAGTTGCGCCCGGCGGTGGAGGATCTGTGGGGTGCCGGTGCGGTTGTCACGGCGCTGACCGCTGCTGGTTGGGACGGCCACGTATCGCCCGAGGCTCGGATGGCGGCGGATGCGTGGGCGGCGGTGGCGGATTCGTACGAGGACCGCCTGCGGGACTGTGCCTCAGGACGTGAGTTGATCGCCATGGGGTTTCCACACGACGTCGCCATCGCCTCGGAACTCGACGACAGCGACACCGTACCCGTTCTCGAAGAACGTGTGTTTCGAGGTCAGCGCACCGGGCGTCGGTTGAACAAACTCCGCGCCCAGAGGTAGGAGAGGAAGGTGATTGCGACGCACCATCCGATCGCGAGTATCGCGTTGTTCCCGATAGCTTCGCCGAGAAGAAGTCCTCGAAGAGTCTCGATGATCGGAGTGAACGGCTGATACTCGGCAAACCATCGCAACACGGTCGGCATCGAGTCGGTGGGGACAAAGCCGCTTCCCAGGAACGGCAAGAGGATCAACACCATTGGAAGGTTGCTGGCCGTCTCGACACTCTTGCTGACGAGGCCGAAGGCGACCGACAATCAGATCATGGCGATGGAGACCAGGACGAGGAGTGCAAACGTCGCGGCCCACTCCACGAAGCCTGCAGTGGGCCGGAAGCCGACGGCTATCGCTACGGCGATGACGACAACGAGGCTCACGATCGTCTGAAGGAGGCTGCCGAGAACGTGACCGGTCAGGACGGACGTGCGCGTGATCGCCATCGTTCGGAATCGTGCAATGATCCCGGCGGTCATATCCGTTGCGACGGAGATGGCAGTACCTTGTGCCGCTGATGCCACGGTCATCAGAATGATCGCCGGTGCAACGTAATTGACGTACTCGGCTCGACCGCCACCGCCGGGGCCGAGGCCGTTCCCGAGCGTTCCGCCGAGCACGTAGACGAACAGCAGTAGGAAAACGACTGGCATTCCGACGAGCATCACCGTCATCGACGGATATCGAAGGATGTGTCGAATACTGCGACGCAGCATGGTTTTCGAGTCCTGATAGGCAAGCGTCATGGTGGTCATCGCGCGTCGGTCCTTTCGGTGGCGGTCAGAGTCAGGAACACGTCGTCCAGGTCGGGTGTGTGCACGGAGAGTTCCTTGACGTCGATCGAGTGAGCGTCGAGTTGGTCGAGAAGAGAGCGCAGCGAGCGGACACCCCCGTCGCTGGGGACCTGGAGGACATAGGCGGCATCGTCACGTGATGATTCGTCGAAAACAGCTGCAGCAGAATCGAGCTGATCGCGGTCGAAGAAGTGAAGACGAATGTGGCCGCCGGGAATGTGCCGTTTGAGTTCCGCTGCCGTACCTTGGGCGACAATCCGTCCCTGATCGAGGACGGCGATGTGGTCGGCCAGTTGATCAGCTTCCTCGAGGTACTGGGTCGTGAGGAAGATGGTGACACCGCCCTCGACCAACTCCCGGATGATCTGCCACATGGTGCGTCGACTCCGGGGGTCGAGACCGGTGGTGGGTTCGTCCAGGAAGATGATCTCCGGCCGCCCGATCAACGTCATTGCCAGGTCGAGCCGTCGACGCATGCCGCCCGAGTAGGTCGACGCCAGCTTGTCCGCGGAGTCGATCAGATCGAACTTCTCCAGGAGTTCGTCAGTGCGAGTGCGGCGTTCGTCCTTGCCGAGGTGGTGAAGATCGGCCATGAGGAGAAGGTTTTCCTTGCCGGACAGGTAGTCGTCTACCGCCGAGAACTGTCCGGTGACACCGATACGCGAACGCACCGCGTCAGGATCGTCGGAAGGGTTGTACCCGGCGATGCGGATGTCGCCGCCGTCTGCGGGAACGAGGGTCGAGAGGATTTCCACGATGGTGGTCTTGCCGGCGCCGTTGGGGCCGAGGAGTGCAAAGACGGTTCCGCGGTCGACGGAGATGTCGATTCCGTCCAGTACCGTCTTGTCGTCGTAGGCCTTCTTCAGGCCCGTCGCGGTGATGGCTGGTTTACGGGACATCAGCGTTCCTTTCGCTAGATCTTCTTGTTGGATTCTTCTCGGGGCTCCGAACGTCGAATGACGATGTCGCCGTAACTGGTTTGTGCCCGGACGTCTACCCGGCGTTCAGTGGAAGCCGGACCGTGCGTGGCATTCATCTGGTTGTCGACGCGGCCGAAGGACGTATGAGCGTCGAATCGTGCGGCGGTTCCGGATCGAACGCCGATATGGATTCGCCCGGCGGCCGTCTTGGCGGATACGACTCCACTCTCGATGGTCTCGAAACGGATGTCGCCGTTGGCGGTTGCGGCGCTCGCGTCGGATTCGGCGTGCTCGACGGCGACACTGCCGTTGGCGGTCTTCGCCTTCAGTGCGCCGGTGATCGTGCCGATGTTGATGTCGCCGTTGGAGTTCTTGACCTCCGCGTTGCCGTCGACGCGGCCGATGCGGATGCTTCCGGACCCGGTGCTCGTGTCGATGTCACCGGCCACGTGCTCGACGATGATCGCGCCGGCCCCGGTGCTGATGTTGAGCGGCCCGGTGGTTTCCAGTGTGCAATCGCCCGCGGAAACCTTCACCCGTGATCGTCCGAGAGTGCCTTCGCTACGGAGGCTGGCAACTGCGGCAGTGCCTTCGAGTTCCGAGCCGGAGGGAAGCTGAACGGAGATGTCCACAGATCCTGTCTTCCCGAAGATGCCGAGGCCGCGCTGTTTCGGAGTCTTGATCTGCAGCCGGCCACCTGCGAATTCGACGCGTGTTTGTTCGGCGACTCGAACGTCGACCTCGCGAGACGAGTTGCTGGGCAACACTTCCACGACAGTGTCGTTGCGGCTGCTCGCCGTGATCCGGATGTGTCCGACTGCCACGTCGAAGTTCAAGGTGATGGGGTCAGGTGTGCTGAATGTAGGCATGGTGATACTCCCGATGAGGTTGTCTCGGTTGATGAAAGAGGGTGGTGCGAAAGATGAAGCCGGTGTCAGTGCACCCAGCCGCTGAAGCTTTCGGAACCTTGGGACGTGCGCTGTCTCGGAGTGCTTCTGTTCGCGCCGCCTTCCAGAGCCGTTGCAGCCGAGCGAACCAGCCACGCGTTGACGGAGATCCCGGCTTCCCGGGCCGCCGCCTCGATCCGGTCTTTGAGGTCTTGCCCCAGCCGCAGGTTGATTCGAGTCATCGAGGCGTCGTCGGACTCCGTGACGGGGCGCGGTGCCGGAGTCGGGTCCTCTTCGACGGGGGCTGGAACCGGTTCACTGATGGCTGGTGCCACCACGAATTCGGGTTCGCGTCCCCGCAGGCGCAGGTCCACCGAACCCGGGGCGAGGTCACGCGTGATCTCGGCGGCTGCCGCAGACAATGCGTCGAGAAGGGTGAGTCGCACTGCTGATTCCAGCGGTGCGGTCAAACGATCGGCGAGTGCCTTTGCGTCTTCTCCGCCTGCTTCGGCCGCCACCGCGAGTTCGTGGCGAAGGTTGTCTACGTACGGTGTCAAGTCCATGGCATCACTATGGCACCACTTTGATGCCACCGCAATAGTTTGGTGGCACATTCGTGTGAATTTGGTGAGAATTGCCAGGTCATCGGGGTGGTTGGCGATTCGGTCCGCGGCAGGCTGGCACACTCGTAAGGGTGAGTCCTGCCGAATCGAACCGACGACGCCGCATCGTGCTCTGGATTGCCGGGGTGCTCGGCGTCGTGATCGTGGTTGGGGTGGTGGTCGTCGCGATCGCACCATCGCGGTACCTGCCCTGGGACACGGCTGAGTTCCCGGCGGTGGACGCGAGTGCGCTCACGTCTGATCAAGGTCGGGTGCTCGAGCTACTGCAATCCGAGCATGAGCAGGACCGTCCGGGCACCTTCTATTCCGACGGCATCGACGAAGAGTGGTGCGCCGACTTTGTCAGCTGGATCATGAGGGAAGCGGGTCGACCGTTGTCCAACCCGAACTCCGGAAGTTGGCGCATCCCGGGGGTGTACACCTTGCAGGAGTATTACCAAGGGATCGGCGCGTACGCCGAGAACGGCAGCGGGTACACCCCGAACGTGGGTGATGTGGTGATCTACGACAGTTCGAGATGGGTCGGTCAGCACACCAACATCGTTGTGGCAGTGGACGGCAACTCTGCGATCACGGTTGGCGGCAACGAGTTCGGCAAGGTGCGGGTTCATGATCTGGACTGGCAATCCGACTCTGCCGTCGTGGGATTCGGAAAACTTCACCCCTGATCGTTGCTCTTCGGAGACAAGGCGAACCACCGCGCCGACGCACGTGCCTCGTCGCCTGCGTCGATGTGCAGCGTGTTCGTGCCGGTTCGCACGCTCACCTGCTCACCTCTCTTGATGGGCTGGGTGTACTCGAGGATCGCGCGAAAGGGCCCGCTTCGTAATCTGTCGGGCAGCGCATCTTCCACGGGCTGCCAGTAGATTGCGTTGTTCACGTGATCGAAGGGGTCGAAATCGCTCGAGCGCAACGGGAACGGCGTATCCGCTGACGGCGTCGTGTCCGGGGTCGGGTCGATCCACCGGCGCCAGTGAAGATGGTGGTCCACGGCCGTCGATGCCAGGGCAGCGGTGAACTTCTCACTGATGGATGCCGGCATTCCCGTCTTCGGGTCGATGTTGATCCAGAACGCCTCGGTTTCGATCAACCCGCCGCCATCGGATCTGATGCGAACTCGCATCGAACACCACTTGTTCGACAGGCCTGAACACCAGCGCTGCAAGTGAACTCGATCCGGCCAGACGATCGGTTCGAGTACATCGATCACCGTTCTTCGTACCATCCACAGCGGGTGTGTATCCATGGCGCCGCGGTCGACGAGATTGTCGAAGCCCGCGTCTTGGAGGTAGCGCGCGATCGCGTCGAGGCGCAGTTGTTTGTCGGTGTGGATGTCACCCGTACGCACCGGCCACGAGGCCTGGAAGATGCTTCCGGTTGTCGGTAGTTCGGCCATCGCTACGTGATCGTCGACTTTTGTACGGTTCATCGGATGTGGGCTCCCGGTGTTCGCCTGGTTGGGTGGCTTCACGCTTGCGTTACCCGATGGTGGGATCTTGAACCATCGGAGTTCATCGTTTTCTGAATCCAGTTTTCGATGTACTGTCGCACGTATGGATATCGAGGGCGTAGATGTGGTGACCAACGTGGCGGTGCTTGCGAGGTTCGGGCATGCACTGTCCGACGAGACTCGGACACGGATACTGCTCGAACTGAAGACCGCCCCGCGGTATCCGTCCGACCTCGCTGAAACACTGGCTGTGACCAGGCAGAAGCTGTCCAACCATCTGGCTTGCCTGCGCGGTTGCGGCTTGGTGGTGGCCGTCCCGGAAGGGCGCCGGACCAGATACGAACTCGCCGATGTACATATCGGTCGGGCCCTCGACGACCTGCTCGGGGTCGTACTCGCGGTGGATCCGTCGTACTGCCCGGACAGCGAATCAGAGGGGTGCTGCTGATGGTTGCGCCCGTTGACGGTGTCGGGCTCTCGACTGACCGGCGTGCGCTCTTGTCGAGAAGAATTCGCATCTTCGTGGCGATCACGATCAGCTACAACGTCGTCGAAGCGATCATCGCGCTGGCGGAGGGCACACGAGTGTCGTCCGCAGCACTGTTCGGTTTCGGCCTCGATTCGGTGATCGAAGTGTCCTCGGCGGCAGCTGTTGCCTGGCAGTTCTCGGCGCCGGATCCGTCGAGCCGTGAGAAGACGGCACTGCGAGTGATCGCATTCTCGTTCTTCGGGCTCGCTGCGTACGTCTCGTTCGACGCGATTCGGTCGCTGTTCGGTCTGGGGGAAGCTCAGCACACGAGCGTCGGAATACTCTTGGCTGCGGTGAGTTTGGCGATCATGCCGGCCCTGTCCTATGCGCAACGCCGAGCCGGTCGGGAGTTGGGTTCGCTGTCGGCGGTCGCGGATTCGAAGCAGACGCTCCTCTGTACCTACCTTTCTGCGGTCTTGCTGGTCGGTTTGCTGCTCAACTCGGTGCTCGGCTGGTCGTGGGCGGACCCGATTGCTGCACTGGTCATCGCCGTCATCGCGGTGAAAGAAGGCATCAACGCGTGGAAGGGTGATCCGTGCTGCCCGGTTGTGGCTGTGCCCGAGAGCGGTGATGAGTGCGACTGCTGCTGAGTGAACACAGGTTTTGTCGAGTGAGCACTCGCTGCGGTGCGTCAGAGCGGGTGTTCACTCGATGAAAGGCGTGCCGACTTCTGCGCGGCCCTTGATGTGCGCGGCGCGTTGCTCGAGAAGGCGTCGCAGATACGGGCCGACAGCCAACCTCAGTGCCAGGTGTCCGAGCACCCCGAAAGGGGCCGTAACGGTGAAGCGGTCATGCATCCGCGTCCACCCACCCGGCTGAACGTCGAAGACGTGCTCGTGCCGCATTGCGGCAAACGGGCCGCGGACCTGCTCGTCTGTGAACGAGTACGGACGGTTGTACTGCGTGATCCGGCTTGTCATCGAGAATCTCCACCCGAGATGCCGAGCAGTGAACGACACCTCGTCGCCCTCTCCCAGCGTCGATCTACCCGTACTCGTGACTGCCACCTCATCTGTTGCGCGGAGCGAGGCCGAGTGTTCGTCCATGTCGAGTTCGAGATCGAAGATCACCGCCGGTGGAGCATAGATATCGGTGATCACGACTACGGTGTGTTGCACAGTGCCAGTCTGCCAACATTGGTTTGCGATCCCGGCAAGCGGGTACGGGTCGGTGACCTGCGGTTCATCCGCGACGGGTGATGTTTTCGCCTTCCAGCCCCTCGAGACTGAGTAAGGGAAGTGCATTCTGTCGAAAGGAACGCTGATGACTGCTCCACCGCGGGAACCCGCGAATCACCCTGTCCGGCAGGGTTTCGCGGTAGGTACGACGTTTGCAGCAGCAATTTTGCTGCTCACCGCAGGCATTGTCGCTCTGCTTCAGGGCATCGCGGCCGTTGCCGACAACAATCTGTTTGTCGTGGGTATCAACTACACGTACAAGTTCGACATCACGACGTGGGGTTGGATCCACATCATCTTGGGCATCATCGGGATCGTGGTGGCCCTCGGCCTCTTCACCGGTGCAGTGTGGGCCAGGGCGGCGGCAATCGTCATTGCGTCGCTCTCGATCATCGCCAACTTCTTGTGGATGCCGTATTACCCACTGTGGTCGATCCTGGTCATCGCGCTCGATGTCGTTGTGATCTGGGCGGTCGCGACCTGGGACAGGGACAGAGTCTAGGCACCGAACAACCCGAGAGCAGTTGGTCCCGACCGAGTCGACTCGGTCGGGACCATCGCTCGTGCGTGGGACAATTCGACAGGGTGTGGCTCGGATCAGTCTGGGAGTCGACGCATTTCGGCGACGGTCAGGCCGAGGGAATCGAGACGGGCCATGATGCTCCGCATAGCCGTGTGGTCCGCGACGGGTCCGTACAAACTGGTGAACCCGCCGGCCGCACTGGCGACACTGAGTTCGGGAAATGCGGCCTTGACGCGGTCCGACACTTCGCCGTCGATGAGGAATTGATACCGAGTGGGAGCATTCATCAGTATCCGCTCCATTTCGTAGGGCCATGAGGTTCGAGAAGGCAGCGCTCCGAGCCTCGAAATCGCATGTCGTCAAGTGCAATCGGCGTCGCTGCCCGATCCAGGACTCCGCATCCGTGGGATCCAGTCTTACTCCCGTACGCGCTCGGGGCGTCATCCCCTACGGGTGAATGTCGTCGCGGGTCCGTTCATCCCTTTTGTGTGAGGCTCCGTAGAGTCGCCACCCCTAGTGTCGACCGGGAGAGAGAAGAGGTCGGCATGGGATCTGTCATCGGGGATCTGTTACCCCTCGCGGTCGGCGTTGCGGTATCGCCGATCCCGATCATCGCGGCAATCTTGATGTTGTTGTCCAAGCGTGCCGGCAGCACGAGCGTCGGGTTCGCGCTGGGCTGGATACTGGGAATCGTCGTCGCCACCGTGATCTTCGTGCTTCTGTCCAGCAAGCTCGGTGACTCCGAAGGTGATCCGTCAGCGACAGTGTCGTGGATCAAGCTGGCGTTGGGTGTATTGCTTCTTGCGTTCGGAGTCAAACAATGGCGCGGACGCGGAGGCGAGCACGAAACCCCGAAGTGGATGCACGCCATCGATGACATGACCGCTGTCAAAGGCCTCGGCTTGGGCTTCGCTCTGGCTGCGATCAATCCGAAGAATCTGATGATGTGTATCGCGGCCGGAATCTCGATCGGATCCGCGTCATTGGGCTCCGGAGAAGTTGTTGTCGCCATTCTGGTTTTCACGATCATCGCGGCCTGCACAGTGTGCGTGCCCGTGATCGGCTACCTCGTTGCCGCGGAGCGACTGCGTGGTCCGCTGGCCAAGCTGAAGGTGTGGTTGCAGGACAACAACGCCACGGTGATGAGTGTGTTGATCCTGGTTATCGGTGTTGTTCTCATCGGCAAGGGCATCGGCGGTCTCTGACAACTGGAGGTAGTTATGGGATCGCTGCTACTGCAACAGATCCCGCTGGCGCTCGGGATCATCATGAGCCCGCTGGCGGTTGTCGCCGTTGTGGCCGTACTGTTTTCCGAACGAGCGCGTATCAACAGCATTGCGTACCTGATCGGGTGGTATCTCGGAATAGTTGTCGCGCTGGCCGGTTCGTACGTCATCTTGACCGCACTCCAGGTTCATCAGCGCACACACCCTCCGCTGTGGGTGCCCGTCATCCATCTCGTTCTCGGGGCAACTCTGCTGGCGGGTGCCTGGTTCGTCTACTCACGCAGTCGTCGCGGGGTTCAGGCGATGGCGGCTGCAGTTGCCCCTGGCGACGTTGTGGCTGCGGCCCCTCAGCTGCCGAAGATGCTGCAATCGGTTGAGCACTTCCAACCAATGCGATCCGGTGTGCTCGGTTTCGCGCTGTTCGTTCTCAACCCCATCGACATGTCGTGTGCCATCGCAGCAGCGATGAACCTTCGTCTCAGCACCGTGGCACCGACGTCGCAGATCGTCTCGGCCGTGATCTTCTCGCTGGTGTCCGTGACCTCGGTCGCGGTACCTGTTGCCCTCCTGCTGATCAAGAAGGACGAGGCAACCGAACCGCTGCTGAAGATCCGCACCTGGATAGCCACCAACACGCACTTGCTGAACGTCGGGCTCCTCGTCCTGATCGCGGCGATGCAGATCAGTAAAGGGGTGCAAGGACTATGAGTGCTCCGCACACGCGGACCTGGTGGGTCTTCGGGTCGTTGTCCGACTATCAACGCGCTTGGCTTCGCCCCGACATCATTGCGGGCCTTACGGTGTGGGCTGTCCTTGTTCCGGAAGCGCTCGCGTACGCCACCATCGCCGGAGTTCCGCCGGTGGTCGGGCTTTATGCTGCGGTTCCGTCATTGATTCTGTATGCAGCAGCCGGCAGTTCGCGCCATCTGATCGTCGGGCCGATGTCGGCGACCGCAGCGTTGTCCGCGGCGATGATCGCGCCATTGGCTTCAGGAAACGACGGCCGATTCATCGCGCTGTCGGCGGCATTGGCGATCGTGACCGGGCTCGTTGGATTGCTCGCAGGATTCATGCGCCTCGGATTCATCGCGTCCTTCATCTCCGAGCCGGTTCTCAAGGGATTCATCGTCGGTCTGGCGCTCACGATCATCATCGGTCAAGTACCCAAACTCCTGGGCGTGGCCAAGGGGGAGGGAAACTTCTTCGTCCAGACGTGGACAGTGGTGAAGGAACTGGGTGAGGTCGACCTACCGACCGTGATCATCGGATTGCTCAGCCTGGCAATGGTCCTGGGCGTCAAGCGATGGCTTCCGCTCGTACCGGGTTCGCTCCTCGTCGTGCTGCTGGGCATTACCGCAGTAGCGTTGTTCGGCCTCGACGATCGTGGCATCGACATTGTCGGACACATCGACGCGGGCCTGCCGTCGATGGGCCTGCCGAACGGTGTGGGAGCCGAGGACTACCTCGACCTGGTCGGACCGGCGGTCGGCGTTCTGCTCATCGGTTTCGCCGAAGGTCTTGGCGCTGCAAAGACATACGCGGCCAAGGCCGGCTACACCATCGACGCCAATCGTGAACTGGCAGGACTGGGTGCGGCCAATCTCGGATCGGGTCTCTGCTCGGGAATGGTGGTCAACGGCAGCCTGTCGAAGACCGCTGTCAACGGAGGAGCGGGCGCCAAATCTCAGGTCAGCGGACTGGTGGTCGCGGCACTGACGCTGGTGACACTGCTGTTTCTCACCGGCCTGTTCGAGAAGTTGCCAGAGGCGACGCTCTCGGCTGTGGTCATCGCAGCAGTGATCGAACTGGTCGATTTCTCCTCCCTCGCAGCGCTGTACCGGGTGTGGACGAAGAGGTTGGGCAGTATCTACGGGCACGCTGCCCGGGCCGATTTCGCCGCGGCGATCGCGGCGATGTTCGGGGTTCTCCTCTTCGACACGTTGCCCGGTCTGATCATCGGAATCGCCGTCTCGATGTTGCTGCTCCTGTGTCGAGCCTCCAAACCGCACGTGGCTGCTCTGGTCAAGGACGGCACGCGCTGGGTCGACATCAGTGGGCATCCTGATCTGAAGACACTCGACGGCGTCGTAGTGGTCAGGGTCGAAGCGGGGATGTTCTTCGCCAATGCCGATCACGTGCGTGATCAGATCACCGGTCTGGTGACCGCCGGCACCACCATGGTCGTTCTCGACGCCGAGACGTCACCGTTCATCGACGTCAGCGCTGCGCAGATGTTGGCTCAGCTTCGAGATTCGTTGGCACGCAGGAATGTGAGCTTCCGAGTGGCACGCGACATCGGGCAGTTCCGCGACGTTCTGTCCGGTGCCGACCAGGGCGCGCTGAAGGTCGACGTCTATCCGACCGTCTCGCAAGCGCTTGCAGGTCGAGACAACACCTCAGCGTGATGTCCGTAGCCAGATTCCCAGGGGACCGGAATCTTTGGCCACTGATCCGACGATCGACGACGCGACAACCACGATGGCCGAGAAGATGAACAGCCAGCCGATGACGGTGAACATCACGCCCAGAAGACCGAACTCGTCCTGCGACGTCTTTGTCATTCGGGGGAGGAAAAGAGTGCCGGCCACGTGCAGTCCGGTCAGGCCCGTCGCGGTGAGCAATCCTGACCCGACGCACATTCGAGTGGTCATGCGATTGGCCGTCAGCAGCATGGGCACGGCTGTCCACACGAGTGCCCACACGACGTAGACCGCTGTGAACTCCAGGACTCTGCCTACTCCCGGAACACCATTCAGTTCACGGCACAGGGCCGCACCGACCACCGACGCAGCCACGACGCACACTACCGCGAACCACCGCCACGCCTGACGGAGTGTCGCCGTCGGCACGCTCCAGATCCGTCCGTACATCCGGCCGAGAGCGCGAGCGTAGGACGTGGAACTGATCAGCAGCATGAGCAAGCCGACAATCCCGAACGCTGCCGCGGTAGAGGTACTGGTCAATACGGTGTCGGGGAGTTGGACGCCGAGGTCGTCTTTGGCGGCATCAGCCAACGGCTTCAGCTTCTCCAAGGTCGACGCTGCAATCATGACCGGGAGCAATGACGTAAAGGCCTGGGCCGCCAAAGTCATGGCGCTGTCCACGAGCCCGACTTCGAAGACCCCGATGGTTGCATCAGTCGCCAACCGTCGACTGGGTGTACGTCTCGCCCACACGGTCAATCGATCGCGCGTATCGGAATACAGCTTCGGGGGCATGGAAGCAGTCTTGCTCAGATGAGTCCGCCGCGTCGCGCAGCCTTGAGCGCGTCGCGTCGGTTGCTCACTTCCAACTTGCGATAGATCCCGCGAAGATGCGTCTTGATGGTGTTGACGGAAAGGAACAGCGTGTCGGCAATGGACTCGGTGGTGTCTCCGGAAGCCAGTTCACGGAGCACGGTGTATTCGCCTGGCGTGAGGATCGGTGCACTCACCAATTCTTGTGGGCGAATGCGGCTACGTACCTGTTCGGCAAATGCTTCCTGATCGCCGAAATGTCCACTGAACTCGTCGAACACCGGCCGCAGGGATGCGCCGTAGTCGAGGAAGGGGCGTAGCAGGCTACCGGCTTCCGCGGCGCGCAGCGCTTTGTGGAGGGAGCGAAACGACTTGCGCTCGTGACCTGTTGCAGCGTGGATCCCGGCTTCGAGTGTCCAGGCGTAGACGTGATGTGCGAGCAACGGGATTTCGGAGGACCCGAGAGCTTCGGAAACTTCGACGAGTGCTTCCGCGAACTTGTTGGACGAGAAGGCGACGGCACCCCGTGCGAGATGTATCTCCGACGTTTCTCCGAATTGATCGGCTGCGTCACGCACGAGTCTCGCTGCCCATTCCACCTCGCCGACGGAAAGGCATGCGTGGACGACGGGTGGTAGAAGAGCCAAGGTCGCGAACGCGAAGGTACGTAATTCGATCGCGCTGAGCATCGCGTCGCGGACATCGGCGGCGGTCGAGCGTCGGTCGGTCGAGTCGTCGAGACTGTGAAGGCCGAAGGTTACGACGGAGTGCCACCCGAACACCGGCGCGCTGGCGCCGAGAACGTCTGTGCTCCGGTAGTTTCCGATTGTCGGGATGCGGTACGGGAGTTCGCTCGAAGCGCAGAGATATGTGGCAAAGGCGGCCACCGACGCGGACAACTCGTACTCCGCAGTCGTCGTGATGCGATGTTCGACCGCGTAGTCGAGAGCGTAGACGGAGTGAGCCCTCATCGCCCCGATGTCTCCGCTGAGAGAAGCTACGTAGCCCAGTCCGGTCAGCGACTTCAAGACGAATCGCGCCCTGCCCCGTATTGTCCCGAGTGCGACGGCTTGAGTGTATTCGACAGTCGCCCTGTCGAACTCACGTCGCAGTAAGTGTGCCGTCGCCAATTCCATGTGTGCGTAGGCTTCGATGTCGGAGTGGGTGCTTTTCTGGCGCCGCTCCAGACGTGCCGCCAGCGGCTCGTTGTCGGAAGTCGCCGTAACGCAGGAGATTTCCAGGCTCATCGCCAGGAACAATGGATCTTCTGCAATCGGTGGATGAGTTGCCTCGAGAAGATCGAGGCACGTGGTCGCCGAGGTCACGTCACCGGAGTGGAGGGCGGCCGCCGCCAGCACCAGTCGGGTGATCGGGGATTCCGAAACCTGCGTCGACACCGATTCCAGGACTCGCACGACGTCCCCGCAGTGCCCGTCGAGTACGAGGCCCAGCCCGCAGCGTTCGAGAAACGCGAGAATGCGGCATGGGTCTCCGATCGACACCTCGAGTTCGAGCGCCTCGAGTTCGAAGTGATTGCTTTCGAACCAGCTTGCTGCTCGCAGGTGTACGCGGTTTCTCTCGACGTGATCGACGCGACGGAACTCTGCCCGAAGGTGCTCGCGCAAGAGAGGGTGATAGCTGAACCACGTTGTGTGGTCGGCGGAATCGGTACGGGTCACGGGGAAGTTGAACTGAATCAGCGAGTCGATCTCGGATAGAGCGTTCGAGTCCGTCAGAGTTTCCGCCAGTTGGGCGGAGAAAGAATCGACTACCGATGTTCGCAACATGAACGAGGTGACATGTTCGGGCAAGGACGTCAGTACCTCGTCGACGAGAAAGTCGGCGATCGGGCGGGGTGTGTGCGTGAACTCGTCCAGTGCATCGCCGATGTCACTGCGGCCGGCCAGAAACGCGGCGGTCAGGCGAACGACGGCGCCCCACCCCTTGGTGAAGTTCTCGACGATTGCGAGTTCGTCGTCGCGCAGCGTGATGTCGTACTCGCCGAATATCGCGGTGATCTCGGAGCGATCGAAAGCGAGATCGGTGGATGCAAAGCGGGTGAGTCGGCCGTCGAGAGCCAGACGATGCCACGTGAGCGGTGGTTCGTAGCGGGCGGCAACGATAATCGACAGGTTGCCCGGGGTCTGTGTGAGTATCCGATCGAGGAGACCGATCGACATCGGATCGTGGAGGGTGTGAACGTCGTCGAGGATCAACGTTGTTCGGCGCTCGTGCGTTTCGAGGGTTTCCGCAAAGTGCGCGAGCCACTGCTCGACGGGCGGCCTGGATCCGGTCTGCACGGGGAGCCTCTGGCCGGCCGCATCGACGGAGGTCGCGATCGCCTCGGCGAGGGATTCACACAGTATCGACACGTTGTTGTCGCGCTCGGCCAACGTCAGCCAGGCCAGCGCAACATCAGGGGAGGCTCGAGAATATTCGCGAGCCCAATCGGCCAGAAGTAGGGTCTTCCCCGCACCGGCCGGAGCCGAGAGCAACCCGACAGGCCCGGGGCCTGAGCCTTTGGTGGCAGTGGATGCGGTGAGTTTGCGGTGCAGGCGCGGACGCGCGACCAGTCCTTTCACGGCAGTTGGCGGGTGAAAACGACCGTTGAGTGCGGCGCCTGGCACGTGCGCTTGCCCGACGCGGTGAGCCGCGTCGAGCGTTACTGCAGCGGCATCACGAAATGGGCTGCTCATCCGACTCCTGTTCGACTGGCTGCACTGGACGTGACCGCTGGATCGAAATTTTGAACGAGTTAGATGATGTGAAACTACCCAATTCGGACACCAAATAAGCGTCCAAGTCGAAAATTCGGACCAAAGTCCCTGATTTAGTGGAGTGAATTTCGAACAATGAATGGTGTCGCCAGTTCTACCGCCCGAACGGCGGGGTGCGAGCAAACCTCGAATAGCGGTCGAATACCTTTTCCAGGCCCACGAGATCCGGATCTGACAACAAGGCTGCCAGAAGTACACGTGCCTGCCCGGCTCGAAGATCGGTGGAAAATACAGCGCCTGCGGCGATCAAGTCGTGCCCGCCACCACCGCCACCGTAAACCGGGGAGATTGGCCCCGAGGGCACCCGAGTTGTCACGGCTACCGGAATGTGAGCGCCTACGCAGTCTCGTACGGCCTCGACTATCGTCGGATTGGCATTTCCCGAACCGAGTCCGTCGAGAACAAGTCCCTGCGCCCCGGCGTGCACGCAGGCGTCGATCTGTACGCGGTCTGCCCCGGGATATACGGCGATGATGTCGACGCGGGTATCCGAAATCGGATGCCACGGCAATGGTTCGGGAGTACGCAGCAGGAGCGGATCGATGTGCACGCGGCGGAAGGCATCGAGTGCCGTCGTATCGGACTTTCGCGTACCTGCGGCTGGATGGACCGAACCGCCGAAGGCGATGAGGACACCACGCCCGTGTGACGAGATGTCCAGTCCGGCTGAGATCGCCGCGGCGAGATTCGAACGAGCGTCGGATTCGGGATGGTCGAAAGTGCGCTGCGCGCCGGTGAAGACCACCGGGCGTTGGTCGTCGTGGTGCAGGTCCAACAAGAACGCAGTTTCCTCCATCGTGTCGGTGCCGTGAAGCACGACCACCGAGTCGAGTTCGGGATCTTTCAATTGATCGGCTACGGCGTCGCGAACACGATCCATGTCCGCGAAGGTCATGCTCGAGCTGTCCTTCGACATCACGTCGACGACTCGAAGCTCGATGTCGTTCTGCTCGTTGCCGACCAGATCTGCACCGGTGATTGCGGGCCGGCTGATTCCATGCGCATCCCGGGTGCTGGCGATGGTGCCACCGGTAGTGACAACTGCGACTTTCGACACTGTGGTCCTTTCACGTCAAGCTGCGGGGTGGTGGATGGCCAACTCGCGAATACGATTCCTGGCGGCGTACCAACCAATCATCAAGAGCGGTGCGATGATCGCGATGGATCCGACGGTCCACGTTCCAACAGGGTTGTCGAATGCCATCAACACGATAACGACCGCAAGAAAGACCAGTGTCGCGATCCCGGTGTACGGTGCGCCGAATATGCGGAAGGAAGGGCGAGTGACTTTGCCTTGTTTCGCAAGTTGCCAGAGCCTCAACTGGCACAGCACAATTACCGCCCATGCACTGATGATGCCCAGTGCCGCAAGATTGAGGACTATTTCGAAGGCCTGCGCTGGGACAACAGCATTGAGCCCGACGCCGAACAGGATGACCACGCCGGTGAGTGCGATTCCCCCGTATGGCACTCCGGCTTTGTTCATTCTGGCAGCGAAGGCAGGCGCCGAACCGGCCGTCGCCATCGAATGGAGTATTCGTCCGGTCGAATACAATCCGGCATTGAGGGAAGACAACGCCGCCGTGAGAACGACCAGATTCATGATCGCATCTGCGCCTTGGATGTTGATCGAACCGAAGAATGTGACGAATGGACTTTCACCGGCGTGGTATTCGGTGTACGGGAGCAACAGTGAGAGCAGCAGGACCGACCCCACGTAGAAGACGAGGATCCGAATGATCACTGTGTTGATCGCCTTGGGTATCACCTTCCGGGGATTTTCGGTCTCTCCAGCCGTGGTCCCCACGAGTTCAATTGAAGCGTAGGCGAACACGACGCCCTGAATCACCACGACTGCCGGCAGTATTCCGTTGGGGAACAGCCCACCGTTGTCGGCGATCAGGCTGAATCCGGAGGAATGCCCTTCGATGGGCGTGCCGAAGAGTACGAAATAGACACCGAACCCGAGGAATGCGGTCAAGGCCACGACCTTGATCAACGCGAACCAGAACTCCAACTCTCCGAAGACTTTCACGGACACGAGATTCAGTCCGAGAACCAGCAACACCGCGATCAGAGCGAACATCCACTGATCGATGTGTCCCAGTGGCGCCCAGTACTTTTTGAAGAAGTTCATGTACAACGCCACAGCCGTGACGTCGACCACGGCAGTCATTGCCCAGTTCATCCAGTACAACCAGCCCGCAGCGAAAGCCATCTTTTCGCCGAAGAATTCGCGTGCGTAGGAAACGAAGGATCCGGAGGTCGGTCGGTGCATCACCAGTTCGCCGAGTGCCCTCAGGATCAGGAACGCGAAGAATCCGCACAGCGCGTACACGAGAACCAAGGCCGGGCCCGCCTGTTGTAGTCGCCCTCCCGCACCCATGAAAAGGCCGGTTCCGATCGCACCACCGATCGCGATCATCTGAATTTGTCTGGGGCCGAGCGCTTTCTGATACCCAAGATCCTCCCCAGTGGCAACTTCGGCGCGGCCTGTCTCTTCCCGTTCGACGGTCATCAAACCTCCTCCGCAACAGCGGTGGCATGAGGCTTCTCGCCCGAAACGCGGAGATTGGCGAGATGTTCGGGGCTGAGCAACCGATCGAGTTCCTCTCGGTCGAGCAGGCCGGCTTCGATTACGAGATCGGCGACGCGACGCCCGGAAATCAACGCCTCCTGGGCGATCCGAGTGGACGCGGTATATCCGATGTAGGGGTTGAGCGCGGTGACGAGGCCGATGGAGTCTTCGACTCGGGCGCGCAGCAGTTCAGTGTTAGCCGTGATGCCGAGTACGCACCGGTCCGCCAAAATGCGGCAAGCCGCACCGAGGTGTCGCATTCCTTCGGACAGTGAGTGCACGATGATCGGCTCGAAAGCGTTGAGTTGGAGCTGACCGGATTCCGCAGCCATCGTGATCGTCACGTCGTTGCCGATGACTTCGTACGCGACCTGATTGAGGACTTCGGGAATGACAGGATTGACCTTGCCCGGCATGATCGACGAACCTGCCTGCACCGGTGGAAGATTGATCTCGTTCAATCCGGCTCGCGGGCCCGAAGAGAGCAGTCGGAGATCGTTGCACACCTTGGACAACTTCACAGCGACCCGCTTGAGGACGCCGGAGAGGTGGACGAACTGGCCCACGTCTTGGGTCGCTTCGACAAGATCCGTTGCCAACACCAGCGGCAGTCCGGTCAGTGCGCCCAGGTCGGAACAGGCCACCTCGGCGTAGCCGGCGGGTGCGTTGAGGCCAGTGCCGATAGCAGTCGCACCGAGGTTGATCTCGTGAACGAGAAGAGCGGCCTCAGCCAGACGCGCCCGATCCTCCTCGATCATGACCGCGTAGGTCCCGAACTCCTGACCCAGGGTCATCGGCACGGCGTCCTGCAGTTGGGTGCGTCCCATCTTCACTGTGTCGGCGAACTGAAGAGATTTGGTCGTGAATGCGTTCTGGAGTGTAAGAAGTGCATCCAGCAGGTCATCGATCGCGAAGATCGTCGAGATATTCACGGCCGTGGGGTAGACGTCGTTGGTCGATTGGCTCAGGTTCACGTGTTCATTGGGGTGAAGCCGTTCGTAGTCGCCGCGCTGGTGGCCGAGGATTTCCAACGCGCGATTGGCGATGACCTCGTTCGCATTCATGTTCGTCGACGTGCCGGCGCCACCCTGGATGACGTCCACCACGAACTGTTCGTGCCACCGCCCGTCCACGATCTCCTTGCATGCCTGTGAGATGGCCTCCGCGCGCGGGCGGTCGAGGATGCCCAGCTTTTCGTTTGCGCTGGCTGCGGCCCACTTGACGTAAGCGATGCCGCGGATCAGATGCGGGTTCGTGGAGATTGTTCGACCAGTGATCGGGAAGTTCTCCATTGCGCGCAAGGTGTGGATACCCCAGTACGAATCGGCTGGAACCTCGCGATCGCCGAGCAGATCGTGTTCTGTTCGCGTTTCGAGCACTTGATCAATTCCTCGTGTCTCTTCGCGCAAGCATCACTCTGCGCGGTGGGTGTATTTCGGGATCGCAGCGCTGACGGTCGAGTTATAGTCCCGCCCTGCTATCGGGCTATCAGGCTGTCTGACAGGTGTAATTGTTACCTCGCTCACTCCGGCACGTCAACCCTTCATCAAGTGCGATGTTTGACGCGGGACTTCGGCAGTCGCAACAATGACGGCATGAACCTGTCAGACAGCTGGGCCACCAGGCGACCCGTCGCCTCGCGGGTGAGTGCTGCCGAGGCGGTTCTCGCCGACCTCCGTGCCGCAATAACCTCCGGCGAACTGGCAGTCGGAGAGCGTCTCCCGTCCGAGGCGTCCCTGGCCGAAAGACACGGGGTCAGTCGATCGGTCATCCGTGAAGCCCTGCGCTCGTGCCATGCCCTCGGGCTCACCGAGACGAAATCCGGGCTCGGCACCTTCGTCGTCAGCGATTCGATAGCGCGAGACCTCGACTTCGGCAGCTACGCGGCCAACGAGTTGGTCGAAGCGCGGCCGCATGTCGAAATTCCGGCCGCAGGATGGGCTGCCCAACGGCACACAGGGGAGGAACTGACGGCCCTCCGCGGACTGGTCCAGCAGATGCGTGACGAGGATGATCCGCTCGTATGGGTCGCACTCGATGCGCAGTTCCACGGACTGATCGCGAAAGCCAGTAGGAATCGGGTCTTCGAGTCGGTAATCGTCGATATTCGTGAAGCGTTGACAAGGCAGTCCGAGACACTCAATCTTGTTGCCGGTCGCCAGGAAAGGTCGAACGAGGAACACGAACGAATAGTCGAAGGAATCGCATCCGGCAGTTACGACCACGCCTCCAGAGCGATGGCCGAACATCTCGACGCCGTTAGGCTGACGCTTGAAACTCTTGTCCAAGAAAGTAATCCGCTGTGACGGCGCTTCCGGGTAGGTCTGCCCTCGTCTGCGTTATCCTCGCGGTATCAGTGACCGGGGCGTTGGCCGGCTGCAGTTCGTCCGACACCGCGGTGACGTCGACGATCGCCGCGTCAGCGACGACAGCGGCAGCTGTATCGATTACGGGCGTAAAGCCGCCATCGACGCCGGAATCCGAACGGGCACTCTTCGATGCGGTGGACCGCAATGATCCGGCAGCGATCACCGCGGCCCTGGCTTCGGGCGCGAACATCGAAGCTCGCGGCGAGGGCGAACGGACTCCACTCGTCGAGGCCACCAAGAACGACGCTGTCGCCGCGGCTTCTACGTTGATTCTTGCCGGAGCAGACGTGAACGCGAAGGATTCCATGCAGGATTCGGCCTTCCTGTATTCCGGAGCCGAGGGTTTGAACGAGATTCTGGCGCTCACGCTCGCCCACGGCGCGGACGTCGACAGCGTGAACCGTTACGGCGGTACGGCGCTGATTCCCGCGAGTGAACACGCGCATGTCGAGAGCGTCCGGATGCTGATCGCTGCCGGGGTTCCGGTCAATCACGTCAACGATCCCGGGTGGACGGCGCTACTCGAAGCCGTTGTGTACGGCGATGGTTCGGCGCGCTATATCGACGTGATCACTCAGCTTCTCGACGCGGGGGCAGATCCCTCGATCCGGGATGCATCGGGGAAGACCGCGTTGGACAATGCCGAAAGTCGTGTTCAGTCGGACGTTGTGGCGCTGCTTCAATCGCGGAGCTGACGCCAACGAGTCGGGCTCAGCCCGTAGGCCTGCCGAAAGCGTCGGCTGAAGTGTCCGGCGTCGACAAATCCCGCCCGGTGCGCAATGGTCGCGATCGGCAGGTCGACGGTAGCGGGTCGAGCCAGTTCGTCCCGAGCCTTCTGCAGGCGCTGGGTGATGATCCACTGTTCGATCCGAAAGCCGTTGTCCGAGCAGATCTTGTACAGCTGTCGCAGTGAGATGTTGTGGGCGTGAGCAATTCGTGCGGGATTCAGTGCCGGATCGTGAAGGTGTTCACGGATGTATCGACGGATCGAAGTCATGGCAAGGGCCGATCTCGGAGCGGATGCATCGGGATTCGCATGTGCGATCGAAGCGACCAAAGCACGCGCAAGTTCGATCGAGGCCTCGCCCAATTGTTCGGCGGCAGGATCGGTCTCCAACAGAGCGGCGCTGCGGAACAATTCACGAACGTGCGCGATCATCACGGGGTACAGATTGCTGTGATGAGGCCGGGTAGCTGCGTCCCGCACGGTGTCGATCGGTAGTCCCAGCCGATCCATCGGAACGTAGAGGCATTGGGAAGCGCCCGTTCCCGTCCAGGAGAAATCGTAGGTCGACGTCAGGTCCGTCATCAATAGTTCACCGGCGGGCACTCTGCGTTGTTCGTCGTGCTGATCTAGATGGCCGATCCCGCTCTCCTGCAGGGCAATCGCGAGGACGGGCATCGACGCGGACCTGACGTGACGTGCTGTTCGGGTCAACCGCATACCGGTCGACTCGGAGCGGAACAGTGATGCTGCACCGAGGTTCCACACGTTCATTCTCGCACTCACCCGTTCCGGGTTCTCCAAGTGGATTGCGCACGGAACCGAGGCACGACCCATCGCGTCGACAAAGGCGTCCGCGCGTTGGTCAGGCTCCAACACGGAAGTATCCAGGAGCAAAGCCATGCAGCCCTGATACCCCGCGATGCGGACGCTCAACCAGAAGTTGTGCAGTGTGAGCTCAAAGGTCTGCACGGACAGTCACGTCCGTCGCACCAGGTATTTCTAGGATCGAAACGGGCGTGCCCCGGCTTACCGCAGTTTCTCGCTTTTCGACGAGAGTGAAGGAAACGCATGAAGATCTCACGTGTATTCACCGCAGTTCTGGCGTTACTCATGACAGTCGCGGCTGGAGTGATCTTCGGCTCCGGCGCTGCGGTGGCGAGCCCCAAGCCAACCGTCGTTCTCGTCCACGGCGCTTTTGCCGACGCGACCAGTTGGGACGGCGTTGCCGCCGACCTACGCTCGCGTGGCTATCGTGTCGTGGCGCCGGACAATCCTCTGCGCGGGCCGGCTTACGACGCGTCCGCGATCGAGAAGACGGTTGCGGACATCGACGGACCTGTCGTGCTCGTCGGACACTCGTACGGCGGCGCGGTGATCACCAATGTTCACGACCCGAAGGTGCAGTCGTTGGTGTACATCGCGGCGTTTGCTCCGGTTCAGGGTGAGCCGGTGCAGATCACGATCGATCCCATCAGGTTTCCTGGCAGCCAATTGCTTCCTCCGGCTCTGGGATTGAAGATCGTCGACGATCCTCACGCGATCGGCGGGAAGAACGTCGACGGCTACGTCACGGACGAGTATTTCCATTCCGTCTTCGCTCAGGATGTTTCCGACGAGACAGCGGCAACGATGTTGGCGCATCAGAAGTCTGCGGCTTTGTGGGCGAACCTCGAGCTCGGCGGGCCACCGTCGTGGGCGAACACACCGAGCTGGTATCTGGTTGCCGGTGAGGATCGCGTGATCCCAGCATCGGCGCAGCGGTTCATGGCAAACCGGATGGGCGCGAACACCAGCGAACTCCCGACCTCCCATGCCTCGCTGGTCTCACAGCCAGGGGCAGTGGCAGACGTGATCGTGGCGGCCGCTCACGGGTGAGTGTGCGACCGCCACGAAAGTAGAACAGGGTCAGGCGGAAACGATTACCGAGGAGCCGTGTCCGAACAGGCCTTGGTTGGCGGTGATACCGATGCGAGCGCCTTCGACCTGACGGCCTTCGGCCTGTCCACGAAGCTGCCAGGTGAGCTCGCACACCTGCGCAAGTGCCTGTGCGGGAACGGCTTCGCCGAAGCATGCGAGACCGCCGGACGGATTGACCGGGATGCGGCCCCCGATACTGGTGTCACCCGCACGCAGAAGGTGCTCGGCCTCGCCCCGCTTGCACAGCGCGAGGTCTTCGATCCAGTCCAGTTCCACCGAGGTAGCGAGGTCGTAGACCTCGGCGACGTCGACGTCTTCGGGAGAGATTCCGGCTTCCTCGTACGCGGCGTAGCCGATGGATTCCTTGAACGTGCGCTCCGGAGCCGGGACGGCGGAGCTGGAATCGGTGGAGAAGCTCGGCATATCCATGATCGTCTGCGGGAACGTCGGCGTGACCGTCGAAATAGCCTTGATGCGAACAGGTTCCGCGATGCCCATCTTGCGGGCATATTCCATTGACGTCAGCAAGATTGCGGCGCCGCCGTCGGACGTCGCGCAGATGTCGAGCAGGTGAAGGGGATTGGACACCACGGGGGAGGCCAACACGTTCTCGACGGTGACTTCCTTGCGGTAGCGCGCATTCGGATTATTGAGCCCGTGCTTGGCGTTCTTGACCTTCACGTTGGCGAAATCCTCCGCGGTGGCGCCGTAGAGGTCGATGCGACGACGCGCGTTGAGCGCGAAGTACGCCGGGTTGGTCATACCCATGAGGCGGAAGCGCAACCAGTCCGGGTCGTCCCAACGCTCACCGGCGACGGGAGCGAGGAAACCCTTGGGGGTGGTGTCGGCGCCGACGACCAGGGCAACTTCGCTGAGGCCGGCCAGGATTCGTGCGCGAGCGGTGTCGAGTGCCTGGGCTCCCGTCGCGCACGCTGCGTACGACGTGGCGACGCGAGCGCCGTTCCAGCCGAGTGCCTGTGCGAAGGTGGCTCCGGCGACGTATCCGCCGTAACCGTTGCGGACTGTCTCGCCGCCGACGATGAAGTCGACGTCCTGCCAATTCACACCCGAATCGGCGAGCGCGGCGCGAGCGGCGGCAACGCCGTATTTCACGAACGACTGCCCCCATTTGCCCCAGGGGTGCATTCCGACACCGAGTACTGCGACGTCCTTGCTCATGACTGCGACTCCTGATCAGCTGCGGCGACAGGCTTCCAGCGCCACGTCGTACGTACTCCGGTTTCGTCGGTGTACAGCGGCTCGACAACCAATTCGACGGTATTGCCGACCTTGAGATCGTCGACGCCGAATCCGTCGGCCACCTGGCCGAGGATGACGATGCCCTCGGGCAGTTCGACTGCTGCGAGAGCAAAAGGCTCGTACGGATCCGAGCGCGGGATGTACGGCGGCGGGGGCTGGTACTGCGCGTCGGTGTACGACCAGACAG
Organism: Rhodococcus sp. KB6; assembly: GCF_001445685.1. Lineage (NCBI taxonomy): Bacteria > Bacillati > Actinomycetota > Actinomycetes > Mycobacteriales > Nocardiaceae > Rhodococcus > Rhodococcus sp. KB6. Next base: position 303,192 of record NZ_LNAK01000120.1, on the reverse strand, counting down.
TGCCGCGGCGGGAGAGTTCCACGTCGTCGAACTCCTCGCTGAAGCAGCTCGGGTTCTTGCAGAACGTCGCCTCACGAGGGAAGGAAATGGTGCCGCAGGATTGGCACTTCGTGCCGATCAGAGCAGGTTCGTCGCCGGTGGTGAACCAACCCTCTACTGCAGGCGTCACACTCCCGTTCGGCGCCGGCGTTGCAGTCTCGCTCATGCAATCCTCATCTGGTTGGCGAGCCTGATCCGGGGGGATCGTGGGCCCGCTGTGCCGCTTACTGGAACAGGTTGCAGTATTACACGATTTCGGCCGCTGACGGGCAAAAATTTTCGCTGAGTGGGACGCTGCCGGAACGCAGACGGCCCCGCCGGGCAGACGAGTCTGCAGGCGGGGCCGTGTGCGTGAAAGTAGCTGTTTACCTGTAGCGGATCAGCGAGCGCGAACGGGTCGACCGAATCGACGCGTCGGTTTCACCCGGGCCGCAGCGTCGAGGATGGAGGTGATCTCGACCTGATCCAGAACCTTTTCGCGGACACGGTCGTGCGCAGCGCCGCGTTCCAGTTCCGCCTTGTCGATGGCATGCCAGCCCTCGCGGTCGACGACGTCGGACTGTCGCGCCCGGACCAGACGATCGACTGCGGAGTCGTCGGCGACCGGGTTGGTCAGGCGTCCGTCGTTGAAGTCGTCGACGAGCATCCTGATCGTTTCCTGCGCGCAGGACTTGTTGGTGCCGATGAACCCACTCGGTCCGCGCTTGATCCAACCGGTCGCGTAGACCCCGGTGGCGGGATCACCGTTCGGAGCTTCGAGGACTCGGCCGTTCTCGTTCGGAATGACCGACGCACGCTCGTCGAACGGGACGCCGGGGATGGGCACTCCGCGGTAGCCGATCGAGGTGAGGACCAAGCCGGTATCGATGGTCTCAGTATCGCCGGTTGCTTCGATCTGCACGGTTCCGTTTGCGTCGACAAGAGCGTTGCGAGCGAACTCGATTCCGCTGACCTGATCGTCGCCGGTGATCGAGGTCGGCGTGAGCAGGTAGCGCAACGTGATGCGCTTGTTGCCGACGTCGACGTGATCGCGGTTCTTCAGGGCTTCGAGGAGACGCAACTTCTGCTCGACGGCATGCGGGAGTTCGCCGCGTTTTGCCAGTTCTTCGGTGGCCGAGTCGAGAACCATGTCGTCGGGTCCGACAGAGAGTTCGATGTCCGGCAGTGCCATCAGGCCGGTGAACTCGGGGACCGTGAACGCGGACTGCGCGATTCCGCGTCGACCCACGATGACAACTTCTTCGACGCGACTCTTCCGCAGAGCGGCGAGTGCGTGAGCGGAGATGTCGGTACCGGCCAACTTCTCGGGATCGGCCGTCAGAATGCGAGCGACGTCGAGCGCGACATTTCCGTTTCCGATGATGACCGCGCGGCGATGTGAGAGGTCGAAGACGTCGTCGGCGTGATCGGGGTGGCCGTTGTACCAGGCTACGAAGTCGGTGGCCGAGGCCGTGCCAGGCAGATCAGCGCCCGGAATGCCGAGACCACGGTCGGACGAAGCGCCGACTGCGTAGAGCACCGCATGGTGATTTTCGAGCAGTTCGCTGTGCGAGATGTGCTTGCCGATCTCGACGTTGAGGTAGAACTCGAAACCCTTTTGTGCGGCGATCTTGTCGAACAAGCGAGTGACCTGCTTGGTCTTCTGATGGTCCGGAGCAACGCCGGCGCGAACCAAGCCGTAAGGCACAGGAAGGCGATCGAAGACGTTGACCTGCACGTCAGGCTGAGTCAGCAACTCGTCCGCGGCGTACATCGCCGACGGTCCGGAACCGACGATCGCAACGCGCAACGGCGGTCGGCCCTTGTCGACGTGGGCTGCCGGGATGACCTTGGCGAGAAGCGGCCTGGGTCGCTCTTCCTTGTAGAAGTCCGCATTGATGGACAGGAAGACTCGCTGCGGGTCGGTCAGCTTCGACTCGGGGACGATGGCGTCGACCGGGCAGGCCGAGACGCATGCGCCACAGTCGACGCAGGCCTGCGGATCGATGTGCAGCATCTCGGCGGTGAGGAAGTCCGGCTCGTCCGGCGTCGGATGGATGCAGTTGACCGGGCAGGCGTAGACGCACGAGGCGTCGCTGCAACAGGACTGCGTGACTACGTGTGGCATGGCGCTATGAGTCCGATCTCGACTGTCCGGGAGCTACGCGGCGGCGTTGTGCGAGCTGCGGTGAGGTTCGCTACGGAAGCGTGATGCGCGGCCGTCCATCTTGCAGGCCTTCCACACCAGGCGCGAGGCACGGTTCATCAGGCCGGTGTCGGTGGCCAGCATGCGGACGTCACCGAAGTAGTTGCGCAGGGTCTGGCGCGACTCGGGCAGATCCCAGAACAGGTCCTTCTTCACGGACTTCGGGATGTCGAACTGCTTCCAGAAGGACTTCGGCGGGATGACGATGGCGTCACAGAGAATGCGCATGACGATCGGGAACAGCAGCGAGAGGACAAACCGGTTCGGGCGTGACATCAGCGGGATGCGGCGGCTCAGAAGCTTGTGCGCGAACGAGATATGACGCGCTTCCTCGGCTACGTGGATGGCCATGACCGACTGCATGATCGGGTGGATCTGGCCGCCGGCGCGCAGGATGCTCTTCTGAATGTGGTCGATGGGCTCTTCACCGGCGAGGACACCGACGAAGAACAGTTCGGGGAACGGACCCGCAGCGAGGGGGATGAAGGGTGCAAGCATCTTCATCGGACGGCTCATCCCGGGAGCGTCGGCACCGATGCGGTTGACCATCTCCTGGAACATCATCGTGTGGTTGCACTCTTCGACCGACTCGTGCGTGCAGTAGCGCGCCTCGGCCGAATCGTTGGGCAGTGAGAAGACGTACTGCATCATGCCGCGGATCAGAATGTTCTCGAACTGGAGACCGACCTTCGCGACATTGGCCTGGCGCCACATGCCGATTTCGATCTGCCTGGCCTCGGACTGCGACTGGTACCACGGGTGTGCACCCAGCGGGTCAGTCTCGGCCGGGAGGATCCAGCGGCGATCGTTCGGGACGACGGCAAACTCGGGGGAGTCCCAGTCGATGTCGAGGTACGGGTCGAAGTGCTTGTGCACCGAGCCCTCGGACAGGAGTCGAAGCGTCTCGTTGTACGAGTCGTCGGATGCTTCTCCGCGCTTGTCGAGCGGCGATGTGAGCGTCATGGCGTCTCCTCTTCGTTTCGGTCACCGCTGGTATTTCTCGCGGTGTTCGGTGGAATCGAGGGCCGGTTGTGTGATCGCTGGCACTCGGTCTGGATTTAATGTAACCCGAGGTATCAGGAAAAGCTAGTGGCAGATACTCCTGAATCCCGACGAATTCTTGACACGGCCGAAACGGCGCCATAACTTACTTTTGAGTAATTTCCGCGGTGCGTCCGAAGTGGGCTGTTCAGGGACGGGTTCGCACCGAATCGCACGCGAAGATCGAACCGAGGCCGACGTGATCAGATCGATTCTCAGCAATCTTGCATTGAGACCGCCGACGCGTCTGCGCTCCCTTGTTCCGTCACGCGGCGTCACGCTCTCCGACAAGACGATCGTTCTGACAGGAGCTTCCTCGGGGATAGGTGAGGCGACAGCTCATCTCTTGGCTCGTCGGGGAGCCGAGATGATCCTGGTCGCGCGCGGTGAGGAAAACCTCGAACACGTACGGGACGAGATTCACCGCAGGGGAGGATGGGCACACATCGTGCCTGCGGACCTCTCCCGCGGTGAAGCCGTTGACGAACTCGCGGAGACGATCGCGGATCGATTCGGGTCGGTCGACATCCTCGTCAACAATGCGGGTCGCTCGATCCGGCGTACCGCGTTGGATTCGGTCGACCGATTCCATGACTACGAGCGCACCATGGCGCTGAACTACTTCGGGCCGACAAGACTGACGTTGCGGCTACTGCCCGCAATGCTCGAGGCGAAGTCCGGACACATCATCAACGTCGGAACCTGGGGAGTCACTGCGGGCGTGATGCCCAGGTTCAGCGCCTATCACGCGTCGAAGTCTGCTCTCAGTGCATTCGGCCGAAGCGTCGGCGCGGAATGTCACGGCACCGGTGTCGATGTCACCACAGTGCAATTCCCACTCATACGAACACCGATGATCGCGCCGACGGCGGATTACGTGAGCCAGCCGGCGCTGACGGCCGATCAAGCTGCATCGTGGATCTTGAGGGCGATCAATACGCGTCCCGTCGAGCTGTATCCGCGGTACGCGGGGCTGTTACGAGCGATTGACGTTGTATCCCCTTCTGCCACTGACGCTCTCGTGCGAAGGGCCGGGATCTGAGGGGCTGGGATTTGAGGGGTTGGGATTTGAGGGGTTGGGATCTGACCAGAAACGTGCACCAGCACCGGGGCATGGTTCGTCCCCGGTGCTGATGTATTCGATTGTCGCGGTTCAGGCTGCTGTGGGTGGGCTGTTCCCGCCGATCGGCTGTTGATACGGATCGATCGACATGGGTGGGTAGAACACCGTCTTCCGATCCGGGCCGATCTCGACACGCCACTCGGTGTGGTGCATCGTCCGGTGGTGATGACCGCACAACAGAACCAGGTTGTCGAGATCTGTTGGGCCACCATCGTTCCAGTGAACAATATGATGGGCATCGCACCACCCCGACGAAGTCCCGCACCCCGGAAACGCGCACCCGCCATCCCGGACGGCCAGTGCTCGCCTTTGCGGAACCGTCGCTGTTCTCGCTTCCTTGCCGCAGTCGAGCGGAACACCGTTCTCATCCAACAAAATTCGCGTCACGGTGCAGTCGCACGCCAACATCCGCGCGGTATCGATACTGATGGGGCCCACCCAATCCGTCCACGCGAAACCCAGTTCCTGAGTCGACGGCAAGAGGTCTTTCAACGCTTGCAGGTCCGTCATGTCTTTTGCCGACGCGGTCACCGTGATGTGCGGTTTCACTCCGCCTTCGATCGGACCCAACCCCGCCCGCTCGTACCGGCGCAACAATTCGCAGAACCCGTCCGCCCGTCGTAATGCAGGCGTGCGTGTGTCCTTCACGCCGTCTTTTTCCGGTGTCGGCGCAGACAGGCTCGACAACAACGTGATCAACCGGGCCCCGTTCACCGCATCCAGATCACCCTTCACCGACACCCGCCCGTACAAGCCTTTCGAGGCGTAGAACTCGTTACGCTCCGAATCCTCACCCACCGGAACGCCGTCCTCGCGTTTGCCGTACTGCTTCTCGATCCGCCGGATCGCCGCCCGCACCGCATCACAATCAGCAATGTTCTTCGACGCCAGGCCAAGCAGGATCCCGCGGGCCTTGTCCACATCCGCCGGCGTCATGTTCTTCGGTGGATGCTGACAGAACGACGCCACCTGCCGCGCTTTCAACGCATCCACGTCACCGCGGTGAAACGCATCGCCCACAACGGGTTCGAGCATCAACAACCGCGCCAACCCGACCAGCAGACTGCACTCACCGATCTCCAGATTCGTCGAACCGTGCAACCACTGCGCGATCGCCCGAAAACCCTTTCCACCGAGAACGTCCCGGGAAAACATCTCCACGATCAGCAACACCATCCGCGACTGCAACTCGTGTCGGGCGCGCACCAGATCCAGAACCTCCCCCTTGAGGTCCTCGCCATCCAGCTGCCACGCATCCCGACTGTCCATGCCGAAAGCATAATCGAACAAAGTTTCGAACACAAGAGAATGTGGATCGAAAATTGCTGCTATCAAATCGATTTCGACATTTCGGACAGTCGGTTATAGGCGGGTCGCCGACGTAGTCCACGTGCGCCGACGAGTGCGAGCGCCACCATCAACCCGGAGCGCAACAGCATCACGTCGGAATTGTCTGAGCCCCAGCACATTTTGCAATCGGCGTCGATCATGTTGCCGCCTGTCCCCGGCAAGCGCATGGGTCCAGCCGAGCACCAGGCCCAGGAGTGTCATCGCCAGCGTGATGGGAACGAAGACCACCAGGACCCGCAAGAAATGCCCTCGAACAAGGCTGGTGGATTCGCGAAGATCGACGAGTGGTGGAAGCGCCGGACACGACGGACACCGATTTATTACTCATCGGTCTGGTGTCGAGTGCGCATCTGCAGTCCCGAGCCAAAACCAATCTTCAGCGCTTCCGGCGGCCGAACAATACGCCGACAGTCGAGATCATGATCAGCGCCACAAGAACGACGACGATGTACGACCTGTCCGCGGCCGGTGCCACCGTTTCGCTTTCTTTGGTCACTGCATCAGTGAATGTACAGCTTATGCCTGGAGGGAACCATCCCCAGAAGTCTGTAATTCCTGCCGCTACCCTCTCCGCCCGGCCGGGAAGGAGATAATTGAATCGTGATGGGATTCCATAGTGATCAATGCACCAGCTGGGCTGATGTTGGAGGCGCAAAGAAAATGCGTCCAACAAATAGACCAAGGTTAGTGCGATCAGCGATGTTGCTAAAGACGCTTGGCTTGCTCGTAATAATCGAATCTTCACGACTCGCCCGCAACAGTCACGTCATCATGGGGTGACGATGGTATTGGTTGCTGCGATCCACCGAATCCAGCCGTGCTCAAAATTGACCTGTCGACTTTGGGAGTCGCCGAGCTCTCCTGACATCGGTAGTTCAAATCGACCATCCTCGCAGCCCTGCCTCCCATAGCCAGCAAAGATAGCACCGTGGACACTTTCTCCGTGCCGAGAAACAATCGATCGTGAGATCGGGGAAGTGGTTACTGCTAGTCCGCGACAAACAGCTCGCTATTCTCATCGAATGGATCAGGCAGTGTCGAACTCGCAGGCAACGAGAAGGTCCGGTGCTCTTCGTTGGGTTGTTTTGGTAAACGCACTTATCGCAGCGTCGGCGTCGGCGATGTATGTCGCAGCGAAATGCCATCTCACCTGGCCCGAACCTGCGGATAGTGCACTCTCGATCGCCGGTGCGGTCGTTCTCTGGGTCCTCACGGCGAGTGTTGCAATCGTGCTGCTCGGAGTGTGCTGGTGGCAGCGACGCCGATGGTTGTGGTCCGATGTCGCTGTTCCGGTTCTCGTGGTGATCGCACTCGGGATCGCGGCCGCGGGGCAGCCACATTTCGATCAGTATCGGGCAGACTTCGAAACCGTTGCACAGCAACTACTTCAAGAACCTGACGATCCCTATTCCGATGGGTATCATCGTGATCTACGAATCGGCAGATTCGATATCTCCTATGCCAACGTCAGCAGTGAAGGCCACGTCTATTTCTATGACGCACGAGATGGATTGGACATCTTGGACAATCCCGGCTGGGTGTACGCACCCGATGGTGTGTCCGACAAGACCTTCAATCAGCTCCGGCTGGAAGACATCGGGGGCGGATGGTACCGATTCCCTCATCTTGTCGTTGACAGCTATTGAAACTCAAACCACCAGACCCTCCGCTCGAAGTCTCGGGCGAATGTGGTGACGCCGACCAGCATTCCTGAGGCGAACGGTAGTAGGAGTACGAGAAGCGTCGTCAAGGTGAGAGCGGTGTTGGCACGGCAACCGCCACCCCCGTCGTACCAGCGTGAGCAGATGTCGCCGAAGTCCCAACTCTCGCCCCAACGCTGAACGAACCAACCCGAAAGTGCGGCTGTCAGGATCAGTAGGAATATCGTCGCCAGTGACCATGCGATCTACCCTCGGCATTGCCGCCAGGTCGCACACATCATCGGCGAATACAGCTCGGTGAAGTGCGGATGCGTCTCATGATGAAACAATATTGTTCGTCTGATGATCCGCACGGATTCCGAAAGCCGATACCCCGGACTTGCTCCGAGGTATCGGCCTGAGGTCAGAGGCAGAAGAAACTGAGGGAACTGATTGCCGCGTTCTGCTCGAGTTGGCCGGCATCTCCGACGTTGCCGGCGGCGACTGACAGATCTTGAAGGGAGAGAATAGCGTCCATTGTCATTTCCTTTGTTGATCGGCGTTCTTGCCGATGGATTTGATCGATCGAGTTTGCTTGCGGTGTTGATTTAATTCCAGGTTTTTCGCCTGGTACTTCTGTGCTCCAATCTGCCGTGGGTGATAACTTCCGAACAATTAGGCGATGTGGCAGTTCGACGCGCACATCAGTGGAAACGACTGTCGGGCAGTTGCCGATCGGGTATATCGGAGCAACGCCAGTATTCCTGCAGATCCGGTTGCCCAGTCTGTCGAGAGTCTCAGGTTCTGTTCACCTGGAAAGTGCAGGCCTCCTGCGTGATTGAGGCTGTGCAAGCCCAGAAGCTGAAACTGCTGTGCAAGCGTCTGTTCACAATCGGCGCCGGCGTATGGAGTCTTGGAGAGTTCGCTGAGAAACAGAATCAGCCCGGCTCGCCCGTTGAGTAGTCCGGCTTGGGCAGTGAATTCGACTGTGGCGGCGCGGGATATCGCACGCACCGCAGCTGCGTAACGCGGTTCGTCGACATGGCGCAGAAGTTGTAGAAGTACCAGGCCCACACCGACAGACCCGGATCCGAGATACGGCATCGTCCGGCGCTCCTCTCTCAGCTGCATCGACCCGTCAGGGCACATCGACATCACAGACAGATCGATGTCGACGAGCTGGCGTGCGTGTTCCAGCGATCGAGGATCACCACTCAGTTCGTAGTGGCGAGTCCAGAACAGTGCTTGTCCGCTCGGTCCCCGCATCAGCCCACCTCGGCCGGCCACTGCCCAAGGTGTTCCGCCGGCGTCGCGGACATGCAAGCGAGCAGCTGAAATTCGTTCGCGCAGAGTCTCGGTCACGACAGCGAGAGTGGGTGACACAGTCGGTCGTGAAACCGATTCCTCGAGTAGGAGGCAACCGATTCCGGAAAGGCCGCTGAAAAGGCTGGAGTCGATGTCGTCGAGTGGGGCTCGACGCAAAGTCTCGACCCACCTGTCGGCTGTCGAATGTCGCCCGTGATGCCGAAAGGTATGCACCGCACCCGCGAGCCCGTCGAAGAAGCCGAACTTTGGTTGAGTATCCGAATCAACTTGATGTTCAGTCCATTCCAGAACTGACTCCAAGGTGTCTGCGGGAAGTACATCGGCGAGCAGGTTTCCGCACGAGCCGTGAGCAATGCCGTAGCCGTTCACTTCGAACTGGGCGATGTCACCGGGAAAGAGTCGATCAGGGCGGGAGAGATCAAGCGAGGCGAGGATGCCGCAGCGCAATAGAGCGGCCGTGCGTTGCAAGGTTTCGTTCGACGACGTGTCCCAACGATGCGGGCGATTCTCCGGCTCCGGCGCCTGTACGTCGAGCATCGAATAGAGCGAGGCACCGAAGGCGCGGGGAAGATCGAATCGAGACACCGCATAGTCGATGAGTTCGGGAATCTTGTTGCGATCGAGAGGGAACAATGTAGTAAGTGGAACAAAGAGTCCCAGCTCGATGCAGCCCAACGAGTATCGATCCGCCGCGATTCCTGTCAACTGTCGAGGTGCTGTGTATCCGGGGGCTCCGGTGGACCGGGGCGGATGCTCGTCGATGTTGTGGGCCATCTCGAAGTCGATGATCCGAATACCGGACGGTGAGCACATGACGTTGCCAGGGTGAAGATCGGCATGAACGATTCCGGCGTTGTGGAAGCTCTCGACTGCGGTAGTCAACTGTTGTGCAATGTCGAGTGCCCAGGTTCTGTATTCCGTTCGGGAACTGAGTGTCTGGTCCGCGCGTATCAGTGGGTGGCGGAGCGCAACTTCCTGATTCAGGGGAGTGCCGGCAGCGCGCTCGGTGACAAGGAAGTGGTGTCCCTCGCGCTCGAACAACCTGATCGCAGAAGGTGCGTACGGGTTGTCGGCAAGGTGGGTCAACTTGTCGTACTCGTTACGGATGCGGTCGATTGCGTACCGGCCGTTGGCGTCCGGGGCGGTAAAGGGACGGCCTTCTTTGATGACCAGATCGATGCCGGCGTCGTCGAACGCGGAGTAGATCCCCCCGCTGTTGCTGAAGTGCAGGGCTTCATTGATCGAATAGGGGAATTCGTCATGTGATTTCAGCTTGTCTTGCTGCGCGCGAACGAAGTCCGGGATTTGTACCCAGTCCGGAGTTCTGAAGGAAGTGCCGCGCACATCGGGTTCGAGCGATCCGTCAGGACGCCGAATTGCGGGGACGCGATCGCCGAATGAATCGTAGGTCTGCATGGGCAGATACGCGCCGTACCGTAAGTAGAGCGGTCCCCGGTTCCATCGCACATCGCTGAGGATGTACGGCCCGTCGGCACCGGTGACAAGCTTGTCCAGTTCGGTGATGACACGTTGTGTGGCAACACCATCCGCCGGATAGATCGTGATGAATTTTCCGCTGGAAGTTCGATTGGCCTGCTTGCTGTTGGACAACATGAGGTCTGCTGCCGTCCGAAGAAATTTGAACGGCACATGATTGTGACCGCAATACACGGAAACGGTATCGAGCAGCTCCTGCGCGTTGGCTTGGGTAGCGGAGCAGTGAATCTTCCATCCTTGTTCTGGCAGCAGACCGTCGGGCGGTTGGAAGTAGTTCCACGGTCCACTTTGGGGACCGCGCCGCCAGAGCGACCAATCCACCGACTTCGCGGGGATAAAGTGCTGGTCAGTTGATGTATCTGGTCGGGTGACCGTTCTGATTCGGTCGTAGAAATGCGGGTCGGCACGCGTGAAGGCAACGTATCGCAGGTCCACGCCAAACCTCCCGGTCAGTCCCCCTGCGGTTGTCATCGATTGGTGCCACGCCCCGAATCCCCTGTGGCTTGGATTGCTTGTGGCGGAAGGTTATCCGATTCCGGACATTTCGGGCGAAGATTGAAAACCTATCATTCGAAAGTACTAATGAATGGCGTGGGCCAGGCGAGGTCACTGATCGCCCAGCTTTTAGTCGGCCGCATTTGTTTCGAGTTCGGAGGCCCCCTCTTGACGAGAGGATCAAGTCGGTGGTAGTTCTTTAGCGAGCGCTAAGTCAGGGTGCTCCCTCGATCTCGGTCCGGTACCCGGCGCCACGAAACTCGGGTGCCGGACCGCCCCAGCAATGCACGTCCTCGAAGGGAACGAAGATGACCAAGGCAGTGATCGTCGATGTAGTCCGGATCGCGTCCGGCAAGGGAAAGCCGGGCGGAGCACTGTCCGGGACGCACCCTGTCGAACTGATGGCCCACGTTCTGCGTTCCATCACCTCGCGAAACGGCCTCGACCCCGCCCTGGTGGACGACGTGATCGGCGGTTGCGTCGGCCAGGCCGGTGAGCAGGCGCTCAACATCACCCGCAGCGCGGTCCTGTCGGCAGGGTTCCCCGAGTCGGTACCCGCCACCACGATTGATCGCCAGTGCGGATCAAGTCAGCAAGCTGCGCACTTTGCGGCGCAGGGCGTGATCGCCGGGGCCTACGACATCGTGATCGCGGCAGGCGTCGAATCCATGAGTCGTGTCCCGATGGGTACCACGACGATGGGGAAGGACGCTTCCGGTCCGGGCGTCGCGGCTCGCTACCCCGAAGGCCTGGTCAACCAGGGAATCTCTGCAGAATTGATCGCCGCCAAGTGGAAGCTTGACCGCGACGCTCTCGACGCATTCTCCGCGCAGTCCCACCAGCGGGCAGCAGAGGCAGCGGCGAAGGGGCTCTTCGACAAGGAGATTCTGCCGATCTCGGTGACCAACGCCGCCGGTGAGACCGTCTCGCATATCGTCGACGAGACGGTTCGCGCGTCTACTACCGCCGAGGGACTCGCCGGTTTGAAGCCGTCGTTCTACTCGGAGAAGTACGCGCAGCGCTTCCCCGAGGCGCAGTGGTCGATCACTCCCGGTAACTCGTCGCCGCTCACCGACGGCGCGTCCGCAGCACTGATCATGAGCGAAGAAATGGCGTCGAAGCTGGGGCTGACGCCGCGAGCTCGTTTCCATTCCTTCTCCGTTGCGGGCGATGACCCGATCTTCATGCTCACCGCACCCATCCCAGCCACCCACAAGGTGCTCGCTCGCGCGGGTCTGAGCATCGACGACATCGACACCTACGAGGTCAACGAAGCCTTCGCTCCCGTTCCACTCGCCTGGGCTCACGAGTTCGGCGCCGACCCGGCAAAGCTCAACCCGTGGGGCGGCGCGATTGCACTCGGCCATGCCCTGGGGTCCTCGGGTACTCGTCTGCTGACCACGATGGTCAACCACCTCGAGGCCACCGGCGGACGCTACGGATTGCAGACCATGTGCGAGGGCGCCGGCATGGCCAACGCCACCATCATCGAACGCATCTGAAACACATAACCTTTCGAAAGGAACTCTCATGATCGTCAACGACAGCGTCGCCGTCGTCACCGGTGGAGCATCCGGCCTCGGCCTGGCTACGACCAAAGCCCTTCTTGCCGACGGTGCCAGCGTCGTCATTATCGACCTTCCGTCGTCCAACGGTGAAGCCATCGCCAAGGAACTTGGCGACCGGGTCCGCTTCGCGGCTGCAGACGTCACCGACGAGGCTGCGGTCACCGCGGCACTCGACGTGGCCGAGTCCCTCGGACCCCTGCGCGTGGCAGTCAACTGCGCCGGAATCGGCAACGCAGTCAAGACGGTCAGCAAGAAGGGCGCTTTCCCGCTCGACGCGTTCAAGAAGGTCATCGACGTCAATCTGATCGGCACCTTCAACGTCCTTCGTCTTGCTGCGGAACGTATTTCGAAGACCGAGCCGATCGACGGTGAACGCGGCGTCATCATCAACACCGCTTCGGTCGCAGCGTATGACGGCCAGATCGGGCAGGCTGCGTACTCCGCGTCGAAGGGCGGCGTCGTCGGTATGACGCTTCCCATCGCCCGTGACCTCGCGTCGCTGCTGATCCGCGTCAACACCATTGCACCCGGCTTGTTCAAGACCCCGTTGCTGGCTGGACTGCCCGAAGCAGCCCAGGCGTCGTTGGGTCAGCAGGTGCCTCACCCCTCTCGCCTGGGTGATCCCAGCGAGTACGGCGCGCTTGCTGCGCACATCGTTTCCAACCCCATGCTCAATGGTGAGACGATCCGCCTCGACGGTGCAATCCGTATGGCACCGCGGTAATTTCGGCTATCACATGACTGGCGAGGTGGAGTCGGTGAGCTCGGTGGCAGTGGACTGGAGGTCCTTCCCGCCGCTGGTGATGACCGACATCCTGATGGCTTCGCTCGAGCTTTTCGACGAGAATGGTTACCACGGCACGACGGTGCGCCAGATTGCCAATCGTGTCGGGGTAACCGTTCCCGCGCTCTACTATCACCACGCGAACAAAGAGGCAATTCTCGTCGCTTTGTTCGAGGTCTCGATGAGTGAGCTGAATACCAGAACCGAAGCGGCAGAAGCGGAGGCCGGCGAAAATCCGGTACGACGCTTCGCCTTGGTGGTGGAGGCGATAGTTCTCTATATGACCCACCGGTCGCGGCATGCTGCGTTGGACACCGAGATCCGGCATGTCTCACCGGAAAGCCGAAGTCGATACGCCGCCAGTCGTAAGCGGCTCGAGTTGCTGATGCGCAGGATCGTCGACGACGGTGTGGCATCGGGAGATTTCGCGGTCACCGATACCGAAGAGACCGTCCGGGCAATACTCGGTATGGCGCAGTCACTGCCGCGTTGGTTCCAGACCGGCGGTCCGATGTCGCCGTCGCAATTGGCGCAGAAGTACGTCGACATCGCTTTTCGCACGGTCGGTTATCGTCCGTAAAGTGCATTGCTCGTTAAATGAAGGTGGGCAACAGAGTGAAAACCTGTTGCCCACCTTCAGTATTCATGCTTCAGCATTCACTCCGTGTCAGAGGCGAGTGACTTCGAGTCCGCCCTCGTGGTAGTCGGCGCGAAGGCGTTTCTTGTCGAACTTGCCGACGCTCGTCTTCGGAACTTCCTGAACCACAGCCCAGTTCTCGGGGAGCTGCCACTTGGCTACCTTGTCCGAAAGATATTGCTGGAGTTCGGACATCGTGGTCTCGGATCCGGCGCGCAGAACAACCGCGACCAACGGGCGCTCGTCCCACTTCTCGTCCGGCACGCCGATGACGGCAGCTTCGGTGACGTCAGGGTGACCCATGACGGCGTTCTCGAGGTCGACCGATGAGATCCATTCGCCGCCGGACTTGATGATGTCCTTGGAGCGGTCGGACAGGCTCAGGAAGCCGTCGGCCGTGATGGATCCGACGTCGCCGGTCTTGAGCCAGCCGTCGTTGAACTTGTCTTCCGCATCGACGCCGTAGTACGACCCGGTGATCCAGGGGCCGCGCACTTCGAGCTCGCCGACGGAAACGCCGTCGTGTGCAACAACTTTGCCGTCATCGTCGATGAGACGTGCCTCGACGGATGCCGGGAATCGACCCTGGGAGTAGCGGTACTTCCACATCGCGTCGCCGGTGACGCCGGCCGGCGGGCGGGCAACGGATCCGAGCGGGGAGGTTTCGGTCATGCCCCAGGCATGCAGGACGGAGACGTTGTGGTCGGCTTCGAATGCGTGCATGAGGGCAGGCGGTACCGCGGACCCACCGATCAGAACCTCGCGCATCGAGGAGATGTCCTGCGGGTTCTGCTCGAGGTAGAGGTGCAGGCCCTGCCAGATGGTGGGGACGGCTGCGGCGAACGTCGGCTTCTCGCTGGCGATGATCGCAGCCAACGGGGCAGGCTGGAGGAAGCGGTCGGGCATGATCAGCGAAGCACCGATCATGAATGCGGCGTAGGGAAGTCCCCACGACATGGCGTGGAACTGAGGCACCACGGCGAGTGCACGATCGCCCTGCGCGAGGTTGGGGCCGTCGCTCATGCAGACCTGCATGGAGTGCAGGTAGATCGAACGGTGGGAGTAGACGACGCCCTTGGGGTCACCCGTGGTGCCGGACGTGTAACACATTGCGGCAGCGCTCAGTTCGTCGACCTCGGGCCAGTCGAACTCGGTGGGCTGATCGGCGATCAAGCCCTCGTAGGTGTGAACCTGCACTCCCTCGGGAGCTTCGAGTCCTGCAGTGGAGGAGCCGGTGACGACGATGTGTTTGACGGTGGTCAGCGACGGAAGCTGCGGAGAGAGAAGCGGAATCAGGGACGGGTCGACGATGATCACGCGGTCCTCGGCGTGATTGGCGACATGGATCAACTGCTCGGGGAACAGACGAATGTTCAGGGTGTGGAGCACAGCGCCCATCGAGGGGATCGCCAGGTACGCCTCGAGGTGCTCGGAGTTGTTCCACATGAACGTGGCGACTCGCTCGTCGCCCTCGACGCCGAGCCCGCGCAGGGCGTGCGCGAGCTGAGCACAGCGCTTGCCGACGTCAGCGTAGGACACACGGCGCGGGCCGGACTCGGTCCACGTGACAACCTCGGAGGCGCCGTGAACGGAGGCACCGTGGCGGAGAAGTTGAGCAATGGAGAGGGGGGCGTCTTGCATGGTGCTCAGCATGGGCTGCTCCTGTGTGGTGTGTGAGACCGGTGCTTTCGCCCACGGGTCGTCACAAACGATGTGCTGTGGCTGCCAGATTAGTCACAGCCCCGAAGTGCTCGCTAGTGACCCACTGCACTGGCGAAGAACCACGCTATGAGTAGCGCTCCCGGATCGACTACTCCGCGAGCGGCTTCGCCCACATAACTTGCACGTCCGCGGTTCGCGAGCATGGTTTCGGTCGACTCCGCCCCGGCCGCTGCGGCTTCCGCTGCGCTCGCCAGCGCAGCATCTCGATCGGCTTCCGAGCTCACGGATTGCTCCAACGACTCGACCGCCGGAACTATCGCGTCGACCATCGTCTTGTCGCCGACGCGTGCGCCGCCGAGCGAGGTGATGTTGTCGAGTCCCGCTCGCGCTGCAGCCGCGATCGCGCCGAGGTCGAGTTCGGAGTCCGCCGAGTCTGCGGCAACGCGGAAGAAATGCCGGAACCAGATGCCGAACAATGCGCCGGAGGTGCCACCGGCGTGGCCGAGGTACGCCTGTGAGACTGCATCGAATATCGTTGCGGTGGAGTACGTGTCACGGATCGCCGAGATGTCGAGTTGATCCAGTGCGGCCACCATGTTGGTCCCGAAATCGCCGTCGCCCGCTCGTCGGTCGAGATCGGTCAGTGCCGGTTCCTGATCCAGTACCTTCTCGGCCCAGTCCGCAATCCAGCTTCCGACGAAGCTGCTTTCGGCGGTGCGTGAGGTGTCGGGTGTGAATGTGGGACCGAAAGATTCGCGCGTGCCCATGCCGGTGTACTCACGCGCTATAGCATTCGGCCAGGCGGGCGCTTTTGTTGGTGCGTCCCATAATTCGAGGATTTCTTTGTCTGTGCGAACAAGGGTGATGGACGCGCCTACCATGTTCAATGCAGTGACGAAGGTTCCGATCAGTGTCCGCTCGATGTGAATTCCCTGTTCGTCCAGATAATCTCCGAGTTCGGCGAACAGAAGTTGCAACTCCAGCGGGTGGGTGGCGCCGAGACCGTTGACGACGGCGATGACGCGGTCGCCTTCGGCGAGACTCAGGGACTTGATGATCGGGTCCGTCAGCCGCCGCACCAATTCCGGTGCGGGCAGGGCGTCCACGCGTTCTGTGCCGCGTTCGCCGTGGATGCCGATACCGAGTTCCATCTGACCCGCCGGCAAGTCGAACGACGGCTCGTCAGCCCCCGGCAAAGTGCATGGGCGAAGGGCGACGGCCATGCTCCGAGCGGAGTGCGCGACGTGTTGTCCGATCCGGGTCACCTCGGCCAGGTCGTCGCCGCGGGCGGCGGATGCGCCGCAGACCTTCTCCACCACGATGGTTGCCGCAGTACCGCGTCGTCCCGGACCGCTGCCGTCTGCGCGTTCGGTCGCGACGTCGTCGTCGACCAGGACGACGTCCGTATCGATCTTGTCCTCGCGTAGCAACTCTCGGGCGATACCGAAGTTCATCACGTCGCCGGTGTAGTTCTTCACGATGTGAAGGACGCCGCCGCCGGCGTCGGCAGCCTTGGATCCCTCGTGGATCTGAAGTGCATTGGGTGAGCTGAAGACCAATCCGGGGCAGACGGCTGTGAGCATTCCTTCGCCGATGAATCCGGCGTGCATGGGTTCGTGGCCTGAACCGCCGCCGGAGACGAGCGCGACCCGTCCACGGGGAAGTGGCCTTGCGCGTGTGAGGTACCCAGGGTCGGGATTCCACGCGATGTCGTCGGTGGATGCGATCAACCCACGGAGTGCGTCGGGAACAAATGTCTTTGCGCTGCGCATGAACATCACTTCAGAGTAGGTCTAACGTCGACTTCGGGCACGGATCACGATCGACGAGAGGTGGACGGCGTGAAATTGGGGTTGGTACTTGCCGGTGGCGGCGTTGCGGGAATCGCCTGGGAAACAGGTTTTCTGTTGGGCCTTCAGGACAAATCACCGGACACTGCCGCTGCGCTGCTGACGGCGGACGTGTTGATCGGCACTTCCGCAGGTTCCACGGTGAGCGCTCAGATAGCGAGCGGCGTGACACTGCAAGAGCTTTTCGACGCACAAACAGCGGAGGCCACCGGGGAGCTCGACCCGAAGGTCGATGTCGAGGTACTCGGTCAGATGTTCGTCGACGCGATCGCAGGATCGCAGGACCGGGCCGAGCAGCTCCGTTTGCTCGGCGAAGCAGCGATGAGAGCCGATACCGTCGAACCTGCCGTGCGTCGCGCGGTCATCGAGGCGAGGCTGCCCAATCGGTTGTGGCCCGACCGGGAGTTGCGCATCCCGGCGATCAACGCACAGACCGGTGAGTTGAGGGTGTTCGGCAACGCTGACGGCGTAGAACTGATCGACGCAGTCGGAGCAAGTTGCGCCGTACCAGGGGTGTGGCCGGTAGTCGTGATCGAGGGCGAGCGGTACATGGACGGCGGAATGGCGAGTGGCTCGAATGTTCATCTGGCTGCCGACTGCGATGTGGTCGTGGTTCTTTCACCCGCAGCCGACCCCGCCCCGAATCTTCTGGGCGGCAGTCTACGAGAGGAAATCGACGTGATGACGCCCTTGCCCGTGCTGCCTGTCTTCGCCGACGACGCCGTCGTCGAAGCGATCGGAACGAACTCGCTTTCACCGACAACCAGGCGCCCCGCAGCCGAACTCGGCCGCGAACAGGGCCGTCGAACCGCCGACGAGATCGCCGCGTTTCTGGTGACGGCATGAGCGCCGCACGGATTGCCGTCGTCGTGCGCCCGGAGCAATCTCCGGAAGATCTGGTTCGACATGCCAGGTATGCAGACGAAGTCGGTATCGACGAGGTCTGGTTGTGGGAAGACTGCTTCTTCGGCGGAGGAATAGCCACTGCTGCAACTGTATTGGCTGAGACCGATCGCGTGGGTGTGGCGATCGGTGTGCTGCCGACCCCGATGCGCAACACCGCGATCACGGCGATGGAGATTTCAGCGCTGGCCAGAGTTCATCCGGATCGACTACGGGTTGGCTTCGGTCACGGCGTTCAGAGTTGGATGCGGCAGATCGGGGCCAAAGCCGAATCGCCGTTGACCCTCCTGCGGGAGCAGTTCGGAGCAGTCGAGCGGCTACTGGGCGGTGAGTCGGTGACGGTGTCCGGTCGATACGTGAATCTCACGGACGTCACGCTGGCGTGGCCACCGGAGACGGTGCCGCAGTTGCTCGTCGGCGCCACGGGGCCAAAGACTTTGGCGCTCAGTGGCGAGTTGGCGCAGGGCACCGTGCTCTCGGGTGGGACGACCCCGGACGGCGTGCGTCGGGCGATCGCTCACATCGGGGCGTCGGATCACGAGGTCGTCGTCTACGTCATCTGTGCTTTCGGTTCCGGCGGTCGTGAGCGCGCCCTTGCCGAGGCCGCAGCGTCCGGTAGCGAGTCGCCGGAGGATGCGATTGCCGTGGGCAACGCGGCCGAAGTCGCGGCAGCAGCACGGCGATGGGTTGCAGCAGGTGCAACCACCGTGGTACTCCAACCGACTGTTGACGAGCCGGATGTCCGCGAGTTCATTCGCTTTGTCGCGCAGGAGGTTCAACCCCTGGTGGCGTAGTTCAGAAGGTTACTCTGGACAGAACCGCGTCGATGTCGGCAGTGCTCACGTCGCGATGCGTCACGAACCGAACCTTCCCGGCAACGGTGACCGCGCCGACATCGACACCGGCGAGCTGAGCAACGGTGACCGACGGATCAGCTGTCGCGGCCAGAACGATGTTGGTGGCAGGTTCGTCGACGGCCCAACCGCGTTCACGAAGCCCCGACGCGAGGCGCTGCGCGTTGTCGTGATCGTCGGAGAGGCGAGCTTGTGAGCGCAACGCGACGATGCCGGCTGCGGCCAGCACTCCGCCCTGACGAACGCCGCCGCCGAGCATCTTGCGGATCCTTCGGGCTTCGGTGATCAATTCGGGTGATGCGGCGAGTATCGAGCCGACCGGCGCACCGAGTCCCTTACTCAGGCACACCTGTACGGTATCGGCGCCGGAAGTCAATTCGGTGGGCGAAACATCGAGTGCAACAGCGGCATTCCAGAGACGGGCGCCGTCGAGGTGAATCTTCAAGCCGCGTGATCGCGCTGCGTCGACCAGCTTCGTCCATTCGGTCGGATTCATGACGGCACCGCCGGCGAAGTTATGAGTGTTCTCGAGACAGAGCAGCGTGGTGTTCAACGCGAAGTACGGGCCGGGGGAGCCCGCCGCCTTCACGACAGTCTCGGGGGTGGGACGTCCGGGTCCGCCGTCGTGCGGCAACGCCATCGGCATTCCCTGGGCGAGCCAGGCAGCGGTGCCCAATTCGGAGCCCAAGACGTGAGAGTGTTCCGGTGCCAGGAACTGATCGCCGCGGTGAAGGTGCAGCATCAGCGCAATCAGGTTGCCCATCGATCCGCTCGGCACCCACAGTGCCGCCGGTAAACCCAGAGTGTGCGCCACCTCTTCCTCGAGCGCCGCCATGGTCGGGTCGTGATCGAGGACGTCGTCACCGACCTCGGCGTCGGCCATCGCCTTCCGCATCTCCGCATCAGGCTTGGTGACGGTGTCCGAGCGTAGGTCGATGTACGACGAAGTCATGGCTCATTCGATCAAGCCGCGTGTTCCGGCGTCAAACCGCGGTATTTCCAGGACGGCTCTTCCGGCCTGATAAATCGATATCGCTGAGGATGCCTTCCGTGTGATGATGAGCGTCGGCAATAGCCGGTGACGAGAACAAGAAGTGGAAGGGGACAGGCATGCGCGACTGGAAGCAAGCGTTGCACCTGCGCGGGCACTCACCCCGCGGTATTTCCCATCCCGCATTCGGGGAACAGAGCGGCGCTGGATATATGCCGTTCCCCATTTCTTGCATTTGCTCCTGACCCGTCTTCGTGTCCAGGAGTTTCACTCCTCGACACGAACTGAGAACTCTCATGCGGAACCCGAACCGCGCACTTGCTCACAGTTGGATGAACCGCCCCGTCCGGGTACTCAACGCCACGTACGAGTACCTCGGTGAAGTGAGCGCCGATCGTGCGGTCGTCCTGATCGCCACCGGCTCCGCGCAGTCCACCGAAGACGTGACCCCGATATTTCCGGTGCGCTCCAAGCACGTCGAAATCCCACTTCCGAGGACGATCCTGCTCGCCGAGTACGTGTACGTTGCTCACCGGGTGACGGTCACCGATTCCAGTCGGGCCACTTTTGCCGGTGTCTTCGACCGGGACGGTCGTCAATGTGCGTACTGCGCCGCCCGGGCAACGACCATCGACCATGTCCAGCCGCGGAGCCGTAACGGGCCCAACACGTGGGGAAATCTGGTGGCGTGCTGCAGTTCCTGCAATCAGCGCAAGGCGGATCGCACTCCGGCCGAGGCCGGTATGCGGCTGCTGTGGGAGCCGAAGGCACCTCGGCGCATCGAGAAAGTGCAGCAGGAGATCTGGCGTGAATTGAGTCGGACGTGACAGTCGAAGGGAGCCAGTGATGTGCGCTGACGAAATCTCCAATTTGGCTGAGCTTTTGCCGATCTCGGACGACCGGACGTGGTGGCAGGCGGAATGCCGAGGAGACCCCGAGCCGGACCGGTGGTTTCCCTTTCCGTCCGAGGGATACGACTACGCGACCGACGTGTGCAACAGGTGCCCGATTGCGGAATCGTGTCGCGAATTCGCCTCTGCCACTGGCCAGACCGGAATCTGGGGAGGAGTGAAGTTCGAGCAGGGCAGGATCGTCGCGGCGTGAGGGATCAGATTCCCGGCTCCGCGGCGATCGTACCGGCCGATACCGCCCGGCACAGAGCGTCGTGGTCACGTTCGGTTTGATCGGCGTAGAGCCGAGCAAACCGGGTGAGGGCGGTATCGACCGCGTCCGAGGTTCCCAGGTAACCGGAAATCAGTGACGCGCCACTGGTTCGTGCGTGTCCCTTGGCCAGTAGGCGACCGCAGATCGCGACATAGTCGGTCAAGGCCGCTGCATCGATATTGTTCAGGTCCACAGAACCTTTCATGTTCCGGAACTGGCGGACGTAGTACTGGCGGTCGTCCACGGTGCACCACCCGAGCAGTGGATCGCTGACTGTCTGGAGAGCCTGCTGGTATTCCGCGACGCGTCGTCCTTGATGGTCGTGCCAGGCCGAGTCACCGTGCACGAAGGGTGCAACGACGGATCGGCGAGCCTGCTTGAGCTGCAAGAAGATGACGTCGTCCGGGATGCTCCCTTCGCACAGGGCCACATAGGCGCGCAGAGCGACACTCCCGACTCCGACAACCCGGTGCGCGACGTCGATGACGTTGTATCCCGAGACGACTCGGCGCCAGTGTGGTGCAAGGGTTTCGAGATACTCGTCCAGACCCTCCAGGAGGAAGTCGGTGTCCTGCGGCGTGAGTCGTGTTGTGAGCGGCGGGTTCTCGACCAACTGGCGCCGTCCGTGATCCTCGACGGTGAACCGCGGCACCGCATGGTCGCTCGTACGCCGCCGGGCGCGCTCCGCGGCGCGCCTGATCTCGGCCAGCAACCCAGGATCGGTGACGTGGTCGGTGAGTCCGTCGAGATCGACCCGGTCGAAGGAGCGATCGAACAGCGGACGCTCGGAGAGCTTCGCCAAGTGGAGGCGATACGCGGACACACACGAGGTTGTTGCTGTTTCGCATTGAGCTTCGGTGAGACCGTTCTGCCGACCGGCCACCCAGATGCTCGCAGCCAGCCTTCGTAGATCCCATTCCCAGGGGCCGGGATGTGCTTCGTCGAAATCGTTGAGGTCTATGACAAGTTCGCGTTCCGGAGATCCGTAGAACCCGAAGTTTCCGACGTGCGCATCTCCACAGATGACGGGAGTGATGCCGGTGGACGGCAGCTGCGCCATGTCCTCTGCCATCAATCCGGCGGTACCGCGCAGGAATCCGTATGGCGAAGCGACCATTCGCCCCACACGGATCGGAACCAACCAGTCGAGTCTTCCCTCGTGTGCCGTGTTGACCTGATCGACCGGGTCACGTCGATCGGATGGGGGCATCCAGTCGCCGAGCGACGATCGCGCCACTCGCTTGCGCAGGCCTTTCCCGATCTTGCGACGCTCACTGCGGGGCGTCTGACGCGCCCGCAAAGTCGCCCTGCCGTCCGGTTCGTTCTCGAGAGCCAGCTGACCGGCAGGCCTGTTCAGCGGGTCCATGTCGGGCTCTCTTTCGTCGGGCGTGCGAAACTCGCGCTCGATCTTATGCCCGCCGGATTGTGCGCCGCGCGACGAGTTCCTTAACTACCCGCCTGGGCAATCAACTCGACAGCGCGGTCGGCGCACAGTTCAGGATCCGGCATTCTCCCGATACCGAGGCATTCGACAACGGCGAACGACGTATCCGGTGTCGTTTCCACGCCGAGCGCCCACCCGAAGTAGTGATTCCAGGCGAGTACGGCTCGGTGGCCACTGTGCTGCGGAATCTCGCTGCCCAGAACGAGTACTGCGTCGAACGCGGGGCCGTCGCACCAGATGACCGATTCGGCGAAGGTGGAGCTGGCGACGGCGACTACGTACCTGTGACAAGTCGATTCACTCGGAATGGCGATGTGTGCACGCATGGTCGCTCCTCCGACTCGGTTGCGATCGGAGGGTTCCCCGTTGCCGGCGCCGAAAAAACGCTTGTCAGATTACGTCCCGGCCACAGATCTACGACGCAGACGGTGCCTGAGATGTTTTTGTGCTGCCCGCGCGACCGAGCGAGTCGAGAGATACTGTTCGGCCGGTATCAACCGGGAACCGAACAAGTAGAACCTTCGGGCTTCGTCGTGGTCGTGGGTGGCCGCGGAGATGAGCAGACGTTCGATCGCGGTGAACTTTCGCCCACCGGCGTAACCGCTCATGTAGTCGATGTGATTCGTCATACTTGCTCTGGCGCTACGGTATTCGGTCAATGCAGCGGTCACGTTCCGATGTGAGTCGAGTGTGTCTGCCGGCGTCTCCGTCAGCATGTGCGCGGTCGCATCGACCAGCATCTGAGCGGTCTCGAGTGCCCACGAGCATCCGATACCCCACAACGGGTCGTTGGTTGCCGCAGCGTCGCCGATGAGTGCGAACCCGTTACCTACGGGTTCGGTGAGGGTTGTGGAGAAGTGTTTGGTACCAACGATCTTCCCGACGATGTGCTCTCGCCGAACAAGCGGAGCGCCGGGTAATGCGTTGGCGTACTCGAGGAAAGCAGTAGACAGGTCGTCAGCGAACGAGCCGAGCTTGTCGAGGGCAGGGAAGACGACCAGCACGCTGATTCCGCCGTCGTTGGGGAGCAGATAGGCGACGTCGGGATCCATGAACCACGACAATGACGTTTCTCCGCCGGGTCGTTCGAGTCCGGAGAGTTGGGCGAAATAGCTGAAACGCCCGTTGGATGCAGTCACGGAGTCGCAACGAGCGGATCGTGCGACGGTCGAATCCTTGCCGTCTGCTCCGACGGTCAATCGTGCTCCGACAGTGAAGGCCGAACCCTGTTCGGTGCCGTAGACGCCTGCAGTAGTGCCGTTCTCGGTCAGCAGTCCGGAAACGCGATGCCCGA
The DNA here is from genome assembly GCF_001445685.1 of Rhodococcus sp. KB6. Taxonomy (NCBI): domain Bacteria; kingdom Bacillati; phylum Actinomycetota; class Actinomycetes; order Mycobacteriales; family Nocardiaceae; genus Rhodococcus; species Rhodococcus sp. KB6. The sequence continues at coordinate 279,345 of NZ_LNAK01000120.1, read as the reverse complement.
GAAGAAGGTCGACGTTCGGGTAGTCGTTCGCGAGTTGGCGCAGTAGGGGGTCGAGAGTTTCCCTTCGGACGTTGAACCCAGGTGGCGGTGAGTTCTCTGCGGCATCAGGGGTGATCATTCCCCACGGGGTCCAGAATGTCGGAACGGTTTCCACCATTCCCAGGGCGAGCAGTTTTTCCGTGGCGCCGAGTCGTTGCAAGATCGGGGCACCGCACGGTTGCAGGTGGTGAGTGCACAGGACTTTGTGCGCCCGGATGTCGGAGCGAGCGTCGAGAAGCGCTATCCGCAGACCTTGCTGGGCGTACATGATTGCGGCCGCGCATCCCGCGATGCTCGCGCCGACAATCACAACGTCATACTTTTCCCGTGCCTTCGAAGTCACTCGATCAGCTTAATGCATAAGATTATAACTTAAATATGACTGGATTCAGTCATCGTGTTCGGGCGTTAAGTCCCGAACTGCGGCCCGGATGGACTGTTCACGAAGCTCGTTCTCTCTGCGCAGTTCACGACGCCGACGCCCGGCCTCGAAACGCTGCCTGGCGATTGTTCCGGTCGGCCGGAGTTGGGGTACCTCAGCCGGTTTCCCGTCGCTTCCCATCGCCACCATCGTGAAATAGCAACTATTGGTGTGTCGAGATTTTCCGAGAAGAATGTCTTCGGTTTCGACTCGAATTCCGATTTCCATCGAGGTGCGCCCGGTGTAATTGACGGAAGCGCTGAACGTGACGAGTTCGCCGACATGCACCGGTTCGCGGAACACCACACGATCCACCGACAGAGTCACGACGTAGGTCTGGGCATATCGACTCGCGCACGCATAGGCAACCTGGTCGAGAAACTTCAGAATCGTTCCGCCGTGCACGTTGCCCGAGAAGTTTGACATGTCCGGCGTCATGAGGACGGACATGGACAAGGTTTGTTTCGATGCTTGCTGCGATGCTTGCTTCAATTCAGGTAGGGAGTTCGATTCAGACATCAAGCGGGCCTCTTCGGTTCGGTGGACGGTGAAGAGACCGTATCCGGCAAAGAGGGTTACCCGCGCGTTCGGAAGAGCGCGGTGTCAGAGTTCGGGACAGTGCCCGTGTGGAGGACGTATTCGCTGGTGGCGACGGGGCCGGCCGCGCTCGACCTGAGATAGGGTGCGAGCGTCGAGCGGAGGTGCGCTGACATCGAAGCCCAATTCCCTGCGCCTCGAACCGCCTCGCGAAAGTTCTTCAACGCCGGCGCCTGGTCGCACAGTTCCTCGGCGGGATCCGAACCGGCTGGTAGTTGCCACTCGAGCAGGTGCGAGGCCGAGCTCACCGACTCCAATCCAGCTGCTGCCTTCTCGAATTCGCTCGGGCTCGACCATGTCGTCGGTAGTGGTGTGATGCCATTCCACGCAGAGGCGGCCTCCCTTCGGAGTGCTGCTGCCCACCCGTTCTCCGACCATGTTGCGACACAAATGCTTCCACCCGGGCGGGTCACCCGCATCATCTCTGCGAGGGCGATCGCAGGGTTGGGACAGAAGATGATCCCGAAGATGCTGACACAGGCGTCGGCGCTCGAATCCGACCACGGCAGAGACTGTGCATCGCCGATCGTGAAAGTGGGTTCGGTAGTTCCGGGGCGAGGAATCCAGCGTTCGCGCGCGACCTCCAGCTGGCTGGCGGAGAGGTCGAGTGCGTGGACCGCGATCCCGGACTGGGCCGCCGGGAGCGTAAAGTTCCCCGTTCCGGCGCAGACGTCGTACGCCGTGCTCACGTGCCCGATCGAGCGCAGTACCTCTGTCGATGCAGGTGAGAGTTGTTCGGCAAGAGGGGAATATGCCGCACCGTTCCAGTTTCCCCGATTCACGACAAGCTCCTTTCGACTGCGTCGATGACCGTATCGAGCGCTGCGCCTGCCGCACGCGCTGCTTCGCCGGGGTTGCGTTCCTCGATGGCAGCGATCAAGGGTCGGTGCTCGTCGACGTGGAAACCTGGACCGACACTGACGGCGGACAGCGAATCCGTCACGGCGGCAAGGACTCCCCGGTAGACGTCGATCAGTGCGGAATTGTGGGACGCCTCGACGATCGAAAGGTGCAAGGCCATGCCGGCTTCGACAGTGAAGCCGCCGACGTGACCGGGGTGGGCATTCCAGGCTGCATGTATCCGCGCGAGATCTTCGGGGGTGTGGCGCTGCGCTGCAAGTCGCGCGGCTTCGACCTCGAGTCCGCGTCGCAGGCTCAGTACGTCGAGAACGTCACCTATGGCGAGCCTGCGCCCGAGTAGTCCTTCGACCGGCGACGCCGCCATGACGTACACGCCGCCACCGTGACGAACGGACAGAACTCCGGCGTGGGCAAGCGCCCGTACCGCTTCGCGCATGGTGTTTCGGGCGACTCCCAATTCTTCGACCAATGCGGTCTCCGGCGGGAGTTTTGATCCGACGGGCCATCGACCGGTCGAGATCGCCTCCTCGATCGCCGCGGCGACGATGTCTACCTTGCGTCCGGAATCGGCCATGTATGTCACCTCGGATAAGTGGGTCAATGACTTGATCGAGGTTAGCGTGCCCGACCAAGTGGGTCAATGACTCGGAAATTACCCGCGTACGTCCAGGCTGCGGGCGTAGTGCTCCTTGAATACCTCGAGATGTGCCCAAGATTCCAAGCCGCTGACACCGTCGATCCCGCGGATTCGTTCGGACAGCGCATGCAGGTCGCTCGAGGAGTTGGCGGCAACCGTCGCGATCACGTCGTATCGTCCGAGGGTCCGGGCGAGGAATTCGATTCCGGGCAGCGACTCGATCTCCGATACCGCGTTGTCGTCCCGTGAGCCCAGATTGACGCCGATGCCCATTGCCAGCGTTCGGCCACCACCTCGCCGCTTGACGACAGCGCCGACGCGCAGTGCCGTGCTCGCGATCAGATGATTGACCCGGTTGCGCACGGCGCTCGGCGACAGTCCGGTGTGTTCGGCCAGCTCGAGAAAGGGCATTCGCCCGTTGCGCTCGAGCAGTTCGATCAACGCGACATCTGTCGAGTCGAGTCGGATATCGGCTTGTAAAGCGGTCTCGGGCATGAAGATTCCCTTGATGACGTCGACGTAGACCAGCGTGCTCACGGATCGAACGCCACGTTGTGAGCGGAGTTCGGCGATGGCACGGTACAGATCGTCGTGACTGGGCACCCGAAGTTCCGCAATCACGTTGTACTGCCCGCTAACTGCCGAGATGTAGACGGCGGCCTCGGATGCGATCAACGCGTCCAGCACCGGGGTCATCGGTCCGGACACTGCGATCGAGACGTGTGCAAGCGCCTTCAGCCCGAGAAGTTCGGGGTGCGCGACGGCCACTACGGACACCGTTCCCGAGTCGAGTAGCGCCTGCACTCTGGTGGACACCGCCGCTCGTGGGGCGTCGACCGCCACGGACAGTTCGCGGTACGTCGCTCGCCCGTTGCGCTGAAGTGCGGCAATGAGCTTGGAATCGAGATCGACCGTCATGGTTGCCCCAACTTTTCCAGAGATTTTTCTGTATGAGCTTCCTATTAGAACAGTCGCATGTGGCCATGGATGATGTGGATAAGTGCAGAAATGCTCGAAAACTCATACAAAAAAGTTGTATACCGCCTGGTCTGAAACTTTGATGCATTGCATAGCTCCAGGTCAGGGCGTAGTTTTCGCTCAACACGCAGTGACCTGCACCACCATCTCGACGAAGGACCACCATGCGCAAGTTGCACACGCACGAAGCCTCGCCTCTCGACGCCACCGGCACGATCTTCACCGGCGCCAAGATCCACACCGTTGACGACAGCACGGTGGGAGCCGAAGCGTTCCTGGTGTTCGGAAACCGCTTTGCAGCGGTGGGAACGCTCGAGGAATGCCGCACGGAGGCGCGTCGGCTGAGCACTCGCACAACCGCGGTGGTCGAACTCGACGGCGCCACCGTCGTCCCCGGCTTCGTCGATCCACATGCACACCCGTTGATGTACGGGCAGATGCTCAGCTGGGTGGACTGTGGGCCGGAGAAGGCACATTCCATCCCCGGAATCATTGCGCTACTTCAGGAAGCGGCGCTCACAGCACCTGCGGGCGTCCCGATTCGCGGATACGGCTACGAGCACCGCAACCTGATCGAAGGGCGTCACCCGCTCAAGGAAGAGCTCGATCAGGTGGCCACCGATCGCGAGGTCTACCTCATGAACGCGAGCGGTCACGGCGGCGTCGTCAACTCCTTCACTTTCGACAAGCACGGTATCGACGCGAGCACCGAGAATCCGGCCGGTGGCGAGTTCTTCCGAGATGAAGACGGCGAACTCACCGGTGAGCTCTCCGACGCCGCGTGCAACATTCTCACCGGCGTCAACGGAGTGAAGGTCGGCCATCACGGCCCCAACTTCCATCTCGAGGACGAGCCGGAAGAGCACCTTCGCCAGCTGTCGGTCGCTCAGGACAAGTTCCTGGCCGGTGGCGTCACCACCATCGGTGACTGCCAGGTGACCCGGCGTGAATTCGACATGTACCTGCGTCTGGCCGAGCAGGATCAGCTCAAGACCCGCGTCAGCATGTACATGCTCAGCCACCTCCTCGATCACGTCATCGACACGGGAATGCACGGCGCCTTCGGCAATTCGCGGCTCGCGTTCGGCGGCATCAAGTTCTACGCCGACGGCACACTCGGAGGCTGGACCGCATACTTCCCCGACGGCTACGTGGGCGACCCGTGCCGCACCGGGCAGCTCTACCACGAGCCGGCGGACTACTCGGAGCTGATTGCCAAGGCACATTCGGTGGGTCTGCAGACCGCCACGCACGCTCAGTCACCGACCGCCATCGACATGGTGCTCGATGCCATCGAAGCTGCGCAGAAGGCTCACCCCGACGCCGACGCTCGTCACCGCATCGAGCATTGCGGACTCCCGACGGCCGAGCAGATCGCAAGGATGAACCTGGCCGGTGTCTACCCGGTGAACCAGCCACAGCACTACTACAACTGGGGCGAGGGCGTCACCGCTGCGATCGGCACTCCGGGCGAGCGGTTCAACCCGCTCGGCGAGTTCATCGCTGCCGAAGTTCCCGTGACCATCAGCTCCGACGCCCCCGTCGCAGAGCCGAAGCCGCTCGAAGCAATTCAGGCAGCCGTTACTCGTGTGACGCGTCAGGGTCATCAGCTCGGCTCCGATGCACTCCGCATCACCGCCGACCAGGCATTGCAGGCTCATACCCTCAACGGTGCGCGTGCGCTGGGCCGCGAAGCAGAGCTGGGCAGCATCTCGGTCGGCAAGCGGGCCGACTTCGTCATTCTGGGCGCGGATCCCCTCGAGGTTCCGGCCGACGCGATTGCGCAGATCGAGGTCCGAGAGACCTGGATCGACGGCGAACTCGCACATTCAGGTCATAACCACCTATTGTCGAGCACTTCGACCACCGAGGAAAAGTAATGAACCGAGAGCAACAGATCGTGAAGGCCCGCAAGGCGGGATTTGCAGCCTTCGTCGGTACAACTATCGAGTGGTACGACTTCTACGTGTATGCCACGGCAGCAGCCCTGGTGTTCGGTGACATCTTCTTCCCACCTGGAACCGACCGCCTGACCGGCGTTGCGGCGGCGTTCGCGACATACGCCGTCGGTTTCTTCGCTCGCCCGCTCGGCGGAATCGTGTTCGGCCATGTCGGTGACAAGATGGGCCGACGCACCGCATTGGTGGTGACTTTGACGCTGATGGGTGCAGGCACGTTCCTCATCGGCATGTTGCCCACTTACGCGTCCATCGGGTTCTGGGCGCCGTTACTGCTGGTACTGCTCCGCTTCGTCCAGGGCTTTGCCGTCGGCGGCGAATGGGGCGGCGCGGTCCTGATGGCCGTCGAGCATGCACCCGAGGACAAGAAGACCTTCTACGGCGGTTTCGCTCAGCTGGGCAACCCGGCCGGCGCGCTCCTGGCCACAGGTTTCTTCAGCATTCTCTCCACCTTCGGCGACGACGCTCTGCGCGAGTGGGCTTGGCGACTGCCGTTCCTCTGCTCGGCGCTGCTGATTCTCGTCGGCTTGGTCGTTCGCCTGAAGGTCGAAGAGTCCCCGGTTTTCGAATCCGAGGTGAAGTCCGCGGACGTACCGGAAACGCTCCCGCTCAAGTACGCGCTGGTGACCAACTGGCGCCCGATCATTCTGGGCATCGGCATTCTGCCCGTCGCAGTCGGCGGCTACTACCTCGTGACGACCTTCATCACGGCATACGCAACCGACCCCGACGTCGGATTGTCGGAGACGTTGATTCTCAACGCGCTCAGTGTCGCTGCAGTGGTCGAGTTGATCGCGACTCTCGGCGTGGCGTGGCTCGGCGACAAGGTGGGACGCGTCCGCGTGGTCATCTGGGGCCTTGCGGCAGTCGCGATTCTCGCAGCGCCGCAGTTCCTGGTGCTGAAGTCCGGATCCGTGTTCCTGATCTTCCTGACCTTCGCTGTCATGCGACTGGTGCTGGCGGCCACGTACGGCCCGATCGCCGCCGTCCTGTCACAGATGTTCAAGCCGCAGGCCCGCTACACGAGCATTTCGTTGGCGTACCAGGGTGCGGGCGCGATCTTCGGTGGGTTGTCTCCGCTGGTGTCGACGCTGATGTACAAGGCAACCGGCAGCATCTGGCCGGTCATCGCACTGCTGATCGGCATGTGCATCCTGAGCATCGTGTGCCTGCTCTTCGCTCCGCAGCACGTGGACGAGGCGACCGATACCGACAGTGCTCAGCAGGGCCTGAACAAGGAATCGGCTTCCGCCTGATTGCCGAGAGTCGGCTTCCGCCTGACTGCCGAGAGTCGGCTTCCGCCTGACAACTGAAAACACGACAGCTGGGGCAGTACACGATTTCCGTGTACTGCCCCAGCCGTCGTTTCAAGTCAGTTGTCGCTCAGCGCCGGTTACGCGCCGACGAGATGGCGATGAAAATGATCGCTGCGTCGGTGGGCCTGGCTGAGATTTCTGATCTCACGCAGCCAGAAGTGAGACGCCAGCGTGTTACTGCTTCCGTAACCAGTGCCGGACGTGTCTTCGTCGATCAGGGCGACAAGCGCTTTGATCAGGCTGGTGACCTTGAGGTTGTTGGTCTGAGAATGTCGGAGCAACAGCTCGGCGGCTTCGTCGGTGCTGCAACGGTAGAGGGTGCAGACGATTTCGATACCGCGCTCGCGGATCCGGCCCGAAGTAGTCGGGATCCGTAGACCGTTCGTCGAGTTGCTGTTCGTCTGGTTGTTCGTGTCGTCGGGGTGAATCATGGTGTTGATCAAGGTATTCCTTTGAACCGCAGGGTCTTTGGGCCCGTGCGGTGTGTAGCGCATGTTGATACTGGTGCAGTCGGTACGCGATTGGCGGCGGACTCCGTCGGAGCCTTCGGCCTGGTCAACAATCTGCGGGACTGATGAAAGTGCGTAGTGATCAAAGGCGCGGATTTGCACCGAACTGGAAGTCTGCCCCTGGAACGAATACTGGAACTGTTGTTCCGGGCGAAGCGACCGGCTGCCTGACTGACGGCTGCCCTCTGATAACCCCACCGTACGTCATCGATTGAGTTTCAGCTAATTCTATTTCGAGCGGCTGAGAGCACTGTGGCCCGTATTACCTGCTCAAGAGGCATTTATGTGGCCGATTATTGCTTGCTTGGTGGTAGCCCAGGCGTCGGTCGTCGGGTTGCCGAACTCGCCGTGGCCGACGCCGGGAAGTTCGATCAGATCGACCACGTCGCCAGCTGCTCGGGCGGCACGGGCATAGCGCCGACTCTGTTCGACCGACACGACCTTGTCTCCGAGTCCGTGGATCACCGTGACGGGGAGGCCGGTGGGGAGGTGCTCGATCGGTGATGCGATGCGGTAGCGATCGGGATGATCGGTAGGCATGCCGCCCAGAAGATTTCGAACAAATCGATCTTTGCCCGCGGTTGCGGCGAGCGTCATGTCGAAGACGCCGGCCATGATCGTCGTCGAGCGAACCGGCACCGAGAGGTTTGGTTCCGGGGCGTCTGCACCCTGTTGGGATCGCGATGCGACCCAGGCGGCAAGTTGTCCACCCGCGGAGTAGCCGGCGATGTGTATACGGCTCAAATCCAGTCGCCCGGAAGCCTTTTCCTGAACGATGCCGGCCAGGGCGTTGGTGGCCGTAACGGTATCGGAGAGCGTGGTCGGCCAACCACCCTGACCGCCGACGCGTCTGTATTCGATGTTCCAGACCGCAATTCCGTACGGGGTCAGGGTTTTTGCCCACGCGCCCGCGTATTCGAGATTGCTCTTCTGGGCCCATCCACCGCCGTGAATGAGTACGACGACCGGCAGGTCACCGTCCGATCCTTCTGGAAGATACAGATCGCCGAAAGTGTCTGCGGCCGCGGCGTAGGCGATGCGGACCGGAGCGACGTCGCGGTCGAGGCCGGTCGCACTGCTGACAGATGCGAGGAGGGCGAGTGCACAGACCAGCACTACGGCGAGATACCCGGCCAAGCGGTCGCGGGAGCGGTGCGCGATGACCTGATTCCTCTCGGCAGGCGACGGACGATAATTCGGAAATCAGTCTATCGCTGCCAGGTGAATTTATGGTGTGAGCGAATGGGCCGTGCTCGCTCGCACGCGGAGTTCGCTAGGCGTATAGCTCTGAACTGCGGGTTCGTCACCGTTGACCAGGGCCAACAGTGCATGCACGGCCGCTGCCGCCTGTTCTTGGGGGAAGAAGTCGAATGCGGTGATCGGGGGCTGGGAAACCAGCAGGGCGGGTTCGTCACTGTCCTGTGCAATCAAGACGTCACCGGGAATCGACAGCCCGAGATCGAGGGCCGCTCGCGCCGCTGCCGGGGCGCAACCGAGAATCAACGACAGGATCGCGTCCGGCGGAGTCGAGGAGTCGAGGGCCTCGCGGGTGGCCGCATACGCGGCGCCGATGAGGCCTTCGACGGTGCTGGCGCCCGGAAACGACGTCAATTCCTCGCTGGTGCGTGGTGCCACGCCTCGGGCGCGGCACCACTCGAAGTAAGCGAAAGTCGTTGCGCGGGTCCACTCCGAATGCATTCCGGGAGTGAGGACGAAAATGTCCCTTGCCCCACGTTCGGCGAGGTGGTTCAGAAGAGTCTCCGTGGTGGAGACGAGGTCCGGTGAGGTGGAGTATCCGAACTGCCCGGAGTGTCCAGGACCCACTGCGACAGAGGGGATTCCGATCTTCTGCAGAACCTCGACGCGCGGGTCGTCGACCATCGGGTCGACGACCAGTACGCCGTCCATCTCGATGCGCCGCAGTCCGTTCGGATCTTTCATCGACGGTAGTAGGAGGAGTGAGTGATCGGCGTGGAATGCAGCCTGGGTCGCGGCGGTCGCCACGCGCCCGTACCAGTCGAAATTGAGGTACTCGGCCGATGACAGTTGGTCGGGAGCGGGGAGCATCAACCCGAGGGTGGCAGTCCGGCCTGACCTGAGATTCTGGGCCGACCGATTGGCACGGTATCCAAGGCGGTCGGCAACCTCTTGAACCCGAGCGCGAGTGGCCGCGTCGACCCGGCCCTTGCCGTTGAGTGCATAGGAGACCGTGGACACCGCGACGCCGGCGGCGTTGGCGACATCACGAAGCGTCGGCGAAACAGGGGTAGCCACTGCGGATCGTTTCTACTCGTTGGTCGGTTTGTCTCCAGCCTATCGATCAATCGTTTCGGCATGTTGCGTGCACCGGTGAGGGGCACCTCAAAACAAAACGTCGAATCGTTTCAGCGCAGGTATTGACACTGATGAAACGATTCGGCACTCTCTTAGGAACACCGGGCGAACGTCGAGAGAAATTCGGGCGAACCTCGGGAAACCTGACCAGGCAGGCGCATACTTGCCTTAACTCGCGGAGCCTCCCCATGACCGAAAAAACCGACCCTCCCGGTGCAGGAACGCATTCTGAATCCGGTTCTCCCACGTCATCCTCGGGCCTGCGCGCCGGAACTATCAACAGCCGTCATCTGGTCTTCTTCGTCATCGCCGCAGCGGCGCCACTGACGATCCTGGTGGGATTCGCGCCACTGGGCCTGATGGTTTCCGGCGCTGCGCTTCCGGTGGGGTACGTCGTTCCCGGGATCGTCTATCTACTGTTCGCCGTCGGCTTCACGGCGATGAGCAGGCATATCCGCGGCGCGGGCGCGTTCTACGCCTACATCACCGAAGGGCTCGGAAAAACAGTCGGCGCAGGCGCCTCTGTGCTGGCTTACATCGGCTATCTCGGTGGCCAGATCGGATTCGTCGTCGCTTGCGGCATCTTTCTCTCGTCGACGATCGAGTTGTTCTTGGGAGTAACCGTTTCCGTCTACACCTGCGCATTGGCGGTCGCAGTTCTGGTCGTGGTGGTGGGATATCGCAGGGTCGATATCGGCGCGAAGGTGCTGGCCGTTTTGATGGCGCTCGAGCTCGGCGTCCTCGCAGTCTTCTGTGTGGCGGTTCTGTTGAAAGGCGGCCACGAAGGACTGTCGCTCGACAGTTTTTCGCCGTCGACCTTCATGACAGCCGGACTGGCGAGCGTCTTCGTGTTGACCTTCACCTCCTTCGTCGGTTTCGAGCAAACGGCGATCTACAGCGAGGAAGTTGTCGATTCCAAACGCACAGTGTCGCGTGCGACCTACACAGCAGTCACTGTTCTGGCCGTGGTCTACGCATTCTGTGCTTGGGTGATCGTGCAGGCCGTCGGCCCGAGTCGGATGGGCGACCTACTCGGCGGTGACCCGTCCGAGCTGATCTTCGATCTCAACAATGAATTTGCCGGCTCCATGATGACCGACGTGATGCATCTGTTGATCGTCACGAGCTTCTTCGCGGGTTGCCTTGCCCTCCACAATGCTTGCAGTCGCTATCTGCTCACCATGGGGCGCGCGAGAGTCTTTCCTGCCGCGCTTGCACGGGTTTCGCTGACCACTGGAACGCCGAGCGTCGCCGGAATCACACAAGGCGCACTGGTATTCGCGGCAATCGCCGGCTTTGCGCTGACGCCCGCAGACCCGTACACCCAAGTAGTCGTGTGGACGAATACACCAACGATCATCGGTGTGCTGGTGTTGCAGGTCCTCACTTCCGTCGCCGTGCTCAGGTTCTTCTCGCAGGATTCTCGCGGTGAAGGTCTGTGGCAAAGGTTGATTGCACCCTCGCTCGCTGCAGTGGCGTTGATCGTCGCGCTCGGATACCTCTTGATGAACATGAGTGACCTGACCGGGTTGACCACCGCGCAAAACTTCTTGTTGGCAGTGCCATTGCTGTTGGCTTTCGCATTCGGCGTGGTCCGCGGGATGCGCGTACGTGAACACTCGGTCGAGGAGTTGTCGGCATGAGCGAATACGCATGGTCGGTCCCCGGAGGGTTGGTCGAACGTCCCGGAATTGTTCCGGGCGCTCCAGAGATATGGGTCTATGCGGACAGGTTCTCGTACTTCGGTGGTGACACCGTCTCGATCCGAGTGCATACCACCGCAGAAGAATACGACCTCGAAATTGTTCGAGACGGCGCCCGGCCGCAACAGGTCGCGCAATACGTCGGTCTGCCGGGCAAGCAGCAGCAGACGCCTGCCGACGCGTACGCAGTGGGCTGCGACTGGGCGGAATCCCTTGCCGTCGAGATAGATCCGAAATGGACGTCCGGCATGTACTTGGTTCTGGTCCGGATGCTCCACGAAGGGGTGACTATTGAGCGGGAGGGCTTCTTCGTCGTCAAGGCGCGCGAACCCGAGCATGCCGACTTCGTACTCATTCACACCACCAGCACGATGTTGGCCTACAACGATTGGGGTGGGGCAAACCACTACCGAGGTGTTCCGGACGGCTCCGGCGATGTGCCGACACCGATTTCCTCGACGCAGCGTCCCGTCGCGCGGGGGATGTTGCGCAAACCCGAGGGTGCAGCACGCAACATCCACACCGACACACCGGGAATCGGATGGATTCCCCGTCACCCGCCGTACGAATGGGCGTGGGTGAACGGCTACTCGCGTCACCATGCGGACGCCTTCTGGGCCACTTACGAGAGGCCGTTCACGGTCTGGGCGGAAGAGCAGGGGTTCCGCGTCCACCACGTGACACAACACGATCTGCATAACGATCCGTCGGCGCTGCAGGGATATTCATGCGCAGTTGTTGTCGGTCACGACGAGTACTGGTCCTGGGAGATGCGTGACCGCATAGATGATTTCGTCGAAGAGGGTGGTGGTCTGGCGCGATTCGGCGGGAACTTCCTGTGGCAGGTACGCCTCGAAAACGACGCACAAGTCTGTTACAAGAATCCGTTCGACGATCCGATGCGAGAAGTCGACCCGACCCGGGTGACGACGGCGTGGGATTCGCCCGAGGTTGCCCGACCGGGAGCGTGGACGATGGGATTGACCGGCATGGCCGGTGTCTACAATCGTTACGGTGCAACAACTCCCAGGTCTTCGGGCGGTTTCACGGTATACCGGCCGGATCATTGGGCGTTGAACGGAACCGACCTGTACTACGGAGACAACTTCGGGATCGCCCCGATCTGTGTTGCCGGATTCGAGATGGACGGCGTGGATTTCACGTTCCGGAAGGGCCAGCCGTATGCGACCGGCGTCGACGGCGCTCCCGAGGATCTGGAGATCATCGCGATGGCGCCGGCAGTTTCGGGTTCGCGGGACAAATGGAACGGGAAAGTTCCGATCGGTGCGCCTTTCGCCGAAGTGCAGGGAATCATCGAATGCTTCTATGGCAGTGAGCCTCCAGATCACCTTCGTGATCTCGAATACGGATCGGGAATGGTCGCCTGTCACAAGCGAGGTCTCGGCTCCGTGTTCAACGCAGGTTCCACCGAATGGGTGAACGGGCTGATCCATCACGATCCGTTCACCGAACGAATAACTGCAAACGTATTGAATCTGTTTGCTGCACGAATTTCCAGCTCCAACACGAAGGAAAAATGACATGAGTGTCAACGACATTCGAACGTTCGGGCCAGGGCAGGGGACGCGGTTCATCCCGGAGTGGGGTGACGACGCGAGCCCGAACTGGTCGGAATCCGAATGGAGGTCATTTGGAGATCCGAACGGGGAATACTTCGGCGGTGGTTGGGAAGGCGAGCCCGGCACGCTCTTGTGCGACCCGTATCCGTACGACGAGGTCTGCATCATGATCAGCGGCCGGGTGGCACTGATCGACCTCGATGGAAACCGTCGCGAATTCTCTTCTGGGGAAGCATTTTTCGTGCCGCAGTCGTTTCGCGGTATCTGGGAGACGGTTGAGCCGTCGAAGAAGTTCTTCGTCGCGCTCCCCGGATCGCGCTCATGACGGTGGAAACTTCGATGACTGTCGCAGCGTTTGGTCACGTGATCGACGGAACGTGCGAGAGCCCGGCAGGTAGACTTTCCGTGCTGGTCGATCCGGTGACCGACAATCCATATGCCCGTGCTGCCGTCGGTTCCGCCGATGACGTCGATCGAGCCTGCCGTTCGTCCGAGAAGGCTGCGCGGTCCTGGCGCCGGTCCACCCCTGCGCGCCGTCAGGAGTTGCTGCTGGCCCTCGCGGACGCGCTGGAAGCAAACGCGAAATATTTCCTCGAGGTCGAATGCCGCAGTACCGGCAAGCCTCTCAGGCAGGTGCGAGACGACGAGATCCCGCAGTGTGTTGACTTTCTGCGGTACTTCGCGGGTATTGCCCGCTCTCTGCCGGGCGTTGCCGCAATGGAGTACACGGAGGGTGCTACGTCTTATGTCAGACGTGAACCCATTGGCGTGATCGGTGCGATCGCTCCTTGGAACTACCCGTTGATGATGGCGGTCTGGAAGATCGCGCCGGCACTCGCGACGGGAAACACCCTCGTGCTCAAGCCGGCCGAGGAGACGCCGGAAACCGCGGTGATGCTGGGAGTGCTTGCAGCGCAGATCTATCCGCCCGGGGTGTTGAACGTAGTGTGCGGCGATCGCGATACCGGAGCCGCGCTCGTCGCTCATCCGGTTCCTCGGATGATTGCGCTGACGGGATCGACGAGAGCGGGTATTTCGGTCGCAAAGGCCGCATCGGAAGACGTCAAGCTGTTGCATCTCGAACTCGGAGGCAAGGCACCCGCCGTTGTTTTCGCCGACGCGGACCTCGACGGCGCAGTCGCGGGGATTGTTGCCGGGGCCTTTTACAACAGCGGTCAAGATTGCACCGCTGCGACGAGGATTCTCGTTCAAGAGGAGGTTGCGGAGGAGTTCACCGAGAAGTTGACGGCTGCGGCCGCGGACTTGAGGTTGGGAGGACCGGAATCGGGCGATTGTCTCGGCCCCCTGGTCAGCCGCGCTCACCGTGATCGAGTGGCGGAGTTGGTAGAGAGACGCTCAGCAAATACGAACGTATGTATTGGCGGGGGAAAGCCAGCTGGACCAGGGTTTTTCTATCTGCCGACTGTTATTTCCGGGGTGCAGCAGGAAGATGAACTGGTCCAGGAAGAGATATTCGGGCCGGTTGTCACCGTACAGTCGTTCTCCACCGAGGCTGAAGCGATCGAACTTGCGAACGGGACCAAGTACGCTCTCGCGTCGAGCGTGTGGACGTCCGACCACGGCACCGCGATGAGGATGACGGCCGAACTGGACTTCGGCTGCGTCTGGGTGGGAGCCCACGGAATGCTCGCCGCTGAGATGCCTCACGGTGGCTTCGCCGGGTCGGGTTACGGCAAGGATCTGTCGGAGCTCGCACTGGCGGAGTACACGAGGGCCAAGCACGTCATGCATGTGACGAGCGTCTGACTCCTCGGCAATATCCAACGACGGCCACCTGCCCGCGCTGCGGGACGGTGGCCGTCGTCGTGCCTCGGTGGACCTGCAAGCTGCTGTTTGAATATGTTGCAGTGCAACATGTTTAGAGAGAATTTTCGTTGATTCGGGTCGCGAATGCCGGTAAAGTGACGTGTGCAACATTGCGCACTTCGGCGCACATTCAACCCCACTTTCAATTCTGACTCCAGGAGACTGCCATGGGTTCATCCGACACCGATCTCAAAGCGCTCGACAGCGTTATCACCGTCGCCGGTGCATTGGCGGCGATATTCGGCGGAATCGCCGGAGTTGCCGGGCTGGCCACTTTTCTCGGAACCGGCGGCGGTTCTTAGGTTTTCAGCTGACATCAGTGAGGCTCGGACCGTTCGATTCTGACGATCAGATCCGCGCGTGGCCTGACTGCGCTGATCAAGTCGGCGTTCGGCTGATCTACCCGTTTCACCCACTCTGCAGCCGCTTCGGAACTCTTTCCGAAGCGGCTGTGGCGTTTCACCAAGCGCTTCGTCCGAGTTTCCTCCGGAACGTCGAGATACCAGACCTCGTCGAGTGCTGCTCGCACTTCCTGCCATCCACCATTGGGTAGGAGGAGATAGTTCCCCTCGGTGACTATCAGCGGTGTACATGGATCGACAGCCGTTGTGCTGCCTATTGATTCGTCGAACTCGCGATCGAAGACCGGAGCATAGACCGTCGAGTTCGAGGCTCGGAGTCGGCGTAGTAGAGCCGCGTAGCCGTCGACGTCGAAGGTGTCCGGTGCGCCTTTGCGTTCATGCCTGCCGAGTCGGTCGAGTTCCCGATTGGCAAGATGAAAACCGTCCATCTCGACGATGGAGCAACGAGAACCTAATTTCCGCACAATTGCCTGTGACACCGTCGACTTTCCGGCTCCCGGTGCGCCCGTGATGCCGAGGATTCTCCGACCGTCGTCGGTGATCAGGGAAGCAGCGCGTGAAGCAAGTTGGTCGAGCGTCAGCGAGACGGTCGGCGGTGAGGTCGTCACGTGTTGCTCCGATCAGTCCGAAGGGCCGGTGCATCGAGAGTACGCCGGAGGCTTTCGGCCATTGACAGTCTGAATGGACTGTGAAACTGTGATCCATGCCACTCGAGAAGTTGGAGGTGAGACCGTGACCCTGCGCGATGCGCAGCGCGAAGCGACGCGCCACCGGATTCTCGATGCGGCAACGGATTTACTGATAGCGGACGGTTATTCATCTCTGACGGCGCAGTCGGTGCAAACCGCTGCCGGAGTCAGTCGGGGCGCTCTGCTGCACCACTTTCCGAACATGCAGGAGCTCACTGCGGCGTTGGTGTCGAACATCGTCGTACGGAACGAGGTGGCGGTAAGAGCTGCCATGTCTCGGCAGGATTCGTCGGTTGACACGATCGAGAACTCGATCTCCGCTCTGTATTCGGCGTTGACTCAGCCGCCATTTCAAGCGGAACTCGAACTGTGGTCCGCAGCGCGGACGGATCCGGTGTTGGCCGAGGTGCTCCGGGAATCGGAGCGAATCGCCGGACGGGATCTGCGGCGAGTTGTCCACGACGCTTTCGGTCCCGAAATTGTTGCTTCCGAGAACTATTCGCAGATTGCAGATCTGACGGTGCTGATGCTCCGTGGTTTGGCGCTGTCCCGGGCAGTGCAGAAGAGCGACGCGTCTGCGCGTCGTTCGATCAGTCAATGGGCAGGCGTCGTTCGCCTGCTCCTCACCCAGAACTAGCGCAACTCGTTCCGAGCGAGGCGCGCTCTGTCGACAGGACCGATGATGACGGATTTTGCGACCCTGAAGTACGAGACGTCCGGTGGTAAAGCGTATATCACGCTCAACCGTCCCGATCGGCTCAACGCGATCGACGACCGGATGCCGTCGGACATTCGAAACGCGGTGGCAGCAGCCAATGACGACGACGAGGTCCGTGTGATCGTCTTGCAAGGTGCGGGCAAGGCGTTTTGTGCCGGGTACGACCTCAAGAAGTTTGCCGAAGGCGACCTTGACGGAAAGTGGAACCAGGGCCCGGTCTGGGACCCCATCAAGGACTTTCGCGGGATGAAGCAGAACACCGACGACTTCTTCACGCTCTGGCGATCGCTCAAGCCGACGATCTGCAAGGTTCAGGGATATGCGATTGCCGGTGGGAGTGACATCGCGCTGTCCTGCGACATGCTGATCATGGCCGACGACGCTCGCATCGGATACCCGCCTGCGCGTGTGTGGGGTTGCCCGACGACGGCGATGTGGGTGTACCGGCTCGGAGCCCAGCGTGCCAAGCGAATGCTGTTGACGGGAGACACCATTGACGGTGTCACTGCGGCTGACTGGGGATTGGCGCTCGAAGCGGTGCCGGCCGACGAATTGGACTCGGCGGTGGAAGCGTTGGCGGATCGCATCGCCGGTGTTCCGCTCAATCAGTTGGCCATGCAGAAGATGATGATCAACCAGGCGTACGACAACATGGGGCTGCAGGGCACCCAGGTGCTGGCAACCCTGTTCGACGGAATTACGCGTCACTCGCCGGAAGGGCGCTGGTTCAAGGATTTTGCCGAGCGCGACGGATTCCATGCCGCGGTTCAGTACCGCGATTCCGGACGCAAGATTCCAGACGGAGGCGGGCCGCTCCCCGCGTCCGACACCCCTCCTCGATAGAAAGTGGATGTGAGATGAGCAGTGTTCTCGAAACGTCGTACTTCCCCGCTGACGTGTCTGACCCGATAGAGGAGCAAACGGTGGGTGGGCTGCTGCGAGAGTGCGCCGCGGACTCGCCGAATCTGATTGCAATCAGAGAAGTGGTTCCGACGCAATCGCATTCGCTTTCCAGGGCGGCTGAAACCGATCGCACGTGGACCTTCGCGCAACTGCTGGACGAAGCGGAGGGGTGTGCGCACTACCTCTTGTCCCAGTTCGATCGCGGAGACAGGATCACCGTCTGGGCTCCGAACGTTCCGGAATGGATGATTCTGCAATACGGCGCCGCGCTCGCCGGGATGGTTCTGGTGACCGCCAATCCGGCGTTGGGTGCGGAGGAGCTGGCGTACGTCTTGTCGCAGTCCCAGTCTCGGGGGCTCTTCCACACCGGAAAGTTCCGCGGTGGCGATATGGCAGCGGTTGCATCCGAGGCGATTTCGATTTCGGGAGAAGAAGTTCTCGCAGTCAACTTCGAGGAGTGGGATCGCCAGGTTCGAGGTTGGGCGGGCGAACGGGGCGCTCTGCCGGAAGTCTCGCCTGACGACAATGCGCAGATCCAGTACACGTCGGGAACCACCGGAGTTCCCAAAGGTGCTCTGTTGCATCACCGCGGTTTGGTCAACAATGCCGATTTTGTGAGTCGGAGAGGCCGATTCCCTGAGCGGGGTTCGGTTGTGTCGGCCATGCCGCTGTTCCACACCGCCGGGTGCGGCATCCTGGTTCTCGGCGCCGCGCAGCGAAGAATGTCCATCGGCCTGATCCAGTACTTCGATCCGACTGCGGTTCTCGATGCGGCGGAACGCTTTCACGCTGACGTGGTCAGTGGAGTGCCGACGATGCTGATCGCGATGATCAACGACGCCAGCTTCGCGAGTCGCGACTTTTCGGCCTGTTCGGTGGTCGTATCCGGCGGGTCGTCGGTCCCGCCCGAACTCGTCAGCACGGTGGAGTCGGCCTTCGGGGCGGGGTTCAGCATCGTCTACGGACAGACCGAGGCCAGCCCCGTCATCACACAGACCAGCCCGGCCGACACCCCCGAGGACAAGTCGGAGACGGTCGGACTCGCGTTGCCGCAGGTCGAAGTGAAGATCTCCGACGTCGTGACCGGGGACAGCGTGCCGCTCGGCGAACAAGGCGAGATCTGCGCGCGCGGGTACCTCGTCATGACCGAGTACTTCCGTAATCCGGAGGCTTCGGCCGACACCGTGGACAAGGACGGTTGGTTGCATACCGGCGATTTGGGGACGATGGACGAACGTGGATACGTCCGGGTTACCGGCCGCCTCAAGGACATGATCATCCGCGGCGGTGAGAACATCTATCCGCGTGAGGTCGAGTCCGTGATCTTCACACATCCGAAGATTCTCGACGTGGCGGTCGTGGGTGTGCCCGACGAGGTGTGGGGTGAGCGAGTTGTCGCCGTTATCCGCTGGAAGGACGAGTCCGACCAACCGACCGCCGCCGAGCTGGTCGAGTTCTGCACCGAGCGACTGGCGCGCCACAAGGCGCCCAAGGAGTGGTTCAGCGCGGAGGCGTTCCCACTGACAGGGTCGGGCAAGATCCAGAAATATCGAATTGCAAGCCTGGTCGGCGAAGGCGTGTACGGCGTCGTCAACTGATCGGTGCACATAGCACGTCGGAGCGATTCTGTCTGGGTTATCCCCGTAAATCGCTTCGACGTGCCCTGTTTATCCTGGTGCCGTGAGTTCAACCTTCGGTGAGACCGGACACAACGCCACCTCCAACCGCATTCGCGCCACAGCGTTTGCGTCGAAGGTGATGTCTGCGTCCGACGCCGTGAAGTTCATCAACCCGGGCGACACCGTCGCGATCAGCGGTTTCGCGAGCGCCGGTACACCAAAGGTTGTCATTCCGGCCCTGGCCGAGCGCATTCACCGGACCCGCGGCAACGGATCGAACTTCACGATCAATCTCCTGACCGGCGCTTCTGTGTCCACCGAGACCGAAAGGCTGCTCGCGGAGGTCGATGGAATCGCGCTGCGCATGCCGTATCAGTCCGAGGCCACCGCACGTCGCCGGATCAACGACGGTCGTATGGACTACGTGGACATCCATCTCTCCCACGTGGCTCAGCAGGTGTGGGAGGGCTACTACGGCAACGTAGACGTCGCGGTGGTCGAGGTCGCCGGTATCACCGAATCAGGGGAACTGATTCCCTCCGCGTCGATTGGCAACAACAAGACCTGGCTGGACGTCGCCGACAGGGTCATCCTCGAAGTCAACTCGTGGGTGCCCGAGGCGATGGAAGGTATTCACGACGTCTATTACGGCACCGCGCTGCCGCCGCATCGCAAGCCGCTCGAGATCATTCGTGTCGAGGACCGGATCGGCCAGACCACGTTCCGAGTGGATCCCACGAAGGTTGTGGCCGTTGTCGAGACCAACTGCCGTGACAGCGCGAGCCCTCTCACTGCACCCGATGCCGTCAGTGAGGCGATCGCCGGCCACGTCCTGGAATTCTTCGACTTCGAGGTGCGCGCCGGACGGATGCCGGCCGATACGTTGCTTCCGCTGCAGGCGGGCATCGGCAATGTCGCCAACGCGGTGCTCGGAGGGCTCGATCGGGGGCCGTATCGCGGCCTGACCTGCTACTCCGAGGTCATCCAGGACGGGATGCTGAAGCTGATCAAGGACGGAACCGTCGCGCATGCGTCGTCGACGGCTTTGGCGCTCACCGAAGAGGGCATCGAAGAACTGACCGCGAACATCGACTTCTACCGCCACCACATCACTCTCCGTCCGCAGGAGATCAGCAACCACCCGGAGGTGGTGCGCAGGCTCGGAATCATCGCCATGAACGGCATGCTCGAGGCCGACATCTACGGCAACGTGAACTCGACGCACGTCATGGGGACGAAGATCATGAACGGAATCGGCGGCTCGGGGGACTTCGCCCGCAACGGCTACGTGTCCATGTTCCTGAGCCCGTCGACGGCCCGCGGCGGTGAGATCTCGGCGATCGTGCCGATGGTTCCGCACGTCGACCACACCGAGCACGACACTCAGGTGTTGGTGACCGAGCAGGGGTTGGCGGATCTGCGCGGTCTGTCGCCGCGGCGACGCGCGCGCCTGATCGTCGACAAGTGTGCTCACCCGGAATTCCGGCCACTGCTCCACGATTACATCGCTCGCGCCGACGCTCAACCGGGTGCGGGGCAGACGCCGCACATCCTGGGCGAGGCATTCTCGTTCCATCAGCGGTACATCGACACGGGTTCGATGCGCTTGTCCTGACCTTCCGATCGGTGCTTGTACGATCTTCGGACGCCGAGCAAATCAGGAGTGAAGAGCGACATGGCTCGACCGTCGAAACCGTTGATCAGCCGAACCACCGCAGTTGCCGCAGCAATCTCGATTATCGATGCCGAGGGCTTGGACGCTTTCAGCCTTCCGCGTCTGGCTAAGTACCTCGACGTCAAAGCTCCGTCGTTATATCACCATTTCTCCGACAAGAACGAAATTTTGACGGAGGTTGCGCGAGCAATCGTGTTCGAGACCAGGATTCCGCGTCAGCCCGCGTCAGGTGATTGGCAGGACTGGGTTGTCGCGTACGGCTTGAACTTTCGGGATGTGATTCTGCGTCACCGCAATGCCGCGCCGGTGATGTTGCAGTTTCTTCCGCGAGACCTCGTGACTGACATGTTCGAGGCTGCAGCAGATTACCTCGAGGGTTCGGGAGTTCCTGTGCGGCTGCATGTTCAGATCCTCGACGGCCTCGAGAAGCTGACCTTGGGTGTCACCCTCACTGAGGCGGTGAGGCCCGAGGCCAAGCGTTCCGCCGTTTTTGCCAACGTAGATCGAGTTGCCCACCCGGTCCTCGACGCCGCACTGAAGTCCAATCAACGTACGCCCCGGCAGTTGTACGAACAGATGATGCGAAGTTTCCTCTACGGGGTTCTTCACGCCGACCAGGTGGACAACTCGATCTGATCAAGCGGCAGGTACAGATGCCTTTTCGCCGTCGACGGCAAGTGCGACGGATTCCTTGGTATTGCGAATCTGTGCGTATGTGATCGTTGCGGTGGCGAGCAGGGTCGGTACGACGAAGAGGAAGAAGATGGATTCTGTCGTCCAGGAACGGTCGACGAGTAGACCGATCCCCAACGGCGTCACGATACTTCCGATGCGGCCGAGTCCCGCTGCGATTCCGAGAGCGGAGACACGTGCTTCGGGGCGGAAGAGGATCGGCACCATGACATACAGGCCGGTGTAGGCCGCGGTCATACACAGCCCGAGCAGAGCTGACGCCACCAGCGCGGGGCCGAGTTGAGTCGAGACCAGAGCGAGGACGCCGAACAGTAGCGAGCCGGCGAGGATGAAGCCCATCGTGATCCACATCGAGGCGAATCGAAGGGCCAGGCCGGCGAAGACCAGCGTTCCGAGCGCGCCGCCAAGCGAGAACATCAGTCCACCACTGATTCCGGCGTTGTTGGACATGCCGGCAAGCTTGAGAAGTTTCGGTGTCCAGGTATTGCCGAAGAAGTATGCGATGTTGACCAGGCCGAAGACGATGCATGTCGTCGCCAGGGCCCAGGACTTCAGGTGAGCAGATCCGGAGACGTTCGGTGACCGCCGCACGGGTGTCGCGTGATTACCCGTGGCCGGGACTCCGGTCAGTTTCATCTTGGAAATCAGTTCGTCCAGCTTCTTTCGCGACGACTCGGTTCCCTTGGCGGCGAGGAAGTCCGGCGATTCGGGGATTCCGAAATAGGCGACACCCGCCATTATTGCCGTGACGACCGCGCCGAGCAGGAATGCGGAGTGCCAGCCGTACGTCGACATCAGCACCGCTGCTCCGGCGCCGCCGAGTACACCCCCGAGTGGAATGCCGATCGCGAACAGCGCGATGAGCGTCGAGCGCTTGCGTGCAGGTGCGTACTCGCCGACGATGATCGGCGAACTCGGGATGATGCCGCCCATACCGACGCCGGCCAGCAGACGCGCAAGCGCAAGTTGTGTGACGTCGCCGCTCGCTGCGGACAGTAGAAGACCGACTGTGATGACGACCAGCGAACCGATCAGCAGAGGGCGGCGCCCGTATCGGTCGCCGACCGGTCCCAAGGCGATCGAGCCGACTGCCATGCCGATGAGACCAGCGCTGAAAAGCATGCCGGACTGGGTGCCGGATATTCCCCAGTCGTCCGTGATCGGCAGTATGGCGAGTGACATCGAAAGGATGTCGTATCCCTCGGCCATATTGACCAGCGTGCACAGAAGGACGACCCGTATTTGGAGTCTGCTGAGTGGAGACGCATCGATCAGTTCGCGTGCTGAAGCCATCGTGTTCCTTAGTCGGAAGGGGTGGTTGTGGGTGTGACTTGGCTTGTGCGCTCGGGTGTTGTTCACCAGCAGCAGTTTTCGAGTGGGCACCGAGTCGGTGTGCCTCAAGTCACATTCGTCAATCTAACGCAGTTCGGTTAAATGGTCAAAGCATGCGCCGCCGGTAAACCTAATGACGTATGGTTTAGTGTACGAGACGGGATGATTCTGCTGAGTCTGTTCGACCGTTGGCTCTATTCTGTTGTTGTGCAACAGTTTTGCAGTTGTCGATGGTTGACAGGTCGGTCAGGGGAGCCTACGTTTCGGCGAGATGTAAACAGTTACTGACAACTTCCTGGGACGCTGCGGCCCGCAGGAAGGAAGGAATGGTTTCCCATGGCCCTCTCCGATTTCTTCGACCAAGGGTGGAGCGTCGATCCCGCTGCCATCGCATATCGTCACGGCGACGTCGACTGGACGTTCGAAGAAGCGGGTTCGCTGTCCTGTCGTGTCGCGAACGCGTTGCTGCGAGACGGAATGAAGCCGGAAACGAAGATCGGCGTTCTCTCTCCCAATGATCCCGCGGCGTGGTTATGCGTCATCTCCGCCTGGCGTGCCGGTGGAACCTGGGTGCCTCTCAATCCGAACAGTCCGATCACGGACAGCATCGGGTTCATCAACCAGTTCGATTGCGAGATCCTCTTCTATCACCCTGTGCTCGCCGCAGCTGTAGACGAGATTCACGCTGCAGTCGGCGACCGCATCCAGTACATCCGCCTCGAAGGAGAAGCGGACGCCGCCGAGTGTGTTCGTGACTACGCCCGCGCTTTGACGGACTGGCTCGGCGATTCTCCGTCGACGCATCCGAGGGTCGACGTTCCGCAGGATTCCGTGGCGATGATTTCGCCGACCGGCGGTACGACAGGCGCTCCCAAGGGTGTGATGAACACCCACCGCAGCTTCTCGATGTGTGTTGCGCAGCTAATGCTTGCCATGCACTATCGCGCCGACGAGAAGGTGGTCAACCTCGCGGCTGCCCCCATGACGCACTCCGCCGGAATGCTGACCCTGCCGGCAACTGCCCGCGGCGGCGCCGTGGTCGTGTTGAAGCGGCCGGATCCGGAGACCCTGCTCGAGTCGATCGACCGATACAACGTCACCGACCTGTTCCTGCCTCCCACCGTGATCTACCGGTTGATCGAACATCCGGATCTGGCGAAATACGATCTCACGTCGCTGCGGTACTTCCTCTATGGTTCTGCCCCGATGTCGGCCGAGAAGCTGCGCAAGTGCTTGAAGGTTCTGGGTCCGGTGATGATCGAATGCTTCGGCCAGACGGAAGCTCCCGGCTCCATCAGTTTCCTGCGCCCCGAGCAGCACTTTGTCGCCGGCGAGATCGCCGACGACGCCCGATTGCTGTCTTGTGGTCGGCCGTCGCCGTTGATCAGAGTCGAAATCCGCGACGACGAAGACAACGCGCTTCCGAGCGGTGAGCGTGGCGAAATCTGCGTACGCGGAGACCTGGTCATGAAGGGGTACTACAACAACCCCGAGGCGACCGCCGACACCATACGTGACGGTTGGCTTCACACCGGCGACATCGGATACCTCGACAACGAAGGGTTTCTGACGCTCACCGACCGCAAGAAAGACATGATCATCTCGGGCGGATTCAACGTCTTCCCAGCTGAGGTCGAGCAGGTGATTTGGTCGCACCCCGCTGTGCAGGACTGTGCCGTCATCGGCATTCCGGACCCGGAATGGGGCGAGGCCGTCACCGCTGTCGTCGAGCTCAACGAGGGCGCAGAAGTAGGTGCCGACGAGCTGATTGCTCTGTGCCGCAACAAGCTCGGAGGTGTTCGTAGTCCCAAGCGAATCGACTTCGTCGAACGACTCCCGCGCAGCGTCAACGGGAAGGTCCTCAAGAAGGATCTCCGAGAACTCTACTGGGCTGATCAGGCTCGACGAGTCTGAAGAACAGGACTGACGAATAATGCACCCTTCATTCGACGATGCCGCCCTGCGATGTGAAGGCACGAGCATCAGACTGCTGGCTTCGCAGTGCAGTCGGTGCGAGAACATCAGCTTCCCTTGCCGTGAGCGTTGCGCCAAGTGCTTCGCCCCGGCGACCCAGATCGAACTGGCCGAGTCCGGCACCGTCTTATCGCATTGCACTGCAGCATTTCCGATTGCCGGAGCGCAACCTCCCGTGACCATCGCGCAGGTGCGTATCGGTGACGCCGACATCGAAATTCTGGGAGTCAGTGCCGATCCCGTTCGAATCGGTGATGTGGTTTCCGTTGTTCCCCGGAGTGCGGGCACGGAAGACTCACTGTTCACGACATACGGTTTCGAAAAGGAGTCGCGCGATGCGTGAGGTATACATCTCGGGCGTCGGAATGACGCCGTTCGTTTCCAAAACGACGACACCGCCACATGTTCAGGGTGGACAGGCGTTGAACGCGGCCCTCGGGGATTCCGGACTGGACTGGGCTGAAGTCGGCCTGCTCGTGGTCGGTGCCGTCGGTACCGGAATGTCGACCGCTCCGCTGGTTCTGCACGAAATGGCGTGGACCGGGATTCCTGCTGTTGCGGTAGAGAACGCATCAGCCACCGGCACAGCGGCTTTCGAGCAGGCCCGCGCTGCTGTGGCATCGGGGCAGGTGGAAACTGCCGCGGTGGTCGGAGTCGGAAGCCTCGGTGCTCTCTTGATGAGCCGCGCTGCCGAAGGGGAACGTGAACCGGACTTGATTTCTGTATCCGGCATGGCAGTTCCTGCTGTTCCGTTTGCGTTGATGAAGCAGGCTCGCATGCATCGACACGGCGAATCGGCCGACGCCAGCCTCCTGGTGGTGGAGAAGAACCTCTTCAATGCAAGCCGAAACCCCATGGCGCAGCGTAACAAAGCATTGACGATGGACGAGTTGAAAGCTGCACCGATGCTGGTGGATCCGCTCCGGCGCGTCGAATCCTGCCCGATCGGTGACGGCGCAGCGGCAGTCGTCATCACCAGCAGAAAACTCGCGAACGCCAGTCGGGCCGTCCGAGTGGCTGCCGCCGTAGCGGAGACGGACAAGTGGCACGGGGCTGCCGCGTTCATGCCTGATCTCGGTGTGACCAAGCGGGTCTCCGCCCGTGCCTACGAGCAAGCTGACATTCGCCCCGACAACGTCGACGTCGTAGAGGTTCACGAGGCTTTCAGCGTCGAAGAACTGCAGTACATCGAGGATCTCGGGTTGGCGGCGGAAGGGAAGGCGTCGTTCGCGATGGCAGACGGCGATTTCCACATCGGAGGCCGTGTCGCGGTCAGCCCCAGCGGTGGACTGATCGGCCGTGGGCATCCCGGTGGAGCTACCGGCCTGTCCCAGTTCGTCGAGATCACGCAGCAGATTCGTGGGCAGTCCGGGGTCCGTCAGCACGACGGTGCGCGGATCGGATTCGCGCAGATGATCGGAGCCGGCGGAGTGAGTTACGCGCACATCCTGGTCGGCGAAGACTAGCGGTTCCGGTACGACAGTCCCCCCGCCTTCGGAACGTGGTGGAAGAATGCGGGGGGTGAACGCAACCGGAGTGCCCACAGAAGTGCTTTCCCGGGTAGCCGCGGCAGGGGCGGACGACGCCGGTGGCCTACCCGTCGAACTGCTGGGTGATTTCCTCGACGTGCTCAGCGACGCTGTCCGTGAAGGGAAACCGCTGCAGCGTCGCCAGCTGCACCGCTTCCGCGCTCGCGGGGAAGAAGCAGCGCAGCAGGGTGTCGCCTTGCGAGCCCTGCTCGATCTGTATCTCTCCTCGGCCTGGCGTCTGTGGCGTGAACTGCCTGCTGTTATTGCGGCACAATCGGATCCGAATGCCGTCGTCGCGGCCGGCGAAGTGATGCTGCGTGCCGTCGACGATGCCGTCGCCGAACTGGCCGAAGGGTTTCAGTTGGCCAGACGTTCTCTGGTCCGCTCGCAGGTATCGGCACGCCGCGAGTTCGTCGACGACTTGTTGACCGGCGGCGCTGACGTCGTCGGATTGTTGGATCGCGCTTCAGGATTCGGTCTCCACCTCAGTGGTCCGCATGCCGTGGCGGTAGTGACCGCCGCCCGTGAGTTCACCGACGACAACCCTTTGGTGCGCGCCGTCGAACGTGCCGTTCTGGGTAGCAAGGGTGACGCCGACGCGTTGGTCGCCAGCAAGAGCGGCAAACTGGTGGTAGTTTTCGCGGCGCCGGATCGCGATGCCGTCGACCACGTGCTGGCAGGGATTCGTTCGGCTCTCGGACCGGGGACCGATGACGATGGGCGAGTGCAGTTGCAGCGGCGTCCGTTGGACGGCACGTGGCAGATCGCTGTCGGGCGCCCTCGAACCACCGCTTCGGGCGTGGTGGCGTCGTACCGGGAGGCGCTGGACGCACTGGACCTGGCGCAGCGCCTGTCGTTGACCGCACCGATCATCGATGCTCGTGACCTGCTGGTCTACCGGGTTCTGGTCAACGACAGACCGGCGGTCACCGACCTGATCCACACCCTTCTCACACCGCTGCTCGAGGCGCGTGGTGGCGCTGGACCGATGATCGACACACTGCTCGCGTACTTTTCCGCCGGCGGCAATACGGCTAAGACCGCCCGAGACCTGCATTTGTCCGTCCGCGCCGTGACGTACCGGTTGGACCGCATCCGTGAACTCACCGGTCAGAACGTCAACGATCCCAACGACAGCTTCGCGCTCCACGCTGCCGTACTGGGTGCGAAGCTGCTCGACTGGCCGGCCACCGAGCTGACCTGATCAGCTTGCGCGGGCGCGTTCTTCGTAGGCAGCACGTGCCGCGGTGTCGACGTCGCCGAGAAACTGCGTCTCGACGCCGAACAGTCGGCTCAATGCCTCGTACGGCCGCCGGGGGAAGAAGCCCTGTGCCTGCACGAGCAGCCCGGACACCCGCGTAATACGTACGCGTGGACGCGGTTTGGTGATCAAGCCGACGACGGCTTCGGCGATTTCCTCCGGCTGAACCTCTCGGAATCCCTTCATTCCCGAAGTGCCCGAGGTGAGTTGGGTGTTGGTGAGCGTCGGCAGCACGGACGAGATGTGAACTCCGGTGCCACGAACTTCCTTGCGGACAGAATCGGTGAAGCCCAACACCGCATGCTTGGCGCCGCAGTACGTCGACAAACCGGGGCACGGGAGTTCGCCTGCAAGCGAAGCGATGTTGATGACGTGTCCACGTCCGCGCGGAAGCATCCGTCGCAATGCGAGCTTGGTTCCCGTGATCACGCCGAGGACGTCGATCTCGATGATGCGTCTGGTCACGGAGTCGTCCTCGTCGACGATCCGTCCGACCGGCATGATGCCCGCATTGTTGACCAGCACGTCGATCGGGCCGAGTTCACCTTCGACGGTGTCGAGGAAGTCGAAGAACGAGGCGGGGTCGGTGACGTCGAGGCGCCCGAACGTGCGGATGCCCAAATCCTTGGCTGCTCGCGCGAGAGTGGCTTCGTCGATGTCGCCGATCGCGACCGTCGCACCCAGGCTGATCAGCCGCTTCGCGGTGGCGTATCCGATGCCCCGGGCGCCGCCGGTGATGACCACTACCTGACCGTCGAAAGGTTTGTTCATTTACTCCAGCGTCTCCAAAGATAGGGGTTGGTTGCAGTGAGATGAATCTGCAGTGAGATGTGATTGTGGACCAGTCGAAACCGGGTTGCTAGGGCTTCTTGGCCGAAGTGAGACGATAGATTTGTGACTAAGTCACAATCAGGATGACAAGTCGGGGAGGCGCCATGGACACATCGGAGTTGGACGGCTGGATTCCAAATCTCGCGCCCATCTATCTCCAGCCGGAGGTGATCGACGGTTTCGTTCAACGCATCGACGACGCCATTGCGGTGGCCAATCCTGAAGTGGCGGGTGATCGGGAGCTACGACGCGATGTGGATGCGAGCACTGCGGCGCAGCTTCGCGTCATCGTGGCCGCGATCGCGGGCGGTTCCCAGGAGGTCACGCCGCCGCCGGAGTCGGTTGCGCTTGCACTCACCGTTGCCAGGCGCGGTATGGATCTTCGAGTCCTGCTCAAGATCTACGGTGCCGGACGCCTCGCGATGCTGGGCTTCGTCGACGAGTCGATAGAAGCACTTCCGATCGGTCCGGAACTCAAGCGCGCACTTCTGGTCCGAGTGTGGGGTTCGGCGATGAGATGGCTGGAAGTGACCACCGAATTGTTGGTGGCAACGTATGCGAAGGAGCGTGAGAGCTTGGCGCGCGGCGCTTTTGCGCGTCGGTCCGAGACGGTGCACGCGATTGTCGCAGGCGAAGCACTTCACTCCGATGAGGTGTCGCAGATTCTCGACTACCCGATGCGGCGCCACCACACTGCGTTTGTTCTCTGGACGGACGACACCGATCCGGCCGCCGACGTATTGGCCCGATTGGACTCGTATGCGCGTTCCTTTGTGGACGAGTCGAATGCCGAGCGCGTGCTGACGCTGCCTTCGGGGGCGCGCGAGGTGTGGTCGTGGGTCGCGCATTTCGACGACCATGAGTGGGCGGCGCTCGATCGTGCTCGGAATTCGGACCTCCGTGTCGCGGTGGGGGCCAGCGGTTACGGAATGGAAGGATTCGCGCGCAGTCACCGCGAGGCTCTCGCCGCGCAGCGCATCGCGGTCCGTTCGACGGGTTCGCCGGGGGTCACCGTCTACGAAGATGTTCAGGTTCCCTGTCTGCTCACCGAAGATCTGGACGAACTGCGTGCGTTGGTGGCCCGGGAATTGAAAGGACTCGCCGGCGCGGACGGTGTCACGACGCGTATCCGTGACACCGTTCGGGTCTATTACGAGAACAATTGCACTGCAGCCGCTACCGCCGTGGCGCTCGGTCTGCACAAGAACACCGTGCGGTATCGACTCGATCAGGCCGAAAAGCTGTTAGACCGCAGCGTGGACCAGCGTCGGCTGCCAACAGAGTTGGCGCTCATCGCGCTGGAGAGCTACGGAGCCGCCCTCCTGGCGAACCCGTGACTCGCTACTGCATGTCGTCGAGCCCGGGGAGCGAATAGCCGGAGCTGTCATCCCAATCGGCGGGGGTGTCGTCGAGTGAAACGTCCCAGTCTGCGTCGGGCACCGCTCGCCGGAGTTCGGTCAGAGCGTTGAACCAGTAGACGAGCGAAGGAATTACCTCGGTCGGGTCGCTCGAGATCTTTGTCGAACCGTTGAGCAGAGTGTCGGGGATATCCGACGGATAGAGGTCCAGGACCTCGTAGTCGAACGGAAATTCGTCGTTGTGGACGGCGATGAGTCGGTCGACTTCGGCCTTCTCGTCGTCGGTCAGCGGTGTGGTGCGGACGGCGGAGTAGTACAACGAGGTGCTCATGCTTGCCAGGCTAGAACAAGATGCCGTCCAGCGGCGGTTTCGGACGCAACACCCTCAGATTGCATGGTTTCGGCAACTTCAGGTGTGAAAGTCGTCGATATTTCGACCGGGATGGATAGAAGTCGGCAAGGAACACTGGAGAAGACGGCGAGACGGCCGTCCGAACCCAGTGAAGGAGCTCCCCGTGACCGCAGTCATCAGTGCCATTCGGGTAGGTGGTCAGCGATGAACGTTCCCATGTGGGCGTGGGCCGCGTTCGCCGCAGTCATCGTCGTCATGTTGCTCATCGACCTGCTCGCCCACCGCGGCGCGCACGTCATCGGCTTCAAGGAAGCGGCCTGGTGGAGTGCACTCTGGGTCGGTTTGTCTCTCGTATTCGCGGTGGTCGTCACCCTGACCTTGGGGGTGAACTCGGGCGTCGAATTCACCACGGCCTGGCTGTTGGAGAAGAGCCTCTCCGTCGACAACCTCTTCGTGTTCGCCCTGATCTTCGGTTACTTCAAGGTGCCCCGTGAATACCAGCACCGCGTGTTGTTCTTCGGTGTCATCGGCGCCCTGATCTTCCGCGGTATCTTCCTCGCCGCCGGCGTTGCCGTGGTCAGCAAGTTCACGGCCGTGCTGTTCGTCTTCGCCGCCATCCTGCTCTACAGCGCCTACAAGCTGCTCAAGGACGACGACGAGAACTTCGATCCGGGAACCTCGCTGGCGGTTCGCTTGCTGCGCAAGATCATGCCGGTCCGTGAGGAATACGCAGGAACCAAGTTCTTCGTCAAGGAAGCCGGAAAGCGCGTCGCAACACCACTGTTCGCCGTCGTCGTCGCCATCGAAGCTGCCGACCTCGTGTTCGCAGTCGACAGTGTCCCGGCAGTGCTGGCAGTGAGTGACGATCCATTCATCGTGTACTCCAGCAACGCGTTTGCGATCTTGGGTCTGCGTGCCCTGTACTTCCTGCTCTCGGGCCTGCTCGAGAAGTTCCACTACCTGTCCAAGGGTCTGTCGATCATCCTCGCCTTCATCGGCGTGAAGCTGATCATGCAGGCCAGCCACAAGGTGATCAGCACGTCGATCCCCGAGATTCCCTCACTGGTCAGCCTCGCGGTGATCATCGTGGTGTTGGCAGGCTCGATCATCCTGAGTCTCAAGAAGCCGCTACCGGAAGAGCCTGAGGCCGAAGAGGTTGCGACCGGTGATGCACCGATCGACCTCGAGAAGTCAGGTGCTGACGGCAGCATCGAGAAATCCGGCGTCCAGCTCGCAACCGGCGAGCGCGACGACGATGACGACAAGGTAGATGCTCGGCCCAGAGGCTGACGCCTGATCGGCTGAACGAATCGAAAAGGGAGACCACACAACGACGTGTGGTCTCCCTTTGTCAAATCATCACCAACTGCTTCCCCCGGTTGTGGCCCGAAAGCTGCCCGATCAAGGCCGCTGGGGCATTTTCGATGCCCTCGGTGACATCGTTGCGGTAGCGCAGTCCACCTTCGGCGATTCGAGCGGACGCCCACGCCCGGTACTCCGGGTACCGGTCGTAGTGGTCGTAGCAGACGAACCCTTCGATGCGTAGACGTTTGCGTAGTACAGGGCGTAGGGGAGGCCCGACTTCGCTTTCATCCTGGTTGTATTCGCTGATCATTCCGCACACGACGACCCTTCCGAAATCGGCCATGCGATCGAAAACCGCTCGCGTGATCGAGCCTCCGACGTTGTCGAAATAGACGTCGACGCCCTTCGGACACAATTCGTCCAACTGCTCGCCGATGTTCGCCGTCTTCCTATCTATGCAGGCGTCGAACCCCAATTCCTCCACAACGTATTCGGTCTTCTCACCCCCGGCGATTCCGATCACCCGGGCGCCCGCCAGCTTCGCGATTTGGCCTGCAACCATGCCGACTGCTCCGCCGGCCGCCGAAACCACGACTGTGTCTCGCTCTCGGACGTCGGCGACCAACCGCATTCCGCAGTGTGCGACAAATCCTGGCTGTCCTAGAATTCCGAGTTCATCTCCTAGGGAAGCTCGATTCTCCCTCGGTATGCGGTCCAGGGCAGCGCCTTTGATTGTGTGATAAACCTGCCAGTGCGTGCCGCCTCGAACCAAATCACCTGCCGCAAAGTCAGGATGCCGCGAAGAAATCACTTCGCCGACTGCGATGCCGTCCAAACCGGAGTGCGCAGGCACTACTCCAGCCAAGACGACGTCGCCGATACCGGCAACAGCTCCCAACGGCCCGGGGGCAGAGCTGGTGGACGGTAGGCGTCTTCGTATCGCCGGATCGATCGAAAGATAGTGGGCGCGGAACAGAACTTCGCCGTCCGCGGGCGGCCGGATCGGAACCTCGTCGATCCGAAAATCTTCTACGACAGGCAAGCCGCGGGGAGCTCGAACGACTCGCACAGCGCGGTTCACATATTCGGTCATGCGCAATTTCCAATCTGCTTCGACACCGGTTCGCATCACTTCTCGGGACGATTGCCCGGAATTGATCTCGCCGCCTTACTGATTCACGGCGAAGACGTCTGGGAATTCTGTCCTCGAGCAGCAAGGAGCGCACCTTCCCGCCCGCTCAGTGAGAATGTGGCAACCCGACGTCCGGAGCGCGACTTCATTTCCCATACAGCGGGCGGTTTGTTGGTTGCCTCGTAGTCCGACTGTGAAGCTCTGCGCAGTTCAGTTCAGCGCAGCGCTGACGCTCGTCACCAGTGGTATTCGGCTGTGGATTTTTACGAGGGCGTCAATGATCTGCCAGATCTTGTGTGAGTGATTTTGTCGAGGACGAGAGGTTGACTATGACTTCGCCGGTGGGTTCGGAGCGTGCGGTTCATGACACAACGGATTGGCTCAGAACGGGATTGGTCGATCCAACGGAGCCAGGCTTCCTGTCCGATCCGTACGCGCGGTACGCGATTGCGCGAGAAGTTGCTCCGGTACAACAGCATTCGAATGGCGTATACATGCTTTTCGCCTACGACGACGTGAAACGCGCACTGGCGGACAAGTCGCTGAGTTCGTCGGAACAGTATGCACTCGAGGCACCGCGCAATATGCGGATCAAGGCGGCCGGTGGTAGCGACGCCTACTTGTTGCGCCCATCGTTGTCGAAGCTGGATCCGCCGGACCATCTGGCATTGCGCAAGCTACTGGCGCGCCCGTTCACGCCCAGGGCAATCAAGCGTTACGACGCGCGGGCGAAGGAAATCGTCGACGAGTTGCTTGCCGATCATGGACGGGGCTCCGAGATCGAGCTGGTGACGGAAGTTGCTCATCCGCTACCGATTCGCCTTGTCTGCGAAATTTTCGGTATCCCCGTACCTGCCGACACCGATACGATGTTCGAGTGGACCCGTAAGGGACTCAACCTACTCGATCCGTTTCTGACTGCCGAGCAGACCAGCGACTACATTTCCGCTCAGCGTGATTTCTCGGCACACCTTCAGGACGTTATCGCTTGGAAGCGCAACAATCTTGGCGACGACATCCTGTCGGACTTCATCTCCGCCGGCGACGAAGGCGAGATAATCGGGCCGGATCAAGTTGCCGCAACCGTGCAGACTTTGGTCATCGCCGGACTGGACACCACAGTCAATCAGGTCGGTCTCACCATGAATGCACTTATGGGCCATCGTGATCAGTGGGAACGACTCGTCGACGACAGGGCACTGCTCGATCACGCGGTAGAAGAAGTCCTGCGCTATGAGCCGACGGCGCAGTTGATGATTCGCATTGCTCCCGAGGATTACGCGGTGGGAGATGCGGTGATTCCGGCCGGAAATCACATTGTGACGTGGCTGGCGTCGGCAAACCGCGATGAAACTCGATTCGGTCCGAACGCGGACAGATTGGACTGGTCGAGGTCAAATGTCCGGGACCACATCACGTTCGGTCACGGTGCGCACGCTTGCCTCGGTGCGTGGTTGGCCCGGCTGGAGATCAAGACCATCCTGAATGCGTTGATCGACAAAGCGCCGAAGACCGAGCTCGTCGACGGTGGAGTGACGTGGGGTGGCACGGCCTTTATCCGCGGTGTCTCCGAACTGCGATTGAACCTTTTCTGATTGCACGAATTCGTGAACAGACCACTCGGTGGGCAAGTCGGTGTCAGATGGTCGACGTCTTGTTAGTCTGGGCCGGTGCCTGATCCCGCAACTGCGTGTTACCCGGCATTGCCCGCGACAAGTTGGGCAGTGCTGGGAATGCTCACATTCGGAGAAGAACTCAGTGGCAGCGATCTGAAAAGCTGGGCCGACTGGAGCATCGGGTTCTATTACTGGAGCCCGTCGGTGAGCCAGGTCTATACCGAGCTCAAAAAGCTGGAAACGCTGGGATTCGTCAGTTCGCGGGAGGTTTCGGAATCGGGTGGGCGTCGTCGACGAGTGTTCACGATAACCGAATCCGGTATCGAGGCTCTCAGATCATGGTCACGCCGATCGGAGATCGAAACCCCCGTTCTCAAACATGGAGTGATGTTGAGACTGTGGGTCGGCCACCTCAACGACCCCGATCAGCTCAAGTCGATAGTGCTCGATCACATCGACAACCTCGAGGCAAAGAAGCTCAAGGCAATCGAACACGCCGATAACTCGGAGAATGAACCCGCCTGGGCATTTACCGAGATGAGTCTGCGATGGATAGGCCGCCATTTTCAGATGGAGATCGACCTCGCCGCTCAGTTGCTCGATGACATCGATGAGGCCGCCGCTCGATTCGCGCAAGGCGACGCCAACGCTCTCGGCTTGCCGCAGCCCGTCAATGCCGGTAGTTGGAAGTTGATCTGAGCGTGCGGAGGTACAACTCTCCAGATTCTGCCCCACGCCAATAGAATTGTGCTGTCGAGGTTTTCGTGCCCAGTCTTCGTGCCCAGTCTTCGTGCCTAGTCTTCGTGCCTAGTCTTCGTGCCTAGTCTTCGTGCCTACTGAGCTCGCATGCTTTCGGTGGTCCGGACGCCCGCATTTCGCCACAGGGAAGCGGCTGTTTCCCGAAGAAGCCCGGTGAGAGGCGAGTTCCGCTCGTCGAGCGGCATTTGTCGGAGCGGTCCGCAGATCGACAGCGCGGAGGTCGCGACGCCGATCGGGCCGATCGGAGTGGCGATCGTGCCGAATCCGTCGATCGGCGTGTCACGGCCGTATCCCACGCCGGTTTTTCGGACCTCGTCGGCCGCCTCTCCTCGCTCGTTGTTGAAGGTGTGGAGGACCCTGCCGACGAGAGTTCCGTCTGCGCGCGTGCTGAAACCGATCCGATTCGGAATCATGCTGGCGAAACGACCTGCCATGTGGGCGCGGCACACCACATTTGAGCCGTCGAGAATCGTCATCTCGACGATCAGTCCGGTACGCCGGTGCAATTCGTACAGGTGCGGATGCGCAGCTGAGTGAAGTCTGTCCTGGTACACGGCCAACGAGCCGAGTTCCACGAGCCGCAACCCGAGCGTGTAATCGCGGCCGCTGCGGTGCAGCCACCGAAGTTGGACCAGATGGTCGAGTATGCGGTGGGCTGAAGACCTTGGAAGCCCGGTTCGTCGGACAATCTCGGCGAGGGTGAGACGATCTCGACCGCCGAACGCATCCAGTAGCAGAGAGACTCGGTCGAGGAAGGCGTTCGGCGTTGCGGGATCGACCTCGAGCTGGAGCGACATGTGTTCCCTCTGCTATCCCGTAGTCAAGTTGGACAACTGCCCTGGACAAGGCTATTTCGATTAGGAATGATGACATGTTTTTTCTGCTTTGTGAAGAAGGCCACCCTGTGGATCGGACGCCTCCGGTGCTCGTCGGCGGAAACGGACCACTGATCGGGAGAGCGGGTTCCTTGCTTGGTGGTGGGCGATCTACGTTGACGTGATCACACGCCAAGTGGACAAACGCGGATGCCGGCGCAGACGTAGCGCCACCCGCCGGGCTGAGAGACCAGGAGACGATATGACGATTCAAGCGGAAGTCACCACGATGCTTGCAACCCTCAACGCTGGATTCCCGGATGTCACCAGTGTCCCGCCGTCGGAGCTACGAACTCTGATTCGGAACCGACGTGCGCCGCTGACGGGTCTTCCCGACATGCTTTCAGTCGAGAATCACGTAATCGACGGTCCCGGTGGAGATCTGGCAATTCGCGTCTTTCGTCCGCATGGAACCTCGAACGACGTTCCTCTCGTGGTCTTCGCTCACGGGGGCGGTTTCGTGTTCTGCGATCTGGACAGTCACGACGAATTCTGTCGATCGATGGCGCAGGGAGTCGGCGCAGTAGTGGTTGCCGTCGACTATCGGTTGGCGCCGGAGCATCCGGCACCGGCAGCCCACGACGACGTCTACGCCGCGGTGGCGTGGGCCAGCGAGCATGCTGCCGAATACGGTTCCGACGCAGGTAAAATCGCACTTGTGGGCGACAGTGCGGGAGGGAACCTCGCGGCGACCGTGGCTATTGCCGCTCGGGATCGGGGTGGTCCGGAAATCGCCCTTCAGGTTCTCATCTACCCCGTGATCGACGACGACTTCGAAACCGAGTCGTATCGGCTCTACGGCACGGGTCACTACAACACCACCGCAGCGATGGAATGGTACTGGCAGCAGTACGCGCCTGAAGGTCGCGACGACGCCCGTGTGATTCCTACGCGTGCGGAGACGCTCGCCGGTCTTCCGTCTGCTGTCGTCGTGACAGCCGAACTCGATCCGCCGTGTTCGTCAGGTGACGCGTATGCGCAGATGCTCGCGACGGCTGGCGTTTCGGTGCGCCATCATCGCTTCGAAGGATTGTTCCACGGCTTCCTCACTATCCCGTCTTTGTCACTGACCGAGCCTGCGCGACAGAAGCTTTGGGCGATGACGCGCGAGGCGCTCGGTAGCGAGTAGGCAGATCACTTCACTGTCAGGAGTCTCTCGGTGAGATTGCCGAACGTGTGACAGATTCTGTCGTGGACCACTGCCTCGGGACATTCGGGGTCGAACCACCGGTCCACCACTGCCCAGTGAATCGGATGATCGAGGTACTGGGTCTGCAGTGAGCCGAGGTCGGTGAACTCCTGCTCCCAGACATGAGTCCATGGTGTGTGCCCGGTCGCTGCGTCGACTCGGCTGAGACGCCAGGCGCAGATCGACGAGATATGGGTAGGCATCCTGAGCAGATCCCGTTCGAATTCCTCGAGTACGTCCTGGGGTGTGCTGGGGGATATCCGGATGAACAGCGCTCGGTACACCTGACCGGCGGCTTCGGCGCCGGAACGTCCCGTGGTCCCGGACGAGTACTCGGCACCGTGGAAGTGGTCGACGGCGGCGCAGCGCAGGCTGTCGTCGACCGCATCTCGGGCTGTCTGCCAAGCCATCTCGTCTTCGAACTGAAGATGGACGATCAGATCTCCGCCGTTGATGACGCCGGGAAGTGTCGTACATACGAGATGACGCAGCGCGTTCGACGATTCGGCAACTGCGGCAATGTTCTTCACTGCAGCGGTCCACTCGTCGGCGCCCGCCCCGTTGGCGGCGTGCACGACTCTTGTCACGTTATACATTGCTCAGTCCTTCGATGTCCTTTGCTGCGGCGGCCATGGAGCGACTCCGTTCGATTATGAGCGGAGCCATTGCATCCCACCACTGCCTGAGGGTGGAGTCTCTGCGGCCCTGGCGCGTCATCGACCACCAGCCGGCCGTGCCGTCGACCGTCCAGGTGACGGTCAAGGTGTTCGGGTCTTGATCGCACCACAACGGAGGGCTGACGAGTACGTCGGCGAGTGTCATGCCGCGACGCTGTGCACTCGGCAAATACTGGTCGAGTAGCGCGTCGACGAACTGTCGACCGCATCCCGGTTTCGTGACTATCCGATCGATCACGTAGAGCGTTTCATCTGCCATTGGTGAAGATTACTTTCCCCTAACCCGTTGTGATGCTTTCGATCTCACACAGCGGGAGATAGCGGATTTGGTCATGTGCCCGGCATTTCGACACCTCCCGTCAGGCGGGAATCGTTGCTGTGCAACAGAATCGGATGATGCAACATGGCGGACAACGATTGCGTGAAATGCAGTCGAACTCAGGTCGAACACATACGTCATGTGTTCGATGTCGTGAAGTGGAAGAGCCTTGGAGGAGCAGTTGAATCACTCGCTGGTAGGGAAGACCGCGCTGGTGACCGGGAGCAGTCGAGGCATCGGCAGGGCGATCGCCAGGCGACTGGCGGCAGAGGGGGCAACCGTGGTCGTCACCGCACGGTCGGCTCGGCCTACCGCGGCAGTCCGTGCCGACAGTAATGTCGTCATCGGCGGTACGTTGTCCGAGACCGTCGAGATGATCGAGTCGCAACACGGTCGTGCACTTGCCATTCCGGCCGATCTCGAGGATTCCGAGGCTCGCGACGGATTGATCGAGAAGGTCGTCTCGCGGACCGGAGGTATCGACATCCTCGTGAACAATGCCGGGTTTGCCGACTACGCGCCGATCGAGAAGATGTCGCTGGCGACGTTCGATCGGACCCTCGACCACTACATTCGCGCGCCGTTCGCCCTGTCGAAGGCAGCCATCCCCTACATGCGAGAGCGCGGCGCAGGCTGGATCGTGAACATCGGTTCCTCGACGGGACTGAATCCGATCAGGCCCTTCCGCGACTACAACAAGACGTCGGGTGACGTGATTTACGCGTCGATGAAGGCAGCACTGCACAGGTTCACACAGGGCCTCGCCGCGGAGGTGCTGGACGACAATATCGCGGTCAACTCGGTGGGGCCTTCCACTGCGATCTCGACTCCCGGCGCCGACGCACTCATTCCGGATGGATACGAAACCGAGCCCGTCGAGTATCTTGCCGAGACGGTACTGGCCATGTGTTCTCTTCCCGCGGCCGAGCGGACCGGCCTTGTAGCCTTCAGTCTTCATTTTCCCTGGTATCAGGATCTGGTCGTGAAGGCGCTCGACGGGCAAGGGCTGATGCCCAGACGTGAGCCACCGACGTGGTGCAATCCCAACATTCTGCCCGAAGGAATCTGAAGTCTTTGTCGAGCAATAGTTTCGGCGACACAACCCGAGGAGTGGAGATGTCCCACGCTGAACGCCGGTTCGGTACCGGCACGGCCGTCGTGACCGGTGCGGGGGCCGGTATCGGTGCAGGGTTCGCCCGTCACCTTGCGCGGCTGGGAATGACGGTGGTCGTTGCCGACATCGACGAGGAGCGTGCGTCGCTCGTCGCCGAGGACATTCGCGCGGCCGGTGGGAGAGCTGACGTCCATGGGGTGGACGTAGCGGATGCCGATGCCGTGAAGAGGATGGCGGACAATGTGTTCGATCGTCACGGCAGCGTCGAGTTGCTGGTCAACAATGCCGGAGTGGAGACGGCCGGGTTGCTGTGGGAAGTCAGTGGTGCGCGGTGGAGACGGTTGATGGAGATCAACGTCGACGGCGTCTTCTATTGCCTTCGTGCTTTCGTGCCATTGATGTTGAAGGTGGGTAAGCCGGCGTGTGTGGCCAATCTGTCTTCTGTCGGCGGGATCAACAGCGCCGCGGTGCAAGGACCGTACATCGTCAGTAAGTTCGCGGTGCTGGCGATGACCGAGAGCTTGCACCAAGATCTGTCGTTGGTCGACTCTCCGATTCAGGTCAGTGCTGTTGTTCCACACTCGATCCGGAGTGAGATCTTTCGTGCGGCCCAGCGTGACGCGCCGACTACGAACGTCACGGCAAACGCTGTCTTCGATGCAATGCAACAGGCGAACGTCGAATCCGGACTCGACCCGCTCGATGCCGCCGAGCACATGACCGAAGCAATAGCGCGTGGGGACTTCTGGGTGTTCTCCGACGACGACGCGTGTCGGCAGTTCACCGACCGCCGAGCCGCTCAGCTTCGAGACCTGCTACCTCCCGCCGATCCTCGCACAATGCTCACACGCATGGGCATCTCGTGAATGCGGAGCTGTTCGGAGCAGGCCTGTTCACGCGCTGCCGTTGACAGACGTCGACGCACTCTTGGGGAGGCCTGACCAACCCACCAGGCCGACCAGAGCGAAAGCTACGGCGGCAGTGACGAAGGTGACGGTGAAGGCGGATTCGCTGGGCAGAGCGGATACGCCCTCTGGCAGGTTCGCGATGGTCATCGAGGCGAGAATCGTAGTCACCACTGCACTGCCCATGGCGCTGCCGGTGGAACGGGAGATCGAGTTGATGCCGTTGGCTATTCCACTCTGGTGTCGCGGAACGCTCGACATGATGATCGCGGGCATGGCCGCGTAGCCCAGGCTCACGGCGGCGCCGATCACGATGCCGGCACCGATGACCGACGCGGTGTGCGTGTGGTCGTACGCGAGCCAGGCGAACGGCACCGCACCACAGATGGCGGTGAGTCCCAGGACGAAGCGTGGCCCACGCACTCTGATGAGCCGCCCACCGATCGGTGCTGCGATCAGCGAGGCAATCGCACCCGGCAGCAGGAATTCCACCGACGCACGCAGAATGCTGGCGTCGAATCCGTATCCCGTGAGGGCGTGGGGAAGCTGCACGAGATAGGAGATGCCCAGGAAGTTGGCGAACATTCCGAAGCCCAGCATGACCCCCGCCAGATTCGCCATCATCACGGGCCGGTGGACGAACATTCGCATGTCGACCAGTGGTTCGTCGACGATCTTCTCGATCCAGACCCAGACTGCGAACATCACGATCGAGCCCAGGAAAACACCGATGGTCACGGGTGAGAACCAACCCCATTGGTGGCCTTGCGAAATCGACAACAGGAGCAGAAGGAGTGCAGCGCCCAGGCTCAGCGCGCCGATGACGTCGACGCGCCCGCCGCTCTTGTGCTTGGTTGCCGGAACCAGCGTGATGACGGCGACGAGGGCAAGCAACGCGAACCCGGTGGCCATCCAGAAGGCATTGCGGTAGTCGGCATCCGGAGCCGATGTGAGAAGTCCGGTGGCTACGAGGGCGAGCCCGCTGCCGAATGCGAGAGTTCCGCTGACCAATGCCATCGCGCCGGGAAGCTTGTGTGGGCGGACCTCTTCGCGCAGGACCGACAGAGCCAGCGGGAAGATGGCGGTGGCGGTCCCCTGGAGGACGCGTCCGAGGATGAGAAGTGGCAGATTGTGTGCCAGTGCGGCGACGATCGAACCGATGACCATGACGACCAGAACGCCGACCAGCGTGCGCTTCTTGCCGTGCTGATCGCCGTAGCGGCCCAACAGGGGAGTGAAAACGGCGGCCGACAGCAACGTCGCCGTCGTCACCCAACTGATGCCGGCCGCGGATGCGCCCAGATCGGACTGAATACGCCCCAAAATCGGGACGGGCAGTGTCTGCATCATCGAGACGATCATCGCGGCCAGGCTGAGCGCCCCGATGATGACGGCCTCGCGGCGCGGCGATGTTACGACGGATACATCCGGGGTGTCGTGGACCGTTGGCTGCGCAGCGCTGTCGGTCGTCACTGAATTCGTCAAGTGGGTCCTTCTCGGGAATTACAAGAGAAATTGCTTAATGTGCCGAAGTAATTTTCTCTGGATGGTAAGTCCGCGAGATCGATCCCGTCAATGCTGGTCAGTGAGCCCCTGGGGTCAGTTCGGTGTATTCAGGACCAACTCGGCGTGTTCCGGACTAGAAGGGGTAGACCGGGAGTGCGCTCTGCGCAGTCACCCACTGCGTTTCGGTGAAGGCGTCGAGGTTTGCGCCGATACCGCCGACGCGGCCACCGTTACCCGAAGACGCCATACCGCCGAACGGGATGACTGCTTCGTCGCCGACGGTCTGATCGTTGATGTGTACGAGGCCGGTGGGGATCTGTTGAGCGAGTTCGAGTCCGCGCATGGCGTCGGAGGTCAGAATGCCCAGTGACAGTCCGTACTCGGAATCGTTGGCTATGGTGACGGCCTGTTCGACGGTGGCGAAGGAGGTGACCGGTGCGACTGGCCCGAAGACTTCGTCGGCGAATGCCGGCGCGGTGAGTGGGGTGTCGGCCAGCACGGTGGGCCGGTAGAAGAGATCCTCGTAGGTGCCACCGGCCGCCAGTTTTGCTCCGGCCGCGATGCTTCCGGTGACCAGGGAGTGGATGTGGTCGCGTTGTTTGGCGTCGATGATGGGTCCGAGTGCGACCTGACCGGTGAACGGGTCGCCTACCGGAAGCTTGTCGGCGCGTTCGGCAAGGAGTGCGGTGTAGTCGGCGGCGATACTTTCGTGGACGAGCTGGCGGCCGGTGGTCATGCAGATCTGCCCCTGGTGCATGAAGGATCCGAAAGCGCCTACAGATGCGGCCTTTTCGAGGTCGACGTCGTCCATGACGATCAGTGCGTTGTTTCCCCCGAGTTCGAGGTGTGCTCGTTTGAGATGGCGGCCCGCCAGTTCACCGACAGCGCGTCCTGCCCGGGTCGACCCGGTGAATGCGATGACGCGAACGCTCGGATGAACCACGATTGCCTCACCGGCGTCAGCGCCACCCGGCAGCATGCCGAACACTCCGGCAGGCAAACCGGCTTCTTCGAAGATGCGGGCAAGAACCACACCGCCACAGATCGCCGTGCGCGGATCAGGCTTGAGGATCACCGAATTGCCCAGTGCCAGTGCGGGAGCGACTGCACGGATCGACAGAATGATCGGGAAGTTGAACGGTGCGATGACGCCGACGGTGCCGACGGGGACGCGACGAGAGAAGCTCAGCCGCGGTTGCTCCGAGCGCAGCACCTCGCCGACGGGGTGTGCGGCCAAAGCTGCTGCGTTGTAGCACTCTTCGGCAGCGGTGTGGGTTTCCAGTCCGGCTTTGGCGGGAATGCTGCCGGCCTCGCGGATTACCCATTCGCCGATTTCGTCGGCGTACTGTTCGAACAGTTGACCGGCGCGGCGTAGAACGGCGGCTCGTTCGGTGTACGGCCTTGCTGCCCAATCCTTCTGAGCGGCAGTAGCTTTTGTTGCAGCGGCTGCCACGTCGTCTGGTGTTGCCATGCCGACCGTCGTCAACTGCTTGCCGGTGGCCGGCTCGACGACAATACGATCGTCGGCGCTACCGAGAACCCATTCGCCGTCGAAGATCTTCGATTCCCACACAGGTTCGCTCAGTAGACGCGTCATGGCCGCTCCTCGGTAAAGGGATGCAACCGCGCGCCGCATCACATGGTTGTGGACCACGTTGCTCCGTGAGGGGAGTCGATCGCCATCGCACTTTCACTCAGTGAAAGACGGATTCATGGCGTCCTTGAGCGCTTGGATCAGATCGGCGAACTCGGTCGAGTGGGTGGCGCCGCTGCGGGTCACTCCCGAGACGGGAATTCGCAAGCGGCCGTTCGATTCTCGCATGAAGCTGATGCCGGCGCGTGGAGATTCGCCTGCGGTGATCGAATACAGCAGGGTCCAGGCGCGCGGGTTGGTGATCACGTCCAGCGTGGCTGTGTGATCGCTCGGAATTGCTGGGCCCAGTTGGACGCGTCGATCTATCTCGCGGAACGCGTCCTCGACCACCTTGTGAATGAGCACCTGGCTTTGGCGCGGCGGCAGGAGCAGGGGGTATGCGGCCAGATCATTGAGGTCGACGCTTTGCTGGCCGGCCAGGGGGTGCCGGCTCGACATTACGACCAGCAGATCTTCGACGCCGAGATCCAAGGGTTCGAGTCCGGGGCGGTCGACGCCGCCGCGAATCAGCGCGATGTCGGCGTCACCGGAGGCCACGGCGTCCATGCGGTGGGCAAAACTCTTGATGACGAACTCGACGTCCAGGTCCGGATGAAGTTCGCGCACGTGTGCGATGGCGTCCAGCGTCTGAGCGGCGAAGCTCATGTTTCCGGTGATCCGGATCCGGGCTCGTGGGTCGCGTGCGACGGAGTATGCCATCGTTTCGAGGCTGAGGACTTGCTGCGCGATGGGCACGAGTCGCGATCCTGCCGGGGCAAGGCGAACGGCTCGGGTCGAGCGTTCGAAGAGTGTCGCGCCAAGCTCCTTCTCCAGTCGGGCGACCTGATGGCTGATCGCCGACTGCGAGATGAAGCAGCGCTCGGCAGCGCGACTGAAGCTCAGTTCCTCGCTCACGACGAGGAAGTACTTGAGTTGGCGGAAGTCCATGAGGACAGCTTACTTATGAGCAATCGAGATAACAGTCTTGCGAATACTCCAGCTAGCTGGACCCGACCCATGATCAGTCCATACCGTAATAGTCATACTTTCAATTTGGTTGAGGAGATTTGTTGTGGATAGAACAGCTGCGGGTCGCGCTGACATCGACGCGACTGGACACGAGCAGACTCAGGTAGTCATCGTCGGTTCGGGATTCGGAGCCCTCGCCGCGGCCA
Organism: Rhodococcus sp. KB6; assembly: GCF_001445685.1. Classification (NCBI taxonomy): domain Bacteria; kingdom Bacillati; phylum Actinomycetota; class Actinomycetes; order Mycobacteriales; family Nocardiaceae; genus Rhodococcus; species Rhodococcus sp. KB6. The sequence continues at coordinate 235,084 of NZ_LNAK01000120.1, read as the reverse complement.
AGACCCTCGCGAAGTCCAAGACGCCGTTCGTCCTCATCTCCGCCACCACCGAGCACCTCTTCCAGCCGCTGCTCTACCAGGTGGCGACGGGCGTTCTGTCGGCAGGCGAAGTTGCTCCGCCCATCCGCACGATCCTGCAGAAGTACCCCAACGCCGACGTGCGTCTCGGTCGCGTCGTCGAGGTCAACGCCGAAGAGAACACCGTCGTCTACGAGGCTTCGGGCACCCGCCACACTCTCGGATACCGCTCGCTCATCGCAGCCACCGGTGCCACCCAGGCGTACTTCGGTCATGACGAGTTCGAAAAGGTCACCTACAAGCTCAAGACCGTCGAGGATGCCGAGGTCCTGCGTAAGCAGATCCTGCGTTGCTTCGAAGAGGCTCACACCACCAACGACGCGCTGGTTCGCCGCAACCTGCTCAGCTTCGTTGTCGTCGGTGCAGGCGCGACCGGCGTCGAGCTCGCCGGACAGATCAAGGAACTGGCGCGTCGCTACTTCGCCAAGTCCATCAACAACATCAGCGCCGACGAGGTCACGGTCACCATGGTCGAGGGCGCGGGCGTTGCGCTTCCGGCCTTCGGCGGCAAGCTCAGTGAGTACACACAGGCCTCGCTCGAGAAGTCGGGTGTCGAGGTTGTTCTCAACACCATGGTCACCGCCATCGACGAGCACGGTGTCACCGTCTCTTCGGCAAAGACCAAGGAAGAGAAGCGCATCGACGCCGAGACCGTCATCTGGTCGGCCGGTGTTCGAGCCAACGACTTCGCCGCAGTGCTCGGCGAGGCGACCGGTTGTGAGAGTGACCGTGCAGGTCGTCTGCTCATCAATCCGGACTTGACCGTCGGCGGGTTCGCCAACGTCTTTGCCATCGGCGACATGACTTCGCTGAACGGTCTGCCGGGTCAGTCGCCCGTTGCAATGCAGGGTGGCCGTCACGCAGCGAAGACTGTGAACGGAAAGGTCAAGGCCGGAACGCCTTTCAAATACTTCGACAAGGGCAGCATGTCGATCATCAGCCGATTCAGCGCTGTGTGTCGCGTCCGCAAGGTCGAGTTCAAGGGCACGATCGCCTGGTTCATGTGGCTGGCCGTGCACGTGATGTATCTGGTGGGCTTCCGCAACCGGTATGTCGCTGTGATGTCGTGGTTCGGTTCGTTCATCGGTCACCGTCGTCCGCACTTCCACTACGCGCAGGAGCCGATGAAGATCGAGGCCACGCCGCCAGTGACCGAACGCGAACCGGAATTGGCGCACTCCGCGTAGCTCCGCACCGCCTGAACACGTTTCGCCTGATGTCAGTCACACTGTGTGAATGGCATCAGGCGAGCGTTCGTTGATCGGCCGGGCATTTATCGTGCTCGGTGCCTTCGACGCGAAATCGCCGCGGTTGACGCAGTCGGAGATCAGTCGTCGCAGCGGTTTGCCTCTGCCCACCGTCCACCGACTGTGTGGGCAGTTGGTGGCTGAGGGCGCACTCGAGCGTCGGAGTGACGGCAAGTACCAGGTCGGAGTCCGGTTGTGGGAGATCGGCGCTCTTGCTCCCGGCGCTCACGGCCTACGGCAGGTGGCGTTGCCGTTCCTCGAGGACCTGTACGAGGTCACCCGAGAGAACGTGCAGTTGGTCGTTCGTGAGGGCACCGAGGCTCTGTACCTCGAGCGCTTGTCCTCGCGTAGCGCCGTCACCGTGGTCGGCCGTGCCGGCGGAAGATTGCCGTTGCACGCGTCCAGCGGTGGATTGATTCTCCTTGCGCACGGCGGAACCGAGCTTCTCGACGACGTCCTTCGCGCCGGCCTCGAGTCGTTCACTCCCAAAACCATTACTTCCGAGCGGATTTTGCGAGCAACTCTCGACGAGATCAGGCGCGCCGGATTCGTGGTCTGTCGTGAGTATCTGAACGTCGGAACCCTTGCCGTCGCCGCTCCTGTCCGCGAAGCCGGGGGCAGTGTCGTGGCAGCGGTCTCGACAGTTGTTCCGGTGGAGCAGGATCCGGCTCCTTTACTGCCGGCGTTGGTCGCGGCCGCCCGTGGAATATCACGCGGGCTTGGTAGCGGTGGGTTTCGATAGCTCGTTTCGGTCTTTCACTGAGTGAAATTGCAGCTGTTCAGAGGAGTGATCGTGGTCGAGGGTGGTCTCAATCGTCACTCACCTCAGGAGCTCTCTGTATGTCTTCTTCACGCACCCAGGTCGGAATCGTCGGTGGTGGTCCCGCCGGGTTGATGCTCTCGCATCTGTTGCATCTGAAGGGAATCGATTCGGTTGTCCTGGAATGCCGCACCCGCGAAGAGGTAGAAGGCACCATTCGTGCCGGGGTGCTCGAACAGAACACGGTTGATCTCATGGTCGAGACCGGACTCGGTGATCGACTGAAGCGGGAGGGCCTCGAACATCACGGAATCGAGTTGCGATTCGGTGGACGAGGGCACCGAATCGCGTTCGACGAACTGACCGACGGGCGAGCAGTCACGGTGTATCCGCAACACGAGGTGCTCAAGGATCTGATCGCGCGGCGTCTCGCTGACGGCGGGGACATTCGATTCGGAGTGTCCGACGCGCAAGTACACGATCACGAATCGGATCGCCCGAGTATCACTTTTGTCGACTCGGACGGAAATGATCAGAAGCTCGAGTGCGCCCTGGTGGCCGGTTGCGACGGTTCACGCACCGGAACGCGAAAGCTGATTCCCGAACCGTCGATCCGAACAGATCATTTCCGCCAGTATCCCTTCGCGTGGTTCGGCATCCTGGCCGAGGCGCCGCCGTCGTCCGAAGAACTGATCTATGCCAACCATGAGCGCGGGTTTGCACTGATCAGCACACGGACGCCCGAGGTACAGCGTCATTACCTTCAGGTCGATCCGGACGACTCCGTGGACAACTGGTCCGACGATCGAATCTGGGACGAGCTGCACATGCGCGTCGACGGTGAGGGGGCGGAGATCAAGGACGGCAGGATCTTTCAGAAGTCGATCCTCCAGTTCCGCAGCTTCGTGTGTGAGCCGATGCAGCACGGCAACCTGTTTCTTGCAGGGGATGCGGCGCACACCGTGCCGCCGACCGGCGCGAAGGGAATGAATCTCGCGATCGCCGACGTCTACGCACTGGCGAAGGCAATGGACGGTTTCTTCACCTCGTCCGACCGAAAGATGCTGGACGGGTACACCGAAACGGTGTTGCCGCGTGTGTGGCGGACGCAGCACTTCTCGTGGTGGATGTCGTCGATGCTCCATCGCTTGCCAGACGACAGCGGTTTCGGGCATCGCCGACAGTTGGCCGAGTTGGACATGGTCACGCGTTCCGTGGCGGGACGAACGCTGATCGCCGAGAACTACGTCGGAACTCCCTTGCATCAGTAGGCCGATTCGCAGGTTGCACGGTGCGAAATCAGGGGGAGTGGGGTGCCAGGTGTCACCAGGACCCCGAAGTTCTTGGTATGTGTCCGCCTGGCGGGAAGCCGCCGAGCCGAAGTAGCGGGAGCTTTGTAACCTCGAACACGTCCTTGTCCAACCGAGGGTGGCTGATGCTTCGACCGCACTGCGGGGGAGTTGTCGTATGACTGAGCGTTGCAAGAAGTGACTGTTCAGGATCCACTGTCTCCCAAGCCGATCGGTGCGAACCGACTTCGAGCTCATCGAGGCACTTCAGTCGCTCCGGTCAACTGAACAGAGGGATCTTCCGATGAAGTTCAGCCTCGCCGTGGCGATGATTCCCCTCTCTCAACTCGTTGCACTTGCGAAAGTGGCCGAAGAATGCGGCTTTTCTTCGATCACGATGCCCGACTCACTGTTCTTTCCCGAGCGGGGCGCTACCGGGTATCCGTATACCGCTGACGGTGTGCGGATGTGGGACGCGAAGACACCATTTGTAGACCCCATGATTGCCGCGGCCTTCATGGGACCCGGAACGTCGAAGATTTGCTTTTATCCGCAGGTGCTCGAGCTCAGCTCACGCAATCCTCTGCTGCTGGCAAGCCAGGTGGGGTCGGTCGCGAATCTGACAGGAGGCCGCTTCGGTCTCGGGGTCGGTGTGGGCTGGGCGCCAGAGGAATTCGAGTGGTGCGGCGCTTCCCCCAAGGATCGAGGCCCGCGAGTCGACGAGATGCTCGAGGTACTGCGACTGGTTCTAGGCGGCGGTATGGTCGAACATCACGGCAAGTTCTTCGACTTCGACAGGCTGCAGATGAGCCCGGCGCCGATCGATCCCGTCCCCATCTACATCGGAGGACATTCCGCGGCCGCATTGCGCCGTGCAGCGCGAGTGGGTGACGGTTGGACCTCGGCTACAGTCTCTTTCGCTGATCTGCAAGCTCTCATCGCGAGGATCGGCGTCCTGCGGGTCGAGTACGGGCGCGCCGAGTCCCCGTTCGAAATTCAGGCCGTCTGCGCCGATCGCTTCGGTCTCGACGGCTCCCTGGAACTGGCCGATAGCGGAGTGACGGAATCGATCGTCATTCCTTGGGCCATGTACGGCCTCGGGTTCGACTGCGACCTGGAAGCGAAGAAAGATGCGGTACGCAGGTTCTCCGAGGAAGTCATCTGCAAATTCTGAAATTCACGTAGCGCACCCGTGCTGCAATGACCCGTGTGCGGGGATCAATCCGTATGCGGGCGTTGCGGCTCCAACATCCGTTCGCGCAGACTGTCGTAGATAGGTGCCGACCCTGCCGACGTGGTGACGAATACCGCTGCCGCAGTGGCAGCGAGCATCGGGACCAGCGTCGACGTCACCGCGGTCATTTCGACCACGATCACGATGCCGGTGAACGGTGCGCGTACTACGGCGCCGAAGAAGGCAGCCATACCGACGGTGGCCATGGTGACCGTGAGCCCGGCGTCCACTCCGGGCACGAAGCTCGACAGTCCGGTGAAGATCGACCCCCAGACCGCGCCGAGAGCGAGTAAGGGAGCGAACAGTCCGCCGGGAGTTCCAGCGGCATACGAGAGCGGGCCGGTGAAGAACCGAACCACCAAGTACAGCAGCAGGATCGGCAGTACGAAGGTCCTTCCGCCGACGATCATCTGTGCAAGAACGTCGCCGCCCCCACTGGCCAACGGGTCGAGGAACAGCGTCAGGCCGATGACGGCGCCGATCGTTGCGCCGATGACAGTCGGTGGGATCTTGTCGAGCCGTGCCACGATGTCGAGTAGTCCTAGAATCAGGCGGTTGTACGCAATACCCAGTAGCCCCGTGAGGATTCCGAAGACGACGAACAGTGGCAAGAATGCGAGTTGAGGTGTCGGGACGGTGCCGACTTCGAAATCGGGTTGATCACCGATGACGATCCGTGCACAGCCCACCGCCACTGAAACACCGAAAAGGGTTGGCAGCACGGTGCGCAGCCGGAACGAGTGCGTCACCTCCTCGCAGACGAACAGTGCTCCCGCGATCGGCGCGTTGAATGCGACAGCGAGACCTGCTCCGGCCGTGGATGTTTGCAGCATGGCGACGTCGGGTTCGGTGAGGCGGGCTCGCCGTCCCGCTTCTGCTCCGATCGCCGCACCCATGTGTACGGTGGGGCCTTCACGACCGAGAACCAGACCGGAGCCGATCGCCAAGAGGCCGCCGATGAATCTGGCGGGCACGAGATTGATTCCCGGCGGTTTCGCTTCACCGCGGGACACCGCCTCGACGTGCTGGATGCCGCTTCCCTTTGCGAGGGGCACTCGTCTGACGATCAGTACGGCAAGTACGGTACACAGGGCCACCAGGAGGACCGGCACGAGCCACCCGACGTACGGAACGTGATGCGCCCAGTTCACGATCGCCTGACGAAGTTCGTCGGCCCTGATCAGACACCAACGGAACGCGCCGCCGACAAATCCGACCCCGACGCCGGCGACCGCAGCGAGTAGACACAGCAAACCCAGTCCGCGGTTGGAGTCACGCGGTTCGGTGCCGCCATCGTCCTCGGTCATCGTGATCAGCCCTACCTGATGGTCACAACTCGCGACAGGTGAATTGAGCTTCCTCATCTTGGACGGTAACCCATCCCGCTACCCGCAGGGTCGGATCGAGGTTGTGCAGCCTGGTCACAATTCGACAAGCAGGCTGATTCCGAGAACCGCCATCATCACGGCGATCAGAGCATCGAGAACCCGCCAGGCGTTGGGTTTCGCAAAAAGCGGCGTCAGCAGACGTGCGCCGTAACCGAGGGCGCCGAACCAGACCACACTTGCCGTGATGGCACCGGCGGCAAACCACCAACGTCCGATCTCGCCGCGACCGTTGGCGATGGAACCCATGAGCACGACGGTGTCGAGGTACACGTGTGGATTGAGCCAGGTGAGAGCCAATGCCATCGTGACGGCGGCAAGCCTCGACCCGTTGCCATGTCGATCCGGCGCCAACGTCTGGGGGTGAAGTGCCCGCTTGGCGGCGAAGAGCGCATAGCTGAGGAGGAAAACGGCGCCGGCGATACGAACGAACGTGATCATCGACGGTGCGTGTTCGAGGAGGGTCCCGATTCCGCTGACGCCCGCGAGGATGAGAATTGCGTCTGACAACGCGCACACTGCGACGATCGGGAGTACGTGTGATCGCGTCAGGCCTTGACGAAGAACAAACGCATTCTGGGCGCCGATTGCGACGATCAAAGACAGTCCGACCCCGAAACCGACGAGGGCCGACGCAGGGTCGTTGGTGCTGAGCATGTCGTCGAGCCTGCCGCTCGGATTTCAGTCAGTCCAGCTAATGATTCTTAGGATGCATCAGAGTAGCTTCAGATTATGTTGGATTTCGAGCAACTGAGGGCATTGCACGCCGCGGTCGACGAGGGAACCTTCGAGGCGGCGGCGCGGAAGTTACACATCACGCCTTCGGCGGTCAGCCAACGAATCAAAGGTCTCGAGACCTCGGTTGGCCGGATCCTGGTGCAGCGCACCAAACCCATCCGGGTCACCGATTCGGGGAGAGAAGTCCTGCGTCTTGCCCGTCAGATAGACGCACTGTCGCGTGACACCGTGCGAGAACTCGGCCTTGAAAATGGTTCAGGGATGTTTGCACGCGTCTCGATCGCGGTCAATGCCGATTCGCTGTCCACCTGGGTTCTCGGGGCCCTCGCGGAGTTCACGCAAGAAGTCAGTTTCGATTTTCATCTCGACGATCAAGACCACACCACTGAACTACTGCGCGACGGTTCGGTCATGGCTGCCGTCACCTCTGTTGCGTCACCGATTCAAGGGTGTACCTCCAGCCGTTTGGGCATCATGCGGTATCGGCCGATGGCGAGTGCGGAGTTCTGCCGTCGTTGGTTCGCAGACGGTGTCACGGCCGAATCCCTTTCGGAGGCGCCGCTGGTTGTGTTCAATCGCAAGGATCTACTGCAGGATCGCTACCTCGATCAAAAGGTCGGCCACCCCGCCGATCCGCCCCGTCATCTTGTTCCTTCATCGGCAGACTTCGCGGACGCCGTCAGGCGGGGATACGGCTGGGGATTGATACCGGACCTGCAGCGCGGCGACGACGATCGCTCCGGCGTGCTGATCGGATTCGATCCGGACTTCGTGGACGACGTTCCGCTGTACTGGCAGCAGTGGAAACTGTCGTCACCTGTCTTGCGCCGGATCTCCGAGGTGGTGACCAGACGCGCCCACGAGGTGTTGCATCAGCCGTCGAACTGATGCATACCGTACGTGTGGTGTTGTGCTCAGGGAACAAAGAACCTGGACAAGTTGATCCCCTGGGACCGTTTCTTCGGCCGCAGGACGCCGATAGTGTTTTGAGTCACACACGAATGAAAGGTGCTGACTCTCGTGGCGAACATCGGATATCTGGCTTGGGATCTTGCAGAGAAGTACGGGCAGAAGCCGTGCTTGCGGGACGACCACGTCGAACTCACGTATGAAGAGTTCGCAGATCGCACGGAAGCTGTTGCCGCGCAATTGGCTGGACTCGGAATCGGCCTCGGTGACGTGGTGGCGATCATGCTGCCCAATCGCGTCGAGTTGCTGATCGCGATCATGGCTGCCTGGCGCATCGGTGCTGCCGCTACACCCATCAATCCGATGTTCACCGCGAACGAAGCGGACTACCAGATCGCGGACTCCGGGGCCGAGTTGGTCATCACCGCCACTGCCGACGCACCCTCGGGCGGCCGCGCAGTGTTGGCCGTCGAGGATCTGGCGACAGTGCCGCCGACCGATCCCCGACCCGGAATCGATGTTGCAGCAGACGATCTGGCGTTGCTCATCTACACCAGCGGCTCCACCGGACGGCCCAAGGGAGTGATGCTGACTCATGCCAACCTGCAGTTCATGGCTTCGTCGATGGGCAAGAACATCGGTGTTACCGGCGCGGATCACTGCCTGCTGATTCTGCCGCTGTTCCATGTCAACGCGATCTGCGTCAGCGTCTTGACGCCCTTACTTGTCGGCGGACAGGTGAGTGTCACCGGGAAGTTCTCGGTTTCGAGATTCTTCGACGACGTCGCGCGGCTTCGCCCCACGTATTTCTCGGCGGTGCCGGCAATCTACGCGATGCTGACCTCACAGCCGGAAGACCCTTCGATCGACACGTCGTCCTTGAGGTTTGCCGTGTGCGGTGCGGCGCCGATCAGCAAGGAACTCCTCGAACGCGCTGAGCAGCGTTTCGGTTTCGTGATCGTGGAAGGTTACGGACTCACCGAGGGGACCTGTGCGTCGGCCTGCAATCCTGTGGACGGCGTGCGCAAACTCGGTACGGTCGGCCCGGCGTTGCCCGGCCAGCAGATTTCCATTCTTGCCGAGGACGGAACCTTTGCGCCCGCCGGGACTGCCGGAGAGGTGGTCATCAAGGGTGGCAACGTGATGCGTGGCTATCTGGGTAAGCCGGAGGAAACTGCGAAGACCGTCAAGGATGGTTGGTTGCATACCGGTGACGTCGGAGTCCTCGACGAGGACGGCTACCTGACCCTGGTCGATCGCATCAAGGACATGATCATCCGTGGGGGAGAGAACATCTACCCCAAGGAGATCGAAAACTCGCTCGCTACGCACCCTTCCGTGCTCGAGGCAGCCGTCATCGGCGCTCCGCACCAGGTCTACGGAGAGGTGCCAGTTGCCTATGTTGTCGCCTACCCCGATGCGCCCGTCACCGAAGACGAACTGCTCGAACATGTCACGGCCTTGCTCACCCGAGTAAAGGTGCCAGTGGCGATCTACGTCGTCGATGCGCTTCCCCGAAACCCGGTGGGCAAGATCGACAAACCTGGAATGAGACGAGCTCTGAGCGCAACTCCCGCTCACTAGTCACTTCCCCGTAGTACCAGCACAACTCGACGACGTCCGTCGAGTCGATCCGTCATGCCCACATTCCGTATTTCAGGAGCACATCATGGGATTCAAAGAAGGAAACTTCCCTCCCGTCGATCCGGCAACGTTCATGGACAAGCCGTTTCTCGAGCGTCTGCGTGACATGTCCACGCACTGGGTGGATTACGGCTTCGGTACGCCGAAGATGGTCCACACCGTCTACATCATGAAACTGTTGTTCCTTTACCTGGCAGCTGGAACAGCCGTTGCCACTTTGACTTCCGGCCTCTCGTGGTTCGACATCGGATCGTGGTGGAACCAGCCGATCGTCTACCAGAAACTCATCATCTGGACGATGATGCTCGAGATGCTGGGCTTGGCAGGATCCTGGGGGCCGCTCGCCGGCCACTTCAAGCCGATGACCGGTGGAGTTCTCTACTGGCTCCGCCCCGGCACCATTCGTCTGCCACCGTGGCCGGGCAAAGTGCCGCTCACCTCGGGTGACACCCGCACGGTGTTCGACGTCTTCATCTATGTCGCCGCAGTCGCCAATCTCCTTGTTGCCGCTGTTCTCCCCGGTGTTCACACCACAGGAATCGACTCGGCAATCGCTGACAATGCCGGACTGGTGCGCCCGACGGTCTTGTACTCCTTCCTGGTACTCATGGTGATTCTCGGGTTGCGGGACAAGGTGCCCTTCATCGCTGCCCGTAGTGAGCAGTACCTGCCGGCGATCTTCTTCTTCACATTCCTGCCGTTCGTCGACATGATCCTGGCGCTCAAACTGCTGATCGTCATGGTGTGGATCGGTGCCGGTGTCTCGAAGTTCGGTCGCCATTTCTCGCTGGTGGTTCCTCCGATGCTCAGCAATACCCCGTGGATCCCGTCGAAGAAGATCAAGCGCGCCCACTACCGGAATTTCCCGGAGGATCTGCGGCCTTCACACCTGGGCGGCGGCGTCGCACACGTGGCCGGAACGATGGTCGAAATCGTCACCCCGTTGATACTGCTGTTCTCGACGAACAAAACCCTCACGATCCTCGCCGTGATCCTCATGGTCGGATTCCATCTGTTCATCGCGTCGACCTTCCCGCTTGCCGTCCCACTCGAATGGAATCTTCTGTTCGCCTACGCCTCGGTCTTTCTGTTCCTGGGATTCCCGGCATGGGACGGCTACGGACTCGGCGCCATGTCCTCACCGTGGATTACCGCGGGAATTGTTGCAGCCCTTGCCTTCTTCCCCATCCTCGGAAACCTTCGACCCGATCTGGTGTCCTTCCTGCCGTCGATGCGCCAGTACGCCGGCAACTGGGCATCCGCGACGTGGGCATTCGCGCCGGGCGCTGAAGCCAAGATCGACCAGTTCATCAAGCGTCCGTCGCCGGATACGCGCAATCAGTTGATGACGATGTACCCCGAAGATGTGTCCGATGTCGTTCTGCATCAGCTGTTGGGCTGGCGTTCCATGCACAGCCAGGGGCGTGCGCTGTTCTCTCTGATGATCAGGCACCTCGGCGACGACATCAACACGTACTCACTGCGGGAAGCAGAGTTCATGTGCAACTCCATCGTCGCCTTCAACTTCGGTGACGGGCACCTGCACGACGCGAAGTTGATCGCAGCCATTCAGCGTCGCTGCAATTTCGCACCCGGTGAGTTCCTGGTGACCTGGATCGAATCGCAGCCCATCCACAAGGGAACGCAGGAGTACCAGGTGATCGATGCCGCTCTCGGTGTCATCGAACGAGGTACTTTCAAGGTCGCCGACGCAGTCGCCGAACAGCCGTGGTTGCCGAACGGGCCCATTCCGTTCGACGTTCAGTGGACACTGGACGTACGGGCCGACCGCGCGGCAACGGATCCGCAGGTTGTCTCCGAACCGAAGATGCGTACGAGGGTCAGCGGTAGCGAGCAAGAGGTGAGTAAGTGACAAAGGCCGTAGTCGTCGGCAGCGGGCCCAATGGGCTCGCTGCCGCGGTACACCTCGCACGTAGCGGTGTGGACGTGCAGGTGCTCGAGGCTGCCGACCAGATCGGCGGAGGCACCCGCTCCGGTCCGATCGACGTGCCGGGGTTGATCCATGATCACTGCTCGGCGTTTCACCCGATGGGTATCGGCTCGCCGTACCTGTCCAAGCTGGACCTCGAGCGATACGGGCTGATCTGGAGATGGGCAGAGGTGGACTGCGCGCATCCGCTCGACAACGGGGACGCCGGGGTCCTGTACCGCTCGCTGGAGCAGACGGCTGCGGGGCTCGGCGCTGACGGGCCTCGATGGCAACGCATGTTCGGTGACTTGTCGACTGGGTTCGATGCGCTGGCGTCCGATCTGATGCGCCCGATCGTCAATGTTCCGCACCATCCGCTGCGGCTCGCAGCTTTCGGTCCGCGAGCGCTGCTTCCGGCAACGGTGACCGCCAAACTGTGGAAGACGGACAAGGGGAAGGCGCTGTTCGGCGGGGTTGCCGCACACGCCTTCTATCCACTCAACCGTCCGGCCACCTCGGCGGTGGGATTGATGATCACTGCTGCTGGTCACCGCTACGGTTGGCCGGTTGCCGAGGGAGGTTCGCGGTCGATCACCGACGCGATGGCTGCGATGCTCCTCGATCACGGCGGCAAGATCGACACCGGCGTTCGGGTTCGTACGGCCTCCGAGATTCCGGACGCCGATGTTGTTCTGCTGGATGTCAATCCGGGGGGTGCGCTCGAAATTCTGGGCGATCGACTCCCTGGTCGAGTGGCGAGGGCCTATCGAAAGTTCAAGCAGGCTCCCGGAGCATTCAAGGTCGATTTTGCGATCGAAGGTCATGTGCCGTGGACCAATCCGGACTGTGCTCGGGCCGGAACTGTCCATCTGGCAGGTGGTTTCGACGAAATCGTGGCCGCTGAGCGTGAGACGAATTCAGGCCGTATGCCGGACCGGCCGTTCGTGCTCCTAGGTCAGCAATACCTGGCTGATCCCACCCGATCCGCCGGGAACGTTCATCCTCTGTATGCCTATGCGCACGTGCCTCACGGTTACGCCGGCGACGCTACGGAGGCGATCATCCGTCAGATCGAGAGGTTTGCGCCAGGATTCCGGGAGCAGATCGTCGCGACGTCGAGCAGTGGTACAGCTGACCTGGCAGAGGACAATCCGAATCAGGTAGGCGGCGACATCATCGGAGGTGCCAACACCGAACTGCAGGTTGTCTTGCGTCCGCGCGTCGCAGTCGATCCGTACAGCACGGGGATCGCGGGCACTTACCTGTGCTCGGCCTCGACCCCGCCGGGTGCCGGAGCACATGGAATGTGCGGGTACAACGCAGCCGAATCGGCTCTGAAGTACCTGCGACGAAAGGGTGCGGAAGTTCTGTGAGTAGTCCATCGCACAAGGAGCGAGGCGCCGGTGCGATGCGGCGCCTCGCCCGAGTGCCTGCAGCCGCGGAGCCGGAAGTGCTTGCGGTGGTTGCCGAGTTGGCACGACGACTCGACGAGCGCAGCGCCGACATCGCGCGTGAGATGGCCTTCATGATGGCTCACGAAATCGACCAATTGGATGCAGACGCCAAATTGCTCGAAATGCTCGAGGCCAGCGTGCAGGGAAACATCACGACGATCATCCACGTATTGGCCAACGACATTCCGATCGATCATCTCCAACCCACCACTGCTGCAGTGGAATACGCTCTGCGTCTGGCGCAGCGGGATGTCCCGTCCAACTCCCTTGTCCGGGCCTATCACATGGGCCAAGGCGATCTGATGCGGATATGCCACGACGAGATCAGCACACTGGATATTCCGGCGCGACTCACTTTGGCTGTCCTGAAACACACTTCGGACGTGGTCTACAGCTACATCGACTGGATCACGCTCTACGTCTTCGACGCGTACGAGCGGGAACGCAGTCGATGGATGGCAGCGCAGGGAAACCTCCATTCCGCCGCAATCCACGCCCTCCTGTCCGGCACCAACGCAGATACCGCTGCTTTCGAAGCGGAGACCGGGTACCGCCTGGGTCAGAACCACGTCGCCCTGGTGGTCTGGTCGACGTGGGATGCCGACGTCATGGGCATCAATACGCTGGACCGACTCGTACGTGATCTCGGCGCAGCGGCGGGAGCGGACAAGCCGCCGATCATCACCGCCATCGATCGGCGCACGGTGTGGGCGTGGCTGCCGTTCGGTCGCCGGGTGCCTGCGCCGGATCCGGAGGTTCTCGCGGCGGCAGTGCCGTTGGACGGCGGGGCGCGGGTGGCAATCGGACTGCCGGGGTCAGGGGTCGACGGTTTCAAACGGTCCCACGAACAGGCAACCGCCGCCTATTCGGTTGCTGCCGTCCCGGATACACCGCAGCGACCTGTGGTGAGCTTCGGAGACCGCGGCGTCGCTGTGGTTTCACTTCTGTCCGAGAACATCGATTCGACGAAGTCGTGGGTCTGGGAGGTGCTTGGCCCGTTGGCGGAAGATACGCCCTCTGCTGCATCCTTGCGGACGACGTTGAGTGTGTACTTTGCACATGGTGAAAGTCATCTGCACACTGCCAATCACATGAATCTGCACCGGAATACGGTGAAGTATCGCATCAACAAGGCGCTCGGCGATCCAGTTGCTGCCGGCCGAGACAAGTTGGATCTTGCTCTGGCCCTGCAGGTTTGTGAGTTGTTGGGCAGATCGGTCTTGCGCCCCGCGCGAACGTCGTGAGTTGTGGAAAGTTGTGGACGCGCCACGGCCTGTGGGCTCCGTATCGGGTTTTGATGTCCGATGCGGAGCCTGGCCGTGTTCTGTTGTCGCCAAAGAGGTTTGACCCCTCAGGTTTGAAGGTGGTGTTCGCGGGCCGCGGTTGCTGCCCGGGGTCGATCGAGGGCGGCGGGACGAACCAGGGTTTGTTGTCGACACCGATGCGGATTTCCCATTTCCCGACGAACCCGGATTTTCGGTGCATCAATCGATGATGTGAACGGCACAGCAGCACCAGGTTGTTCATCACCGTCGGGCCGCCGTTCGCCCAGTGCCGGATATGGTGCGCATCAGTCCACGGCGGTACACACGTGCAGCCGGGGAACGCGCAGCCTTTGTCTCGGGCGATCAACGCCACTCGCTGCTCCGCGGTCACCAACCGTTTCCCGGGTTGCGCATCCAAGGGCGCGCCGTGATCGTCGAGCAGGACGGTGGAGAGGAAACAATCGCATCCGAGAAGTCGGGTCTGCGACACCGAGAGTGGCCCGAGCCAGGGCATGTGCCCGACATCAAGATCCGACGCAGACTCTTCACCATCAGAAGAGGCGGCGCAGTCTCGGTGCTCGGCCAGATCCCGTGCGTTGATGTGCACGTTCACGTGCGGGCGTTGCCCACCATCGAAACCGGTTTTGGCGCAATCGAGATAGCGGCGGATCAGTTCGGTGAACCCGTCGGCAGTTCGTTTCGCTGCCGACCGAGAATCCGGGGTTCCATCGGGTGCCGGGGTGGGCATCGTCAGATTCGACAACGCCGACAACAACATTTCACCGGTCAGGGCGTCGAAATCCCCACGCACCACCACCCGACCGTTCAATGTCGAGGCGATCCGCAACTCGTTGAGATCGACATCCTCGGCGGGCGGGATCTCGTCCGATTCGAACAACCGCTCCAAGGTCGCGATCACGTTCCGCACCTTCGTCGTCGTCGCCTCAACACCCGACGCAGCAGCCAACAGTAGGTCGATACAACGAGGGAGCGCTTCGTCCGGCATGCCTTTCGGTGGTGACTCACAGAACGCCACGATCAACACGGCATGATCGAACGAGCAATCCCCGCCATCGAACCGAGCAGCCACCGCCGGAAACGGCCGCAAAGCAGCACCCAACGCGGCGATCTTCTTCCCGTCCCGAACCTGCAGCATCGTATTCGCCGCCAACCACGCACCCACCCCGCGGCTGGCAATCACCTGATCATCCGGGCGCGTCGACAACTCGTCCACCACCGCCACTCGAACGGCTTCCAGGCGCAGAATCTCCGCACTCGCCTCGACAGCAGCAGCGCGCAACTCGGCAGCAGTCAACCGCCACAACCGTCCGCGTAACCCCACCGCAGAACCCGACACCACGTCCGACAACAAGACACTCATTGAATCCCCCGATCCCCTCCCCAAATCATATTCGAATATGTGTTCGAGCCAAGGGGTTATTCACCAACGAATCGGCCTGACTCTGTGATGTCAGCGGGTTGTCATACTGTGGTCGAGTGACTTCGCCGTGGACAGCTGGGCAGGTGGCGTCGGTAGCTCCCGACGCCGCATCGCTGGCCGCTGCGCGCAAGTTGGCTGGTTCGTGGAGCCATGCCGGCAACAGGGGTCTCGCGCTCTGGGGGCTGTGTCAGGGCAGCGGCTCGAAGCCGTATCAAGCAGTGGTCGACCTGAGGGGCCCTGCATACAAGTGCTCGTGCCCCAGTCGAAAGTTTCCGTGCAAACATGCTCTGGGGCTGCTGGTGGAATGGTCGGAAGGGCGTGTGCCGTCGGCGGACGAGCCCGCCGACTTCGCGGCAGAGTGGTTGTTGCGCCGCGAGGAGAAGGCCGAGACCCGCGGCGAAAGGGCTGAGACCGGCGACGAGGCTCCCAAGAGGGCTCCCGACCCGGCGACAGCGCAGAAGCGCGCCGACCGCGTTGCGAGCGGTCTCGTCGAATTGGACCTGTGGATCACCGATCAGATTCGCAGTGGTCTGGCAGCGATGGACACATCCTGGGCGGGCTTCGACGCAGTAGCTGCTCGAATGGTGGATGCTCAGGCGCCTGGTGTCGCAGGCACACTTCGAGCCTTGGCGGGCACCGTTGCGTCTACCGAGAACTGGCCCGAGACAGTCCTCGACGAGTTGGCTCGGTTGCACCTGCTGGTTGCTGCGCATCAGAAGCTGTCCGAGTTGCCGGAAGATCTTGCCTATTCGGTGAAAGCACACGTCGGCTATCCGGTCTCAACCGAGAGTGTGATGGAATCGATTCCGGTGAAAGAGAACTGGATGATTCTCGGTTCCGGGATCACCGAGGAGAAGCGACTGTTCACCCGAACGGTGTGGATGCTCGGCAGGAATTCGAAGCGGTGGGCCATGCTGCTCGACTTCTCCCACGGGTCGGCCAATTTTGCCACCGAAACGCCGCCAGTCGGGTTTCTGCTCAACGCCGATGTTCATTTCTATCCTGGTGCCGCGGCATTGCGGGCGCGGATAGGGGTCACGCACGGAGAACCGGAGCCCTTCACAACCATGCCGTTCGGAAGCATCGACACTGCGTTGCAGCAGTTTACCGATGCCCTCGCCGCGGATCCATGGTTGCGCTCGTGGCCGGCAGTGATCAGTTCGGTGGTCCCGTCGTTCGTCGACGGATCATGGTTTGTCGTCGACGAATCGGGCACAGCGCTTCGGGCAGAGGGTGATTCGGATCTTCTGTGGAAGTTGCTCGGCATTTCCGGCGGTTACCCGGTCACAGTCTGCGGAACGTGGAACGCGCTGGCTCTTACTCCGATCTCGGTTTTCACGGGAGGGCAGGTGATCGTGCTGTGAGTACATTGATCTCAGCGGCGCTCCTTGGGACAGCTAGAACAGCAACAACATTCGAGGAGCTGCCGACTGAAGTGCGTGGCTACGCTCGCGAACTCGACGGCGATCCTGCCGAGATGCTTCTCGCAGGAGCAGCGTTGGAGAGGGCGTACCGCCGTGGTGGTGCGGGCTCCACCACGGCGGCGGTGCCGACACCTGCGCCAGACGATGTTCGATTCACGCTGCCGGAATCCTCATCGGCGCATCTGCTGTCGATGCTCGCGGCCAAGGCGACCTTGCTCGACGAATGGTTCGCAGTCGCGTTGGAGCACAATTACCGTGCGCCTGATCATCTGGTCGCCGAGTTGCTTTCTTTCGCACGTGCAAGTGAAGCTCACCGGGAGAGCATCCTGCAGATTGTCGGCGAGCGTGGTCGATGGCTTGCCGCGCAAAACCTCGAGTGGAGCAAACTCGTCCGAACCAGGGATGCCAACCCGGACGTGTGGCGTCACGGAAGTTCGTCGCAGCGCACACAGTGGCTGATAGACACTCGTCGAACAGATCCCGCGCTGGCGCTGGCCGAACTCCGAAAGTCCTGGGGCACCGAGCGGGGCGAACAGAAGGCTGCCTTCGTCGCGGCGCTGGCAAACGGACTGAGTGCGGATGATCAACCATTGTTGGAGGAAGCCCTCGACGACCGTCGCAAGGACGTGCGACGCGCGGCAGTGGAAGTACTCGGACAACTCCCCGAATCGGAGTTCGGGGAGAGAATGGCTGCTCGGGTTCGGAAATGGGTGCGGGTGGAAAGGAAACTCGTTCGGTCCACGCTCGTCATCGTCCCGCCTGAGGAAGTCGATTCAGCGGCGAGGCGAGACGGCATCGAAGACCGGCCGAATCCACACACCGACTATCGTGCCGAGTATGTGCGTCAGGCGATCGGTTCTGCGCCGTTGTCTCTGTGGAACAACATGATCGGTGGACCAGGCAAGGTCTTGGGGATGAGCGTTGACGAAAGCTGGGAGCCGATCCTTCACGACGCGTGGTCCACCGCCGCAGTCGCGCAGAACAATACGGAATGGGCGCTGGAACTCTTTCGTATGCGCGGCACCGCCACCGATCGACGCGTGCTCCCGTTGGTGCCGGCCAAGGCGCTGGCTGATCTGTTGAGGTCCGGAAACGGCGACGCCAACGTTCTGCACCCGGGCCGGGCAGCGATCTACGACGCTCTGCGAGGTCCATGGCCCGAGGACATCACCCGGGCAGTGGTAGCCCAGTGGGAACGAGTTGCGGCCAGACGTGCCGACGGAGGCGCCAAGGCCGGCGAATTCTCACGCTACAAGTACGTCGCATCGCTGCGCCTGGCCGAGACTCGATTTCCTTACAGCGCAGTAACTTTGCTGGAGCGTGCGGCGGAGCGTGCTCGTGACCCCGACTGGCGGCAAACCTTCGCCAGAACTGCCAGTGCCATCACCCACCGCAAGACTCTGCTCGAGGAGCTCAAGTGACTGACAGCGTAACCGTGCCCACCACGGAACCGGAAAAGCTCGCGCAACCGGCAAAGCTGATGCGGCCCCACGCAGAGCAGGAGTACGCGCTCGAACTCGAAGCACTGGCCGCGCAGGATGCTCGTCCGCGTCCACCGTCGTGGAACTTGTCGCCCTGGGCCGTCGTGACGTATCTGTTGGGTGGCACTCTCGACGACGGAACCGTCATTTCGCCGAAGTACGTCGGTCCACGGCGGTTGATGGAAGTGGCCGTCGCAACTCTTGCCACCGACCGGGCGCTACTGCTGTTGGGGGTTCCCGGTACGGCCAAGACCTGGGTCTCCGAACACCTTTCGGCCGCAATCTCGGGTGCGTCGACGCTCCTGGTTCAAGGCACGTCGGGTACGCCCGAGGAAGCTATCCGCTACGGCTGGAACTACGCACGTCTTCTCTCCGAGGGTCCGACCGCCGGTGCGCTGGTGCCTTCTCCCGTGATGACGGCGATGGAAACCGGGAAGATCGCCCGCGTCGAAGAGTTGACGCGTATCCCGGCCGACGTGCAGGACGCTCTCATCACCATTCTCTCCGAGAAGACGTTGCCGGTGCCGGAACTGGGCATCGAGGTGCAGGCAGCCAAGGGCTTCAATCTGATCGCTACCGCCAACGATCGCGATCGCGGTGTCAACGATCTGTCGTCCGCACTGCGTCGACGGTTCAATACCGTAGTCCTCCCGTTGCCGGCCAGCGAGGAAGACGAGGTGGCCATAGTGGCACGTCGAGTCGAACAGCTGGGCGCAGCACTGGAATTGCCGACAACCCCCGCAGCAGCCGAGGAAATTCGCCGGGTCGTCACCGTGTTCCGGGAACTGCGATCAGGCACGACCACCGACGGCCGCACCAAGTTGAAGTCCCCGTCCGGAACTCTGTCGACGGCGGAGGCGATCTCGGTGGTCACCAACGGTTTGGCGTTGTCTGCGCATTTCGGGGACGGCGTACTGCGGGCATCCGACGTCGCTGCCGGAATCCTGGGTTCGGTGATCAAGGATCCGGTCGCAGACAAGGTGGTGTGGAACGAGTACCTCGAGGCAGTAGTGCGTGAACGCGGCGAGTGGTCCGACTTCTACCGGGCGTGCCGCGAGGTCACCGGGTGACCATCGTGATTCCGGACCTGCGTGTCCGGGTCTTCGGTATCCGTCACCACGGCCCGGGATCTGCTCGTTCGGTTCGGCAGGGTCTGGAAGAGTTCTCGCCTGACGTCGTCCTGATCGAAGGGCCTTCGGACGCAGACCCGTTGGTGATGCTGGCGGCGTCGGAATCGATGGAACCACCGATTGCGTTGCTCGCGTACGCCACTGGCGAGCCGTCGAAGGCGGCCTTCTGGCCGTTTGCGGTGTTCTCACCCGAATGGCAAGCGCTGCAGTGGGCTGCGAAGAACGTTGTGCAGGCACGGTTCTGCGATCTGCCCGCCTTCAACGTGTTGGCGGATCAGGGGATTCGTACTGTCCGCGAGGGCGATCCTCTGTCGGAACTGGCCGCGGCCGCGGGTTTCGACGACACCGAGCGCTGGTGGGATTCGGTGATCGAATCGAGCTCGGGCGCAGATTCTTTCGATGCGATCACCGAGGCGATGGAGGCGCTGCGTGAGACAGTGCCGATCGACGAGGAGACAGCGCATCGCGAAGCGTACATGCGTCAGGTGCTGCGAAAGACGTTGAAAGATGGCGCTGAGCGGGTAGCGGTCGTCTGCGGAGCCTGGCACGCGCCGGCGTTGGTCGGAGCCTTGGGGCCGGCGGCACCCGATGCTCGCATCCTCAAAGGAATGTCCAAGGTCAAGACCTCGCTGACCTGGGTTCCCTGGACTCACTCACGCCTGGCGTCGGCATCGGGTTACGGCGCCGGAATCACCTCGCCGGGCTGGTATCACCACCTGTTCACTGCGAACGACAAGACGATCACGCGGTGGCTCACCAAAGTTGCGCGGGTGCTCAGGGACGAGGACCTTCCGATCTCGAGTGCTCACGTCATCGAAGCTGTCCGGTTGGCAGATACGTTGGCGGCAATGCGTTCTCGACCCTTGGCGGGATTGTCGGAGGTCACCGAGGCAACGAGGTCGGTGATGTGCGACGGGAACGACGTTCTTCTGGATCTGATCACGCGAAGATTGGTTGTGGGCGAAGCGCTGGGCGCGGTGCCCGAGGAAACGCCGACAGTCCCACTCGAAGCAGACCTGCGCGCACGCTCGAAGACCTTGCGGCTCAGACAACAAGCGGGAGCAAAGACTCTCGATCTGGACCTGCGACGCGACATCGACGTCGAGCGTTCCCAGTTCCTGCACCGACTGGGGATCCTCGAGATCGATTGGGGAACCCCGGCCGACAGTGAGGTCCGTTCCACCGGAACGTTCCGGGAGACTTGGGCGCTGCAATGGAAGCCCGAATTCTCGGTCTCGGTGATCGAGGCGTCGCTGTGGGGCACGACGGTGGCTGCAGCGGCAACATCACGTGTCGTCTCGAAGATCAACGAGCCGGACATCTCTCTCGCGTCACTGATCGGACTACTGGAGAACTCGCTCCTGGCGAACCTGCCGGCAGCGTTGTCCGCTGTGCTGGAAAGTGTGAAAACGGTGGCGGCACTAGATCATGACGTGTCGCACCTGATGGCGGCGCTGCCCACGCTGACGCGAACGCTGCGGTACGGCGATGTGCGCGGAACCGACGTGTCGGCATTGGTCGACGTCGCCGACAGCTTGTTGATCCGCATTTGCACCGGCCTCGCAGTCGCCGTCACGGGCCTGGACGATCCCAGTGCCGAGGAGTTTCGCGAACACCTCGACAAGGTTCACTCGGCAGTCATGGTTCGTGACGATCGCGATGCGAGCGCACGGTGGCTGCAGGCCATGGCCGGCGTGATCGACCGTGACGACGTCAACGGATTACTCGTCGGACGGTTGGTGCGGCTACTGCGCGACAGCGGTTCGATCACGGAAACCGCTGCAGCCCAGCGCTTGTCTCGGGCCCTGTCCGTGGGAAGCACGCCGACCGCCAAAGCCGGGTGGGTCGACGGGTTTCTCGGTGGAGGAGGGCTTGTGCTCGTTCACGATCGAGCGTTGCTCACGCTGATCGACACGTGGGTTCGCCAACTTCGTGAGCAGGACTTCATCGACACGCTTCCACTGCTTCGACGTACGTTCGGAGCGTTCGAGGCGGGGGAGCGTCGAGCGATCGGTCAGGCGGTCAGAGGTGGACGACGCGTAGAAACGACAGTGGAGACCGATGCTCGACGCGGCAGAGCGGCAATGGCGGTCGTTGCGGACATCTTGGGGGTGGGCGCATGAGCGACGACGATCAGCGCCTTCGACGCTGGAGACTGATGCTCGGGGAATCCGCCGAAGAATCGACGGGTGGGCTGGGCCAACCGGGCGAGCGTCGAATGGATGCAGCTCTTGCCGCACTCTACGATTCGTCCGGCCCGACCAAGGGGCGACGCCGCTCAGCCGGATTGGGGGCGTCGGCTCCGTCCGTCGCCAGATGGCTCGGCGATATCCGGACGTACTTTCCCAGCACGGTGGTGCAGGTGATGCAGAAGGACGCGATCGACCGACTGGGTTTGGCGCAGTTGCTGCTCGAACCGGAACTGCTCGATGCCGTCGAGCCCGATGTGCATCTGGTCGGGACGCTGCTGAGCCTCAACCAGGTCATGCCGGAGGCCAGCAAGGCAACTGCTCGAATGGTCGTCGGCAAGGTGGTTCGGGAAGTCGAAGAGCGAATCGCGCAGAAAACGAAGGCCGCGGTGACCGGGGCTCTCAATCGTTCGGCCAGAACGTCGAATCCGAAGTTGCGTGACATCGACTGGGACCGAACCATCCGAGCAAATCTGTCGCACTACCTTCCGGAGTATCGAACCGTCGTCCCCGAGCGGCTCGTCGGATACGGCCGCAAGTCGAAATCCGTGCAGCGCGACGTAGTCCTGGCGATCGACCAATCGGGTTCGATGGCGTCCAGCGTCGTCTACGCATCCGTGTTCGGCGCGGTGTTGGCGTCGATGCAGGCGCTGAAGACTTCGCTCGTGGTTTTCGACACTGCCGTCGTCGACTTGACGGACAAACTGTCCGACCCAGTCGACGTCCTTTTCGGGACCCAACTTGGTGGGGGCACGGACATCAACCGCGCAATCGCGTACAGCCAGTCACTGATCTCGCGTCCTGCCGAGTCGATGTTCGTTCTGATCTCGGACCTCTACGAGGGCGGTATTCGCAACGAGATGTTGCGCCGCATGGCCGCCATGAAGAACTCCGGCGTTCAAGTCGTGGTTCTACTGGCACTCTCGGACGACGGGGCACCGTCGTTCGATCACGACAATGCAGCGTCGCTGAGTGCCCTCGGGATTCCCGCGTTTGCGTGCACGCCGGACAAGTTTCCGGAACTGCTGGCGGTGGCTCTGGAACGCGGGGACGTGTCGGCTTGGGCGGATCAGCTCAGCCTCGAACAGCACTGACCGGTCTGCTTCGAGGACCTGAACACCGGGTACACCCGCACGATGGGTGACGGACAGGTTGCTGGTTCGACTACGCAGGCGGGTTCAGGACTGGTTCTCACGGTGTTGGCATCCAGCCAATTCCTGATGACCTTGGACAGTTCGGTCATGAACGTTTCGATGGCAACCGTCGCCGAGGACGTCGGCACGAGCATCACCGGCATTCAAACCGCGATCACGCTGTACACCCTGGTCATGGCGACGCTGATGATCACGGGCAGCAAGCTGGGGTCGATGATGGGTCGTCGCCGAGCCTTCGCGGTCGGCTTGATCATCTACGGCGCAGGTTCTCTGACAACGGCGCTCGCTCCCAATCTTGCGGTTCTGCTGATCGGATGGTCGTTCCTCGAAGGCGTCGGTGCGGCACTCATCATGCCCGCGATCGTCGCGCTCGTCGCCACCAACTTTCCGGCGCAGAAGCGCCCGGCTGCCTACGGTCTGGTCGCTGCCGCCGGCGCGATGGCCGTGGCGGTCGGGCCGCTGATCGGCGGCGCCGCGACGACATTTGCGTCATGGCGTTACGTGTTCGTCGGCGAAGTCGTGATCGTTGTCCTGATCTTGCTGGTGCTGAGCAAGGTGGTCGACGTCCCACCGTCGAAGTCGCGCCTCGATTACGTCGGATCGATCTTGTCCGTGGTCGGGCTGGGCATGATCGTCTTCGGCGTACTGCGCTCGAGCGAGTGGGGTTGGGTGCAGGCCAAACCCGACGGACCGCAGCTGGTCGGGCTTTCCCCGGTGGTGTGGCTGCTGATCGCCGGGCTCCTGGTCGTGTACGGATTCCTGCGCTGGGAGGGACGCCTGGCCGCTGCGGGGAAGGAGCCGTTGCTTGATCCGGCGATGCTGCGAAACCGCGAGCTCAGTGGCGGACTTTCCATGTTCTTCGCGCAGTTTCTGGTCCAGGCGGGCGTGTTCTTTGCGGTCCCGTTGTTCTTGTCCGTAGTTCTGGAGCTCAGTGCCCTGGAGACGGGAGTTCGCATCCTGCCGTTGTCGGCGGCGCTCGTGTTGGCTGCCATCGGTATTCCGAAGCTGCGGCCTACCGCGAACCCGCGGCGCGTGGTCCGAGTCGGATTGTTGGTCATGGTCGTCGGCATCTTGATGCTCGTGGCGGGCATGGACCCCGGAGCCGACGCGGCGGTCGTGATGATCCCCATGCTGTTCATGGGTTTCGGCTTGGGCTGTCTGTCTTCACAGCTCGGAGCGGTTACCGTGTCGGCGGTCCCGGACGACCGCAGTACCGAGGTCGGCGGGCTGCAGAACACTGCCACGAACCTGGGCGCCTCATTGGGAACCGCGCTGATCGGGTCTGTTCTCATTGCCACTCTCTCGAGCTCTGCGATTGCCGGGATCGAAGACAACCCGGCGGTTCCGACCTCGGTGCAGCAGCAAGCGAGCACCGACCTGGCCTCGGGCGTGCCGTTCCTGTCGACGACGCAACTTCGATCAGCTCTCGGTGACGCCGGCGTCGCCGAGTCGACGGCGGACGCGATCGTGGGTGTGAACGAAGACGCCAGGCTGGACGCGTTGCGTGTCGCCTTTGCCGTGGCTGCGCTGCTCGCGATCGCAGCGTTGTTCCCGACCGCTCGAATCCCTAGCGTCGCAGTCGGCGACAAACGTGGGTCGAGCTAAGAATCAGCAATCGCGGATCGACCTGGAAGATCGAGGGATCGACCTCTGGATATAGTGATCTGCGCACAATCGATTCGTCAGATGGCTACCGTTGTGAAGGAAACAAGCAGCGAGTCTGAAACACTGACGTTTCACCGGATAAGGGTTCGGTGGGGAGCCAGGGGAGGTTCGGATGGCCAGGCGAGCGGATTCGACGCCCGCTGATGGCGCCTGCGCAGATGTCGGGATGCCTCGCTGATGAACCGTCCGAGTCGATTGGGCAGGCAAGATCCTGCTTCGGAGGCCGACTGCAACAGCCTGTTTCGCCGTCAGATAGACGAAGCTGCAGCCGTCGCGCCGTTCGCCAATCTTGCGTACATGGCGAGTTTGGTCGTGATTCTGACCTACACCGTCCCGCCCGGACGTCAGACGCTCAGGTGGTTGGGTGGCGCCCTCATCTTTCTCGTCCTCGCGAATTCGATCCGAGTATGGATTCCCCTTCGCTGGCGACCGTCGAAGCACACCCCGCGCTACGACTACGTGGGTCTGCTCGTCGAAGTGATCGTGGTCGCGACCCTCGACGTCACACTTTTCGCTCTGCTCTTTCACGACATGGACGTCTTCCGCGACTTGGTTCTGATCGCGACGATGGCCGGGATCATGGGCGCCGGGACCGTGACGTTCTCGAGTCTGAGATCGGTGAGCCTGACCTGGATCTACATTCACGGCCTCGGCGTCTTCACTGTTCTCGTCGTCCACGCCGAACCCCACTTTCGCATACTTGCGATTCAGTTGTGCATCTACATGTTTGCGCTCACCGTAGGGGCGGTCTATCTGTCGGCCTCTTTCCAGAGACGTTGTCTCGCAGAGTTTCAGGCGGAATCCGAGCGTCAGACTGTGGCGTTGTTGCTCGACGGTTTCGAGGGCGGTTCTCGCGACTGGCTGTGGGAGTGCGACACCAACGGCCGGTTCTCCCACACCTCGGCACGTCTCGCCGAGGTCGCAGGTATGACGGTGGACGAGTTGCAGCAACTCACCTTCGGACAACTCCTCACCAGACTCCAGATCGCATCGAGTCCGGAGGGGCGTGCGGCCGCGGCCCAGATGATCGACAAACTCGAATCGAGTGCTCCCTTCCGGGACACTGTCGTGCCGGTGCATGTCGACGGTAGGCGACGCTGGTGGTCTCTTTCCGGCAATCCACGGGTCCTCGAATCCGGCGTGATTCTGGGTTGGCGCGGTGTCGGTTCCGACATCACGGAGAGGTATGTCCACGAGCAGGAGATCCTTCGCCTTGCGGCCACCGACTCGTTGACCGGGTTGCCGAACCGTCGTGCGTTCGGAGTGGCGCTCGAGGAAGCGATCGACTCCCGCGCGCCGGAGAAGCAGGTTCTCGTCGGGATTCTCGACCTCGACAACTTCAAATCGGTGAACGACACCCTTGGCCATCCGATCGGGGACCAATTACTTCTCGAAGTCACGAAACGCCTTCGCGACGTGATCGGTTCGGACATGTGCTCGCGGATGGGCGGTGACGAATTCGGGCTGATCGTCTGCACGTCTTCGCGCGACGATCCCGGTGTGATCTTCGATCGGTACCTGGAAGTGCTGCACGAACCATTCTTTGTCGAAGGCAATCGGATCGAAGTGCGGGCCACGATCGGTTACTCGAGCGCGCCCGAGGATTCGACGGACGCCGACGGATTGGTGATGCTGGCGGATCTGGCTCTGTACGAGGCGAAGTCGACGGGACGCAATCGAGTGGGCAAGTTCTCACCGCTGCTGCGGGCGAGGGCATCGGCGCGGGCGACGGCGTTGCACGAGCTGGACAGAGGGATCGAGGAAGGGCAGTTCGATCTCCATTACCAGCCTCAGGTCGACACTCAGACCGGTGAAGTGGTGGCCTTCGAGGCTCTTCTTCGGTGGAACCATCCCAGCCGCGGCCTCATCGGGCCCAGCCAGTTCATCTCGGTGGCGGAGGAAACCGGAATGATCATTCCCCTCGGCGCGCAGGCAATGGCGATGGCGACCGCCGCTGCTGCGGGGTGGCCGACCGGAATTGGCGTCTCGGTCAACGTTTCACCAGTGCAGTTGGTGTCGCGAGAGTTCGGTGCGATGGTGAAGAAAGCGCTGACGGATTCGGGCTTGCCTCCGCAACTGCTGCAGCTCGAAATCACCGAGACAGGTGTTGTGGACGATCGCGCGATCCGGGATCTCTACAAGCTGCGTGAGCTCGGGGTCACCGTCGCACTCGACGATTTCGGCACCGGCTATTCGTCCTTCGCCACGCTCCAGAGACTTCCAATCGACGTTCTCAAGATCGATCGCATGCTGGTCACCGACTCGGACGATCCGAAGATGTCCGTGGTGAAGTCCATTGTCGAATTGGCCGCGGCCCTCGGTATGAAATCGTTGGCCGAGGGCGTGGAGACCATCGAGCAGTTCCGCCGCGTCCAGTGGGTCGGGTGTGACCTGGTCCAGGGTTACCACATCAGCAAGGCTCTGACCGCTGAGCGCGTCGATGTGTATCTTGCCGCGACGGACACGGAAACCGGGCGCAGCGTCCACCCACTTACGTGGCTGTGAATCAGATCTGAGCCGAGCGGATCGTATTACCGCCTGCCGCTTTCGCTTGATACATCATCGAATCCGCGACATTTGTCGCCGCCAGGATTGCGGAAGCACCGCCGCTCCACGCCTTCGATTCGGCGGTCATCATCACCGCTCCGACGCTCACCGTTGTGGGGATCGCGTCGGAACAATCCGACAGCGCGGCGTTTATCCCGTCGATCAACAGGGTTGTCGATTCGGGATCGCCGGCGATGACGGCCAGGTATTCTTCCCCGCCGGTTCGAGCGATGACTCCGCGTTCGCCGAGATGTGTGCTCAATCGGTTCGCGGTTCTCCTGATGACATGATCGCCTTCGGCATGACCGTGAAGATCATTCACCGTTTTGAATTCGTCGATATCGACGACGATGAAGGCGAGAGATGAAGAATCGTCTCGGGCGCTCTCGAAGAGATCGCCGACTGCCCCTTCCAGTCCCCGACGGTTGAACAGTCCAGTGAGGGGATCCCGGTCCGAATACTGGGCATCGCGGTAGAGAGTGCGCCAAGTCAGGTGCGCAAAAATGGGAACGAGTGTGACAGCTCCGAAAAGAACGGTGCCGCGGGCCAGAAGCGTCGTGATATCGACGTCGCCTTCCAGATATGCAAGAACGAAAACGGTGGTCGTGACGGTCGTCGACCAAACGACATGAGCGACAAGCCACTTTGCGCTGACAAAAAGCGTCGCAAAGGTTCCGGTGACCGCGAAGACGATGCAACCGAACGTCCCGGACGAGCGATCCGGCACCAGGAGGACGGCAGCCGCGATCCCGAGATCTGCGAATATTCCGAATGCAAGCAACCCCCGGCGTCCGGGAAACGGTTGTGTGAACCAGCATGCGGCGATTCCCACACACGTACAGATCATGAAAATCGAAAGAGCTTTGCCGGGTGTGGTCGGCGGCGTATCCGGACCGATCAATTTGTAGAAAGCGGACAGTCCGAAGATGATCGTCATCATTCCGAGCAAGGTTCGAAAGATCGGAATGATTGCCCGGCCGGATCTCTGGTGCTTTATCCACTCGTAGTCGTGTGGTTCGTTGAACCATTCGTGAAGTGTTCGCCAAGAACTGTGCCCCTCGGAGGCGATGACAGGGCTCGGCATGCTGTCCATTTTGCCTTGAATTTAGGTAAAGAGAAAATCTATGTTCGACCGCTTCCATCGGATCGGCTCTTTTCGGGGAAGAGGTTCAATTATCGAGTCGAGCGCTTACTCGATGCTTGTTTCAAGCCTTCTTCGAACTGCTGTGTGCGTTGTTCGAGGCGGTCGCGAACGATCCGACTTTTCGCGTACGAGACTTTCTCACGCCGTAAGCGGCGAGGATGACCCCCAGCGCGACCAGGCTTTGGACGAATTCCGCGCGCGTGGGTTCGTTGAGCCCCATTCCCACCAGGATCACGAGAATCAGACCAGTGACCACTATCGGCAGGCCGGGATACAACCAGACACGGAATTTCAGAATCTCGGGGCTTTCGCGTTCCCATCGGCGTCGGAGGCGTAGTTCGGATACACAGATCAGGATGTAAACGAACAAGCAGATTGCGCCCGACGAATTCACGAGGAACAAGAAAATCGTATCCGGCCAGATGTAGCCGGCCGCGATACAGAAGTACCCGGCCACGGTGCAGGCGAGTACGCCCTTCACCGGCACGCCGCGGCTGTTGGTCCGTGTCATCCAGGCCGGCGCGTCGTTGTAGACGGAGAGTGCGAAGAGCATCCGTGACGCCGTGTACAGGCCGGAATTGAGGCAGGACAGCACCGCGACCAGAACCACGAGATTGAGAATGTCGGCGGCGCCGGGAATTCCGAGCAGGTCGAGTGCGGAGATGAACGGAGAATCGCCGACGACGAACGAATCCCACGGCAGCATCGTCACGAGGAGGAAGGTGGCGACAACGAAGAAGGCGAGAATGCGGAAGACGACCGTGTTCGTGGCCCGCCTGATCGCTCCGGCAGGTTCGGCGGATTCCGCTGCGGCGATCGTGACAAGCTCGGCTCCGGTCATGGAGAAGATCACGGCGACAACGCCCACCAGTACGGGGGTGAAGCCGTTCGGCAGAAATCCTCCGTGGCCGGTCAGATTGCTGAAATCGACTTCATTGCCGGGCCAGATGCCGAAGACGAACAGACTGCCGAGCACGATGAAGCCGATGATGACGGCGACCTTGATACCCGCAAACCAGTATTCAGCCTCGCCGAAGTTGCTGACGGAGAGAAGATTGACCCCGGTCATCACCAACAGGAGTACCGCTGACATGAGCCAGCGCGGGACACCATGGATCCACCGGGAGAGCAAGGTTGCTCCGACGACGGATTCGATGCCGACGACGATCACCCAGAAATACCAGTAGAGCCAGCCAGTGGTGAAACCCGCCCAGTCGCCCAACGCCATGCGGGCGTATTCGGTGAACGATCCCGTACACGGCTTGGCCACGGCCATTTCGCCGAGCATGCGCATCACCAGGAACACGATGATCCCGCAGATCGCGCACGTGATGACTGCGCCGGGGCCGGCCTGGTTGATGATTCCGCTCAGACCGACGAAGAAACCGGCGCCGATGACGCCGCCCATGGAAAGCATGGTCAGGTGGCGCTTCTTCAAGCCTGTTTTGAGTGTCGAATGAACGCTGGCGGCTTCGGCTGTTTCGGTGCTGCTGTCGGGCATCTGGGCTCAGCTCCTATTGCATAACGCGATCAGTTCTTTCGGAGAGACGCTAAGCTCATCGTGTGATCCAGAACATGGACTTGATGTACAAATCTGAACTGGAAACTGTCAGTTCTGTCCACTGCCTTTCTATTCACTGCCCTCGGAGGTTCCGGTAATGCCGATGACTGTCCGGCGCCTGGCGGCCACCACCTCGCTCGGCCTCACGATCGTTGCCGGTCACGACGACGTGGATCTGTCGATCAGCTGGGCGCACGCAATCGAATTGCAGGATCCGACCCGTTGGCTCGCCGGTGGAGAGCTTGTCATGACGACGGGGCTGCATCTACCGCGTTCGGCGACAAAGCAATAC
Source organism: Rhodococcus sp. KB6 (assembly GCF_001445685.1). Classification (NCBI taxonomy): domain Bacteria; kingdom Bacillati; phylum Actinomycetota; class Actinomycetes; order Mycobacteriales; family Nocardiaceae; genus Rhodococcus; species Rhodococcus sp. KB6. Next base: position 205,123 of record NZ_LNAK01000120.1, on the reverse strand, counting down.
GAGTACGTCGAGCGCATCGCGCAGACCGGTGCGGTGGCACTGGCGTTCGACACCGGCACCGTGCACGAGAGGGTGCCGGACGCGATCATCAGGGCCGGCGACGAACTGGGTTTTGCCGTGCTTTCCGTCGCCAAGGAGACGCCGTTCATCGCCATTTCGCGGGCCGTGATCGACGAACTGACCGCCGACCAGATACGAACGGTGCAGGCGGTGGTCGACGCGCAGGAGAAGTTGGCGCGTGCCCTGCTCGATGGGGTGCCGGCTCTGATCACTGCCCTGGGTCGAGCCGTTCACGCAGCCGTCTGTGTTCTCGATCGGGACGGCGCGGTGCTGGCTCTGACGGAAGGTGCGAGTTCGTCTCTGCCCGAACGCATCAGGGAGCGATCAGGTAAGGAGCGCAGCCGGATCGTGGTGGACGACGACGGTCACCTGGCCATTCACCGCCTTGCTGTGAGCGGCACGCTGGCCGTGGCGTCCGAGGCCGCCTTGGATCAGTCCGAGCGATTGTTGGTGGGCCACACGGTGTCGCTGTTGACCATCGAGCTTGCCAAGCCGTTGCGGGTTGTCGATGCCGAACAGCGGCTGAGGTTGGCCGTTACGACGATGGTGCGCCAGGCCGGCGGTGACGTCGACGAAAGTCTGTTGCGGTACTTCGGATTCGAATCCGAAACCACGGTGGTGGCAACTGCCTTGACCGATGTCGGACCTTTGCTTGCGGCCACCGACATCACTTCAGCGGCCCTGGAAGAAGAGTCGGTGCCGTACCTGTTGGCCCCGCTGACTGACGGAACCGGTGTGTGGTTCGTCGTGAAAAGTGAAGTTGCGGAGAAGGTCACACGCAGTGTGTATGCGAGAGTACGGGAGAATTCACGCCGGAGTATCAACGGTGGAATCGGTGGCGTCCGGCCGATTAGCGGTGTTGCGGCCAGTCTGCGCGAGGCCGTCTCTGCTGCCAAAGTGGGGCAGGTCGAAGGACACACACTCGTTCCGTTCTCGGAACTCGGGACTTTCAGTCTCTTGTTGAGTGTGCAGTCGAGCGATGTTCTGCAGTCGATCGCGGCCAGCGGTCTCGGTGTGCTGGAAGGCTACGACGCCGAGAACGGTTCCCGTCTGGTGGACTCGATCGAAGCGTTCCTGCACCACAATGGTCAATGGGAATCCGCTGCAGCGCAATTGGGTGTTCACCGGCACACGCTGCGTAACCGCATGGACAAGGCTGCCGAGTTGATCGGGAGAGATCTCGATTCCGCCCACACCCGGTCCGAGTTGTGGATCGCACTCAAAGCTCGTGAACTGCTGCAGGCGGAATCGAATTCAGATCACGCTCGGCCGCCCCTGAGATAGACGGTGGTGGTGTGAGTGAAGAACTCTCGCGCCGCGTCGCCTTGTTCCTTGGGTCCGTATCCACTCCTCTTCGCGCCACCGAAAGGTACGTGGGGATCAGCGCCCGCCGATTCCGAATTCACGTGCAGGATCCCCACGTCCAGATCGTCGATACCGGCCAGTGCACTGGTCAGGTCTTGCGTGAACAATGCTGCGGACAAACCGAATTCGCCCTCGTTCGCCAAGCGGAATGCGTCTGCGGTTGTTGCTGCCCGCTGCACCGCCAGTACCGGGCCGAAGAGTTCCTCGAACCACAGTTCGGTGCTCGACGGTAGTTCCAGCACTGTCGGTTGGACGTAGTAGCCCGACTGCGGCGCTTCGGCGGTGGCCACAACCCTGGCGCCGCCGTCGACGGCTCGATTGATCCCCTCGATGATCGACTGCTGCGCGTATGCGCTGACCACGGGACCTGTCGTGACGTCGGGATCGAGTGGATCTCCGACTCTCAGTTGCTTGACTTCAACGGTCAGCCTGGCCAGGAATTCCTCGGCGATGGATTCATGGAGCACCAGACGTGAAGTGGCCGTGCATTTCTGGCCGGTTGACCGAAATGCGCCCAGCATCACCTGCTCGACCGCAAGCTCGAGATCTGCGTCGGCAAGTACGACGGCTGCGTTCTTTCCACCCATTTCCGCCTGTACCGGAATTCCGCGCGCCGCAGCAGATCCCGCGATCTTTCGGCCGACGCCGGTGGAACCGGTGAAGGTGACGGCGTCGAGGTCCGGGTGATCGACCAGCGCTTCACCGGCCGCGCTGTCGGCGAGGATCATGTTCAGGACTCCGTCGGGTAGGCCCGCTTCGGTCAGTGCCTGCGCGAGACGGAAGGCCAGAAGGGGCACCGCGGCAGCCGGTTTCCAGACGACGGTGTTTCCGTACACCAAGGCAGGCGCAATCTTCCATGCCGGGATCGCGATCGGGAAGTTGAACGGCGTGACGACGCCTACCACGCCGAGAGGTTTGCGAGTGACGAGAATCTGCTCGCTGCTACGTGGGGAGGAATACACCGTTCCGGTCTCGCGGTCGGCGGCGTTGCCGTAGTAACGCAGAATCTGCGCTGCGCGGCGCACCTCTCCGATACCCTCGGCCAGCGTTTTCCCTTCTTCGCGGGTGAGTTCTTCGCCCCAGGCCTCAGCGTTGGATTCTATGATTTCCGCTGCACGAGTGAGGTATGCGCCGCGTGCGGACATCGGCAGGCGGGCCCAGTCGTTCGCGGCGATGCGGGCGACGCGAACACCGGTCGCCATTTCGGAGGCACCGGCGCGGCCTCCGGTGGCGACAACCTCGTCGGGACGGGCCGGGTTGGTGTCCGTCAGTGTGCCGTCGCTGCCCGTGACCCAAGCTCCGCCGATCAAGCTGCGCACTGCGACGCTCATCGGACTGCGGCCACAGCGTCGCGAAGAATACCGAGTCCTTCGGTCAGCAACTCGTCGGAGATGCTCAGCGGTGGGAGGAAACGGACGACGTTTCCATAGGTGCCGGCGGTGAGCATAAGGAGACCGTGCGCGTGGGCGTAGCTGACGATCTGGGCGACGGCCTCGCGATTCGGAGCCTTGTCCTCGTCGTGGACGAGTTCGATTGCAATCATGGCGCCGCGTCCGCGAATGTCGCCGATTATGTCTGTGTCCGAAGCGATTTCGGACAAACCTGTGGTCAGAATGTCGCCGATGTCCTTGGCGCGGTCGAGGAGCCCTTCCATCTCGATCGTCTCGAAAACTGCCAGGGCGGCCTCGCAGGCAACGGGATTGCCGCTGTACGTACCGCCGATACCACCGGGATGCGCGGCGTCCATGACGTCGGCACGGCCGGTCACGGCGGCGAGTGGCATTCCGCCGGCGAGACCTTTTGCGGTTGTGATGATGTCGGGGACGAAGTCCTCACTCTCGCTGGCGAACCAGGATCCGGTTCGTGCGATACCGGTCTGGACCTCGTCCGCGACGACGAGAATGCCGCGCTCACGGCAGAATTCCGAGATTCGCTTCAGGAATCCCGGAGCGGGAACGATGAAACCGCCCTCACCCTGAATCGGTTCCACGACCACAGCGGCTACCGATTCGGCGCCGATCTGAGTGTCGATCGCAAGACGGAACTGGGCGAATGCTTCGTCGGCCGCGTTTTCGGGGCCGCTCGGCCAACGGTAGGGGTATGCCATCGGAACCCGGTAGACCTCTGGTGCGAACGGGCCGAATGTGGCCTTGTACGGCTGGTTCTTGGCTGTCATCGTCATGGTCATCAACGTGCGACCGTGGAATGCGTGGTCGAAGACGACAACTGCCGGGCGACCGGTGGCGGCACGTGCGTATTTCACGGCGTTCTCGAGCGCTTCGCTGCCGGTGTTGAACAGCGCTGTTCGCTTCTCGTGATCTCCCGGGGTCAGGCGGTTGAGCGCTTCGCAGACCTCGAGGTACCCCTCATAGGGGTTTGCGAGGAAACACGTATGGGTGAACTGACCGAGCTGGCGCGTGGTGCGTTCGACCACGCGCGGCGCACTGTTTCCGACGGTGGTCACGGCGATGCCGCTGCCGAAGTCGATGAACGAGTTGTCGTCGACGTCGACGACAACTCCTCCGCCCGCTGCGGCAACGTAAATGCTGGATCCGCTGGTCAGCCCGGCCGGTAGTGCGGCGCTCCGGCGCTTTGCCAAAGCGCGCGAGTTGGGGCCGGGCACTTCGGTGACGAGGCGTCGTATCTGGGGAAGGGTCGGTCCACCGATGCACGTTTCCGTGCCGTGCTCGAGAATGGTCATCGCAGTGCCTCCAGTCGTTTTCCGAACTGTAGGACGGCGATGAATGATCCGGACATGGCCGGATTGTCGAGTGGCTTCTATCTCATAGGACGCCGCGTCCAGCAGGTTGTCCAGCAGGTTACTGTGCGAAACTGCCGAGGAATCGTTGCAACAGTGGGTTGTACACCTCAGGGGCTTCCCAGAACGCTGCATGCCCCACACCGGGAATCACGTGATACGTGCCCTCCCAGAGATTCGCGAAGGTCAACGACGCGACATACGACGTGTTCACGAACGGGTCCTCGGCGCCGTCGATCACCGCGAGAGGCACAGACGCCGTTGCAACCAGAGCCTTCTGATCCGATTCGCGGCCGGCGCCGAATGCGTCGAACATGATCTTGCGAGCGCGTCCGTCCGTGCGTATCGCGGCGTCGAGGGCAGCCTGCTCGAAGGGAACGGCGGTCATTCGTGCGTAGAGTTCGGCTTCTTGCGCGGTGATGACCTCGGTGCCGCCGATGGACAATCCGTCGCCGGCATTGAAGGCGTCGCCGAGCGTCTCGGGATTTGCCGGCGGCGTACCGGTGATGACGATTCCGGTGAGCCCGGGGAATTTCGCGATCAACTCGAGAGCGATGTGTCCGCCGAGCGACCAGCCGACGACAACGGCTCTTTCGACGCCGAGTTCGGTCAGAACATCGACGATGGCGTCGGCGTAACCGTTCTGCGTGTATGCGGTTTCGGGATCGCTCGCGTCCTCGGAGTCGCCGTGGCCGAGTAGGTCCAGAGTGATCATGCGGTAGTCGCCGGCCCAGTCGGCGTCGACCTGATGACGGAAGATGGAGCGGCTGGCCGAGTTCCCGTGAATGAAGACAACCGGAAAACCGTCGGTGGCACTGTCGTCGACTGCCATGACGCCATGCCGGGTTTCGATCTTGGTGGTTGTCATCGGAATCCTCATCGTTCGAAGTGCACGGTCAGCGGGTATCCACGCTACCGGGCATATGCGGCATAGAGTTCACCCGTGGACTTCGCATTGCGCTCGTGCAGTTGGCACGGTCACGAGACCTACGCTCCGGACGAACCGGAACTGCGGGATCGACTACATGTGGATACTGCGGTGGGTCAGGCGTGGCGATGCCTACGTTGCGGCAACTTCGTCCCGGGAGCGCCCCGAGCATCGGGACCGGCGGACGCCGCCCCCGAGGTTCCGCGGGGGAGGCTGCTTCGCGACCGGTTGATCATGCGACTTCTCGCCACCGAGAGAATGTTCCGCGCTCTGGGTTTGGTTCTTCTGGCGATCGGTGTGTTCGAACTGAGATCGTCGAAGGGTCGCGCCGAGGACGCCTTCGAGAACGAATTGCCGTTGATCAGGCCACTTGCCCGTCAATTGGGCTGGAACATCGACGATTCCAAACTGGTCCATCACATCGAGCAGGCGTTTTCGTTGTCCGCTACGACGCTCACCTGGATCGCAGTCGGGCTGTTGGTCTACGCCGGCCTTCAAGTGATCGAGGCAGTCGGCCTGTGGATGGTCGAACGCTGGGGCGAGTACTTCGCGGTGGTGGCGACCAGCTTGTTCCTGCCCCTCGAAATCTACGAATTGACCGAGAAGATCACGTGGTTGAGGGCCGGGTTGCTGCTGGTGAACATCGCTGCCGTCGTATGGCTGATCTGGAGCAAGCGACTCTTCGGTGTCCGCGGCGGCGGCGCGGCGTATCACGCCGAACATTCGGAGGAGAGCTTGCTGACGGTGGAGAGGGCCGCGGTCAAGCAGGCTTCGTGAGACCAGCTTTCGACGCGGCAGCACCCGCCAGCGTTGCTGCACCGATCGTGATCATGGCGGCGAGGAGGATGGCTGCGGGTTCACCGTCGCCCATCACCCCCAATTGAGTGCCCACCGTAACTGCGGCAACCGGTACTCCCAGTTGTGCGGCGGACAGCACGCCGAGAGGGAGCGGGAGACCGAGGGCGCGTATCGCGGCGTGAACCACGAGAGTTGCTCCGCCCAAGACCAATCCGAGCCAGATGGCGGACGGATGGGTGACGAGGTCGCGCAGATTGATCGCCGCTCCCAACCAGACGAAGAAGAGGGGAGCGAAGAAGCCGTCGGTGATGGCGAAGAGCTGTTTGGCGAGGCGGCGGGGTTCACCGATCGCGGCAAGAACGAGCCCGAAGGCGAAGCCCGCGAGCATGATCGACACGTGAGTGCTCGACGCCAGCGCTGCCAGAGAAAAGAGGATCACCAGATTGATCCGGAGTTCGAGTGCAAACTTTCGTTTCTCCGAGAATTTGTGGAGCCTTCGCCAATGGCCGGACCGGTGGAAGGCTCGCAGTACGAAGAACAAGGCAACCGCACACGCCGCCACAGCCAGTGCGCCGACACCGGCACGAGGGGCATTGTCCGGATCGATCACCAAAGGCAGCGCAACAATGCAGACGGTGTCCGCGATCGCGACCTGGGCAGTCATCTGCAGAACCGAGGTTCCACCGAGCCCCAGCGAATCGACGATGGGGAGAATCAACGCCGCGGACGACGACGCGATCAGGACCGCGTACAGCGCGGCGTGACCGGTGCCGAATGCCGTCGCCGCACCGTAGCCGGCAACAACCGACAGAAGTCCGACGACAACCGAGCGAACGGCACCCTTGCCGATTGCCGCACGGACTGCCGGATCGCGGACCGGGACGTGTGAGCCGGCCACCATCATCGTGAGCGCGAATCCGATATCGGCCAGGAACGTGAAAGTCTGGTCCGAAGAGTCGAGCAGCCCGAAACCGGTGACACCGAAGACGACGCCCGCGGCAAGTTCGCCGACCACCACGGGGACATGCCAGCTGACGCGAGCGCCGAGCAGCGGGCCGAGAATGCCGGCCAGCGCGACGAGGGCAAGGATGCCGAAGGTCATCGACGACCTACGAGTTAACTGTCGAGGGTGCGATCTTCGCGGGGATGGCGGTGTTCTCGTCCACGTGGTAGCTCGCACAGACACGGTGGTAGCCGTCGGCGATCTGCGCCGGTACTCCGGCGCGGAAGTCTCCCTGCACCAGCAGGATCGGCGACAGCGCGATCCCCTTGCGGATCTTCAACAGGTCGGCAGCAACGTGTGGGTTGTCGACAGGCAGCAGGGGTAGCCCGGCAGCCCGCAGGATGTCTTTGGCCTTCTTCGAGACCAGCGTCGCCGTCTTGAGGGCGTACACGAGAGCTTGGACCTGAACCGGCGTCGCGCCCAACTGGAGGTAATCGCGGGCTGCCGGGTAGTCGTGCTCGTCCGGCAGGTCCTTCCAGAGAACGGCGGGAGCCTTCTCGGCTACCTTCGGCTCTGCTGTCTTGGGAGCCTTGGGCTGCGCTGCCTTCGACGCCTTCGGCTGGGCTGCCTTCGACGTTTTGCTCTTGGCCATCTGTGCTGTTTCCTTCAGTGTCGGTCCGCGAGTGGAGCTGGTGCAGAAATCGTGCACTATCAGCGCCGCAGGCACCACATCGGAGCTGTTTGGCCCCCTAGGCGGCGGGTAATCAGCAGACTGCGGGGGAACGAGCAGGAGGCGAAGCAATGAAGCGGATTCTCGCAGTGCTCGCAGCGCTGATCCTGGCGGTGTTCGCACTGACCGCGTGCAGTGACAACAACGATTCGTCGGACAACGATTCGGCCGATCACGACGGCATGGGGATGACCAGTATGCCGATGACCAGCATGCCGACCAGTATGTCGATGCCGAGCATGCCTCTGGGTATGTCGACGCCGGGAGCGTCGTCGATGGGAATCGTGATCAGCGGTTTCGAATATTCGACGCCGGAGTCGGTGATGCCCGGACAGGTACTGACCATTCAGAACAACGACACCGTCGAGCACTCGGTCACGTCCGATACCGCGGGGTTGTTCAACGAGGACATCGAAGCGGGTGAGACGGAAACCATCACGGTGCCGAACGAGCCTGGAACGTACACGTTCCACTGCACCTACCACCCGAGCATGCACGGCACCTTGACGGTCAAGTAGAGGTCGGCTCGGTCTGGCGTGACTTTCGCGAGAAAACGTTGGCGGCACGCGCCGGATTGAGCTGGTGGAGAACAGATCCGGGTGTACGGTTTTCAGGTGCGCCGGAGAACAGCGATCAGTGTCGTCACGCTCGTGGTTTGCGCCCTCGGCTTTTCGCCGCCGGCGCTCGCGGATTCACCGAACGGCTCGTATTCGTCACAGCTGCTGTACTTCTCGGTCGATGTCGGGCCTGAACTCTCGACGCCGTGCACCGTCGTCGGTGAACTCTTTGTTCCCGATGGCGTCGACGCTGACAACCCAGCTCCCGCGATCCTGACCACCAACGGGTTCGGCGGTTCGTACAAGGACCAGATTCCTGCCCTGCAGAACTTCGCCGAGAACGGGTATGTCGGACTGACGTATTCGGGATTGGGTTTCGGCGGCACGAGTTGCAAGATCACACTCGACTCTCCCGCATACGACGGTATCGCCGCTTCCCAGTTGGTCAGCTTCCTCGGCGGCCAAGAAGGGATTGCCTTCACGGATCAGGCTCTGACGCAGCCCTATCCGGCGCTCACCACGGTCGTTCAGGACTCCGTCGATCACACCGGTGCACCGTCGACGAACGACCCGCGGGTCGGAATGACGGGTGGCTCTTACGGCGGCGGCATTCAATTCGCCGCCGCGAGTGTCGATCCCCGCATCGACACCATCATCCCCATGATCACCTGGAACGATCTCTCGTATTCTCTGGCGCCCAACAGCACCGGGACCATCTCCGGAGTGTCGACTGCGGAGCCGGGAGCAGCGAAGGTGCTCTTTGCATCGCTGCTCTTCGGCGCGGGCATCGCGAATCCCGGTGTGGACGGTTACATCGCAGATCCCGCACGGCTACCCGGCTGCCCGAACTACGTCCCTTACATGTGCAACGCGATCGCCGAGGCAGTGGTGACCGGCGATATCGGACCGCAAGTAGTGAGTGAGCTCCGAGCGTCGTCGGTCTCGTCGTTCGTCGACCGGATCAACATTCCGGTACTGCTTGCTCAGGGGCAACAGGACACCCTGTTCGATCTGAACGAGGCAACCGCGACTTACGACGCGCTGAAGGATCGTGGCGTCGAAGCCAAGATGATCTGGCATTCGTGGGGGCACAGCCACTTGGCCGCTGCGCCGGGCGAGTTCAGCTTCTCCGCACCCGACGAGGATACCCAGTACGAGACCGGTCGCTTCATGGACTGGTTCGATCACTACCTCAAGGACGAGAACACGGAGACCGGCCCGGAATTCGCGTATTTCCGCAACTGGATCGACTACGAGGGAAACGCGGCACCGGCCTACGCGACGTCCGACACCGTCGATGTCGGGACCGCTCGCGCCTTCCATCTGTCCGCCGACGGGGGACTGCTACCGGACGGCACGCCGGTGATACCGGGTTCGAAGACGATCGTCACCGCACCGGCTGGGCTGCCGACGGGCGTAGAGCCACTCAATATCAATCCGGCCGGAAACATTCCGAATGCACAGATTCCGGGAACCGAGGCGCTCTGGACCGCTGCGCCGATGACCGAGGCGATGGACGTGGTGGGAGCCCCCACTGTGACGCTGCGTGTTGCGGCGCCCGGACAGCCGGTGGTGTTCGCGAAACTCTACGACGTGGCTCCGGACGGAACTTCCTCGCTGATCAACGGACTCATCGCGCCCATACGCATCAGTGATCCGTCGCAGCCGGTGCCGGTGACGATGCCGGCGATAGTGCACCGATTCGAGCCAGGGCATTCCGTGCGTCTCGCGATCACCGGTGGCGACATCAGTTTCCGTGGGGGATTGCAGGGCATGCCGGTGACGATCTTCGCCGACGGGTCCGGCCCCCTCGAACTTCCCGTCGTGGGCTGATACACCGTGGGCTGATACACCGTGGGCTGAATTTCAGCGGGTGATGGTTCGACTGTCGCCGCGGAACTCGGCCACGACGGCGTCGCCATTGCGAACGGTCACGTCGTAGATCCCACTTCGGCCGCCTCGAGCCTTCTCGGTGGCGACCGCGGTCAAGGTGTCGCCCAGACGGGTCGGACGCAGAAATCTGATGTCCGCGCGCGCTGCAACGGCTGAATCCTCGTAGCCGTTGCAGGCGAGCGCAAACGCGGTGTCCGCGAGCAGGAAAACATAACCGCCGTGTGTGATTCCGTGACCGTTCACCATGGTTTCGCCCACGGTGACGGTCACGGTTGCGCTACCGGGCGCCAGTTCGGAAATCTCGATACCGAGTGCCTGCGATGCCTGGTCCGCGTCGAACATCTCTCTGGCGGTGATGCTTCCTGTACTCACGAGACAACTCCTGTGTGATCGGGAAATTGCAGGGGTCTAGAGGACCGAGACAACTTCCTGGACATACATGTCGACCGTGCCGGTGGCAAAGTTTGCGACATCTTTTCCAGCGGCGCCCATCTCCGGGGACTTCAGGCCGCTCTGCATAGTCTCGAGATCGGGAAACTCGAGGTTGGCGACGGCATAGAAGACTGGATCGGAGCCGTCCAGCGTCGAGCACTTGCTGAACGTGAAGTCCGAGAGCCCTGGCACTGCGCTGGCGAGCGGGACGTGGATCTCGTTGTAGTACTTGTCGAAAGCATCCGGATCGGTGGGGCGTCCGTAACACACTGCTACTCGATAGGTCATGTGCTTTTAATTCCCTTCGGGGCGAGTCTTGGCTACCAGAGTCAGGACGTCGTATGTCGCGACCGGATCGTTGTCCTGGTTCGTCACCACGGCGTCCCAACGAACCTCACCGTAGTCGGCGCTGCTGCGAGGTGTGATGGTCTTGGCTGTGAGGGTGACCGTCAGGCTGTCTTCGGCTTTGACCGGAGTCAGGAACCTGAGGCTGTCCACGCCGAAGTTCGCGAGAACCGGGCCGGGAGCCGGGTCGACGAACAGGCCCGCAGCGAGTGAGACAACAAGATAGCCGTGCGCGACGATGCCGCCGAAGAGTGGATTCGCCGCAGCGGCCACCGGATCGGTGTGAGCGTAGAAGGTGTCACCGGTGAACTCTGCAAAATGATCGATGTCTGCGAGTGTGACCTGGCGCGGACCGCCGACAACAGTGTCACCGATCTTCAACTCGGCGAGACTCTTTCGGAATGGATGTTCGGATCCGGTCGTGCGCTGCGATCCGGTGAACCAGCGCTCGCCGACTGCGGTGAGGACGTCGGGTGTGCCCTGTACGGCGGTCCGCTGCATGTGGTGCAGAACTCCGCGGATGCCACCCAGCTCCTCACCGCCGCCGGCACGGCCGGGACCGCCGTGTACGAGGACTGGAAGGGGAGAGCCGTGGCCGGTGGATTCCTTGGCGTCGTCGCGGTTCAGCACGAGCACTCTGCCGTGAAAAGCTGCGAGACCCAGCACCAGTCGACGTGCGATGTCGGTGTCGGCAGTGACCACCGAGGCGACGAGGCTTCCCTCGCCACGGGCCGCGAGTTCGATCGCATGATCGATGCCGTCGTATCCGATGACGGTGCTGACGGGTCCGAAGGCCTCCAGTTCGTGTACCTCGTGCGCATTCTCTTCCGCCCGGAGAAGGACTGGGGAAAGGAAGGCTCCTGACTGGCCGTCGGCACCGACCACGTCGACGTTGTCCGGGTCTCCGAATACGATAGTTGCCGACTTCGTCAGACCGCGAATGGATTTCAAGACTTCGTCACGCTGTTCGATGCTGGCGAGCGCTCCCATCGTGACGCCGTCGGCATCGGGGTGTTCCACGACCACTTTGTTCAGTCGCTCGGATGCGGCATCGACAACGGCGTCGACCAGCGAGACCGGGACCAGGGCGCGCCGGATCGCCGTGCACTTCTGACCAGCCTTGACTGTCATTTCGGTGACGAGTTGTTTGACGTACAAATCGAATTCGGGCGTTCCTGGTACGGCGTCCTCGCCGAGGATCGACGCGTTGAGTGAATCGGCCTCGGCATTGAAATGGACGCCCTTGCCGACGACGTTCGGGTGAGCACGCAGCGTTGCGGCGGTGTCGGCGGATCCGGTGAATGCCACTGAGTCCTGCCCGCCGAGGTGATCGAGGAGGCCCCGTGCACTACCGGAGAGCAGTTGGACGGAACCCTCCGGGAGCAAGCCTGATTCGATGATGCGCCGGAAGACGAGTTCGGTGAGATATGCCGTGGAACTGGCAGGTTTGACGATGGACGGCACCCCCGCGATGAATGCCGGTGCCAGCTTCTCCAGGAACCCCCACACCGGGAAATTGAAGGCGTTGATCTGCACGGCGACGCCGCGACGTGATGTATAGATGTGTTGCCCGAGGAAGGTTCCGCCTTTGCCGAGAGGCTCGACGTTTCCGTCCAGAAAGACTGTGCTGTCGGGCAATTCGCGCCGAGCCTTGCTCGCGTAGCTCAGCAGGGTCCCGAATCCGCCGTCGATGTCCACCCCGGAATCTCGCGTCGTCGCACCGGTGGCAGTGGAGAGTGTGTAGAACTCGGCTTTTCCTGCCATCAACGTGAGGGCGAGAGCCTTGAGCGCGCCGGCACGTTCGTGGAAGGTCATCGCGGACAGTGCAGGCCCGCCGACCTCGCGTGCGTACGTAACCATCTCGGCGAGGTCGACGCCGGTTGCGGAGATCCGGGCCACCTCCGATCCGTCCACTGCGCTCGGCAACGGGGTACCTGCGTCCGGTGCGGCGTACCACTGACCGGCCACATAGCTTTCCAACAGTCTGCTCACGACAACTCCATCTCACCGTACGTTCGGTCGGTAATTACGATCGCCCGGTAATGCCGCGTTGTCAAGGATTCGGCAGAACTGCCTGGAGTCAGGCCTTGCGAAGTCCGTCGAAAGTGACGGCGACGACCGCGTCGGCGATGTCGGAGACGGACTCACCCGCTCGGGGTTTGTACCACTCGATCAGTGAGTTGACGGTGCCGAACATCAGCTTGCTGGCGAGGGCTGGTTCGATGTCCGGGCGCAAGTCTCCCTCCGCTGCGGCGGACGCGACGAGACCTCCGACGAAGTTGTCGAATTCGCGTCGACGAGCTAGCGCGGCGCGCTCGACCGTCGTGTTGCCGCGGACGCGCAGGAGCAGGGTGACGTATGGAAGCTCTGCGACCAGCACCTCTACGCTGCGCCGGACCAGGTATTCGAGCCGGTCGATGTACGGACCGGTGGTGGCGCCCTCTTCGGTCGTGACCGCAAACAGGGCGTTGAGTGCACGCGAAAGGGCGAGTTCGAGAAGTTCTGACTTTCCGGACACATGGTGGTAGATCGAGGACTTCGTGATGCCGAGTTTCTTGGCGAGCACCTCCATGCTGGCGCCGTCGTAGCCCTTGTCGTTGAACACCTTCACGGCCACGGCCAGGAGCGAATCGAGGTCGTAGCCGGGACGTCCGGGGAGGCCGGTGCGTCGAGTGGGGCGTGCCGTAGTCATGTCCCCATCTTCTCAGTTCGGGCAAAGCTGTGCACCATCCTCGTTCTCACCCTTGCCAAACGACCGAATGTTCGGTTACTAATGGAGAAGAGTGAGAAGGAGCGAATGTGAACACCCTGCACGTGGACGAGCGCGAGGATCGCGTCGTGGTCACCCTCGACAGGCCCGCGCAACGCAATGCGATCAACGCGGAAATGATCGACGAACTGCATCAGGTTTGTGGACGCCTCGAACGGGATCCGAAGCTGCTCCTGCTTGCGGGTCGCGGCGACCACTTCGCAGGCGGCGCTGACATCGCGGAGCTCCGAGCGCGCGGACGAGAGGAAGCGTTCGCGGGTATCAACCGCACGCTGTTCGACCGAATCGGAAAGCTCCCGCTTCCCACCGTGGCCGCCGTGAGCGGCTACGCGCTCGGCGGTGGGGCAGAGTTGACCTACGCCTGCGACATTCGCATCGCGACAACGACGGCGGTCTTCGGGAATCCGGAGCCCAATCTCGGCATAATGGCAGCCGCCGGCGCCAGCTATCGATTGCCGAAGCTCGTCGGCGTCTCGATCGCGAAGCAGGTGCTCCTCGGTGCCAGGAACCTCGACGCCGAGTTGGCGCTACGAGCGGGCCTGGTTGTCGAGGTAACCGAACCGAACTGCCACGTCGACGCAGCGCATCGGCTGCTCGACCGCATTTCCCGACTGTCCCCGCTGGCGCTGCGATTGACCAAGATCATCGTCGATGCGCCGGGATCGCATCCGTTTGCCGACGACATCGCCCAGGCCGTCCTGTTCGAGAGTTCGGACAAGCGCGATCGCATGACGGCCTTCCTGGAGACGAAATCATGACTGAAGCAGTTGCACCGAAGACCGTCGGAGTCATCGGCGGTGGACGCATGGGTGCGGGTATCGCCCAGGTGTTCGCCAGTCTCGGCGGGGCGGTCACCATCGCGGAGAGTGGCGACACCGCGGCCGCGTTGCAGCGTGTTTCCGCCGGCCTCGACAGAGCTCACGAGCGAGGGAAACTCGACGACCAGGACCCCGCGACGGTGCTGGCGCGCGTGAGCACCGTGGACGCAGTGACCTCGTTGCCACCGTCGCTCGACCTGATCGTCGAGGCGGTCCCGGAAATTGCGGCCCTCAAGGTCGAGGTGCTCGCCGCTGCGGAAACCGTTGCCGGAGAAAGCACCGTGATCGCCAGCAACACCAGTTCCATGTCGATCGCCGAACTCGGCGCAGCGCTGACGGATCCGGGCCGGTTCATCGGTATGCACTTCTTCAATCCAGTCCCGGCGTCGCTGTTGGTCGAGATCGTCCGGGCGCCTCAGACCCGCCCCGAGGTTGTCGACTCGGTACGAGCATGGGTGTCGATGCTCGGCAAAGCCGAGGTGCTCGTCAACGACTCACCTGGTTTTGCAACCAGCCGGCTTGGTGTCGGTCTCGGGCTCGAAGCCATCCGCATGCTCGAAGAGGGTGTGGCGGACGCGGAATCGATCGACCGAGCAATGGAATTGGGGTATCGGCATCCGATGGGCCCGCTGCGGTCGACAGATCTGGTCGGGTTGGATGTGCGCCTGGCGATCGCCGAACACCTCGCGAGCACGCTCGGTGATCGATTTGCACCTCCAGCACTGCTGCGAGAGAAGGTGGCTCGCGGCGAGTTGGGGCGCAAGACGGGACAGGGTTTTCACACATGGAGCTGAACCGAACTGCCTGCGAAAGGAACATCGATGACTGACGTGATTCGCTTGGAGATCGAGCGAGGTTTGGCGACAATCACTCTCGACCGACCCAAGGCCGCCAATGCCGTCAACGGCGAAATGAAGTCTCAGCTGCTCGAAGCGTTGCTGCAGGTTCACGCGGACGCAGAGGTTCGAGCGGTGTTGATTCTCGCCGAAGGCAAGAACTTCTGCGTCGGTCAGGATCTGGGCGAGCACGCCGCAGCGTTGGATGCTGATCCGGCGCACGCGATGGATACCGTCGAGGCGCACTACAACCCCATCGTCACGGCGCTGTCGACGCTCTCTGTCCCGGTGGTGGTGGGTATCGGCGGAGCCTGCGTCGGGGCCGGGTTGGGAATCGCGTTGGCCGGAGACATCCGTGTCGTGGGGGCTCGCGCGAGCTTTGCGACGGCATTCACCGGCATCGGTCTGGCCAGTGACTCCGGGCTCAGTCATGCGCTCGTGCACGCGCTCGGACCTAGCCGCGCCAGTGGCCTGATGTTGCTCGGCGACAAGTTCGACGCGCAGAGCGCGCTGGAGTGGGGCTTGGTTCATCGCGTGGTGGCCGACGAGGACGTCGCAGCTGAGGCTCGGGTACTCGCGCGTCGGCTTGCCGACGGACCCACCGCGGCCTTCGCCCACGTGAAATCGCTGATCCGTGCCGTTGCTCCTGGGCTTTCCCAGACGCTGGCGGCCGAGGCGAACGCACAGGTGGAGCTGGGTTCCACGGCAGATCATCGAGGCGCAGTCACGGCTTTCCTGTCGAAGCAGAAGCCGGTTTTCGAGGGTCGCTGATTTCTGGTGCGGCGAAAGATTCTCTTGTGTGCTGGGACACCTCGGTGCATACTAGTTACCAACCGATCATTCGGTAATAAAAGGTAGGTACGATGACCAACGTGGAAGCTCCACAAGACCTGCAGAACCTGTTCGACGAGACGATCGCGGCAGACCAGCGCATCGAGCCTCGCGACTGGATGCCGGACGGCTACCGCAAGACTCTGATCCGCCAGGTCGCCCAGCATGCGCATTCCGAGATCATCGGAATGCAGCCCGAGGGAAACTGGCTCACCCGTGCGCCTTCGTTGCGACGCAAGGCGATCCTGATGGCGAAGGTCCAGGACGAAGCCGGGCACGGTCTGTATCTCTACTCCGCGGCCGAGACGCTCGGTGCCGATCGTGGCGATCTGACCACCAAGCTGATCGAGGGAAAGCAGAAGTACTCCTCGATCTTCAACTATCCGACGCTGACATACGCCGACGTGGGTGTGATCGGCTGGCTGGTCGACGGAGCTGCCATCTGCAATCAGGTTCCGCTGTGCCGCAGCTCCTTCGGGCCGTATGCGCGCGCGATGATCCGTGTGTGCAAGGAGGAATCGTTCCATCAGCGGCAAGGCTTCGAGCTGTTGGCGACGATGATGCGCGGCACGGAAGCTCAACGGGCAATGGTGCAGGAAGCCGTCGACCGATGGTGGTGGCCCGCTCTGATGATGTTCGGACCGCCGGACGACGAATCGCCGAACACCGAGCAGTCGATGAAGTGGCGCATCAAGCGGCACACGAACGACGAACTGCGGCAACGATTCGTGGACATGTCGATACCGCAGGCCGAGATACTCGGTGTGACCTTCCCTGATCCCGACCTGCGCTGGAACCCCGAGCGTGGCGCACACGATTTCGGCGAGCCGGACTGGAGCGAATTCATGGACGTGGTCCGCGGCAACGGAGCGGCGAGCGTCGAGCGGATCACCAATCGGAAAGCCGCACACGACAACGGGGCCTGGGTTCGCGACGCCGCGTACGCCTTTGCACAGCGCGAGAGACTCGCGCACGATCGCACGACTGGGGAAACATCATGAGCGAGAACGATCAGGTACAGGGCGATCAGGTGCGGGGCGAATGGCCTTTGTACGAGGTATTTCTGAGGGGAAAGCGCGGACTGAACCACGTGCACGTCGGATCCCTGCGCGCGGCAGACGACCAGATGGCGTTACGCCACGCGCGCGACGTCTACACCAGACGTAACGAAGGCGTGAGTATCTGGGTCGTGCCATCCGCGAAAATCGTGGCTTCGAGTCCGGCAGAAAAGGATCCGTTCTTCGCGCCGAGCGGCGACAAGGTCTACCGGCACCCGACTTTCTACGACATCCCGGACTCCGTTCCGCACATGTGAGAATCACTTCGACTTCGAGGACCAACAGATGAACGATCACGACAGTGCCTACGACGGCCTGGTCGACGGTGACGGCCACGGTCAGTGGGCGTTCGGAACGAGCTTCGACGACCCCCTCGCCGGCGTCGACACCACGGTGCCAGGCGATGTCGATCTCGGTGCGCTGGCGCGCTACTGCCTCATGCTCGGCGACGACGCGCTCGTCAGTTCGCAGCGACTCGCCGAATGGTCGACGCGGGCACCGGAACTCGAAGAAGAGGTAGCTCTCGCCAACGTCGGCCTGGACTTGATCGGGCAGGCCAGGCTGCTGCTGGCTCGCGCGGCAGCAGCCGATTCCACTGTGGTTCCGTTCATCTCCGATACGTCACCGGTGCCGGCTGAAGATGCGCTTGCCTTCTTTCGTGATCAGTTCGGTTTCCGCAACGTGAGACTGGTGGAACTCGCCAACGGCGACTTCGCGCACACGGTCGTTCGGCTACTCGTGTTCTCGACCTGGCGGCTGGCGCTGTTCGATCGGCTGCGCATGTCGCGCGATCCGGTTCTCGCAGCTGTGGCGAACAAGGGCGTCAAGGAACTGACCTATCACCGCGACTACGCGGCAAGATGGGTCGTCACCTTGGGCGCCGGCACGGCAGAATCCAAGCGTCGGACGGCCGACGCCTTGCTCGAGATCTTCCCGTTCGTGGACGAACTCTTTGTTCCCACTCAGGACGAACTCGTCTTGGCAGAAGTTGGCGTCGGAGTGGACCCGCGTACTGTTCGGCCGGAGTTCGACGCTGTTCTTGCCCAGGTCCTCCATGCAGCCGAAATGGAAGAGCCCCCTTCGCGTTTCTCCGGTTTCGTCGGCGGCCGCGGCGGGCGTGCCGGACTGCACACCGGGGCACTGGGGCTACTTCTCGCCGAAATGCAGAGCGTCGCTCGGGAGCATCCGGAAGGGGTGTGGTGACCGTGACTGCCGCTACCGTCTCTTCCGCGCAGGAGATCGTCGCCTCGGTGATGGATCCGGAGATGCCACTGTTGACCTTGGCCGATCTCGGCGTCATCCGATCGGTCGACGTCGAAGCGAACTTGGTCTGTGTGACAATCACTCCCACCTATTCCGGGTGTCCGGCGATGGCGACGATGCGAGACGACATCGAGCACAAGCTGACCGACGCGGGGTACGGCAGCGTCCAGATCAAGACTCAACTGTCGCCGCCTTGGAGTTCGGATTGGATCAGCGAAGAGGGGCTCGCGAAACTTCGGACGGCCGGGTACTCGGTGCCGGGGGCCGCGCCGCGTCGCACCTCCGGCCCGATCGCCTTGACCTTGACGGCCAAGCCGCGCGACATCCTGTGCCCCCAGTGCGGTTCGGCAAACACCAGACTGAGTTCGGAATTCGGTGCGACCCTGTGCAAAGCGCTCTATCGCTGCCTCGACTGCCTCGAGCCGTTCGATCACGTGAAGGAGATCTGAACAGATGAGTACCGCAACGACGAACCGGAACAAACCATTTCACGTGTTGACGGTCGCCGGTGTCGAATCACTGTGCGACGACGCAGTTGCCGTCACCTTCGACGTGCCTGCCGATATCGCCGATCAATTCGACTTCGGCGCCGGGCAGTCACTGACACTGCGGCGGATGATCGACGGCGTCGAACACCGTCGCTCCTACTCGATCTGTGCACCGGTAGGGGCGTCTCCACGGGTGGGGGTTCGCGAAGTGGCAGACGGACTCTTCTCCTCCTGGTTGGTGCGAGACGTCAAGGCCGGGGATCGAATCGACGTCCAGGGCCCATCTGGCAATTTTGTCGCCGATCCGGCATTGGGTGGACGGCACGTCCTGATCGCGGCGGGCTCCGGAATCACGCCCATGTTGTCCATCGCTGCAACACTGCTGGTGAACCCCGAGGCCGATGTCACCCTGCTGTACGGGAACAGGCGCACCCGTTCGGTCATGTTCGCCGAAGAGATCGCCGACCTGAAGGACCGGTACGGTGCGCGCCTGGACGTTATTCATGTCCTCTCTCGCGAGCCGCGCGAGGTCGAGTTGTTCTCGGGCCGTCTCGACGCCGACCGGTTGCGTGAGATCTTCACCTCTCTCGTTCCGTGCGACCAGGTCGACGGCTTCTGGTTGTGTGGTCCGTTCGGGATGGTCAACGACGCCCAGGAAGTACTGGCCGGCTTGGGAATTGCCAAGGATCGCATCCATCACGAGCTGTTCTACGTCGACGACGTCGCTCCGCCGGTTGCAGTGCATCGTGAGCCCGGAATTGTGGGACCAGGCAGCGAGGTCACCATCACGCTCGACGGTCGATCGACCACCGCGACACTTCCGCGAGACCAGTCGATTCTCGATGCAGCGGAACAGTACCGATCGGATCTGCCCTTCGCGTGCAAGGGCGGGGTCTGTGGAACGTGTCGCGCCAAGGTCACCTGCGGTGACGTCGAGATGCGCAGGAACTACGCACTCGAAGACTACGAAGTCGACGCGGGTTTTGTACTGACCTGCCAGACCTTCCCTGTCGGTGAACAGATAACAGTCGATTTCGACGCCTGACCGCCCGCACAGCGCCCTCACTGAGCCCACCGGAGACAATCATGACCGAACTCGTCACTGCTACTTCGCAAGAAATCGAATTTGCCAGTCGGGACCGCATTTCGACGCTCCAACTCGAGCGGATGCAATGGTCCCTGATGCACGCGTACACCAATGTTCCGCACTACCGCAAAGCTTTCGACGACGCCGGCGTCCACCCGAGCGACTTGAAGGATCTGAGCGATCTCGCGAAGTTTCCCTTCACCACCAAAGCGGATCTGCGTGAGAACTATCCGTTCAAGATGTTTGCGGTGCCACAGGACCGGGTCTCGCGAATTCACGCGTCTTCGGGGACCACCGGTCGCCCGACGGTGGTGGGGTACACGAGCAACGACCTGAACAACTGGGCCGATCTCATCGCGCGCAGTCTCTCGGCCGGCGGCGTGCGGTCTTCGGACAAGGTTCACGTGGCTTACGGGTACGGTCTGTTCACCGGTGGGTTGGGAGCACACTACGGTGCGGAGCGCTTGGGCTGCACGGTCATTCCCATGTCCGGTGGCATGACCGAGCGGCAGATTCAACTGATCGAGGACTTCGAGCCCGACGCCATCATGGTGACTCCGTCGTACATGTTGACCATCGTGGATGCGATGATCAAGAAAGGTATCGATCCCTCGAAGACCTCACTGAGGGTGGGAGTTTTCGGAGCGGAGCCGTGGACCGAACAGATGCGTACCGAGCTGGAACAGCAACTCGACATGCATGCGGTCGACATCTACGGACTCTCCGAGATCATGGGCCCGGGTGTGGCAATGGAATGTGTGGAAACCAAAGACGGGCTCCATATCTGGGAAGACCACTTCTACCCGGAGATCATCGATCCGGTCACGGGCGAAGTGCTGCCGGACGGTGAAGAAGGTGAGCTGGTTTTCACCTCTCTCACCAAGGAAGCGCTGCCCATCATTCGCTACCGAACCAGGGACCTGACCCGTCTGTTGCCCGGTACGGCGCGCTCGATGCGTCGGATGCAGAAGGTCACCGGCCGGACCGACGACATGATCATCCTGCGTGGGGTCAATCTGTTCCCCACACAGATCGAAGAGCTGATCCTGACCGTCCCCGCCCTGGCACCCCAATTCCAGTGTGTGCTCGAGCGTCCGGGCCGGATGGATACTCTGACAGTGCGCGTCGAGGCTCGCCCTGACGCGGCAATTTCCGATCATGCGGCAGCGTCTTCGGCGTTGCAGAAGCTGGTGAAGAACAAGATCGGTGTCACGGTCGAGGTGAGCGTTCTCGAACCCGGCGGACTCGAACGCTCGATCGGCAAAGCGCGTCGTCTGATCGACCAACGTCCGAAGGACTGAAACTACTCCAGGGCCATGCGGGTGGCGAAGATTCCGAGAATGCCACCAGCTAGCCATTTCTGAGCCCGCATCCACACCGGACGCGCCATGAGGAAGGTCGACACGGCTGCCGCACAGCACACGATCAACGCGTTGACGGTGACTGCGACCAGGATCTGCACGCCGCCGAGTACGAGTGCCTGTTGCCAGACCGGACCCGCAGTGGGATCGACGAACTGGGGGATCAGGGCCGCGTACATCAGCGCAATCTTGGGATTGAGCAGATTGGTGGTCAACCCCATCCCGAACAGACGGCCGCTACCGTGGCGGTCGACCTCGCCCACCTCGAAAGCGGACTTCCCACCTGGTCGGAGTGTCGACCAGGCGAGATAGGCCAGGTACAGGGCACCACCGATTTTCACCGCGGTGAACACCGTTGGTACGGCGAAGAGAACCGCCGTCAGCCCTGCACACGTGGCGGCGAGGTAGACCAGGAAACCGGTTGCGACTCCGCCGAGCGAGATCAAACCCGCCCGGCGGCCCTGGCTGATGCTGCGGGACACCAGATAGATCATGTTGGGGCCCGGTGTCAGAACCATCGCCAGGGCGATCAGCGCGACTCCCGTCATCGACGCTGACGTGATCATGTCGGTCTCCCACTACTCGATGCGTATGTTTCTTCGAGTACACAAGGGTTTGCAGTCGCGCGCCAAGGTCCAGTTCGCAGGCAGTGGTCCGCTCAGGTGTTGGCCCAGCTGTCGGGCCCGAAGACCTCGTAGTGGATATTCTGTGCCGGGACGTCCCTTTCGAGCAACGATGCGCGCATCGCCAACATGAACGGCATCGGCCCGCAAAGGAAGGCTTGGGTATCGGGCTCCACTGCAATACCTTGCAAATCCGCCCGTCCTTCGTGAACCGATCCGAACGCAAGGTGCGTGCCGAGATCCTCGTACCAACGGTGCAGGGTTGCGGCGGGAATCTGGTCGACGAGTGTGCTGAGTTCTGCGCGGTGCGCGTGATCCGCAATGGATCGATCCGCATGGATGACAGATACCGAACGGTCAGCACCGGTGTCCACGAGATGATTGAGCATCCCGATCATCGGTGTGCAACCGATTCCGGCCGACGCGAGCAGGAGCGGTGAGTTGTCGTCCGGCATGGTGAGATCGCCGAAAGGTGTGGTGACGGAGAGTTCTTGACCTTCGAATACGTTGTTGTAGAGGAAGTTCGACACTTCGCCATCGGGAGTTCCGGAGATTCGCTTGACGCTGATCCGCCAGTCTGCGCTGCTCGGTATCGAACACAGGCTGTATTGGCGGATCTGACGGGCGCCGTCGGGCAGCGTAACCCCGACCGAAAGGTACTGTCCGGGAGCGAAGGTGGGGAGCGCGCTACCGTCGAGCGACGTGAGTGTCAGTGAGACGGTGTCGGCGGACTGAAGAACTCGTTCGCTGATTCTGACCGTGCGCCAGACGTCACCGGCGTCGACGCCGGCGAGTTGGTAGAGGCCTCGCTCCATCGTGATGAGGGTTTCCGCCATCAGCCAGTAGACCTCGTCCCAGGCTGCTGCGACCTCGGGAGTGACTGCATCGCCGAGTATTTCGACGATCGCGGCAAAGAGGTGTTCGTGCACGATTGCGTACTGGTCGGGCGTGATTCCCAGCGACGCATGCTTGTGGGCGATACGTGAAAGTATGAGATCGACCTTGGCGCTGTCCGGCTCGAGCTGAAGCGTCGCGAATGCCGCGATGGCGCCGGCGAGAGCCTTCTGCTGTTCGCCCTGCTTCTGATTGCCGCGATTGAACAAATCGCGTTCGAGTTCAGGATGCGCGTCGAACATCCTGCGGTAGAACAGGGTTGTGATATCGCCGATGGCAGCGCCGACCACGGGAAGGGTGGCGCGAATGACCTCGGTTGACTGTGGGGAAAGCATGAGCTGCTCCGTTCGGTCGAAATTCGATTGATCAGCCTGCTTCGTCGCTCCGGGTGGTGAGGCGTAGCAGGACAGTTTTGGACGGCTGCCGGATGACGTCTTCGATCGTGACCGCGTCGAGTGAAACGAAGAACGCTTCCTGTGCTTCGCGCAAAGCGCTCCGAAGGAGGCAACCTCCGCGCAGTGGGCACGGTTTGTCCCCTTCGCAGTCGACGACTTCACCCGGGCCTTCGAGGCGTCTGGCCAGCCAGCCGATGGTGGCGGTGCGGCCGAGTTCGGTGATGGAAAGCCCACCGCCGCGGCCGCGCCTGGTTGTCACGATGCCGAGCTCACCGAGCCGTGTAACCACCTTGGTGGCATGGGAATACGACACGTTGAGCTGCTGCGCAACATCCCGAGTGCTGGGGGAGGCATCCGCGTCGAGTACGGCCAACCGCATGACGACGCGCAATCCCAGATCGGTGAACTGCGTCAGTTGCATGATCTGAACCTACATAATTCGCATCTGAGATGACTATTTATGTGAGGGGGATCTCGAGGTGCCCCAACCAGGGCGAACGGTACGTTCGGCACCTCCAGTGCGCTGAACGTGCCGTTCGCTCAGAGACGAGCGGCCGAACCCCCGGCAACGACGCCGAGAAAGTGTGGTGCTCGCCAACCTCGCGCCGCAAAGTCGCGGCTCACCGATGCGATGACCTCCGCTCCGCTTCCTTCCGGAACCAGCGCGATGGCTGAGCCTCCGAATCCGCCGCCGGTCATCCGCGCACCGATCGCGCCGCCGCGTCGTGCTGCGGCAACGGCGACGTCGAGTTCATCGCACGAGACCTCGAAGTCGTCGCGCAACGAGGCGTGCGAGTTGTCGAACAGCTCGCCGACGTCACTGAATCTGCTGCTGCGCAGAAGTTCTGCGGTCTTCCGCGTCCTCTCGATCTCGGTCACGACGTGCCGTGCCCGCGCCCGGAGGATCGGGTCTCGCACTGTCTCGGCCTGGTCTGCTGTAGCCTCTCGCAAGCTGCCGACGCCGAGAGCTGCTGCTGCAGCGACGCATTGAGAGCGCCGCATTCCGTACTGTCCGTCTGCGAGCGAGTGTTTGACCCGGGTGTCGATGACGATCAGTTCGTACCCTGCACCGTGGAGTTCGAAAGGTATGGGTTCGGTGGATCCGCCCTGGCAGTCCAGCAGGAGCGCAGTCGAGGGCTGAGCAAAGAGGGCAATGGTTTGATCCATCCCTCCGGTCGGTGCGCCGACGCCGTCGTTCTCGGCCTGGATGCACACCTGTACCAGCTCATCGCGGGGGAAGGGTGAATCATGAAGTTCGTTGACGGCCAACGCAACCGAACAGGTGAGGGCAGCGGAGCTCGACAGCCCGGCCCCGACCGGTACCGACGAGTCGACGGCAAGATCGATTCCTTCGATCGGGAGGCCTCTGCGCGCAAGAGACCACAGAACGGCTGTGGGGTAGGCGGCCCACCCTGTGGCGATGTCGCCGAGGGGCCCGGTGTACGTCTCGGCGGATTGCCGACTGTGCACGCGGACGACCCCGTCGCTGCGCAGTGCGACGGCAACCAGTGTTCGCTGCTCGAGAGCGACCGGTAGGCACAATCCACCGTTGTAGTCCGTGTGTTCACCGATCAGGTTGACTCGACCGGGTGCCGCCCACACTCCGGTTGCCGGATAGCCGTAGGTGGCGTGAAACTGTTGGAGCACAGAATTGTTCGAGACCGTATCCACTATTTCAACTCCCGTAGGCGGGCCGCGACTGCCTCGGGAACGGTGTCGTTCACCCAGGCGCCCATGGCGGACTCGGACCCGGCGAGGTATTTGAGTTTGCCCGGTGCGCGCAAGATCGAGAACAGCTGAAGATGCAGTCGGCCCAGAGGTCGGTTGATGCGGACGGGAGCTTGGTGCCAGGCCGCGATGTACGGTACCCGGTCGACGCCCGGATAGAAGCGATCGATACGGCGTAGGAGATCTTGGTAGACGACCGCAAGCTCTTCGCGCTCTTGGTCGTTCAGCGAGGGAAGGTCCGGGACGTCTCGGTGCGGTGCCAGGTGAATCTCGATGGGCCATCGTGCGGCGGTCGGGACGTAGGCGCTCCAGTGATCGCCGTCGTAGATCAACCGGGCCTTGTCCTCGCGCTCGAACGCCAGAACATCGGCGAGTAGTGAGCGACCGGTGCGCTCGAAGTGTTTGTGCGCCTGCGTCAGCATCGATCGGGTGCGTGGCGTGACATACGGGTATGCGTAGATCTGTCCGTGTGGATGGGTGAGTGTCACCCCGATTTCTTCGCCGCGGTTCTCGAAGCAGAACACTTGTTCCACAAGCGGATCCGCCGACAACTCTTCGGTCCGAGAAATCCAGGCGCCCACAATCGTGCGCATGCGTTCGAGTGGAAGCTCGGCGACGGACGCCGTGTGATCGCTCGAGAAGCACATCACTTCGCAGTGACCGGCCGCTGGGCGATCGCCCGCACCGTCTCCGGGACTGTCAATGGCTTCCTCAGGCGCCGCGGCAAAGCTCGGAAACCGATTCTCGAACACCGCGACGTCGTAGTCTCCGTCGGGTATCTCTGTGGGCGTGCGTGTTTCGTCGGTCGGGCACAATGGACATTCGGCGGCGGAGGGGAGATGTGTCCGTGTCATGCGATGCGAAGCCATGGTGATCCACTCCCCGGTGAGAACGTCGAATCTCATCCGAGACGAGTGGTCGAGAGCCGGCAATTCGCGGGAATCTCGCGCAGAGTGGGCGCGGGCACTGCCGGCATCGTCGAAGTAGAAGATCTGACGCCCGTCGGCGAGGGTGCGACGGGTCGGATCCTGCTTGGGTGTCATGCGTCGACTTCCCATTCCAGAACACCCTTGCTGACAACGGGTTTCCACACTCCGATCGTTGATCCTGTTTCCAGCGCTACGGCATGGGCGGCCAGCATTACCGAGATGGACGCCCAGATCGGACCGCCGTTGTCAGTGGCGTCCGAGGCATACTCGGTCACACAATGGTGGAGTGCGCCGCTACGGGTGTCCACGAAGTAGTGGTACTCGTCCAGTCCGGCAAAGGGAACGAACGAGGGGATGAACATGGTTGCGGCAGTGCCTGCGTCGCGTTGATCGTGTCGATCCATCTCGTCCTCGGCGTAGAGGTCTGGATTCTCGTAGATCGTCTCGTCCCACGTTTCGAGCAGAGTGAGACGAACTTCGGTTGCGACGTCTATGGGGTAGAAGAACTTGTCCGGGAGCACGCTGCCGAGAAAGAGGCCGGTCCGGTCGTCGTGGGTCAGGCTGCCGTTGTGGACCCGATACAGGTCGCGAAGTTCCTGGGGCCACGTGACGCCGGTCGAGGCTTCGAATTCCTCGATAACGGCGTCACCGAGTCCTGGTTGAAACGCTGCAGCCGTCACCGGTGCGTTTGTACGGCACCACGCTTCGATTCGGCTCCATTCGTTTGCAACGCTCATGGGCTTTACGATACGTCCGAGTCAGGACCCGTGAATCAGGTACTGCAGTGTGTCCACGAGCTTTCGGTCCGAAGCCTCGGACTTTCGGCCGGTGATTCCCGATCGGAGAATTGCGGAACCCTCGAGCAGGCTCACGATGGTCTGCGCTGTCGCGCCAAGTTCCGCCGCATCCAGCTCCGGTTGTGCACACGCGACTGCGCGCTCTACGTGTGCGATGTACTGGGCGTAGAAGTCTCGAAGCACGACCGCGACTTCTTGGTCCGCCGCTGCAATGGCCCATACTTCGACGTACAGACGCACCGTGGCCTGGTCGTCCTGTTCTCCGAGCAGGACTCCGATGAAGTGTTCGGATTCCTCGCGGGAGAGGCTCTGATCCGTATCGGGGACGACGGCAAGGCGATCCAGTGAGCGGGTCAATGCACGTGACATCACTGCGCGTATCAGATCTGCACGGGTGGGGTAGTAGTGCTGCAGATGTCCTACCCGCACTCCGGCCGCGGCTGCGAAATCGCGCATTGCCGAGTTGGCATTGCCCTGAGTAGTGAGGACCTGTTCTGCTGCGTCGAGAAGTGCTGCCGCACGGGCGGCGCCCTTGGAGAGGGTCATGGTCGCAATACTGCCACCCCGAAGCTCTCCAACTCGGAGACGGTGCGGCGAGGGTTCGGAAGCGATTCGGGGAAAGTGACTCCAGGCCGGGCATCGTCGGCCAAGGCTCGTCTGACGGCCAACGCGCCGCCCACCGCGGTGAGGTGAGCCTGGCCCTGCCGGTCGACGATTGTCGCGCTTGTCGTGCCGCTCGGGCCGGTGACATCGATGCGTACTTGCGCGCTCCCGCCCTTGCCCGGCGAGTACAGGAGTCCGCGTCGTAGCGGTGTGAAGCGGTCGCCGCGACCCCAACGGAACAGACCCACCTTCTTGGCGGCGAGCAGCGCAGTTGTGGATGCATTCGAACTGAAACCTATTCGAGTGCTGGCAGTTTCGGCGCCCAAGGTCATGGGGAACGTGAATTGTTCCGGAGTGTCGATTCTTCCGACCTTGGTGCGCGATCCGGGGAAGTCGACCCAGCGTGTATCCGTCAACGGGCTGACGGTGATCGGGTTTCCTTGCTGCATCACCTCGAAATCCTGCCCGAGCCGATCGATGAAGTCGACGGAGTCCAGCCCGGCAATGTCGTTGACGTCGTAGCGAATCGAGACGTCGATCGTGCTCGCGCCACCCAGTTCCTCGGCCAGCGCTGCGGCGACGATATTGGTGACTCCGCCCATCCATCCGGACGACAGGTACACCGGTGCGCTCGGCGACTTCTGACCCGCCAGAGTGGCGGCGCGAGCGACGCGGGTTGTCCAGCGGGTGATGTCCACGTACGGAATGCCGGCCTCGACGGCGGCGGACAAGACACGATCGTGGGGATCGTTGACCGTCGAAACGACCGCGCGTACGGACGCGTCGAAGGGTGTCGGGTCGAGGAGGTCCCAGCGGCGGACGGAAGCGCCGTGACGGCCGGCCAGTTCGTTGCCTCGCTCGGGGGTGCGTCCGGTGAGGAGTAGTGGGAAGTCGGGGGCGAGCAACGCTGTCAGGGCGCTGCCCACGGTTCCGTATCCGCCGGCCACGAGGATCGGGCCGTCGGCTGAATACTGCAATGAATCGGTCATGCACGTAACTCTAGGTCAAATGACCTAAAACGTCGAATGGGGTTCTTTCCGCTGCTCAGTCCCGGTGTCGCACGATGTTGACGACGTTGCCATCGGGTGCCCGGACGAGGAATCGGCGAACACCCCACTCTTCGGTCGTTATGGGGTGCACGATTTCGTAGCCGAGCCTGCGGGCCTCTTCGTAGGCGCCGTCGATGTCGTCCGTGTGGACTGAGATGACGGAGTCCTCGGCCGCAGTGGCGTCGTGCGTGACGAGCTGTACGTTCGCGCCGGTGTCGGGAGAGGTGTAGCGAGCGACCCACCCCATGTTGAACTCTTCGGTGCTCAGGCCGAGAAAGTCGGAGTAGAAGCTCTTGGCGGTTCCGATATCGGCGACTTTGAGATTGGCGGTGAGGCGTCGAGCGCGCATGTGGTTCTCCTACCTTCGGCAACAGATGCGCTCGATGATCGTCCGAAAGCGGATCCATGTCGACTGTGCCGTCCGAAGATGCAGGCCGCCTGGTTGATTCGATCTGTCACTGCGGATCGAACGAGCTCACAGTTCCCCACCGTGAGAAGGGAAGGACGATCAATTGAACCTTGCCGATGACATTGTCGATCGGCACCGTTCCACTGTGTTCGTCATCGAGATGGAAACGTGAATCCTTCGAATGGGCGCGGTTGTCGCCCATCACCCACAGGTTCCCGTCGGGAACCGTGACCGGCCCGAAATACCTTCCTTGGCAAGAGGTACCGTTGCCCGGAATGCGCTTGTCGATGTACGGCTCGGTCAGCGGCTTGCCGTTCACTCGAAGCCCCTCTTCCTCGGACAGGCACTGTACGGTTTGGCCACCGACCGCGACTACCCGCTTCACGAGGTCGTTTTCGTCCGGCGGGACCAAGCCGACGATGGACCCGAGTCCCTGAAATGCGCGAACAATCGAATTGTCGGATCGAATGGATTTGTACTCGTCGTTCCAGGACTCGGGTCCCTTGAACACGACCACATCCCCAGGTTGCGGATCCCCGAATCGATAGCTGATTCTGTCGACGAGGATCTTGTCTCCCGTGCAGCCGGTGCATCCGTGAAGTGTCGGTTCCATGGACTCCGACGGGATCAGAAAGATGCGTCCGACGAAGTTCTGAATGACAACACTCAGGACAAGTGCGACGACAACGAGGATCAGAATCTCACGCCACAGTGGACGTTTTCTCGGGTGATCGGCCACTGCCGATTCAGTGGAGGCGGTCGAGTCCTCGTGGGCGTCGGATTCCGTCACACTCCCGACAATAGATGGCGCAACCAGTCGTCGGCCCGATACGAATCTTCTCGGTTCGTGGGTCTGTCTGTCGGCTGACATGCTTCGGAATTGGATCACATCACGCGCGAAGATCCGGTCGAGGTCGGCAATCCGCGCAGTCCTGACCCAAACATCGTGCCGACGAATACCTTTCGCAGAAGCAGGTTGAACAACTCTCCGAGATTCAAGCGTGCAGCACGCCGGAGCCTTGTTGATCGATTGGCACAATCTTTTGCGAGAGATGGGCATCCTCCCACTGAAGCGTCGGTGCGAGACAGCGCCTCGTAAGGACGACTGTACTTCCGGGCATTTTCTCTCGAACTTGGATTGACCGCACGAAAACCTGATGTTTGGGGGACAATCATCTGGGGCGATCACCTGGGGCGACAAGTCGAGGAGATGCAAATGTCCGAGGCCAAATCCGAAAGCACTGAGTCTTTTTCTGAGACGACACCGCCGGCGGAGCCGTCGAAACAATCGGTGCTCAGGCGGTACTACCCGGCTGCGGTGCCCGTCATCCTCGGCTTGATCATCTATTTCGTGCCTGTTCCGGACGGTGTGGATCCCAAGGGCATGCACATGCTCGGAATTTTCGTCGGCACCATCGTGGCGTTGATCTTGCAGCCTCTGCCGACGGGTTCTGTGGCGCTGGTAGGCCTGTCGATCGCCATGATCACCCAGACCGAGACGCCGACGGAAGCGTTGTCCGGCTTCAGTAACACCACGATCTGGCTGATTGTCGCATCGTTCTTCATTGCCGAGGGCTTTCTGGTCACCGGACTCGGCAAACGGGTTGCGCTCATGTTCGTGACCAAACTCGGCAAGTCGAGTCTCGGATTGTCCTACGGAATGGCGTTGACGGACTTGATACTTGCTCCGGCGACGCCGTCGAACACCGCCCGTGCGGGTGGCGTCGTCTATCCGATCATCGTCTCGCTGAGCAAGTTGGAGGACTCCAATCCCGAGCCCGAGGACTCTCGCAAGAAGCTCGGAGCATATCTGCTGCTCACGTCGCTGCAAGTCAACGTCGTGACCTCCGCGATGTTCATCACCGCCATGGCGGGTAACCCTGTGGCCGTCGATGCGGCTGCCAAGATCGGCATCGACATCTCGTGGGGCAAATGGGCGCTGGCAGCATCGGTTCCGGGAATTGCGAGTCTCATCGCGATCCCGTGGGTGATGTCGAAGATCTTCCCGCCCACGATGTTGAAGACTCCGAAAGCACCCGAGCAAGCCAGGGAGGAACTGCGCAAGGCAGGTCCGATCAGCCGCAACGAGAAGATCATGGCCGCCACCTTCGTTCTGCTGCTGGTGCTCTGGTGCCTGGGCTCGCAGCTCAACGTCAATGCCACTACAACAGCATTCGTCGGAATCGGCATCCTGTTGGTGACCAAGGTGCTGACGTGGAACAACCTGGTCCACGACACCGGGGCGTGGCAGACGCTCGTGTTCTTTGCCGTTCTGGTCGGTATGGCAAGCCATCTCGAAGAACTCGGCGTGATCTCGTGGATCGGAACCCAGGTCTCCTCGAGCGTCGACGGTTTGCCGTGGATCTGGGCTTTTGCGATCCTGACCTTGGTGTACTTCTACGCGCACTATCTGTTTGCGTCGAACACCGCGCAGATCGTCGCGATGTACGCGGTGTTTCTCGGCGCGGCGGTGGCAACCGGTGCACCGTCGCTGTTCTCGGCCCTGGTGTTCGGCTTCATCGGCAGCCTGTTCGGCGGTATCTCGCACTACGCGTCCGGTCCGGCCGGAGTGATCTACGGTTCCGGATACATCAAGACCTCGGAATGGTTCCGAATCGGTTTCGTGATGAGCGTCGTGATCATCCTGATCTGGACGATCATCGGCGGCGCGTGGATGAAGCTGATCGGCGCCTGGTGACGATCAGTTGTCCTTGCGCCGCAATCCGAATCGCATCGATTCCTTGTTGACAGCGGCAATCGCGGTCAGCGGTATCTCCGCGGGACACACCTGCGCACATTCACCGTAGGTCGAGCACGGCCCGAAATCGGCCTCCATCTGGTGCGACATCGCTCGGGCCCGCTTGCCACGTTCGTTGCGGCCCTGCGTGACGAGAGACAGGTGGGTCAGTTTGGACCCGGTGAAGAGGTGCGCGGCACCGTTCGGGCAGGCTGCCACGCAAGCGCCGCAGCCGATGCACGCGGCGAAGTCCAGTGCAGCTTCGGCACTTTGATGCGAGAGCGGCTGACTGTCTGCGTCCGGCGCGGTTCCTGCATTGACCGAAACGTATCCACCGGCTTCGAGCACCCGGTCGAGCGCAGAGCGATCGACGACGAGGTCTCGGACCACGGGAAAGGCTGCGGAGCGGAACGGCTCCAGTTTGATTCGGTCCCCGTCGGAGAAGCTGCGCAGGTGCTGACGGCACGTGGGAGTGTTCGCAACCGGTCCATGGGGAACATTGTCGACCGTGATGCCGCAGGACCCGCAGATCCCTTCTCGGCAGTCGGAATCGAAGGCGATGGGTTCGTTGCCGCTCTCCACGAGTTGGTCGTTGAGTCGGTCGAGGAGCTCCAGCAGCGACATCTCCACCGTCGCGTCGTCTATTTGGTAGGTGTCGAATGCGCCGGACGACTCAGGTCCGGATTGGCGCCACACGTCCACGGTGATTTTCATACGTAGTTCCTCGTCTGCAGTGGAACAGCGGTGAAGGACAACGGCTCGTCGTGTCGAACGTGTCTGCCGTCCTGGGCGGTTTCCCACGCGGAGACGAAGCACCAGTCCTGATCGTTTCGCTGCGCTTCGCCTTCGGGAGTCTGATGTTCGGCACGAAAGTGCGCTCCACAGGACTCGTCACGATCGAGAGCATCGACGCACATCAGTTCGGCGAGCTCGAGGAAATCGGCTACCCTGCCGGCCCTTTCCAACTCCTGGTTGAACTGGTTTCCGCTGCCGGCAACTCGCAGGTTCGACCAGAAATCGGTTCGCAGTGCGCGGATTTCGGCGATCGCCTTGGTCAAGCCCTCGGCCGTTCGGGTGACACCGCAACCCGCATAGAGGATCTCGCCCAGTTGTCGATGGAACCTGTCGGGGCCGTGTGTTCCGCCGACCGAGAGCAGCAGGTCCACCCGACCCCTCACGTCAGTGAGCGTCGACGTCACAGCGGGATCGGACAGTTCGAGTGGAGTGGATCCGAGTAGCGGCGCAAGATAATTCGGAATCGCGTACGGGAGGGTGAACCAGCCGTCGACGCATGCCGAGAGCAACGAATTGGCGCCGAGGCGGTTGGCTCCGTGGTATCCCCAGCCTGCCTCACCACCGACGAACAAGCCGGGGATGGAGGTCATCTGGTCGTAGTCGTTCCACAGTCCTCCCATGGTGAAGTGGGCTCCGGGGGCGATGCGCATCGGCACCGTATAGGGGTCTTCGCTGGTGGCGTCGCGATACATCGAGAACAGATTTCCGTATCGCTCCTCGATGGTCTTGCGGCCGAGCCGTGCCAACGCATCGCGGAAATCCAGGTACACACTGTTTTTCAGAGGACCGACGCCGTGACCGGAGTCGATTTGCTCGCGGGCGGCCCGTGAAGAGACGTCGCGGGGAGAGAGGTTCCCGAACGCCGGATATTTGCGCTCGAGGTAGTAGTCGCGTTCGTTTTCGGGAATGTCGCCGGGCTCACGATCGTCTCCGGGCTTGGCCGGTACCCAGATCCGGCCGTCGTTGCGCAGGGATTCGCTCATCAGAATGGTTTTCGACTGCCACTCGGAGTTGACGGGAAGTGCCGTCGGATGGAATTGGATGAACGAGGGTGAAGCCATCAACGCACCGCGTCGGTGCGCTCGCCACGCGGCCGTGGCGTTGGAATTCTTCGCAAGTGTGGACTTGTGGAATACGGTTCCGTAGCCGCCGGATGCCAGTACGACGGCATGGCCTGTGGTGGCGCCGATCTCACCGGTCACGAGATCGCGTGTGACTATCCCTTGTGCTCGCCCGTCCGAAACGATGAGATCGAGCATCTCGGTTCGGGTGTGTAGGTTGACCGTTCCGGCTGCGATCTGACGTTGCAGTGCCTGCGACGACGCTATCTGCAACTGCTGGCCTGTCTGCCCGCGCGTATAGTACGTGCGCGACACCTGAACGCCGCCGAAGGATCGGGTGGCCAGAGTGCCGCCGTACTCGCGAGCAAACGGTGCCCCGATGGCATTCATGTGATCGATGACGCGTACGGATTCTTCGGCGAGACGGAAACAGTCGGCCTCACGGCCCCGGAAATCACCGCCCTTGACGGTGTCCTTCACGAAGCGGGCGAGGCTGTCGTTGTCCACTTTTCGAGCGCGAGCAGCGTTGATGCCTCCTTGCGCGGCGACACTGTGTGCACGGCGGGGTGCATCGTGGAAGGTGAAGGACTCGACGTGGTAGCCCAGTTCACCGAGGGAGGCGGCGCAGGCCGCGCCGGCGAGGCCGGTACCGACGACGATGACCGTGAACTTGCGCCGGTTGAGTGGGCTGACGAGCTTGTAGTCGAGTTTGCGAGTGGGCCAGGCCGTCGCCGGATCGCCGGCCGGGACCTTACCGTCCACCGGTGTCCCGATGCTGCGCAGATCGTCGAGTTCGAAGCTGTTCACTTATGACGCTCCTGTCTTCGAGATGGCGCCGGTCATGACCGCGATGGGGATCGACATGTTTCCGACCATCACGACGAGCGCAAAGATTCCGGAGAGTGCAACGCCAATCTGGCGCAGTCGTTGGCCGGTCACGCCGAGATCGTTGACCGCGCTCCAGAGTCCGTGCGCGAGGTGCATTGCCAGCAGAGCCATCGCGACGATGTAGAACGCTGCCACCAGCGGACGCTCGAAGCTGGCAATCAGATTGTCGTATGCGTAACTCTGTGTGCGCGTGGCCGCTTCGTACTCGCTGCTGCCGATGGGTCGGGTTCCGGTCGTGAGGTCGAGTATGTGGAAAATGACGAACAGCAGCAGCACAGCTCCGGTGACGGGCATCGTGCGCGCTGTAAAGGACTTGATTCCCAGACCTTTACGTCGAAATTTTCCTCGAGCTCGGCGTCCGCGGACGGTGAGCAGCCAGGCACACCAGACGTGTGCGACCAATGACGCGAGCAAGACGATGCGAAGAATCCACAGAAGTCCCTCGTAGGGCAGGAAGGGTTCGAACACCGTTCGTAGCCAGTGTGCGTAGTCGTCGAAGTGATCGGCACCGGTGTAGACCTTCAGGTTTCCGATCATGTGGACGAGAACGAAAGCGGCGAAGATCAGTCCTGTCACGGCCATCAGAATCTTGCACGTGATGTTGGACGGCCGCGGTCGAGCTTGGAGTGAATCGCCGGTAGCTCGCGATACACGGGTCGGAGCACTCACAGACAAACCTCCCACGCCAGACTTGCCGGACAGGTGCCGTCAGCCTAAGCCCGATCGAGGTTTTCGGCCAACGGATGGGTGCCCGACTTGTCTGTTAATGCAGGTGAATGGGAGTGTAGGGGTGCTCATTACCCGAAAGTAAGGAACTCGTGAACGATGTTTGACTCGACGTGGCGACGGTGGTCATGGCGCGCCGGAACGGCATCGGCCCTGGCAGTGGCCTTGTTTGCGGTGGGGTCGCCGGCTGGTGCGCAGGAGACCGTCGACCTGGCCGACGTGTTCAACCCGTTGGTCGTGAAGGCACTCCAAGGCGCTGACATTTCCACCGAATTGACTCCACTCGGGCTCTCGTCCGATGATCCGTGGTTCGACGAACCTGAAATCGAGCCGGGTACCGCCCCCGGCACACTTCTCAAAGCGCGTCCGGTCAGCGTGCAGGTCTACCAGGTCCGTCCCGACGTGGTCTCGGCTCACCAACTCATGTACACCACCACTGATCACTTCGGTCGGCAGGTGATCAGCACCGGAATTCTGATGATTCCCGAGGACGGAACTGCGCCAGGTGATCGCAAGATCATCGGATACGCCGAGGCGAACGACAGCCTCGGCGCGAACTGCGCACCAAGTCACCAGTGGACCGGCGGCAATCAGAGCGACCCGGCGATGTTCTCGGCGCTCGGCCCGGTGGCTCAGATGTTCGGCCACGGCTGGGCAGTGATGATGAGCGACGTCGGCAACGACGGCGACACTGCTCCCCATCCGTTCTCGATCGGACAGTTCTCAGGGAAGGCAACGCTCGACGGCGTTCGGGCAGCACTCGCGCTTCCGGAAGGCGGCCTCGAATCAGACACCCCTGTCGGCATCTACGGTGTCGCCGGAGGCGGTGTCGCAGCGGGCTTTGCCGCGGAACAAGCCCATGATTATGCGCCGGAACTGAACGTCCAGGCCAGTGCCATTCAGGCGATGATGATCGACCCCGCAACGTTCGAGGAAACAGCGGCCGGTGGGATCGGTTCCGGATTCGTCTTCTCGAGCATTCTCGGATTCGACGCGGGCTACCCCGACGTTCGGCTCGACGACCATCTGACTCCGATCGGTCACAACGTCGCCGCAGCCTTCCGCGCGTCCTGCCAGGCGCTCTACCTCGGACTCCCATTCGTTCCGTTCGACGTCCTACTCGCCAACCCTTCGCCCCGAACGATCCCTGCGCTGGCCGCGGCGTATGCGGACAACACGTTGGGAAAGCAGGCGCCGGCTTCCAAGCTTCTGATTTCTTCCTGTGAGGACGACTTTCTCGTTCCCTTCAGTGAGGCAGAGCAATTGGCGCAGACATATCGAGCAGACGGCGGCAACGTGGACCTGCTCCCGTCGCAGTGCGGGCCGCTCGATTACGTGACCAACCTGTACAAGACGGTGACCGATCAGCTGGGTATGCAGGACATCGCCTGGCTGGCAAAGACGTTCGACGAAGCCGAGGGACGATGAGCTTGCGGAAGTCTCTGACGCGCAGGGATTTTGCGCGTACGGTTCTCGTTGCTTCGGCAGGTATCGGCGGTGCCGTCGTACTGGGAGGCAGGGCGTCCGCGGGTACTGGTGAGCTCGACAGGTACCTCGACCTGGAAGCAGTGAACGCAAACGCCGAAGCCACGGGCGGCCTGCATCCTTCTCTGCCATCGGATTCCGCGACGCTGCGGTCTTTGGTGGATACCGCCCGAGCCTCGGGAGTGGATCCGCATCGCTATCAGACACTGCTCAAGCAGTACTGGCTCGCGGTCGGGACGGAGTCGGCAGGTATCGATCTCGCTTCGTGGACTCCGTTCGACGGTGTGCACGCGAATCTCGGAAACCTCACCAACACTTTCCAGTTCTACGAGCGACTCCAGCTCGAGCATCGAGAGCTGCAGTGGGCAGGTATGGGAGGAATGGTCGGGCCCGCTTTCGCCGGTGGACTCCTCGACTTGGACTACGGGCGGGTTGTGCTGGAAGTCCAAGCGATCAGCGAGGCGATGGCACTGGTCTGGCGAGAGATCGACCGCATCGGGTCGCCGGTTGCATCGTCGATGGGAGCACCCGAGGACATTGCGGCACTTCTCGAGGTCGGCCACGAGATTCGCCCCGAGGACGTGATGTGGTTCCAGGGGAAAGTGATTGCGATGAGCAAACACATCTTCTCGGACCTGATTCCCATGCACATGGCGTGGGTTCACGACGGTGTCGACGGCATCGCCGAACTCGATCGCGCAGGGCTGCTCGACGAGAACGCCCGTATCGCGTGGAACAACATTGCTTCGGGGACACCGGAATCGGTCTTCGACGGCAATGTGCGTCTGCTGCGAAGGGAGCAGTACCAGTCGGTGGGTGATCAGTGGGACGAGGCGAAGGCCTACCGCGGCAGCGTTGGTCGCTCGTTGACCTACCTGACCACCTTCGCCGCATCACCGTCGATGCCTGGCGTCGTGCCGCCACGCGAGTCGAACCCGCTCTCGTTCGCGGTGGGCAATGCTGTTGTGCAAACGCCGCTTCCGGACTTCAACTGGGCGGACCGGGATGGTCGTTGGACCTACATCAACGATCAGTTGCTCCCGGTCTACAACAACCTGATGAAGAATCAACCGGAACTGTGGCGAGCGACGCTGGCCGCGCCCGTCTCCGTTCGGATAACCGAGCAGCGAATGATCGCTCGCTTGCCGGACATGTTGCGGTCCATGTTGTCGACTCTGGCGATTACGGTCAACTGAACTCGGCGGTGGCGGGGCCTCAGGGTCCCGCCACCGCCCGTGAACTTGTCGGTCAGGCCTGGCTCAGCTCCGCTTGCATGCGCGCGGAGTCCTTGCCTACAGTGCGGGTAGCCAGGTAGATGAATACCGCGGTGAGTGCCAACATGATCGGCACGAGATACATGGCCGAGTTCAACCCGTCGCCGGCGTACTGAGCCAACTTCCCGGTACCGGCATCTGCAAGCGCACGCTTGGCGAACCAGTCCGAGATCGCTCCAACGGCAACCGGTCCGGAGAATCCGCCGAGAAGGTACATGGCAGCGAAGAACAGCGCCGTCGCAGTGCCGCGGAGCCTGGGAACCACGACGTCGTGAATGGCAGGGTAGACGCTGATGTAGAAGCCGTAGGCCAGAAGCCACCCGGCCGAGAACAAGAGCGTGAACATCACGACGTTTCCGCCGTGTTGCAACAGTGCCAGCGCCGTCAAAGGTGCCGCCAATGCCGAGGTTCCGACACCGATCATCAACCGTGCGCGCGGTGAGCGTGCGCTGGCCTTGTCCGCGTAGCGAGCGCCGAGAAGCAATCCGATCAGGCCCGTGATTCCGACGATGATGCCCGTGACCGATGCCGCCGCAGTCAGCTTCAGGTGGTACTGGCGCATGAGCAGTGGGACGACAAACGAATTCACTGCGTAGGCGGCGAAGTTGAACGTCAGCCCGGCAAGGATGAGCCAACGAAGCGTGGGAATTGCGAGCAGGCGACGGATCGGGCGGGTGATCGGTGCCTGTGAAACAGCGGCTGCGCGGGCCTCCGGACTTTCGGAACCACCACGAACCGGATCTGCCATGCGGTAGAGCACGACTGCAAGCAGGACACCGGGAATCGCCGCGAGGAAGAACGGTGCACGCCAGCTGTCGAATGCCTCGGCGATCTTGCCGACGGTGAAGTAGGCGAGCATGAGGCCAATCGGCAAACCGAGCATGAAGACACCAAGTGCGCGTGAGCGTCGTTCCGCCGGGTAGATATCGCCGATCATCGAGTTTGCTGCGGGTGTGAAGGTCGCTTCGCCCACACCGACGCCGAGACGCGCGAGAATGAACAGCACGTAGCTGCCGGCGGCACCGGTTGCTGCCGTCAGTCCGCTCCACACCAGGAGTCCGATCCCGATGATCTTGGGACGGTTCTTCGTGTCGGCCAACCGGCCCAGAGGCAGTCCTGCGACTGCGTAGACGAGGGTGAATGCAGAGGTGATCAATCCCAATTGCAAGTCACTGAGCGAAAACTCGTTCTTGATCGGCTCGGCAACGACCGAGGGGATCGCCCGGTCGAAGAAGTTGAGCATGTTTGCGAGAAACAGTGCGACGAGTGTGCCGCCGAGAAGTTTGTCGCGTGTTCCGACAGGGGCGCCGTCGACGGACGGCAGCGGCGGAGCGTCTCGTTGAATTGACATGATTGTTCCACCCTTTTCGCGAGTGCTGAATGAATTGTGCTGGGGGAGAAGCTCAGGACAGAGCGTCGGCGACCGTTTTCCCGATCGCCTGCATCCCGGCCGCAGTGGGATGCAGTGGAACCGCCGGCTGGGTAGGGACGATTCCCGTGTAGTAAGCAGTGGCAGGGTCCGTGCAGATGTCATGCCCGGCAGTGGTTTCGGTGATGTCGATGTACTCGACGCCGTGACGGGCCGCAGTTGCTGCCATGACCGTGTTGCCGTAGTCGATCACACTCTGGAGATAGTCGGCGTCGCGCGGCCAGAACGGCTGAGTGTCGGGGCAGCCGCCACCACGGATGTATGTGCCGTATCCGACCACGACGATGCGCGCCGACCGTGCTCGATCCTGCGCGACTTCGATCATGGAACTCCAACCTGTGGACGCATTTTCGATCATCTGTCGCTGTTGATCGACGCCACCGGAGGTGAACTTGTCACGGCAGGACGTTCCGGCGGGTTCGGGGAGTGGATTGACGCAGCTCAGAACTGTCGGGAACAACGAGATGTCGTTGGCACCGATGGTGATGGTGACGAGGTCGGTATCAGGCCCCAATGCTGTTGCCTGCGGTGATACTTGACCGGAGAACGTCGATTGTGCGGTGTCCGTGACGTTGGCGGATCGCGCCGACGAGCAGGTCATATCCGTGAGTTCAGCGCCGAGTTCTCGCGCCACCACGGACGGGTAGTTGTCGAGTGATCGTAGACAGCCCGGTGACGACGAGTCCTGCGCGGTGACCAGTGGGCCGGCCGCCGCGGAATCGCCGAGTGCGACGTACTGGATAGTGCTGACCGGTGTCTCGGCACTCGACACACCGGTCCCGAGAGCCGCGATCGAACCGGCAGCCACGACGCCTGCCAGAATGGCTGCGCTGCGCGTTTTCCACGTCACTCGAGGCTCCTCTTGGTCGAAGGTGGGACTTCCAGTTACGCCGCTGATTGTGAATTCGTGAGTGGCGTGGGTTACATAGTGATAGGAAAAAGGCAGGTCGGCCTTGTGGTGGCAATTCAATTCTGTGGAGGGTTTTGTGTCAGGAAACAAAGATCTGCCGTTCGAGCCGATCCTGGTTGGTGGCAGATCTCTGGCCGACCGACTGGCGCAACGCACCCATCCACTGGTCATTGAGACAGTCGATCTGGTCCACCGCGACGTCACCTTCTACCGGTTGCTCCCTGACGAGGCATTACGTAACGACGTCACCACCATCGTGAGGCGCAATCTGGAACTGTTCATTTCGATGCTGCGGACCGGCGCCGATCTGGCGCCCGAGTTGCTCGCCGACATCAGCGAATCGGCTCGCCAACGGGCTCAGGAATTGGTTCCGCTCGGTGAGGTGCTGCGGGCATATCACCTGGCTGCCGGGCTGTGGTGGGAGACCATCAGCGAATGGGCGGTCCCGGAAGACGGTGTCGCACTTGCCCGCACCGGACGACTCTTGAATGCATACACCGCGGCCTCCGCGTCGGCGGTTCTTGCCGGCTACGGTTCCGACCACGCCACCCAGACGGACGAGGATTCTGCGCGAAGGTCATTGTTCGTAGCACTTTCGACGGGTGTCGATGTTGATCGGGTCTCCGACGATGTGGGCATCCGGTTGGCGCGCCTGTACTGGGTGGTGGCGC
This sequence comes from Rhodococcus sp. KB6, assembly GCF_001445685.1. Lineage (NCBI taxonomy): Bacteria > Bacillati > Actinomycetota > Actinomycetes > Mycobacteriales > Nocardiaceae > Rhodococcus > Rhodococcus sp. KB6. Next base: position 164,399 of record NZ_LNAK01000120.1, on the reverse strand, counting down.
TGCACGTCGAACGGAATGACGACGAGTCCTCGACCGAGGTGGACACTGCCGTCGCCGAGCGGAGAAAGGTGCGCCACCTGCAACGAGAGCTCGATCAGGTGGGGCGTGACAAAGCGCTCGGGGTGCTCGGGAGCAGTGGCGGAGCCGTACTGATTCCTATTGTGGAATCGGAACCCGCTGAGGGGAACTGGGCGTCGAGTCCGCAGTATCTTTCATTGTGTCGACGATTGGGTGATCTCGAGAAGGTCATCGGTGCATCGACGGTTGCCGCCGTACATGTCGCGGCACCGCCGGCAATTCCGGCAGCGGTGTCGCAGGCGCGCGAGGTGCTGAACGTTGCCCGAAAGTACGGCCGTACAAGTGGGGTCGTGCGTCTCGAGGATCTTGCAGTCGAGTATCAACTGACCCGCCCGAGCGCTGCGCTGCCGATCCTCGCAGATGTGTTGTCGCCGTTGGAGTCCGATCCTGCCGTGCTCGAGACGCTCGAATCTTTCATCGACTCCGGATTCGATCGAGCTACCACCGCTCGGCAGTTGCACGTACACCCGAACACGGTCGTGTACCGCCTGCGTAAAGCGAGTTCCCTGACGGGACTTGACCTGTCGTCACCGAAAGACCTTGTACAGGTCACCATGGCGCTGGGAGCGCGTCGCGCAATCGGCATGGAGGCGGACTCTTCCCAAACGTGATGCGTCTGTGGTTCTCTGTGAAGGTGTCTGATTCTCGGATTGGCAATGCGGCCGGGAGACATGGCCAGACTGGGTCAGCTGATGGTGCAACGAGGCGCGTGGCGTGATCAGACGTTGATCGACTCCGCCTACCTCGACGAGTTGTCCGCGCCCTCTCCGTCCAATGGGGGTACGGCTTCTTGACCTGGGTGAACGCGGGCGAGGACTTCTACTCCGTGAATGCGCCGGTGAGCAAGTATGTTTCGCATCCGGTGTGGCAGAACGCGCCTCGGGATCTCTATCTCCAGGAGTTCTTGCGGCTTGTCGTCGCTTCGATCGTGGACGTTTCACCGCCGCCGTACGTCGGGCCTCCCGTGCATGGGTCGGGTGGTCCGCTCATCGACGATCCGTCACAGCTCGTCGGCTTCGCGAACCCCGAATTGATCTTCGACACGATGGTCGGGACGGGGCGAGCAGGAACACCCGGATGCAACATCGTGATCTGCAACAACGAATTGTTGCCGTTCAGTGTCGCCGACCTGCTCGGGGATGCTGCAGCTCAGATCGGTAACGCGGCAGGCGCGTCGATTCGAGATGATGGTAGATGACGGTTTCGAACCCGAATTGTTGCCCAATATTTATGTTTAATCTGTGTGACGGTCAGTGAACAGTAAATTTGAGTCAAATGATGCAATCGCGACGAAATGTTCGTTACCGTGGGCTGGACAATCGACAATCTGGGGGTTCGGCTACATGGCAAATGTTCGTAGGTCTCTGACGAAGGGATTGATTGCTGCTTCGGTAATCGCCGCAGCCGGAGTGGGATTGACGCCGGCGACAGCGAGTGCCGACATCACTCCGACGACGGTCGTCAACGGCATCCTGTCGACGGTGGGCGGCTGCCAAACACCGGTGCGGTCTCTCATTCTCGCGTGCACGAGTGCTGAGACGCTGACACGCCAGTCGCCCGTGCTGCTCGACCTCAACCCCGTGGGCACGAACATCGTCGTCTTGGGTGCCGGCCTCTTCGACGACGGCACGATGCGTCCGATGTTGGTCGACCGGCTTCAGGCGGCGCTCCAGCTGGCCCGTCAGTACCCGCAGTCTCCGATCATCACAAGCGGTGGGGCTCCGAAGGCCGGAGTAACGGAAGCCAGGGCGATGCGCGAATGGCTCGTTGCCAACGGCGTCAACCCGGGCCGGATCACCGAAGAGGGAACTTCGTGGTCGACGGTCGAGAATGCGATCAACTCTGCGCGGATTCTCGCCGATCGAGGCGCGACCGGCGTGGTTGTGGTCTCGAGCGCCAATCACGTGGAGCGCGCGATGGTGGACTTCCGCGTTGCAGTTCTCGGCCGGATCCCGGTCGCAGGCGTAATCGCTGCGACCTGACGTCAGTGATTGTGGGAGTTGGACTTTCGCCAGTTCAACGGCGAGGCGTCGAATCGTCGACGGAAGGCGCGGCTGAACGCGGCATCGGATTCGTAGCCGACAGTTATCGCAATGGTTCCGACCGGCTCGGTGGTTTGCACGAGTAGTTCGGCGGCACGGTCGAGTCGGCGCTCGGTGATGTAAGCGCCGGGCGTCTGGCCGACCAGTCGCGAGAAGCGCTCCGCAAAAGACGATCTCGACAGGGTGGACAGCGTCGCCAGTTCGTCGATGGTCCAGTTGCGTGACGGGTCGTTGTGGACGGCCTCGAGGGCCTGCCCGATTCGTGGATCCATTGCTGCGGTCAACCATCCGCCGTTCGATCCGTCCGCTCGAGCCCACGCTCTGAGGATCTGGACGAAGAGAAGGTCGAGAATCCGGGAAACCATCACGGAGGAACCAGGTTTCGGATCGTCCACCTCGGCGCCCAACAGTCGGCTGCTCACCTCGAGCCACTCGACCGGGGTCCCTTGTGTCGCGCGCAGTTCGACGAAGTCCGGCAGAACGGACAGCAGTCGCTGCGCTGCGACGTCGTCGAGTGTGAAAGTACCGAAAAGCCAACATGTTTCGTTTTTCGGGGGCATCGGTATCGCATTCTCGATCGTATGAGCATGCCCATGGGGTAACAGTACGAGTTCCCCGGGGCCGAGTTCGATCGGGGCTTTGCCCTGCGTTCTGATCACGATGTCACCGTGCTCGGCAATGTGAAGTGCTCGCACCCCAGTGGGTACCTCCACGGTGAAGTTCTCGCCGTGGACGCAGCGATGAATCTGATCACCGCGAAGGTGGACGACTTCGAGAACGTGCGAGAGGGTGTCCCGGGTTCGAGTCTCGTCGGTGGTGGGTACGTACCGCTGTGATGATGTTGTCCTCATGGATCGATCACTCCGATGGTCTCGAGCATTCGGCGTTTCTGCACAAAAACTTGGCAATCTGGTCATGGTTATTGATCCAGGATCCCCTTAACGTGGGTAACAGGCAAGGTCTGGGTTTCGAAGGCTTGCCGATCGTCGGAGTATTCGTCGCACTGCGTATCTGGAGGAGTTGGTCATGGCAGAGAAGGTAAACATCGTTCTGGTGCATGGAGCCTGGGGAGACGGTTCTCATTGGCGTCACGTCATACCCACCCTGCACAACGCCGGGCATCGAGTGGTTGCGGTCCAGAATCCACTTACTTCGCTCGCCGACGACGTGGACCGGACCAGGAAGTTGGCCGAATCGATGGACGGCCCGACCCTGCTGGTCGGACACTCGTACGGCGGCGCGGTGATCACAGGCGCGGGTCATGCGGAAAACGTTGTGGGACTGGTATATATCGCTGCCTTTGCGCCGGACGAGGGTGACAGCCTGGGAAGTATCTTCGCCCGCACGGATCAGCCGGCGGGCGCGGCGAACATCGCGCCGGACGCCGAGGGCTTCTTGTGGATCGCCCCGGACAAGTTTCAGGAGAGTTTCAGTCAGGATCTCGACGACACCGAAGCATTGGTCATGGCGCTGACGCAGAAACCCATTGCGGGTCAGTGCTTCTCGGACCCGTCAGGGCCGCCGGCATGGCGTGGGAAGCCCAGTTGGTATCAGGTTTCAGGGCAGGACCGAATGATTCCGCCGGAAACCGAGCGATGGATGGCAGAGCGTATCGGTGCCCGCGAGATCGAGGAACTCGACGCAGGCCATGCATCCTTGGCGTCCCACCCGCACGAGGTCACCCAGTTGATCCTGCGTGCTGCTGCAGAATTGTCGTGACGGCGTAAATCGTCCGGCTGTTCGAGTGGGCTGCCCATCACGACTAATTTGTCGTCAGTCCTCGGAACTGCCCAGTCGGTGAAGCAGCGCTGTCAGCGTGGTGATGTCGTCCGTATCCCATTTCGCGAGTCGAGCGCGCCAGCGATCTATCTGGTGATTGCGGATGGTCGTGAGCTTCGTTCGCGCCTCAGGGGTCAGAGCTACCAACTTGGCGCGAGCGTCGTCGGGATCGGGGATTCGTTCCACCAGGCCGAGTCGAGCTGCGGCGTCGATTTGCCTGGTCAAGGTGGACTTCTCGATATCGAGGGTGCAGATCAGGTCGGACATCCGCACCGCATCCGAACGGTTCAGGATGACCAGAACCGGGTAGAGCGCCGGATCGAGTTTGGGATGAATTGCGCGCGCATAGGTGCGCGCCTGGGCGCGTCCTCGTTGCCACATGTCGGCAAGTTCCATCTCCAGGCCCGTGATCGGATCTGAAACCACTGTCGTTTCCCCTTTGGTGCGATTCGTTCGGTGTTCATCAAACCAGAAGGGGGGCCGAAGTGATTTGGGTGAAGTCACGCTGAGCGAAAGGTACGTTCGGCGTACTGAAGGCGCCGGGCGTACCTTTCGCTCGCAAAAGTGCGTGGGTCAAGCCACCGCATACGCCCGCACGCACGTGTTCAGGTCGCGGGTGAGATCGGCCGCGGTACTGGTCGGAGAACCGAATTTCACGACGGACCCGTCGCTCCCGTGGAACAACAGCGTCGGAAACGAAGTGGCGCCGAGCCTGCGTGCTCGGACGAAATCAGCGCGGGCGGCATCCTTCGAGGCGGCGGTGAACAGGGAAGACACCGCGGCAGATGGGTCGAGTTGGAGGGATTCCGCGATGGATCGGTACGTCTCGGGATCGGAAAGGCTGCGACCGTCTCGGTAGAACGCGATCTGCATGGCCTCCGCGATGTCGAGGGCGCGTGTCGGATCTTGCGCGCGCAGTGCGGCGAGTCCGATCGCTGCATCCGTCGAATCCATGACGAACCGCCCATCAGTCACCAGTTGTGAATATCCGTCACCGAAGACAGCGCCGGTCTGGGCGGCGATGGTGGCGTTGGCTGATTTCAGGTACGGAGCCGAAGACATGGGCGCGACGCGCTCACCGGTGAACAGTCCGCCGCTGACCACGGACAAGTCGATGGAATCGGCATTTTGACGGACGAACTCCGTCAACGCAGGGCCGAAGCCGAAACACCACCCGCAATAGGCGTCGAAGACGTAGGTGAGTTGCGTCTTGCCTGCTGTTTCCGAGCGTGATGTCTGCACTGGAAGATTCCTATCCGAGCGTGAACTGATTGATACCCTGACGGTATGTCGCATTCGGGTATTCGGTCACGGTGAAGATGAGTCCCGAACTAGTGAAAAACAGACAAGTACCCGTCCGGGACGTCGGGTACGCATCGTCGGTGGCTGACGCGACCGAGATCGAAGTACTCAGCCTGGACACCATTCGCATCAACGGGGGAAGCGCAGAGTTCGTCGGCCCCCAACGTCCGCAATTTCACTTGCTCGCGCTGGTGACCGAGGGCTCGGCGCTACACACCATCGACTTCGTGAACTACGCGGTGAGCCCGGGGACCGTGTTCTGGGTCAGACCGGGGCAGGTGCAACAGTGGGGGCGAATCCAGGACTTCGAGGCGACGGTTGTTCTGTTCACACCCTCGTCGCTCGATGCCGTCAGCCAGCAGTTGTTGGACGGGAACGCTCGCAGTCGGCAGGCAGCGTGGCAGTTGTCCGGCGAGAACCTCGAGACCATCAGCACGGGTATGAAACACCTGAACCTGAACTACGGCTGCCCGGATACTTCCGCGCCGGTCGTTCGCGCGGCCATTCTGCGGCACACGCTGACAGCAATTCTGTTGAAACTGACCCATCTCGGTGGACAGGAACAGAGTTCCGTGCTGGCGCACAATGACGTGTTCGAAAGGTTTCATGCCGTTGTCGAACGTGACTTCGCCACGGTCCGTTCGGTTTCGGAGTACGCCAACAAGATCGGGTACTCCGAGAAGACTGTGCTGCGGGCCACCCGAGCCGCTGCCGGGATGACGGCAAAGCAGTACATCGATCAGCGTGTGGTTCTCGAAGCGAAACGTCTGCTGTCTTTCGGCACGGACACGGTCACCCAGGTGGCGTCGAAGTTGGGGTTCGACGATTCTGCGAACTTCACGAAGTTCTTCGCCACCCGGGTGGGTGTTTCCCCGCTGACCTTCCGTCAGGACGTCAGAGCGCGCTGAATGCCGCCCATCGCGCGTCGGCGCTGTCGAGGGTTCCGATACTGTTCTGCCCCTTGCCATGTGCGATGCCGTCCAGATCCTGGATGATCCAGTAGATGGCAAAAGGATGGCTGCCGAACCAGAGATCACCGCTGACGTCCAGAGCGTGCGCCGGATCGGGTGTCAGGTTGTCGAACAGTGGAGTGTTTCGCACGATGGATGCGTCGTACTGCTGCCCGGAAAGTACGGCGACGGTCTGCGCCGCATGCTCGGGTAGGAGTTCAGGTGAGACGGGCGAAATCGTGCCGGTGTCTTGATTGTTGGTCGCGTTGATTTCCGATGCCGGCCTGGTGAATCCGGCCTCGGTGACCAGTGTGGAGATGGGAGTGGTCGGTGGCACGGTGAACAGGTTTCCGCTGTAGCCGAGAAGGATCGCAAGGCTCTGGCCGGCAGCCGCGGACTTGACGTCTTCGAGACCGGATTCCAGCTTTCCGATCATGGCGGTTGCTTCACTGCCTCGATCGAGCTGTGCCCCAGCTTGTTCGAGCACGTCACGCCACGGCGCCGAGTACGGGAGGACCAAGGTTGGCGCCACGGCGTTGATCTGAGCGAACAGGCTCGGTAATGGACCGGCATTGCTCATCAAGATTTCATCGGGTTCGACGGACGCGATCTCCTCGACGGCGGGGTTGGCGAAGAAGGTCGGCTTGTCGAGAACTTCGACGCCCTGCTCGCGCAGGATCGACTTGGCGACGTCCGATCGCAGGGTGCTGTAGACGACGGTGGGCTTCACGCCGAGTGCGAGTGCACTCAACCCCGCGTACTCGTCGAGCGCGAGAATGCGCTGCGGTGAGGCCGGAACTTCGACGGTGCCGAGTTCGTGGGTGACGGAGCGAGTTGCAGAGGCGGTGTCGGACTCGGCGGAGCTGCTGCACGCGCTTGCGCCGGCGACGGTCAGGAGAAGCGCCGAGACGATGCCGAATGCGGTTCGGGTGGTGAACATCTGAGGTCAACGATCCATTCGTGGGAAGAAGAAGGACAGGAGGGTACCGGCCAGCAGTAGGCCGGAGCAGACGAAGAGGGCTTGGGAGTATCCGGAAACCAGTGCTTCGGTCGGCGCGCTGTCCGAACGTGCCGTCGAGGAAGCGGCGACGCTCACGAGAACGGCTAGTCCGAGTGAACCGCCGATCTGACGCGATGTACTCAGTAGCCCGGATGCCATGCCGACTTCTTCGGGGGGAGCGTCGGCGGTGGCGACGTTACTGAGCGGCATGAACGACAGACCGATGCCGATGCTCGCCAGAAGCGAAGGCACCAGGATGACGGCCCAGAAGGGACTGTCGAGGTTCATGGTCGAAAACATGAAAGTTCCGATTGCGGCGACTGCTGTCCCGACTACGAGCAGCGGTCGAACTCCGTAGCGCGGAAGGAGTTTGGTGGACGCGAGGATGCCGATCACCAGGCCGAAGCAGAAGGGCAGGAAAGCCAGACCGGTGGTGGTCGGTGAATAGCCCAGCCCGCGTTGCAGGAAGAGTGAGACGAAGAAGAACGCGCTGAACTGTGCCGCGCACACCAGGCACATGATGGCGTTGGCCAGTCCGATTCGGGGTCGAAGCAGGGTGGACAGTCGTACCAGTGGTGTGGCGCAGCGGCTTTCGACCACAACGAAAGCAGTGAGCAGCGCGATCGTGAGCGCGAATCCACCCAGCACGTAACCCGAAGTCCAGGAATGTGATTCCGTGGCGATCACTGTGCCGACAAGGGCGGTGATTCCGGCCGTCGCCAAGATGGCTCCGGGGAGATCGAGGGAGCCGCCTCTGGCGGCTTGGCCGGCCGGCAGGCCACGGGCACCGGCAACTGCGGCGATCAGGGCCACTGGTGCGCCGGCGAACATCACCCATCGCCAACTGAGCCCTTCGGTCAAAATGCCGCTCAGGACGACACCGAGTGCGCCGCCCAGTGCTGACGACATTGCGCCGATGCCGAATGCCTTGGCCCTGGCGCGTCCGGTGGGAAAGGCCTGACTGAGTGCGGCGAGCCCGGCCGGCGCGATCAGTGCAGCGCCGACGCCTTGAAGTGCCCGAGCTCCGACAAGCATTTCGGCGGACACGGAGAAGGTGCCGACGATGCTGACGAGGGCGAACAGCAGAAGCCCGGAAACCAGAACTCGACGAGTGCCCATCACGTCGCACAGACGACCGCCGAGAAGCAGCAGTCCGCCGAAGGCGAGGGCGTACGCGTTGACGACCCAGGACAACCCGGCGTCGGAAAAGTTCAGCGATTCCTGGATGTCGGGCAGTGCGACGTTGATGACCGACATGTCGAAGGCCACCAGGAACTGCGCTGCCGCGGCGGCTGTGAGGACCAGAGCCGGTGCGGCTACCGCTCGAGTTGTTGTTGTCATTGCAGGTACCTAATTTGTATACGCGTTCTCATAAGTAGTTAGGTTTACCTTGCTGGCGACTGAGATGCAAGGGGTTCCCCGGGCGAGAGCGTCGTCGCAGGGGCGCGCACAATCGACGGATGGCCGAAAAGATGGAACCGAGATCACCGCGGCTCGGACGTCCCCCGACGATCACGTCGGAGCAGATAGTCGACGAGGCGAAACGGCAGCTTCAGACCGGCGGCGCCGACGCGTTGAGCATGCGCGCGTTGGCGAAGTCGCTCGGCACCACGCCGATGGCGCTGTACCGGCACGTGGGCGACAAGGAACAGCTGATCAGCGCGGTGCTCGATGTGTACTCACAAGATCTCGGCGCGCTGGTCCTGCCGCAGGATCAGGTCGAACGGCTTCGCACGATCTTCACCGCGATCTTCGAAAAGCTGGCGTCGGAGCGCTGGATCATCGAGTTGCTTCAGCGCGGTGGCCGTGGTGGGAGCGGCGCTGTGGTCTTGGTCGATCGGGCGATGGCCGCGTGTGTCGAACTCGGTATGTCACCTCGTCGCGCACTGTTGATCTATCGAGCGCTGTGGAACTACACACTCGGCGCATTGCTCAACATCTACGACACCACTACGCGACCGGAAGGCAGCGTGTCACCTCTCGCGGTCAAGATCCGAGAAATCGGGCCCGAGAAACTGCCGGTGCTCAGTGAGGTGCTCGAGGACTGGCCGGGAGGGACGACGACTGAGAGCTACTTGGAAGGACTGGAAGTCTTGATCAGCGGATATATGAACTCCGACTGAGTGTGTTCACAGCAGTCCGTGCCGCGGTGGGATTGTCCCGGACAGTGTCCACCGGCCGATGTGCTGGACCTTCCACCTCGTCGGATCGTGCAGGGTGTGCGTGCGCGCGTCACGCCAGAACCGCGAGAGGTTCGCCGATTCGCCCGCGCTTCTGGTGCCACCGATCTCGAACAAAGTGCTCGTGGCCGCCAATGACGCCCTGGCGCCGACCACTTTGGCAGTTGCAGCGTCGATGGATGCTCGGGCCGTGGAGTCCTCGGTGGGATCACGACGCGCCACGTCGATCGATCGCGCTGCTTCCGCCAAGAGGGATCTGGCAGCGCGAACCTCGATTGCCGCTTCGCCGGCGAGTTGAACGAGCAGTGGATCCTCCACCGCTGTATCGACTTTCGCTTCGAAGAAGGGACGCGCCTTTGCCGCGAGTTTCACGGATTCACGCAGTGCAGCCGACGCGATGCCGGTGTCGATCGCGGCGTGCAGGATCTGGGCCTGTGCTCCGTAGGTGGTCGGGTGAGTGAAGAGCGACGTGAAGGGCACGACATTGAACCGCGGCACCGAAACGGATTCCAGGGTCACGGTTCCGCTTGCAGTTGTCTTCTGTCCCATGCCGTCCCAGTCGTCGACGATCGACAGTCCGGGAGTATTCCGGGGTAGGTAGACCGCGGATTTCACCTGTGCGCCGGTCTCGGTGAATTGATCCGCATTGGCGGCACGCACCACGATCCAATCTGCGAAAAGCGCTCCGGTGCAATAGAATTTTCGACCTTCGAGCACAAAGTCTTCCCCGTCGGGGGTGAGAGTGGTGCCGTCGATGTCGATGGTCTTGTTGCCGCGCTCGCTCTGGGCGTTGGCGAACTGCTTGCCCGACAATGCTTCGGCGTAGAAGAACTGCTTCTGCTCGTTAGACCCCTGGTACCGGAGCGCTTCCAGGAAAGTGAAGTGGCTGTGCGGAATCTGCGCGATGCTGGGATCGCCCTCGGCGAGTAGGCGGAAGACCTCGGCCAACGTCTCGGTGCTTGCGTCGATGCCACCGAACTCCTTCGGCACCGAGAGTCCGAGCAAGCCGGACCGCGCCAGGGTGCGAACCTCGTCGTGGGGAAGGAGGCGCTGCGCATCGCGGACTCCGGCACCTGCCGCGAACTCGTCGGACAGCTGTGACGCCACCGAGAGCGCCTCGTCCTCGCTGGTGATGCGGTGCGCGATCTCCTGAATGTCCACAGCAGTCATGCTGCCACCGTTTCACAGTCGCAGCACCCACCCAACACTTACAACCTGTGTGATCGCTACCCTGGAAACCACTGGGAACTGCATGTTTGCTGGGTTTCATGTCTACTGAACGTATCGCCGACGAGATCAAGTTCGCCTACTGGGTGCCCAATGTCAGTGGTGGTCTGGTCACCTCCGACATCGAGCAGCGGACCAGCTGGGACTACGAGTACAACAAGAAGCTGGCACAGACCGCCGAGAACAACGGCTTCGAGTACGCCCTGAGCCAGGTACGTTACGAGGCGAGCTACGGGGCCGAATTCCAGCACGAATCCACGAGCTTCAGCCTTGCGCTACTCCTGGCCACCGAGAAGCTCAAGGTGATCGCCGCGGTGCATCCGGGACTCTGGCAGCCGGCCGTGTTGGCGAAACTGGGCGCTACCGCCGATCACTTGTCGAACGGTCGATTTGCCGTCAACGTCGTCAGTGGTTGGTTCAAGGACGAGTTCACACATCTAGGCGAGCCGTGGCTCGAGCACGACGAGCGTTATCGGCGTAGCGCCGAGTTCCTTCAGGTTCTTCGGAAGATCTGGACGGAGGACGACGTCGATTTCCGCGGCGACTTCTACCGCATCCACGACTTCACGTTGAAGCCGAAGCCTCTCAACACTCCGGAGCGCCCCAATCCCGAACTGTTCCAAGGTGGTAACTCGGCGGCAGCCCGTGAGAACGCAGGCCGGTATTCGGATTGGTACTTCAGTAACGGCAAGGACTACGACGGCGTCACCGAACAGTTGGTCGACGTTCGCCGTGTTGCTCGTGAGAACGATCGGGAGGTCAAGTTCGGGCTCAACGGATTCATCATCGCCCGCGACACCGAGGCGGAAGCAAAGGACACACTGCGCGAGATCATCGCCAAGGCCAACCGCCCTGCGGTCGAGGGATTCAAGAATGCAGTCCAACAGGCCGGCGCATCGACCGCGTCCAAGGACGGGATGTGGGCGGATTCGACGTTCGAGGACTTGGTTCAGTACAACGACGGTTTCCGCTCACAACTGATCGGCACGCCGGAACAAATCGCGCATCGGATCGTCGAATATCGCCGTCGCGGTGTCGATCTGATTCTCGGCGGATTCCTGCATTTCCAGGAGGAGATCGAATACTTCGGGGCCAAGGTGCTTCCGCTGGTTCGTGAACTCGAAGCAGCCGACAGCGACGAGCAGGTGCTCGTCACCGCCGGCTGATCGCCTGATCTCTCAGGACTTCGCGTGGCGTTTTGCCAGCATCCAACGTGAGATCTTCATGTCCCTGGCTTTTCGCTCGATGGTCAGCAGGTCCAGTGGAGCGCTGAACTTCTGAACGGCCAGTGATTTCACACTGCTGAACTCACGCAGCCCATCGGCTCCGTGGATACGGCCGAATCCGGAATCGCCGACCCCGCCGAACGGCAGGGCGGCGATTCCAGCGAAACCGAGAACCGAATTGACCGTGACGACACCGCATTCGAGCTTTTCGGCAATTGCTCGGCCCTTCGACGAACTCTTGGTGAACACCGAGGCGCCCAAGCCGTACTTCGACGCATTGGCGCGTTCGATCCCCTCGTTCATGTCGGCGACCTTGTTCACCACGACGCTCGGGCCGAACGTCTCCTCGGTGATCGCCGTGGAATCCTCCGGAACATCCGTCAGGATGATCGGATCGATGAACGGACCGTTGAACGAATCAAGTCCGCCGAGTACAGCTTTCGCGCCGCGACTGAGAGCGTCTTCGATCTGGCCCCGGACTATCGCAGTCTGCTTTCCCAGCGTCATCGGCCCGTAGGTCGAGCTGTCGGTGGCGCCGGCGTGGGCGTCCCGAAGCGCGGCGGTGAGCTTGGACAAGAAGGCGTCGTACACGGGCGCTGCGACGTAGATTCGTTCGACGCCGGCACAGGTTTGTCCGCCGTTGCCCACTGCCCCGAATGCCGCGAAGCTCACGGCCGCATCGAGGTTGGCATCGGAGTCCACCAGCATGGCGTCCTTGCCACCGCATTCGGCGACCAGGGGAGTGAGGGTGTCCGCGCAGGCGGCCATTACGCGCTTTGCGGTAGCGGTCGAACCGGTGAATGCGATCTTGTCGACGCCGGACGAACACAGAAGTGCTCCGGTTTTGCCGTCGCCGGTAATGGTCTGCAGGACAGGGTGTCCGGGTGCCGCGATGTCCCACAGCCGGGCCAATTCGACGCCGACGCCTGGTGAGAGTTCGCTCGGTTTGAACACGACGGCGTTACCGGCGGCCAGTGCGTAGCCGATCGACCCCATCGGTGTGTACAGCGGATAGTTCCAGGGGCCGATCACGCCGACGACGCCCATCGGCCGGTAGCCGACGGATGCAGACTGGTTGGCGCTGATCAGTCCTGCACCGACGCGTCTGCGGCGCAACACTTTCTGTGCGTTTCGTGCCGCCCAGTCGAGATGTTCGACGGCCAGCATGACTTCGAGTAGTGCGTCGTCGCTGGGTTTTCCGGTCTCGGCGGAAATGATCGCCGCCATCGATTCGGCGTGAGTGGCGATCGCGGCGCGGAAATTGCCGAGCACCTTCCGGCGGCCTTGGAATCCGAGTTGATCCCACCACTTCGACGCCGTGCGTGCTGCGGCGACCGCTTTCTCGATCTCCTGCTGGTCTGCAATGGGGTGCTGCGCGACCACGGAATCATTGCGAGGGTCGAGGCTCGCGAAAGTGTGATCGTCCGATCTCGGATCTGTCGACGTGGACGTGCTCTGGCGGCCGAGCTGTTCTGTCATGTTCTTCAGATCCTCCACATGTCGGTGCATCACATATATGTGATGTGATTTACTGTGCTGGTAGTCACAGTATGCGTCGGACCGAGCTCCGACAAGCCTCCAGCCTCATCTCACTCGGGAGTTTTCGATGTACATGGATTTCACGCAGGAGCAGTCTGATTTCGCCAAGTCGGTAGCGTCGTTCTGCAAGAAGGAAAGTGGTACCCGTGAGCAGCGAGACCTGCTGACCGATCATGGCGCCCATAACCACAACCAGGCGTTCTACGAGAAGATGGCGGAATTGGGATGGCTCGGGCTGACTGTCCCGGAGGAATACGGCGGATCCGCCGGAAGCACGGTCGACCTGTGCATCTTCCTGGAGGAAGCCGCCAAGGGTATGGCGCCGATCGGTGGACTGGGCCCGACCGTCATCACCGGGGCTGCATACGAGAAGTTCGGCAGTCCGGCCCAGAAGGAGGCAGTGCTCGGCGGGATCGTCCGTGGCGCGTCTCAGTCGATCTCGATGTCCGAACCCGAAGCGGGCTCCGACGTGGGAAATCTGAGTTGCCGCGCCGAGAAGGTCGACGGTGGGTGGCTGATCAACGGCCAGAAGACGTGGTGCTCCAACGCGCACTTCGCCGAGAACATCCTTCTGGTGGCTCGCACATCCCGAGGTGAAGGCAAGCATGAGGGCCTGACGATGTTCCATGTCCCGGCCGACATCTCCGGATTGAAGATCAGTGGAATCGACACCATGGGCGGCAAGGAGGTCAACGATCTCTACTTCACCGACACATTCCTGCCCGAGGACGCGGTGGTTGGGGAAGTCGGCAACGGCTGGCGTCAACTCATGGCCGGACTCAACATCGAACGCCTCATCCTCGCGGCGATGATGCTCGGGACCGCGCAGCGCGCTTTCGACGACACCCTCGAATTCGTCACCACGCGTAAGCAGTTCGGCCGTCCGGTCGGATCGTTTCAGGCGCTTCGCCATCGGATCGCGGATCTCGCCACGGAGATCGAATGCGGCCGTCTGCTGGTCTACAGCGTGGCCAGGATGGTCGACGCCAACCCGACCAAGATGTTCCCGCGGGAAGCGTCGATGGCCAAGCTCAAGCTGACCGAGACCGCCAAGAAGGTCGCGCTCGAGGGGATGCAGATGATGGGTGGGTACGGTTACGCGACTGAGTTCGACATGGAGCACCATGTGCGAAAGACTCTTGTGTCCTCCATTTATGGTGGTACCAACGAGATTCAGCGAGACATCATCGGCAAAACGTACGGACTGTGAGGATCGGTTGTGGCAACGTCTGCACGCACTCGGAGAGCGACATCTGAGCTGAGGAGACGGCCACAGTTGTCGGAGGACGTGGCCAACCACGTTCGCAACCTGATCATGTCCGGCTCGGTCCGTCCGGGCGAGTTCGTCAGGCTGGACGAAACGGCGGCCGACCTCGGGGTCAGCGTCACGCCGGTGCGAGAAGCCCTCGTCGCATTACGCGGCGAGGGGATGGTCGAGTTGGTTCCGCATCGCGGCTATCTCGTCTCGCCCCTCAGTCGCCAGGACATCGAAGACATCTTCTGGTTGCAGGGGCAGATCGCGGTCAAGCTGGCGTTGCGGGCGATGGACAGCATCACCGCTGATCAACTCGCGGAACTCGCGGAACTCAATGCCGATTTGCGAGCGGCGGTCGACGCTTCGGATGCAGCTGCGATCGAGCAGTGCGAATTCGAGTTCCATCGCCTGATCAATCGCGCTGCGGGTGGTGCGAAGTTGGCATGGTTCCTGTTCGGCGCGATTCGGTACACCCCTGCTCGTCTCTACGCGACGGATCCAGGCTGGGGTGAGCTTGCGGTATCGAGCCACGATGCTTTGATCGCGGCGTTCGAGAAGCACGATCGAGAACAGGTGGACGCGCAGATGAGTCTGCAGTTCTCCGACGGCGCTGCTCGACTTCTCGCTCACCTCGACAACATCGGGATCTGGGACTGAATGCAGGAGCTCAAGACGGCGGCAGGGCGGGTGCGAGCAGGATCGCCGCACATTCGGCGACCAGTTCTTCTTCCGTCACGTCGATGTACCCGTCGAGCCATGCACTGAGGGTCTGCGCCAGGCCGCCGACCAGGAACGTGGCCGTCAGGGTCAGATGACCGCTGTCGTTCAATCGGTAGAAGGTCTTCGCGTTGGCGGCCAGGAGACCGATGAATATCGTCGTCGACGCTTGGCGTTTCTCGGCCAGGACAGGGCTCGTCAGGGCGCTGGAGAACAGTAGACGTCCGCGACGGGGATCGTTCGCGATAGTGCGGACGATGTTCGCGATTCCAGCGAGCGCCTTGCCGCGTTCGGTCTCGGCGGCGTCCACTGCAGCCTGGGTTGAAACGGCGATGTCCGTGATGACGGTGTCGTAGACGGCCGACATCAGAGCATCACGATCGGTGAAGCTCTCGTAGAAGTACCGCGCCGCGACACCGGCCTTCTTGCACACTCCGCGGACCGTCAGTTCGGGCTCGGCGGAGCCCATGAGTTCCAGACCGGCCTCGATCAGCGCCTCCCGTCGTTGGGCTATGCGGAGCGCGCCGTCGACGCCACCGTACGAACGCGGTTGGTCATTCATGAAGACCATCTTTGCATCCCGAGATTGCTTGACATCTCGGCATTTCGGCGTTTCACTCATCTGAGAACATGCGTTCGCAGATATCGACTCGAAGGGGTTCTGCCATGACGGTGAGTAGGGATTCGATGGACGGGCGCGAGGAAGCGGTGGCAGGCGGCATCGGAGCGGTCGGCGTCCGGGCGGTCGACATCGACGCCGAGGTTGAAAAGGCGATGTCCGGGCTCGGACTGTTGGCCGCCGGCGCCAACGTCATCATGCAGTTGGCGCGCCCGGCGGTGGGGTACGGCGTGTATGAGAGCAAGGTCGAGACGGGTCGGTTGGATCGGCATCCGGTGAAGCGAACCCGGACGACGCTGACGTATCTCGCCGTCGCAAGCCTGGCGACGGACGAAGAAAAGAAGCTGTACCGACGCGCAGTCAACGGCTCTCACAAGCACGTTCGCTCCGATGAGAACAGCGCGGTCGAATACAACGCGTTCGATCCCGAACTGCAGTTGTGGGTAGCCGCCTGCCTGTACCGAGGCTTCGAGGACGTCTACAAAATCTTGTACGGGGATCTCGATCCGGTAACCGGGGATGCGTTCTATCAGCGCAGCGCCACGTTCGGTACAACCCTTCAGATGCGACGCGACATGTGGCCGGCGGACCGGGATGCGTTCGAGGTCTACTGGAACGAGAACCTCGACAAGGTGGCGATCGACGAGACGATTCGTGAGCATCTCTACGGGATCGCGTCGGCGACCTTCACGCCGAAGTTGTTGCATCCCGTGGTCGGTCCGCTCAACCGATTTGTCACCACAGGGTTCCTGCCCCAAGCCTTTCGTGACGAAATGCGGCTCCCGTGGTCAGCGCGTCAGCAGCGTAACTTCGACCGATCCATGCGCGTCGCCGCGCTGGTCAATCGGTTCAGCCCGAAGATTCTGCGGATGTTTCCCTACAACTTCTATCTCTGGGATCTGCGTCGGCGCATCGCCAAGGGAATCCCGTTGGTCTGAGCCGACTCTGGCACTTGAAGTGATTGACACCACAGGTGAATCGGACACATACTCAACGTAGTTGAAGTTGACGTCAAGTTTCATCATTCCTGTGGAGGCTGTCAGTGGCGAACATCGAAGGCGTATGTGACCAGCGATTCTCTGGCTTGAAGGAGGCGCTGGCACGCAATCTCGATTCCGGCGAGGACGTCGGGGCAGCGATCGCACTGACGATCGACGGCGAATCCGTCGTCGACATGTGGGGCGGTTGGGTCGACGTCGAGCACACTGCTCCTTGGTCTCGCGACACCGTTACCAATGTCTGGTCCTGCAGCAAGACCGTGACCGCACTGGCCGCGCTCATGCTCGTCGACCGCGGGTTGCTTGATCTCGACGCCCCGGTCGCGCAGTACTGGCCGGAATTCGCAGCAGCGGGCAAGGACCGAATTCAGGTCCGGCAACTGTTGTCGCACACCTCGGGTGTGTCGGGGTGGGATCAACCGTTCACCCTCGAGAACATTTGCGACGACGAATATGCCACCGCCCGGTTGGCGACGCAGGCTCCGTGGTGGGAACCGGGTACGGCATCCGGATACCACGCCCTCAACTATGGCCATCTGATCGGCGAGGTCGTCAGGCGCATCGACGGACGAACCCTCGGTAGCTTCATCGACGAGGAAATCGCCGGCCCGCTCGATGCTGATTTCCGCCTGGGCTTGCCGAAGTCGGAATACGGGCGAGTCTCGAATGTGATTGCGCCACCGCCTTTGCCGATCGACATCGCGGCACTCGGGATGGACAACATCATGGTGAAGACATTCACCGCGCCGCCGGCTGACGCTACAGGTTCGTGGACCGACGGGTGGCGCGCCGCCGAGATCGGTGCGGCCAACGGTCATTCGAATGCGAGGGCACTCGCAAGGATCCAATCGGTGATCGCGTGCGGTGGCAAGGTCGGTGACGTTCGCTTGCTGTCGGAGGAAACGATCGACAAGATCTTCGAGGAGCAGTCGTACGGGGTCGACCTCGTCCTCGGCGTGCCGGTCCGCTTCGGCGTCGGATTCGGATTGCCGACGCCCGAGTCCGTCCCGTTCATTCCGGAGGGGCGAATCTGCTTCTGGGGAGGTTGGGGTGGCTCGCAGATCATCATCGACACCGAGAAGCGCATGACGTTCTCGTACGTGATGAACAAGATGGGGCCGGGTCTGCTCGGTTCCGAGAGATCGGCGCAGTACGTATCGGCGGCCTACGACGCTTTGAGTTGATCGACCGATTCAAATCCGGCAGAACGGTTTTTGTCTGTCGCCGCTGACTATGCTGCCGGATATGCCAGTGTGTTCCGGGGGGAAATCAGCGAGTCCGTTTCGTCGAAGTACGCCCAAAAGTTGCGGAGCTGCATCGGCTGATCGGCGATGAACGGTTTGGTCGACGTCGTCATGCGCTGGTGGCAGTTGCCGGACCAGTTCCACAGTTTCAGCAGGTACCTCGAGGACCGCGGGTTCTTGACTTCCTGCCGGGCACTGGTCGGCGGAACAGCATTCTGGATGGGGCTGGTGTTGCTGTCGGCGCGATTCAGTGACGTCGGTCCGCAAGGTACGTTCGGGCGAGCGGTCAATCTGGCGGTCATCGCGCTGTGCCTCGGCGCGGCCCTGATCTGGTGGCTGTTTCCGCCTACGCCGCTGTGGTCGTACACCTTTGTCGTGGGTTCCGACGTCGCGATTGCGGCGGCGGCCGCAACCGACTCGGAACCGCTGGGACGACTCATCGCGTGCGTCGTTTTCGCGTCGATCGGCGGCTACATCGCGTTCTTCCACAATCCGAAACTCCAAGTCGGTCACTTGGTCTTCGCCTCGACCGTCACGGTGCTTTCGGGGTGGACTTTGTTGTTCGGGCCAGCAGCGGACGTCGGCTTGGGACTGGCGAAGATCTCGGTTGTGCTGGCTACGATCATCGTGATTCCTGTTGTGTCACAGATTGTTCTGGCGGTCCTGGGTTCGGATGCCACTACCTCCGACATCGACCCGTTGACCGGACTGCTCAACCGTCGCGGATTGGCGCGTCGGGTGAACGACTTGATGGGCGCTCCGGTCACCGAAGCGGATGCACTGCTCGTAGTGGTGATCGACCTCGATCGCTTCAAGACGATCAACGACGTTCACGGCCATGACGTAGGAGACAGCACGATCATGCGAACTGCACTGCGCATCCGTTTGTGGACAACCCAGTCCGCCTTGACTGCTCGTATGGGCGGTGACGAGTTCGTCGTGGTCGAACGGGTACCGGTCAGCGTGATCTCCAGGCTGGAAGGACAGATCCGCTCCGCGATGGACGGAGCGAACGATGACCCTCCGACGAGCGCGAGCATCGGAATGGCGGTCCGCACCGCGCCCCGGAATCCGGGTGAGTCAGTCGACGCTGCTTTTGCCGAACTCTTCCGCGTCGCGGACTCGGTGATGTACGAAGCGAAGCGCGAAGGTGGCAACCAGGTGCGGGCGAGCCTGGTCTGATGTGAGAGCTCAGTCGGCGAAGCTCAGACCACGTTCGGAGAGTGCTTCGCGCAGAATCCTCAAGGCCTTCGGTCCCATCCCGTGCAAAGCGCCGAGTTCCTTCTCGGACACGGACGTCAGCTGCGCGAGATGGGTGTAACCCGCTGCGATCAGCGCGCGCTGTGCGGGAGCTCCCGTCTTCGGGAAGTCGGTTTCCACTGTGCCCGGATCCGGTTCTGTCACTGGCCAACTCCTCCGTGTGGGTTTCTCACAGTTTAGCGAGCGTCGTGAACGATTTCGGGGCTGCCGATTTTGTCGGGCGTTCGCGGAAGTGCGCGAGCTGCCACGGCAATGCCGATGATCGAGACAGCGGCGAAGGTGAAGAGAAGCAATTGCGCAGAACGAAGCGTCGACGGTTCGCCGATGTTGACCAGCACTCCGGCCAGGGCTGCACCGAAGGCATTGGCGATCAGCTGAACGGTGTTGATGGCAGCCGAGGCACGCGCACCTTCTCCGGGATCGGTGACCGAGGTCATCGCCCCGACTGCAAGATGAGGCCAGGCGATGCCGATTCCGACGCCGGCGAACAGCAGTCCGATCACCCACGCGACCATCGCACCGGCGCCGGCGTGTTCGGTGAGAAATGCTGCCATGATGCCCAACCCGATCGCGACGAGGATCGGACCGCTGACAACGATTCGTCGCACGATACGAGGGGTCGTGGCCGAGGCGCTCGGGATTTCGCCGAGAGTCCAGCCGAGAGCGAGTGCGGCCCCGAGGAATCCGGCCGCGAGAGGCGCCAGGCCGGCAAGTCGTTGCCCGAAGAGTGGAATGAACGTCTCGACGGTCGACGCGACGGCGAGGACGACGATGGTCAGGTACACCCATTTGAGAGATGACGAGTTGAACGTCGACGGCGGTAGTACGCCGTGGCGCGAGCGACGGTCAGCGGCGACAAAAGCGATCAGTAGCAGCACAGCGGCGAGAACCATTGCGGCGGTCACGGCGAGGTTGGACAGAATTCCGGCAACGCTGACCAGCAAAGCTGCCGCAGTCAGCAATGCCAGCGAGAGGACCGGCACCGGGCTACTGGTGGTGCTGCCCGGTTCATGTGCCGGTAGCGCGCTGGGGACGAGAGCGGCGACTGCGATCGTCGCGATGACCAGGACGCCGAAAGCCCATCGCCAGGCTCCGAACTGAGCAAAGACACCGCCGATTGCAGGGCCGGCGAAGGTGCCGACTCCCCACATCGCCGAAACCAGCGCGGCCCCGCGAGTCCACAGATGTCTGGGGAGCGCGGCATTGATGACGGCGTAACCGAGACCGGCCAGCAGGCCACCGCCCGAACCCTGGATCGTGCGGCCGACCAACAGCAATTCCATCGTCGGGCTGACCGCACAGACAACGGTGCCGAGCGCGAAGATCGCGAGGCCGATCAGGTAGGCCCCGCGCGGTCCCCTGGCGGCGAGGACGTTGGTGACCAACATCGAAGAGATGACGGAAGCAATGAGGAAGACCGTCGCGGTCCAGGCGTAGTACTGCTGACCGCCGATGTCGTCGATGGCAGTCGGAAGCAGGCTGGTCGTCAGGTAGACGTTGGTCGCGTAGAGCGCAACGCCGCCTGCGAGGACGGTAGCGGTGCCGAGGTATCGACCGCTCAGGAGTTGCCGCCAGGTTCCGGCGGGAGCATCGGTGGGGGAGTGCATGTTGTCGAAGGTAGAATCTCGAGTGCGCTTCAGGTCAATGTCGCGCAGCCATTGGGAGGCAGAATGATCCGTAAGAGTGACGAACTTCTCTCGATCGGCGAGGTATCGGAGCGCACTGGCGTCGCCGTGTCGGCTGTGCGCTACTACGAAACACTCGGTCTGGTTCCTGCGGAGCGGACGGCAGGAAATATGAGGAAGTTCCCGCGGCATTCGATCCGGCGGGTGTCGCTGATCCAGTTGGCAGTCAGATTCGGGATACCCCTGGCCGAAGTTGCCGAAGTATTCGGATCGTTGCCGCAGGGGCGAACTCCGACGAAGAAAGACTGGCGCAAGATTTCCACGGAGTGGAATCAGCGCCTCGAGGATCGCAAGCAGGCCATCAACCGGATGCAGGACGAACTGACGGGCTGTATCGGCTGCGGGTGTCTGTCACTGAAAACATGCAACCTGCTCAACCCTGGAGACGAACTGGGCCGGGAGGGACCCGGCGCCAGACGTCTCTGAAACTACTGTCGGTCACACTCTTTCGCGTGGCCGCGACTGAGCATTCCACCGACCACCACGACGCTCGATCTCGATGGGATGCGAGAAGCACTCGCTGATGTTCTGGGTGGTGATCACATCCTCGGCGAGGCCGCTGGCGGTCACGACGCCGTCCTTGATCAGAAGAGCATGTGTGGTGGTGCTGGGGATCTCCTCGATGTGGTGCGTCACGAGGATGCTGGCAAGTGACGGGTTCTGATTGCGGAGGTCGTCCAGTGCCGACAAGAGTTGTTCGCGTGCAGCAAGATCGAGCCCGGTCGCCGGTTCGTCGAGCAGAAGCAGGCGCGGTTCGACCATGAGTGCGCGGGCGATCAGGGTTCGTCCCCGTTCGCCTTGGGACAAGTTGGGCCACAGCGCGTCTGAACGCGGACTCATTCCGAGTAGATCGATCAGTGCGTCGGCATGAGCCTCTTGCTCCGGCGTCGGTGACCAGCGCGGCATCACCTCGGTGGTGTTGGTGAGGCCGGTGATCACGACGTTGCGGACGGTGATCGGAATTCCGATCGTGTGACGAGGGTTCACGTGCCCGATGTCCATCCGCAGTTCCCTCATGTCGACGCGGCCCAACTTGTGGCCGAGGACGTAAACGGAACCGCGAGTCGGGTGGGCGGTTGCTCCGAGCAGGCTCAGAAGCGTGCTCTTGCCCGCGCCGTTCGCGCCGAGGAGGACCCAGTGTTGTCCGGGTTCGATCGAAATGTTGATGTCTTTCAACAAGTATCGGCCGTCGCGGACGAGATCCACGTGTTCGGTCGACAGAACTGTGCCGGTGGGGTGTTGCACGAGAACTAACCTCTCTTAGGCGTCGAGCACACGCAGTCGTCGTAGGACGGTGTCGATGTTTGCTCGAGTTGCCGCTACCGCGGCTTCTGGGTCGGCGTCTTGAAGGGCCTCGACCAACTGATCATGGGCATGTGAGGTGTCGGGGACGCCGGCCTCGTGGGCCATCATCTCGACGAGGGATTCACGAAGGAGTGGACGCACCGACGTGAAAAGCGAGAGCAGAACTGCGTTTCCGGACAGCCGAACGACTTCGGTGTGGAAGTCGAGGTCGACGTCGACGAACTTCTCGACATCACCCTCGAAATGACTGTGTCGCATGGTCAGCCGACGCCGCAGGCCGTCGAGGTCCTCGGGTTGTACCCGCTCCGCGGCCAGTCTGGCGGCCTCGATCTCGAGTGCGCGACGGACTTCGAAGACCTCGAGGATCCTCGAGCGTCGAAGAAGTTTGGTGAATTCGTCGACGTGCTCGAGTTCGGACGCGGCAGCCACGAAGGTTCCGACGCCGTGTCGGACTTCGAGTAGTCCGTCGCGAGCGAGGAGGCGGATTGCCTCGCGAATCGAGGAACGCCCGACGCCGAGTTCGACGGCGAGGGCCGCCTCGCTCGGTATGCGCTCGGACGGCGCCCACGTTCCATGCATGATTCGCCCGCGCAGCAACTGTTCGAGTTGCGGTACCAGCGGACCACTGCGAAGTGTGAATCCTGTGTGGTCGTCGGACACGGCTTGCCTCTCGGGTGGGTACCGAAAGAGTAACAACTCATCAGACGTCTGAGGACTCGGGTGGCCGGTGTGTCGCCGTAGTGTTCACGCGGTCGAAGCGTGTCAGTTGCGGGTGACGCCGAGGAGCAGTGCGATCAGGTCGAGAGCCGTCTCGATCTCGGCCTTTTCTCGGCCGAGCAGGGGGGCGTAGAGGTGTACGTCGCAGATGCGGACGAGGGCTTCGCCCAGCACTTGCGGCGAGAGCGTGATCGTCAGTTGGCCGGCGTCGACCTGGGACTGCAAGATTTCGGCGGTGATGGAGGCGGAGATCGATTCGATGGAGCCGGGCATCATCGCGAGTTTGATGAACACCATCGGTTCGCGTTTGGTCAGCGCGCGCAGTTCTGTCGACGATTCCACCGATCGCATAACGCGGCCGAAGACGTCGAGAATGTACTCCGGACCTTGCCCCGACGCCTGTGACATCGCCTTTCGGTATGTCCGTTCGGTGGCCTCGGCCAGCACTGTTCCGAGCAGTTCGTCGCGGTTGCCGACCCAGCGGTACAGCGTCGCGCGGCCTACGCCGAGACGTTCGGCGAGCAGTGACATGTCGAGTGGTTCCTCCGCGAGGTACATGCTCGCGGCGGTGTCGATCGCGCGTCGGCGTTCGAGGTCGGTAGGCATCGGGACATTCTCTCCGGTTGTCCGGTACTGCACAATTTCGGCCGTTGAAAAATGGTGAGCCTCGGGGGATCGAGCCTATTGACGAACCTGGCCACGTGAGACACACTAGCTCATTGTCTCATGTTAGTGATGGCGATCACAGTCAGGGGTTCGATCGATGAGTTCAGTACAAACCGTTCGTGGGCCGGTGGATACAGCCGATCTGGGAAAGGTGTTGATGCACGAGCATGTCTTCGTTCTGGGTGAGGAGTTGCGCCAGAACTACCCCGACTACCCCGAACCCTGGGACGAGGAAGTGCGGGTAGCGGACGCAGTAGCAAAGCTGACCGAGGTGAAGTCCCGCGGAATCAGCACGATCGTCGATCCCACAGTGATCGGCCTCGGCCGGTACATTCCGCGAATCGTCCGGATCAACGAGCAGGTCGATCTCAACATCATCGTTGCTACCGGCATCTACACCTACAACGACATTCCCTTCCAATTCCATTACACCGGACCGGGATTGCTGTTCGACGGCCCCGAGCCGATGGTCGAACTGTTCGTCAAGGACATCAGGGAAGGAATCGCCGGAACCGGTGTCCGAGCCTCCTTCCTGAAGTGCGCTATCGAGGAGCCGGGCCTTACCCCCGGCGTCGAGCGGGTCATGCGCGCGGTCGGACAGTCGCAGGTGGAAACGGGAGTGCCGATCACCGTGCACACCAATCCGCACACTGAATCCGGGCTGGTCGCGCAGAAGGTTCTGGCCGAAGAGGGTGCGGATCTGACCAAGGTGGTCATCGGTCACTCCGGCGACACCACCGATCTCGACTATCTGTGTGCGCTGGCCGATGCCGGTTCGCTACTGGGGATGGACCGTTTCGGTCTCGAACCGTTCCTGTCGTTCGAGGATCGTGTCAACACGGTGGTGGAGATGGCCCGTCGCGGTTACGCGGAGAAGATGGTTCTGGCACATGACGCGTCGTGTTTCATCGACTACTTCCCCAGTGCTGCAAGAGAAGCGGCACTTCCGAACTGGAACTACACCCACATCAGTGATGATGTCATTCCGGCGCTGCTCGAACGTGGTGTCACCGAAGACCAGGTCAAGGCGATGCTGGTGGACAACCCACGTCGGTACTTCGAGAGCTGAGATATGACCAACGTGTACGAGAGCAAGCCCTGGCTCGCCAATTACGACGCCGACACTCCGCCGAACGTAGACATCGAGCACGTCGACGCCCTCGCGATGTTCCGTGCTTCGCTGGAGCGCGATCGCACTGCCCCGATCATCAGGTACTTCGACAGGACCGTCAGCTTTGCCGAGCTCGACGAGATGTCGGATGCGCTTGCCGTAGCCCTCGCCAAGGATGGAATCGGGTTCGCAGACAGAGTTTCCTTTGTCCTGCAGAATGTTCCGCAGTTCGTGATCGCGACAGTCGCGGTCTGGAAGCTCGGTGCCGTCGTCGTTCCGGTCAATCCGATGTACCGCGACCGTGAGCTGTCCACCGTACTGGCCGACAGCGGAGCGGCGGCAGTCATCTGTCTCGAGTCCTCGGCCGAGACCGTGGCGACTGCGTCCGAGGGCACCGCAGTGAGACGGGTGATCACCACGTCGGAACTGGATTTTCAGTCGCGCGACGATGAACGGATCTTCGGTTCGGCGTCCAGGATTCGGCACGATGGATTTCCGGATCTACTGGAATTGATCGAGGCTCATCGAGGGCAGAAGCCCGAGAAGGTCGATCTGTCCCCGGAAGACCTTGCCTACCTTCCCTATACGTCAGGGACAACCGGCCCGCCGAAGGGGTCGATGAACACGCACTCAAATGTCGTGTTCGCAGCGCAGATCTATCGGGACTGGCTGGGGTTGCGCCCCGGCGGCGCGATGTTCGCGGTGGCGCCACTGTTCCATATCACCGGGTTGATCGGGCACGTCGCGGCTCCACTCCTAGCCGGCGCGCCCACGATTCTGACCTGCCGATTCCATCCCATCGTTGCAGCGGAGTCAATTTCGGAGCATCGGGCTACCGCGATCATCGGAGCGATCACGGTATTCATCGCGTGGACGGACAGCGCCGCAGTCTCGAAGGAATCTTTGAGCTCTCTCGAGTCGGTGTATTCAGGTGGCGCGCCTATCCCGCACGCGGCGTTGGAAGCGTTCCGGGCGAAGTTCGGTCACTACATTCACAACGGCTACGGGCTGACCGAGACGAACAGCCCGGCAATCGTGGTGCCGAATTCGCGTGAAGCGCCGGTAGATCCGGCGTCGGGGGCCGTTGCTGTCGGCGTACCGGTATCGAATACGTACGCCGAGGTGGTGGACGAGAACGACAAGCCGGTACAGGTCGGGGAGTACGGCGAGATCGTGGTCTCCGGTCCCCAGGTTGCACTCGGATACTGGAACAAGTCGGACGAGACCGCACATGCCATGCCGGACGGGCGTTTTCACACCGGCGACATCGGATTCATGGACGGCGACGGTTGGTTTTACATCGTCGACCGGATGAAGGATCAGATAAATGCGTCGGGCTTCAAAGTGTGGCCACGCGAAGTGGAAGATGTTCTCTACGAACACCCCGCCGTACGAGAGGCTGCTGTCGTCGGTGTCATGGATCCGTATCGCGGCGAAACCGTGAAGGCCTTCGTGTCCTTCAAGGACGGTGCCGAGGCGACCACCGAGGATCTGGTCGAGTTCTGCAAGGAAAGGCTTGCAGCATACAAGTATCCACGCATCGTCGAGGTCATGAATGACCTCCCGAAAACAGTGAGCGGCAAGATTCTTCGTCGTGAACTGCGGGTACCGAACTAGATCTGCCTGACAAACGAATTGCCGGCCGCCGACAAGGTGAGCCGGCCATTCGTCGTGGTGGCTGACGAGCATCGGTAGGGGGTTTAGTCCCCTATGCGGCAATGCATTTCAGTGATTGACATCACTCTTTTTGTATCGCAGACTGATCGCAACGCCACAGAGTTGAAGTTGGTGTCAGTTTCTACTTCTGGCCCGGTTCCGCTTCTCAACTCCCGGCGCGACGAGCGTCCGACCCATCGAGGAGTAACCCATGACGAGATCGGCAGTGGATTCGAACACGCAGGCAGGGGGCCTGTCCGATCAGGAACGGAAGAAGAAGAAAGCGCACCGCAAACTTCTAGGCGCGGGACTGCTCGGCAGTTCCATCGAGTGGTACGACTTCTTCTTGTACGGAACGGCTGCGGCACTGGTCTTTCCGCATGTGTTCTTCCCCGATTCATCCGCACTGATGGGCACATTGCTCTCGTTCAGTACGTTCTGGGCCGGCTTCGTTGCCCGCCCCATCGGCGGTTTGGTCGCCGGACACTTCGGCGACAAGTATGGGCGTAAGCCCGCTGTCGTCACCTGCCTGTTGCTGATGGCCGTCGCGACGTTCCTGATCGGCGCGATCCCGAGTGCGTCGGCAATCGGCGTCGTCGCTCCGATTCTTCTGGTGACACTGCGATTCATCCAAGGTCTCGCCTGCGGTGGCCAGTGGGGCGGAATCGTCCTTCTCCTCACCGAATCCGCGAGTCCCAAGAAGCGCGGATTCTCAGGCACTTTCGGTCAGATGGGTGTCTCGTTCGGTGTAGTGCTGGGCAACCTGGTCTTCCTCGTCGCGACCGCGACCATTTCCAATGATGCATTCCTGAGCTGGGGTTGGCGAGTTCCGTTCTTCGCCAGCGCGCTGCTCTTCCCTGTGGTTCTGTACATCCAGACGAAGGTCGAGGACACGCCGGAATTCCTCGAGTTGCAGGAAGACGCCAAGAAGAACCAAAAGGACGTCGTCGTTCAGGCTCCACTGGCGCAGGCGCTCAAGGATCACTGGCGCAAGATTCTGCTCGGTTGCGGACTTCTGGCCGCCACCAATGCACTGTTCTACATCAGCATCGCCGGCGTGCTCAGCTACGGCACAACCGAACTGGGGTTGAAGCGGAACTCACTGCTCATCATCTCGCTCCTGAGCGCGTTGCTGACAGTCGGCGTGGTGCTGTGGTCCGGGAAGATGTCCGACAAGATCGGTCGTCGTCCGATGATCCTGATCGGCGCCGCGGCGATCGTGGTCTGGGCATTCCCGTACTTCTGGTTGATCAACACCAAGTCCCTGCCGCTGTTCTTCATCGCGGTGACAGTCGGCAGCGTGTTCCAGTCGATGACCTACGGGCCGATCGCTGCGTACATGGGTGAGCTGTTCGCGCCCAACGTGCGTTACTCGGCAGCATCGTTGGCGTACCAGCTGGCGGCGATCACGGTCAGCGGTGGTACTCCGTTCATCATGACGGCACTCATCGCGAAGACCGGGACCACTACATGGGTTGCCGTGTTCGTAGCCCTCATGGGTCTGGTGACCTTCTTCAGTGCCTGGGTGCTGAAAGAGACCAACCCGAAGGAAGTTCGGGATGATCCGAACGCAATTCCGGGCGCGCACCTGTACGCCAAGTAACTCTTTCGGTTTCGAGCAGACGCCCGCTATCGGTCACCGGTAGCGGGCGTCTGACGTATAACTGGAGCATGGCTGCAGCACGCACAGGCTCCGAAGATGCTTCGTCGACAGTGTCACGGGAACTCCCCTCCACTCAGCGTGGTTTGCGTACGCGGCGAGCGTTGATCGATGCGGCCCGCACCGTTTTCGAACGGTCCGGCTATCTGGACTCGCGGCTGATCGACATCACTGTGGAGGCGCAGTGCTCGGCCGGTACCTTCTACACCTACTTCGCGAGCAAAGAAGAGATCTTCGCGGCAGTGATGGAGTTGGCACGCGAAGACATGATGCATCCGGGTATGCCGCACACTCCGAAAGGCGCGGATCCTGCTGAGGTCATCGCGGCGAGTAACCGCGCGTACCTCGAGGCGTACCGACGGAACGCGAAGCTGATGGGACTGCTCGAGCAGGTAGCAAGCATCGATCCGGAGTTCAGGGTTCTCCGCCTCGAGCGTGCTGACGCGTTTGTTCGACGCAACGCGCGCAGTATCGAGAAGCTGCAGAAGGCCGGACTGGCGGACGCGAATCTGGATCCGCTACTGACGTCTCGGGCACTCTCCGGGATGATCAGTCGACTTGCGTTCGGGTACTTCGTATCCCGCGGCGGCGAGGACGGCGCCGCCGGAGTGACCTTCGACGGTCTGCTCGATACCGTCAACCGGTTGTGGATCAACACTTTGCAATTCTCGCTACGCCGAAATTGATGTTGACGCCGGGTTCATGTTTGGTGTCTGATGGAGCAATGACACCCACGCGTACGGCAGTGCTCGTCGATTTCGGTGGAGTTCTCACCTCCAGTGTGCTGCGGGCCTTCGAAGATTTCGGGGCCTCGCTTGGCGGCGACCCACGACTTCCGTTGACCCTGCTCTCCCGCGACGACGTCTCGAAAAAACTGCTCTCCGATCACGAATCCGGAAAGATCGACCAGGAGGCCTTCGAAGCAGGATTCGGGGAACGGCTACGAGCGCACGGCGCCGTCGTGGACAGCGAAGGATTGGTCGACCGTATGCAGGCCGGGCTTGTCCGAGACGAAGAGATGGTGCGACTGATTGCGGACGTCCGAGCGGCGGGTCACCCTGTTGCGCTCGTGTCCAATGCTTTCGGGCGTGATTGCTACGCGGGTTTTGTGCTCGAGGACCTCGCCGACGAAGTGGTGATCTCCTCGGAAGTCGGGATTCGTAAGCCCTCTCGTCAGATCTACACCATCGCGTGTGAGCGGCTGGGTGTAGCGCCCGAAGGCGCCGTGATGATCGACGACCTGCAACAGAACCTCGACGGCGCGGCACGATTGGGGATCGCCGGCATTCTCCACACCGATGCGGAAAGCACTCGCAGTCAGTTGGAATCGACGTTCGGACTACTGCCCATGCAGTGAAACTGTAGGTTCTCGGTAACACTCGAATACTGCTGGAACACTTTTGGAGGAATGAATGATTGCTGTCATCGCGGATATCACTGTCAAAGACGGAAGCGGCGAACAGTTCGAAGCCGTAGTCGCCGAACTTGCCGAGAAGGTGCGCACGGAAGAGCCCGGAACGGTTCTGTATCAACTGATCCGCTCGAAGACGGATACGAATTCGTACAAGTTCATGGAGCTGTATCAAGACAGTGCTGCGATCAAGGCCCATGGATCGTCCGAGCATTTCCAGGCCGCGGGAAAGGCGATGGCGCCCTTCCTCGCAGGCGCCCCGCAGATCGAGTACTTCGACGCACTCTGAGCGCATGGACAGGTGAACCCCGGCGAAATCTCGCCGGGGTTCACCTGTGTTTTCAGTTCTGCTTCTGGGCGAGGAGTTCGGTGCGGTCGATCGATCGCTTGAGGATCTTTCCCGTCGAACCCTTCGGGAGCGCGTCGATGAACTGGACCACCCGCGGAATCTTGTAGGCGGACAGACGTTCCCGAGCCCACGAGGTGACGTCATCTGCTTCGAGGTCGGAGCCTGGGCGCACGGCCACCACCGCCGCAACCTCCTCGCCGTAGTAGTCGTCGGGTATACCGATCACCGCGGCCTCGATGATGTCGGGGTGCTGGTAGAGCACCTCTTCGACCTCGCCTGGATAGACGTTGTATCCACCGCGGATGATGAGGTCCTTGACGCGGTCGACGATGCGAAGGTCACCGTCGGCGTCGGTCTCGCCGAGGTCTCCGGTGCGGAACCATCCGTCGTCGGACAGGACGGCGGCCGTGTCGGCCGGGCGCTTCCAGTAGCCCTTCATGACCGTCGGTCCTTTGATGAATACCTCGCCCACTGTGCCTGCCTGGCAGACATTTCCGTCGTGATCACGGACCTCGACCTCGGTGCGCGGTACGGCGCGGCCGGTGTATCCGATCTTTGCGACGCGGTCGATGCTGTTGAAAGTTCCGAATGCGCTCGTCTCGGTCAGGCCGTAGCCCTCGAGGATTGTGCAGTTGAACCGTGCTTCGAAGGCGCGAGCGACTTCACCGGGAAGTGATGCGCCACCGGAGATTGCGATCCGCAGTTGTTCGAAGTCGGAGCTGTCCACGTCGGCTGCGGCGTGCAGCATGGCATTCCACATGGTGGGGACGCCCGCCATGATGGTGAGCTTGTCCCGACGCACCAGGTCGAGCATGGCGGCCGGGTCGAACCGGGCGAGCAGGGACAGTGATCCGCCGCCGGTGAAGGTTGCCATCATGACCGAACCCTGGCCGAAGATGTGAAAGAGCGGCAGTCCGGTACCGGTGCGGTCCGAGGGATTTCCGCGGCTGCTCTCGGCGCCGATCTCACCGGCAGACAACAGATTCCCGACTGTCAGCTGAGCGCCCTTCGGACGTCCGGTGGTACCGGAGGTGTAGAGAATCGCCGTGGTGTCCGCTGTGTCGCGGTCGACCACCGTTGCCGGTGGATGGTCGGCCTTCGCCGATTCTTCGGTGAGCGTCCACACCGGGACGCCGCGCGCACTCCCTGCATCCTGAACTGCGGGACCGAGCTGGTGCCAGGCGATCGCCAGCGAAATCTCGGCGTCGTCCAGTACGTACTCGACTTCGGGTTGCGCCGACATCGTGTTGATGGGCACCACGACACAACCTGCAGCCTGAATCCCCATGTACGCCACGATGAATTCAGGCACCGACGGCGCCGCGAGCAGAACCCGGTCGCCGATGCTCAACCCTTCGTCGCGAATGCGGCCGGCAAACGCCAGAGACGCGTCGTGGAGCTGTCGGTATGTCCAATGATTATCCGTGCCGCGAATTGCAATATTTTCCGGAGTGGCTTCCGCGTGACGGGTCACCGGGTCGAGAACGCTAACCATGGTTCTGCCTTTCGGGAGGAATCGACCGATTGTGTGTCCTGGGTCTCACCAGAGCGTACACTTGAATCCGGCGTCAACATCGAGTCTGCTGGGATTGTCCCGAAAATGATGTTGATCGGAAGGATGAGGAGCGCACCGTGCTCGACGACGAATCGCGAATTGCCGCCTTACCGGTGGCTCCGCCCGCGCTGCTCCGGGATCGACCGACCACCGAGCGGGGGACACGCACGCGTGCGGCATTGGTTGCTGCTGCCCGTAAGGTTTTCGAGCGCAGTGGCTATCTCGATGCACGTTTGATCGACATCGCAAAAGAAGCCGGTTGCGCGACGGGATCGTTCTACACGTACTTCGCGAACAAGGAAGAGGTGTTCGCCGCCGTCCTCGAGGTCGCGCGAGACGACATGATGCACCCGGGCATGGGACGCGTTGCGAGCGCGGACGATCCGTACGCCGTGCTCGAGGCAAGTAATCGAGCGTATCTGGCCGCGTATCAACGCAATGCGAAGTTGATGGGGCTCATGGAGCAGGTAGCTCACATCGACCCGGAGTTCCGGAAGTTCCGCAGCGAGCGTGCCAATGCGTTCATACGCCGTAATGCCCGCGGGATTGCAGATCTGCAGTCCCGCGGCATCGCGGACACGACGCTGGATCCGATGACGGCGTCGATTGCTCTGTCCGGCATGGTGAGTCGACTCGCCTACAGTCTGTTCACCCTTCGTGAGGGTGAGGTGGACGGGCGTTCACCGGAGTTCGATCAGATTGTCGCCACTGTGACCGATCTGTGGGCGAACGCTCTGAAGTTCCCCGACCGTCTCTGACGAGGTGGGCCGCCCCGGCTGCATCGATGTTCGAGCGGCCGGGCGTCCCAGTCTCGGTTCAGCTCTTTTCGGTTCAGCTCTTTTCGACGACGCGAGCGACGGATTCGGCGACCACGACGGGCTTGTCGGAACCCTCGCGCTCGACCACCTGGCTCATCTTCACTTGGATTCCGCCGGGCAACTGCTCCGCGGACACGACGGTTGCGCGCATGCGGACCCGGGATCCCACGGGAACGGGAGCGGGGAAGCGAACCTTGTCGTAGCCGTAATTGAGGCTGTGGGCGAAGCCGTCGAAGTGGATGAGTTGGTAGGAGAACTGGGGGCCCAGCGAGAGGCTGAAGAGTCCGTGCGCGATCGTGCTGCCGAGCGGGCTCGATGCGGCTCGTTCCGGGTCGACATGAATCCACTGATGATCGTTTGTGGCTTCGGCGAACGCGTTGATGCGCTCCTGGGTGATGTCGTACCACTCCGTCGGGCCAAGTTCCTGGCCGATGAGCTTCTCGAGCTCGGCGAAGGTGGACGGGCGGACGGGCAATTGGTTTTCAGTCATCGTTATCCCTTTACTCGCAGTTCAGGAGGACGGAACGGGCCGTTCGGGTGACCGTCGCGATTCGACGGTTGAAACTGACGCCGGATTCAACTATACATGAGGGGAGACGTGGATCACTGTCAGCGCGTAGGTATGACGCAAGCGAGAGGAATCGCTCATGAAGGTTGCCCAGAAGGTAGCAATTGTCACCGGTGGCGGCGGGGGAATCGGCGGTGCACTGGCCGAGCGGCTGGCTGCCGAGGGTGCTCGCGTCGTAGTGGCTGACCTGGACGGGGCAGCAGCTTCGGCAGTAGCAGAGGCGATCAACGCGGAGCGTCCCGGAGCGGCCGTGTCTGCCGGTGGCGACGTCTCCGACGAGACGGTCATTGCGGGTCTGATCGCGCAGGCGGAAAAGGAATTCGGCCCGGTCGACCTCTACTTCGCCAATGCCGGCGTTACCGGTGGCATGGGCCTCGACATCAGTGAAGACGTCTGGGACACGACGATCGACGTCAACGTTCGCGCCCACATTCGCGCTGCCAGGCTCCTCGTCCCCGGCTGGACGGAGCGCGGGGAGGGCTACTTCATCAGCACGGCCTCTGCGGCCGGCTTGCTCAGTCAGGTCGGGTCCGCCGCGTACTCGGTGACCAAACATGCCGCGGTCGCGTTTGCCGAGTGGCTCTCGATCACCTACGGAGATCAGGGCGTACGCGTCAGTTGCCTGTGCCCGATGGGCGTCAACACCAAGCTTCTCTACGAAGGTGAGAACTCCGGCGATCCGGTCGGCAAGGCCGCAACCGGAGCCGTGCTTGCGGCAGGCAATGTTCTCGAGCCTGCCGAATGCGCCGAAATCGTTCTTGCGGCAGTGGATGCCGAAGAATTTCTCATCCTTCCGCACAAGAACGTGCTGGACATGTACCGGCAGAAGGGCGCCGACTACGACCGTTGGCTGCGCGGGATGCGCCGGTACCAGGCGTCGCTCCTCGCGGGAACACGATGACCGAGGAACTCGTCCTCTCCGAGCAGAGAGGAGCGGTGCTGGTTCTGACATTCAATCGGCCCCGCGTTCTCAACGCGTGGACCAACGAGCTCGAAGATCAGTACTACGACTTTCTGGCCGTGGCAGACGAAGATCCTAGTGTCCGAGCAATTGTTGTCACCGGCTCCGGCCGAGGATTCTGCTCGGGGGCTGACCTCGGCAATTTGAAGAACGTCGGCGAAGTCTCCGAAAGTGATCTTGTCCGGCCGCGAGACCGTCATTTCCCGACCACCATCCGCAAGCCGCTGATCGCCGCCGTCAACGGCGTCGCTGCCGGGCTCGGAATGGTCGAGGCTCTGTACTGCGACGTTCGTTTCGGTTCGAGCGCAACACGATTCACTACCGCGTTCGCGCGTCGAGGCCTGATTGCGGAGTACGGCATCTCCTGGATGTTGCCCCGCTTGGTCGGGCACAGTCGAGCAGTCGATCTTCTGCTTTCCAGCCGGATGGTGGACGCCGACGAGGCGTACCGCATCGGTCTGGTCGACCACCTGGTCACCGGCGGTGACGTTCTGGATGCGGCGATTGCTTACGCCGAGGACATCGCGGCGAACTGCTCGCCGACGTCCCTCTCCGTCATCAAATCTCAGATGAGTGCCGACGCGCACTCGACCTTCACCGATTCCGCCAGGCGTGCGGAATCGCTGATGCTGAACGCATTTCACGGCCCGGATGTCGTCGAGGGTGTCAACAGCCATCTCGAACATCGAGCCCCCAATTTTCCTTCCCTCTCTGTCAGGAGTTCACATGTCAGTGTTTGAGTTCTCGGATCGCACCAAGAAGTACCAGGCCGAACTGCTCGATTTCATGGACAAGCACGTTTACCCGGCCGAAGCGGTCTACGAAGAGCAGATGCGTGAGTCCGGTAACCCGCACTTTCAGCCGCCGATCATCGACGACTTGAAGAAGGAAGCCAAGGCCCGCGGGCTGTGGAACCTCTTCCATCCCCATCCCGAATGGGGCCCCGGCCTGACCAATCTGGAATACGCACCGCTCGCGGAGATCATGGGCCGCAGCCACCTGGCCTCCGAGGCCACCAACTGCGCCGCTCCGGACACGGGAAACATGGAGGTGCTCACGCTCTTCGGCACCGACGAGCACAAGGAGAAGTACCTCAAGCCGCTTCTCGAAGGCGAAATTCGTTCCGCTTTCGCGATGACCGAGCCCGAGGTTGCCAGCTCCGACGCCACCAACATCCAGCTCCGTATGGACCGTGACGGCGACGAGTACGTGCTGAACGGCCGTAAGTGGTTCGCTTCCAACGCCTTGCACCAGAACTGCAAGGTTCTGATCGTCATGGGTAAGACCGACTTCAATGCCGCCACCCACCGTCAGCAGTCGATGATGGTCGTGCCGATCGATGCTCCCGGCGTCACGATCCTGCGCAACCTGCCGGTTTTCGGCTACCAGGACCGCGAAGGACACGGCGAGATCACTTTCGAGGACGTGCGCGTCCCGGCCAAGGACATTCTCGCCGGTGAGGGTGAAGGATTCGCGATCAGCCAGGCCCGCCTCGGCCCCGGCCGCATCCACCACTGCATGCGTGCAATCGGAATGGCCGAGCGCGCACTGGAACTGATGTGCAAGCGGGCATCCACCCGCATCACCTTCGGGAAGCCCGTCAGTGACAACGCGAATATCCAGGACTGGATCGCCGAGGCTCGTATCGACATCGAGATGGTTCGACTCCTCACACTCAAGGCCGCACACATGATGGACACGGTGGGCAACAAGGAAGCGCGCACCGAGATCGCAGCCATCAAGGTTGCGGCACCGAACATCGCGCTCAAGATCATCGACCGCGCCATCCAGGTTCACGGCGGTGGCGGCGTCACCGACGACTTCCCGCTCGCGATGGCTTACGCCCACATGCGCACCCTTCGCCTGGCCGACGGCCCGGACGAGGTGCACAAGCGCGCCATCGCCAAGCAGGAACTGCGCAAGTACCGCGAAGTCAAGGCGAACTGACATGGCAGGACTGGATCTCACTGGTAAGACGGCAATCGTCACAGGAGCATCGCGGGGCATCGGCCTCGCGACCGCGCAGGCGATTGCGGCGGCGGGCGGAAACGTCGTACTGACTTCGCGCTCACAGGAATCCGCAGATGCGGCTGCCGCGCAGGTGAACGGCAACGCGATCGGCGTCGGCGCTCACGCGACGGACGAGGATGCTGCACGCAAGTGCGTCGAGCAGACGATCGAGCGTTTCGGCAGTCTCGACATCTTGGTGAACAACGCGGGCACCAACCCGTCGTTCGGGCCGATCATCAACCAGGATCACTCGCGCTTCGCCAAGACTTTCGACGTCAACGTGTGGGCTCCAGTCCTGTGGACCGGCCTCGCAGCGCGGGCCTGGATGGGCGAGCACGGTGGTTCCGTGGTCAACACCGCTTCGATCGGCGGCATGGCGTTCGAGGCGGGAATCGGTACGTACAACGCGTCGAAGGCTGCTCTGATCCACATCACCAAGCAGTTGGCGCTCGAGTTGTCACCGAAGATTCGTGTCAACGCCGTTGCGCCGGGAGTGGTGAGAACCAAACTCGCCGAAGCTCTGTGGAAAGAACACGAAGAAGCGGTGTCCGCGTCGACTGCTCTCGGCCGCATCGGTGAACCCGAGGACGTGGCCACTGCCATTGCCTTCCTGGTTTCGGATGCAGCCCAGTGGATCACCGGCGAGATCATGACCATCGACGGTGGCCAGTTGTTGGGTGACGCACTCCCGTTCCGGCAGGGAGCGTCCGTCGGTGGCTAGCGTCGGAGTAGTGGGACTCGATACCGAAGCGGTCACCGGGTGGATCGCAGGCCTGGGGATCGACTTTTCCGGGCCGTTGTCCTTCGATCGAATCGGCTTGGGGCAATCGAATCTCACGTACCTGGTTCGCGATCAGGACGGCAATCGCTGGGTGCTACGACGCCCACCGCTGGGGCATCTGCTGGCCTCGGCTCACGACGTGGCGCGTGAGGCTCGAATCCTGAGCGCTCTCGAATCCACCGACGTGCCATCGCCGCGAGTATTCGGGTTGACCGAGGATCCTGCCGTCACCGAAGTTCCGCTGCTCCTCATGGAATTCGTGGACGGCGAAGTGGTGGACCGAATGCCTCTTGCGGAGGCGTTGTCGGAAGATCGTCGCCGGGCAATCGGAATCTCGCTCGCTCAGACGCTGGCGAAGATACACGCCGTCGACCTCGAGCAGGCAGGTCTCGACGACTTGGCAAGTCACAAGCCCTACGCCGCGCGGCAGCTGAAGCGGTGGGGTGGTCAGTGGGAACAGTCGAAGACGCGGGAATGCCCTGATCTCGACGATCTCACCCGACGCCTGATTGCAGCCCAGCCGGATCACACTGAAACCACGTTGGTGCACGGCGACTTTCACCTACGCAATGTGATCACCTCGGCGAGCAACGGCGAAGTTGTCGCGGCCCTCGACTGGGAACTGTGCACACTCGGTGATCCGTTGGCGGACGTCGGAAGCTTGTTGGCGTACTGGCCGGCGGCTGGTGAGAATACCGGCGGCGATTTCCCGGCGTCGGCACTCCCGGGATTCCCCTCGCGAGAGGAGATCTCCCGGATCTATCTCGAGGCCACCGGACGGGATCCTGCTGCGCTGAAGTTCTGGCACACGTTGGGACTGTGGAAGATTGCCGTGATCGCCGAGGGCGTGATGCGTCGCGCCCGCGACGAACCGCAGAATGCCGCCGAGAGCGGAACTCCCACCGTGGAACGTATTGACGCCTTGGTCGCCAAAGCCAGGGAAATTGCAGATCAGGCCGGGATCTGACGAGATCGTCCGGTGTCCGTCGAATCACGAAAGTATGGAGGGCCAGTGAGCCAGGAACGTAGAACCGCAATTGTCACGGGTGCAGCACGCGGAATCGGTGCGGCAGTAGCGAAGCGACTGTCGGAAGACGGTTTTGCCGTCGCCGTGCTCGACCTCGACGAAGCGGCGTGTGCCGGAACCGTCGACGCGATCAAGGCCGCAGGCGGACAGGCGCTGGCCGTCGGCGCTGACGTCTCCGACGAGGCTTCGGTCGCCGCAGCGGTGGATCGTGTGGCCGCAGACCTGGGTGCACCTACCGTGCTGATCAACAATGCCGGTATCACTCGCGACAACCTTCTGTTCAAGATGAGTGTTGCCGAGTGGGATTCGGTGATGAACGTCCACCTGCGCGGAGCGTTCCTCATGTCGCGTGCGGTGCAGAAGTACATGGTGGAAGCGAAGTTCGGCCGCATCGTGAACCTCTCGAGCACGTCGGCTCTCGGCAACCGCGGACAGGTCAACTACTCCGCTGCGAAGGCCGGAATGCAGGGCTTCACCAAGACATTGGCCTTCGAGCTGGGCAAGTTCGGCGTGACCGCGAACGCTATTGCCCCCGGATTCATCGAAACCGAGATGACCGCCGCAACGGCCGAGCGCATGGGCGTCGGCTTCGAGGACTTCAAGACCGCTGCCGCTTCGCAGATTCCGGTCAATCGCGTCGGACAGCCCGAGGACATCGCGCACACCGCGTCGTTCTTTGTCAGCGAAGGCGCAGGCTTTGTTTCCGGTCAGGTCGTCTACGTCGCCGGTGGACCGAAGGACTGACCGTCCGCTCACCGCTCGAACCGAAGGAATGGGCATGGCTTTCGACGAAGAGGCAGTATCGCGTGATCTCACCGAGAAGGTGAACACGCTTCTCGCGGAGAACGATCCGAACAGCGTGTCGGTATCGGACTTCCTCGGCGCACGATTCGACGCCGGACTGGCGTGGGTTCATTTCCCCGAAGGTCATGGGGGACTCGGTGTACCGCAGAGCTTTCAGCGTCAGGTGAACGCTCAGCTGGAGGCCGCCGGTGCACCGGGCCCGGCCACCGGCAAGAACGGGATCGGACTGGGCATGGCGGCACCGACCATCGCTGCCTTCGGCACCGAGGAGCAGAAGCAGAAGTTCCTGCGCCCGTTGTGGACTGCGGAGACGGTCTACTGCCAGCTGTTCAGTGAACCGGGCGCAGGTTCGGACCTCGCGGCCGTCGCTACCCGCGCCGTCCGCGACGGCGACGACTGGATAGTCAACGGGCAGAAGGTATGGACGTCGGGCGCGCAAAATGCGCAGCTGGCGATTCTCGTGGCCAGGACCGATCCGTCGCGCTCCAAGCATGCGGGTCTGAGCTACTTCATCTGCGACATGACCGACCCGGGCGTCGATGTCCGGCCGCTGCGTCAGATCACCGGCGAGGCCGAATTCAACGAGGTATTCCTCACGGACGTCAGAATTCCGGACGGCAATCGCCTCGGAGCCGAAGGCCAGGGGTGGAAGGTTGCGACCACCACCCTGAACAACGAGCGTGTTGCCATCGGTTCGGGCGCACCGCGTGAGGGAGGCATGATCGGAAAGGTCGCTCAGGCCTGGCGTGACGAGCCCGAGCTGCGTAACCCGGCGATGCACGACGAGTTGATGCGGCTCTGGACCGAATCCGAAGTTGCGCGTCTGACCGGTGAGCGACTGCGCCAGCAGCTCGCCGCCGGCCAGCCCGGCCCCGAAGGCTCGGGAATGAAGCTCGCGTTTGCCGGTTTGGCCCAGCAGATTTCTG
Organism: Rhodococcus sp. KB6; assembly: GCF_001445685.1. Classification (NCBI taxonomy): domain Bacteria; kingdom Bacillati; phylum Actinomycetota; class Actinomycetes; order Mycobacteriales; family Nocardiaceae; genus Rhodococcus; species Rhodococcus sp. KB6. Next base: position 124,973 of record NZ_LNAK01000120.1, on the reverse strand, counting down.
GATTCGACCTCGAACTGCACGGCGAAGCCGGTCTGCGCTACGACGACTGGACACTGCGTCGACCGGATTCCGTCGACTTCACCGGGCGTGAACCCGGATACCGGTACCTGCGAGCCAAGGGCAATTCGATCGAGGGCGGAACGTCGGAGATCCTGCGCAACGTCATCGCAGAACGTGTACTCGGGTTGCCGCCCGAGCATCGCGTCGACAAGGACATCGCCTGGAAGGACCTACCCCGATGAGCGCCGATCTGCTGTACTCCGAGACCGAACAAGATCTGCGAGCCAGCGTCAGACGACTGCTGAGCGAGCGGGCCGGCGCCGACACCGTGGTCACGGCGTACGACGACGTGTCCGCCGACTTCACCGGGCTGTGGAAGTCGCTGGCGTCGGAACTCGGTTTGGCGGGACTGCTGGTACCCGAGGAACTGGGCGGGGCAGGTGCGTCGACGCGTGAAGCGGCGGTCGTGATGGAGGAGATCGGACGTGCGGTCGCTCCCGTTCCGTTCTTCACCAGCGCGGTGCTGGCGACGACGGCGTTGCTGAAGGCCGGCGAGACCGAGGTGCTCGGTCAATTGGCAGCGGGGGATTCGACGGCTGCTCTAGTCGTCCCGTTATCCACTGCACCAGGCACTTTCACACCTACTGTCAAGGTAACGGCGAGTGGACTCGTCGGCAGCGTCACGACGGTTGCCGGCGTCGCCGAGTCCGATGTTCTTGTTGTTCCGGTTGCCGGTGAGAGCGGCCTTGAGCTGCACACCGTTCGGATCGCCGACGTTACTGTCACGCCGGTTCTGTCCCTGGACATGACGCGCCGATTGGCGGACGTCGAGTTCTCGGGGTCGTCGTCGGTGCAGGTCGACAGCGGCAACGCGGCGCAAGCGGTTGAGGAAGCGTTGCTCTGCGGAAGCGCACTGCTGGCGTCCGAACAGTTCGCTGTAGCTCAGTGGTGCCTCGAAACGACTCTCGCGTATGTGAAGGAGCGCAAGCAGTTCGGCCGGGCGATCGGTTCGTACCAGGCGATCAAGCACCGCCTCGCCGATCTCTGGCTCGAAGTCAGCTCTTCGGGAGCGGCAGCACGATATGCGGCGGACACCTATGCACGCGGCGACGTCGATGCGGCGATCGCAGCGACGGTGGCCCAGGCATTCTGCAGCGGCGTCGCGGTTCATGCTGCGGAGGAGTGCGTCCAACTTCATGGTGGTATCGGAATGACGTGGGAGTATCCGGCGCACCTGTACCTCAAACGGGCGAAGAGCGATCAGCTGTCGCTGGGAACCGCGTATCAGCATCGGGCACGCCTCGCCGAGTTGGTCGACCTCCCGATCTCGTCCTGAAACTCACCCACTATCTGTCTGGAGAATTGCTGTGAAGGCTTGGCGCGTCAACGAACTCGGTCAACCCCGCGATGTGCTCGCGTTGGAGGAGACCGCGGATCCCACCCCGAATGCGACGGAGATGTTGGTCAAGGTGCTGGCGGCTCCGGCCAACTTCCCCGACGTCCTCATGTGCCGGGGTGAGTACCAGATCAAGCCGCCGCTGCCCTTCACACCCGGTGTCGAACTGTGTGGTGAAGTGGTCTCGGTCGGTGAATCGGTGACCAAATTCGCAGTGGGGGACCGGGTGATCGGTAATCCGAGTCTGCCGTCCGGCGGATTCGCCGAGTACTCGGTACTGGATCAGAACAACACGTTCCCGGCGCCGTCGGCTCTCGACGACGCGGAAGCATCCGCTCTGAGCATCGGCTATCAGACAGCGTGGTTCGCTCTGCATCGCCGCACCCAACTGCTCGAGGGTGAGACGTTGTTGGTCCACGCTGCTGCGGGTGGTGTCGGTAGTGCGGCAGTGCAACTCGGCAAGGCGGCAGGCGCCAAGGTGATCGGTGTCGTCGGCGGCCCGGACAAGGCCGAGTACGCGCGCAAGCTCGGCGCAGACCTCGTCGTAGACCGTCACAGTGAGGACTTCGTGGCAGCGGTCAAGGAGTTCACCGGCGGCAAGGGCGCCGACGTGGTCTTCGATCCGGTCGGCGGCGACGCATACGCGAAGTCCACCAAGTGCATCGCCTTCGAGGGACGGATCGTCATCATTGGCTTCGCCGGTGGCACGATCCCGCAGCCGGCACTCAATCACGCTCTCATCAAGAACTATTCGATCATCGGACTGCACTGGGGGCTGTACAAGGCCTACAACCAGCAGGCCATCGACGACTGCCACGTCGAGCTCACCAGGCTCGCCGATGCCGGCTTGGTCAAACCACTGATCAGTGAGCGGCTGTCGTTGACGGACGTTGCCGACGGTATCGGTCGCCTCGGCGACGGCACCACGGTCGGTCGCGTCGTGTTCCAGCCCTGATTCTTGCTGTGCGCCTTTATTAACCCCCGGCGGTTAATAAAGGCGCACAGCACTTCGTGTTCGACGAAAGGATTCCCCGATGAGGCAAGCTGTCATCGTTTCCACCGCCCGTACCCCGATCGGTAAGGCGTACCGCGGCGCGTTCAACAACACTCAGGCTCAAGAGCTTGCTGCACATGCCATTTGGAATGCAGTTCAGCGCGCGGGCCTCGAGGGCGGCGAGGTCGAGGACGTCATCCTCGGCGCCGCGCTGCAGCAGGGCTCTTCCGGCGGCAACGTCGCGCGGCAAGCGGTACTGCGGGCCGGGCTTCCGGACTCGGTTTCCGGAATGACGATCGACCGTCAGTGCTCGTCCGGTCTCATGGCCATCGCAACCGCAGCCAAGCAGATCGTGGACGACGGAATGCAGATCGCGGTCGGCGGCGGAGTCGAATCGATCTCGTTGGTCCAGAACGATCACATGAACAACTTCCGCGCGGCTGATCCGTGGCTTAAGGAAAACAAGCCGTCGATCTACATGCCGATGCTGCACACGGCCGAGATCGTCGCCGAGCGCTACGGAGTCACCCGCGAGCAGCAGGACGAGTTCGCGCTCGTCTCCCAGCAGCGGACCGCAGCGGCCCAGGACGCAGGTCGGTTCGATCTCGAGATCGTCCCGCTGCCCTCGATCAAGCAGGTGCAGGACAAGGAGACGGGTGAGATCCGCAGCGAGTCCGTGACGCTGACCCGCGACGAAGGCAACCGCGCTTCCACCACGTTGGAAGGGCTGTCGAGTCTGCGACCGGTTCTGGCCGACGGGACTGTCAGTGCTCATTCGTCCATTACTGCGGGCAACTCGTCTCAGCTCTCCGACGGCGCTTCGGCGTCGGTTCTGATGGAGGCAGGCGAGGCGGAACGCCGCGGGTTGGCTCCTCTCGGTATCTACCGTGGCATGGCTGTCGCGGGTTGCGCTCCCGACGAGATGGGCATCGGACCGGTGTTCGCGATTCCGCGTCTGCTGGATCTTCACGGGCTGAAGGTCGACGACATCGATCTCTGGGAACTCAACGAGGCCTTCGCCTCTCAGGCCCTGTACTGCCGCGACAAGCTCGGGATCGATCCCGAGAAGTACAACGTCGACGGCGGCGGTATCTCCGTCGGCCATCCGTACGGAATGACGGGGGCTCGTCTGGTCGGCCATGCTCTTCTTGAAGGAAAACGGCGCGGAGCCAAGCTCGTGGTGGTGACCATGTGCATCGGCGGCGGTATGGGTGCTGCCGGGCTTTTCGAGGTCGCATGAGCTTGATCGAGGGACTGTTCGACGTCAGTGGCAAGACCGTTGTGGTCACCGGTGGATCACGCGGCATCGGATACATGATCGCTCGCGGGTTTGTCGAAGGCGGAGCGACGGTCGTCATTTCGGCCCGAAAAGCCGAAGCCTGTGACGAAGCCGCGCGAGAGCTTTCGGAGTTCGGCACCTGCATCTCGCATCCGGCCGATCTGTCCACGGACGAGGGGATCGAGAGCCTCGTTGCGAAGGTCGCCGAGATTTCGCCGACGCTCGACGTACTGGTCAACAACGCCGGTGCCACGTGGGGAGCTCCCGTCGACGATTTTCCGGCCGCCGGCTTCGACAAGATTTTCGACATCAATGTCAAGGCAATCTTCCTCTTGACGCAGAAGCTATTGCCGCAGTTGCGTTCTGCCGCCACGGCGGAAGATCCCGCGCGCGTGATCAATATCGGATCGATCGACGGACTCGTGGTGTCGGGTTCGGAGAACTTCTCGTACGGAGCCAGTAAGGCTGCGGTGCACATGTTGACGCGCAAGCTCGCGGCAACGCTTGCGGGGGAACAGATCACGGTCAATGCCATTGCGCCGGGCCCGTTCCCGTCGAAGATGATGGCATTCCTCCTCGAGGACGAACAGAGTGCAAAGGCTGTGGCGGACTCGGTCCCGTTGGGCCGGGTCGGAACTCCCCAGGATGCCGCAGGTCTTGCCATCTTCCTGGCTTCACGTGCCGGGGCTTATCTGACCGGCGCGGTGATTCCACTCGACGGCGGTGCGAGCGGAGCGCGCTGACCTACTGACCGATCTCCTCTGTCCCAAAAGGCCTGAAAGTCTGAACTACTATGACTTTCAGGCCTTTTCGCGTCTTTGTCTGATTGGGTTATCTGTGACTGCAGTTGCTAGATTGTCCGAGGTTCGGGGGGGGAACGACGACAACACCAACAATCCCGGCCATGGGGGAGTCATGTTTCGCGCGGGGAGATCGTTGGGGGTGTTCGGGGTAGTTGCTGCTCTGGCAGCTGCTGCCGTCACGGCGGTGGCTTCGCCGGCGATGGCTGCGCCGGGCTGCGTCGGAGTCAGTGGCGTCGGTAGTAGCGGTGGTCCGGCCAATGCGGCGCCGTGGCTCAACGGCAACACCGGAGGGTTGCCAGGTCTGTCCGGTCGTACTACCGCGATCGAAAAGGTCACCGGCACATACAGTCCCAACAAGACAGTTGATCGCTTCAATGTCCTGGGTACCGACCTCGGCATCATGTGGGACAACGGTGCGGGGCAGATTCTGACGGCTTTCGGCGATACCACCGGGCTAAGTCGTAACCCCACCTGCGACGGTTTGGTGGGCGAGTGGCGAAGTAATGTGCTCTTCCGCAGCTCGGATCGGGTACTCGCCGACGGGATGCGCATCGACAGCGCGCCGAAGGACGGTACCGGTCAGGCGCGTGAGATCATCTCCGGTCTGAAGATTCCGGGCGTCGAGGCCTCCAGCATCCCCACGAGCGGCATCGCAGTGAACGGTGTGCAGTATCTGAGCTACATGTCGGTGCGCAACTGGGGCGAGGCCGGGCAGTGGAGTACAAACTACTCACAGATTGCTACCTCCTCGGACAACGGCGAGACGTGGACCACTCGTCCGGAAACTCTGCGCCCCAACATCGGTGGGGTTCTTCCCGCGGGTGTCGCCCCCGTCGCCGGTAGCGAGAACTTCCAGATGAGCTCGATGGTGAAGGACGGCGGGTTCGTCTACAACTACGGAACCCCCGCGGGACGATCCGGCGAGGTTCGACTTTCTCGCGTGCCCGAGGGGGCGATCCTCGATCTTTCCGCCTACGAGTACTGGAACGGAAACGGCTGGATCCTTGCCGATCCCGCTGCGGCCGTACCCGTCATGGACGGCCGCATCGGTGAGGTCTCCGTTCAGTACAACGAGTTCCTCGGCAAGTTCGTGGCGATGTACGCCGACGCGTTCAGTTCGATCGTGATGCGAACCGCTCCCAGTCCGGTCGGTCCGTGGACGGCACCGGAGACACTGGTCAATCTGGTCGAGGTTCCCGGTATCTACGCCGCATACATCCACCCGTGGTCCAGTGGTTCGGATCTGTACTTCCTTGCCACCACGTGGGCCGACTACAACGTCATGTTGATGCGTACGACGCTCGTTCGCTGATCCGGCTCACGCTTGCGTTTGCTGGAGGTACACGATCTCCTCGGTGATCGGCGCGTCGTCATCGGCGTCGGTCGGCGGTTCTTGTCGGCGGCGCCACCAGATGGTGAACAGGACGGCTCCGATCACCAAGGCAGCCAGAGCGATTACCGCCACCCAGAATTTCGGGCCGTAGTATCCGACAAGGACCATGCGCATGGCGTTGCGCGCCCACGTGAGTGGCATCAGAGCGTGCAGCCACTGCAGAACCGTCGGCATCTGTTCGATGGGGTATACCGCGCCGAAGGCGAAGATCTGAATCATCAAGGCGCCCAGAGCGATGAAGGTTCCGTTGACGGCACCGAACACAACGGTGAAGAGCCTGCCCGAGCTGACCGCGGCGGCACCCACCAGGATCATCACTGCGATCATCGCCAGAACACTAGGTGGTTCGACGTTTGCCACGGTCAGTGACACCACCGACAACACGAGCGCCGCGACCAAGGTGACCAGGGCGGGAATGCGGTAGCGGCGCAGCCCCTCACGTACCACGCTGGTGTGCGAGTTCAGTGAACGTCCGCGTCGTGGGCGGACGACGAACCACGTGAGAATTCCGCACAGGAACAGTGCCACCGAGATCACGGCAGGTACGGCTCCCGGCCCGAAACCGGCTGCGGGATAGTTGTTCCGCGCGTCGACGGCAACCGGGGAAGAGAGGAGATTGGCCGTGGTGGCGCGCTCGTCGTCCGTGAACTGCGGTACCTGGGCGGCACCGTCGGACAAACCGGTGGCGAGTTCCGCGCTACCCGCGTCGAGCTCGCCGACGCCGGCCGATAGCTGCCCGAGACCGTCACGGAGCGCAATACTTCCAGTGTCCAACTGCCCCAGCCCGGTGGAGAGTTCCTGTGCACCGGTAGCGAGTTGGCCTGCACCGTCGGACAGTTGGCCCAGGCCGGTGTTGAGTTCACCTGCACCGACCGCGGCGGCAAGGAGCCCACCACGGTAGTCGCTGCTCGGATCGGTGAGTTGGCGCGAGATCTCCCGCGCGCCGTCGCGAAGCTGGCCGAGCTGACCGATCACGTCGTCGTCCGACGGTTGTGCAGTCAGGGAAGCCCGCAGTCCAGCCAGGGCTTCGACGAGTCCGGCGGAGACCGGATCGGCCGAGTTTCGAAGCATCGACGTGAGGGCGTCGATCTGACCGACGACGGCGTCCGAGGACCCCGCGAGGTCGAGTACCGGGGTGGTGACCATGTCGACCACTTCGCTGATCTGTCGGGCGCCTGCGCCGAGTTCGTCGGTGCCCCCGACCAACTGGTTGAGTCCGCTGCTCAGCTCGCCCGAGCCTGCAGCAGCTTCGCCAGCTCCGGCAGCCAGCTCGCCGGCTCCGGCGGCCAGCTCCTTGCCGCCCTGATTTGCTTCGCCCATGCCGGTGGCGAGTTCCTTGCTTCCAGCGTAGAGCTCGTTGGTTCCGGCAAGCGCTTCGGAGGATCCGTCGGACAGCTGTTGCGCTCCTGCTGCTGCTTCACCGAATCCTGTTCCGAGTTCACCCAACCCGACCAGCACCTGGTCGATGGACTGCTCGCCGATCGACTCGGAGACCGCCGAGCGCACCTGAGCGATGATGCTTTCACCGACCGGGCCGGCGACCAGACTGTTGTAATCGTTGTACAAGACGTCGAGTTCGGCCTTGCGGCCCGAACCCGATGCGGCACTGGCCACATCCGCGCTGAAAGTCTTCGGAATGACGACAGAGAAGTAATAGGTGCCGTCGTTGACGCCGTCGGCGGCTTCCTGTTCCGAGACGACCTTCCATGCAACGTCTCCGCTCTCGACGAGTGCGGCAACAACTTCATCGCCGGCTTGCAGACGTGTTCCGTCGAGTTCTGTGCCCGCATCGGCGTTGACGATGGCGACGGGCAAGCGGTTGACCGTGTCGCCCGGATCCCACAGTGCCCACATGTAGAACGCCGCAATCGACAGCGGTGCGATGACGAGGACAGCGAGAACTGTCCGGATGATGTGCGTGCGTCGCGTCGTGGCTGCGTTGTCGACTACGGGTTGTGGCGCCATGTGGAGCTCTCTTCTCGTGGACCGAAGCAGGTGTGGCACGAAAGGAAGCCACCAAAACTGCTGGACATACGTCCAGCTCGGTCACGATACAAAGCAAACGGCCATCCTGTGACCGTTTTCGAAGAATTGGGCGTTATCGGTCGCCGTGCTCTGCCTCGATCTTTGCCCACTCCCACCCTCGGAAGTTGGCCAGACGAAGCTCCTCTGCTTCGTCGAAGGTGTACCACTCGGTGCTCGGCGCATCAGGGAGAGTGCCGCGCAAGTATTCGCCCAGGTAGTGAAGTGGGCCTTCCCAGCCGGTTCCGACGCCGTAGCAGCCGGTGTCAGGGTCGTTGCGGAAGACATCGGCGACGGAGGCGTGCTCCAACTCGAGCCAGGTGGCGTCGGGACCGTCTGCAGTCAGCCGGATCTCGACCTGATCGCTGTATCCGCGATCGCCGGGCGGTGTCCACTGCAGTCGCAGCAGGTGTGGGGCGTCGCAGGCCAGGATCTCGCCACTTGCCTGGCCTTCGAAGGCGTACGAGCCGCCCACCTGGAAGTCTCCGCTCACCGGAAGGAAGAAACGGTTGATGCGGTCAGGGGTCGTGATGGCGTCCCAGACGTCGTCGACCGACGCGTTGTAGCGGCGCTTGAGTACGGCTGTTCGAGCCGAACCTTCGGCGATCTCGCGGTTGCCCATGCTCCGCTCTACCGCGGTGAGGCTGGTGTCCTGGTTCGCGATCTCGGTCATTGTGAGTCTCCTTCGTCGGAAGAATTCGGTTGTGAAGATCTGCTCCGCTTCGAGCCGCGTCGTTTCCCGCGTGCGAGTTCTGTGGCCAATGCGTCGAGAGGACCGCTCCAGAACTGCCGGAATCCGTCGAGCCATTGGTCCACTTCTTGCAATGGCGCGGGCTCGACGGCATAGAGACGCCTGGTGCCTTCGCTGCGGACGGTGGCGAATCCGTTTTCTCGGAGCACTCGCAGGTGCCCGGACGCGGTCGGTTGCGAGATTCCGAACTCCGCTGCCACGACTTCGGCGATCTGACCCGCCGAGCGCTCGCCGCTGGACAGGAGTTCCATGATTCTTCGCCGAACTGGGTCTCCGAGAACGTCGAACGCATGCACCAGTCATTTATATCGGCAATGGCCAATATAGGCAAGCGCCGAAACTTGTATTCGGGCGTCGGTCAGTCCGAGAGCGCGAACTCGTCGGCGTCGAAGAGTTCACCGATCAGCCCGCCGAGATGGCGTCGATGTTCGGCCGACAGTGTCGCTGCCGCCTCGGCATCGTGGTCTGCGCACAGCTCGATCAGCTTGTTGTGATGGTCGACGGAGTCCTGGCTGCCGAGAAGGCTCGAGAACTTGCGGTAGTAGATGCGGTGAATTTGTGGGTGAACCTGGTGAATCAGCTTCTTCAACAGCGGATTTGCCGCAGCGTCGATGATGACGCTGTGTAGGCGATCGTCTGCGGTCAGGGCTCGGCCTATGTCGTTTCGTTTGACGGCGGCAGCGAAGTCCTTGTTGGCCGAACGCATCGCCCCGATCATCTCGTCGGTGAGATTCGGTACAGCGGTGACGACGGCCAGTTGGTCGAGAGCTTCGATGACTGCGAGTGTTGCCTCGACGTCGCCGCGGTCGAGGGTGGTGATGCGCGTGTACGCACCAGGTTTCGCTTCCACGAGTCCGGTGTCGACCAGCCTTGCGAGTGCTTCGCGGACTGGAGTTCTGCTCAGTCCCAGATACTCGGCGAGTTCGCTGTCCTTGATCTTCGAGCCCGGCGCCAGTTCACCGGTGACGATCGCTTCGCGAATGCGTTCGAGAGCGATGTCGCTCATTCGTGCTCGCTCAACCGGTTTACCGCCACGCAACATACTGGATATCGTACTCTGCAGCCTCCCTGCTGCAGGTCAGCCCGAAACGACCATCGAAGGGTGTCTCCGGGCATCCGCAACCCGCCGGAGCAGAGCGCGGGCGAGAATTGTTGCCGGATCGATGATCTGACAGGTTGTGGCGTCGGCGGGCAGTCCGAGCGGAATCTCGGTGCACCCGGCCACGACGACCTGCGCGCCCGATTCGACGAGAAGATCAGCGGCCCTGACGAGCTTGTCGGTGGTCTCGTCTCCGACGTTGCCGCTCTTGATTGCTCGGATCGCCGGCATCACCAGTTCGTCCTGGATCGCAGGTCCGGGCACCAGGACGTCGATCGAGTATTCCGACAGCCATTGTTGATACAACCCGGTGCGGACCGTCCCCGTGGTGGCCAATAGTCCGACGGATGTGACGGCGGGTGAGAGCGTCCGGATGTGCCGAGCGACTTCGTCGATCATGTGGACGACGGGAAGTCCCAGTTGGGACGAGATGGCGGGCAGGAAGGCGTGGGCGGTATTGCATGGGATGGCGAGCGTCGTCGCGCCCGACTCTCGGAGAACGCGCGCACCGCGGATCAGCCACGGAGTGGGGTCAGGGCCGTTCTCGGTGAGTGCCAATGTCCGGTCGGGAACGGTGGGATCGGCCCAGATGACAACTTTGGGGTGCTCCTGATCCGTCGAACCTGGTGTCAGCGCAACGAGTTTGGAGTAGAAGTCGGCAGTAGCGGCGGGCCCCATGCCTCCGAGTATTCCGATGACGGGGTCGCTCATGGACGCCGGAGAGCTGGCGCTCTGCCGTATTCGTGGCACCTTCATGCTGCAATCCAACCTTTCGCATCCAATATATTGGATACTCGTAATGTTGACTACAGTGAAGGAGGTCGGAGGTAGTTGTCAAGTAAGGCGCAGTGTTCCCGGAATTGCGAAGTTCGAGAACTCAGCCGATCAGCAGGGGTTCGGTTCGCCGATCTTCACGGCCGAGAGCACGGCTTCGATTTCCCCGAAAGGACTTCCGGCAGAGGGTGTCTGATCGACGACAATCCAGTTGGAATCGACCAGTTGGCGTCGACCCGCGCCGGTTGCGTCAGCACTTCTGGAGAAGAAGACTCCGGCCGACTGAATGGTGTCCTGTGCGTCTTGAAGATTCATGCACACGACGTTGGGCATGACCGCGGGAGCTGCAGCGGGCGTCACTTCCGCGGCGACTGGGGTCGTGGCCAGTGGAGAATTCGTCGTACCGATCACCGAGGTGGTCAATGGAGCCTGAGTCGTCGTGGGTTGAGTTGTCGAGGTTGCAGTGGTGGTCGCGGTGGATGTTGATTCGGCCTCGCTGTCGGTGCTTGTTCCTGAGCACGCGGCAAGTGACGCCAAGGCGAATGCGCTGAGTCCGATGCGAACGGCAGTTGAGGGCGGGCGAATCGATGTCGAAAAGAGGTGTGGTGCGCGCACAGACGTTCCTTGTCGGTAAAGGGGCGATGAAAGCGGAGATTCGAGCGCAGAGCACATCCGACGCCGTCGATGTGCCTTATGTCGAATAGAACCATAGGCTTTCGGCACCGGATTCGAGAGGAATTGCCTACATGCATTTTCTGGAACTACGACACGCGCAGTGTGAACCCCCAGCGGCGTATTCGCCTGTCCTGGAGAGCTACGGAGACGTGCAGACTGTTCTTCTGGGCACCGACCCGCTTCCGGCACATCGACGGTTCGACGCCGTGATCGTGATGGGCGGGCCGATGGGCGTCGGCGATCAGGGCGAGGTCGAGTGGTTGGCATCCGAGATCGAATACATTCGCGATCTGGTCGAGAGCGACGTCCCGGTGTGGGGAGTGTGTCTGGGTTCGCAGTTGCTCGCCGCGGCGCTGGGTGCTCGCGTCTACACGGGCGCTGTGCCTGAAGTCGGAGTTGAGGAGATCACCTTGACTGTCGAGGGCCGGCAAGATCCCGTGTGGGGAGATCTGCCCTCCACATTTCCTGCAATGCAATGGCATTCGGATACCTTCGACATTCCGAACGGCGCGGTGCGGCTCGCTGGTTCAGCCAAGTATCCGAATCAACTCTTCCGATACAAGCAGAGTTACGCCGTTCAGTTTCACCTCGAAGCGTCCTCCGCGGTGGCGCGCGAGTGGATGGAACTGGCCGAGTACCGCGATTCGCTGCATGCTTCGCTGGGAGCGGACGGTCCGCGCATCTTCATGCAGCAGTTGAGTGCAGCCGAGTCGCAGGGGGTCGAGATTGCCGCAGCCGTGATGGAGAAATGGTTGAAATCCATCTCCACCGAATAAGCCCGTTTTGTCCTGATTGACCGATTTACCTGTTACCTTGTGTTCTCGTGGGTGGATGAACCGATCCGGTCGAGCAACACACCTCGTAGAGTCCGGATCTCCCCCGCGAAAGGGGAGCGATGCGCCGGATGCGGAAGATATCGACAGCAGCAGTGACGTGTGTACTCGCGTCGACCGCGGTCTTGGGGGCGACCCAGGCCAATGCATCCCCGTGGGATTGCAATGTCACCGGGAGCTTGGATCAATCAGGTGGGCCGACCAATCCGATTCCCTGGCTCAACGGCACGGATGGCAAACTGCCGGAATTGCAAGGCCGCACCTCGGCGGTCGAGTACATCACGGGCGCGCTGAGCCCCAACCAAACCGTCGAGCGGTTCAACGTTCTCGGCACGGATCTGGGCATCATGTGGGACAACGGCGCAGGTCAGGTCCTGACAGCTTTCGGTGACACCGTCGGTATCGGATCTGACCCTCTGTGCTCCGGGGTGGTCGGCGACTGGCGCAGCAACGTCCTGTTCCGTAGCTCGGACGGAAATCTGTCCGACGGCATGAACATCGACTCCTCACCGACCGACCGACCGAATCACTCGCGCGAGATCATCGGAAGTCTGAAAGTCACCGGCGTCGAAACCAGCAGCATTCCGACGACGGGTATCTCCGTGGGCGGCGTTCAGTACGTCAACTACATGTCGATACGTTCGTGGGGAGGGTCGGGCGAGTGGGTCACCAACTTCTCGCAGATCGCGTCCTCGCACGACAACGGTGAGACCTGGCAGATCGAACCGGCCTCGTCCCGGCCCAATCTGCCGTTGACAGGTAACGACAACTTCCAGATGGGGTCCTTCGTCAAAGACGGTGGTTACGTCTACAACTTCGGCACCCCCGCCGGACGCTTTGGCGAGGGGCGTCTCTCGCGAGTCAAGGAAGCCTCCATCGCGGACGTCGCGGCGTACGAATACTGGGACGGAAAGGCATGGGTCCCCAACAATCCTGCTGCCGCTGCAGTAGTTCTCGACGGGGATGTCAGCGAACTGTCGGTGCAGTACAACAACTATCTCGGAAAGTTCGTCGCGATGTACTCCAACGAGTGGGGAGCGCTGGTGCTGCGGACGGCCTCGGACCTGACCGGCCCGTGGAGCGCACCGGACGTCGTGATCGGCACCGACGCGGTTCCGGGACTCTACGGCGCGTACATGCACCCCTGGTCGCAGGGGCAGGACCTCTACTTTCTCGCCACCACGTGGTCCGACTACAACGTGATGCTCATGAAGACCACGCTGCACCAGTGAACCGGATGGTTATCGTTGAACGGTGAGCACCACCGACAATGCGCTACTGATCACCGCCCTTCGAGACGTGTTGGTGGGACCACTTCCCGAAATCGGCCGACGATTTTCGACGTTGATCGCGGACATGGCGCCGCACACTTCCCTGGTGATCTTCACCCGTGAATGCACCGGTAGGCCGCGCAAGGTCGCTGGGGATCCAGCCGTCGTCGATCGTGTGACCATCGCCGAACTCGACCGTATCCGTACGGATCTCACTGTCGGACAGATATTTCGGGGAAAATGCGCTATCGCCGGCCGGGATCGTGAAGTGCTTGCGATGCTTGATCGAACCGATACGCTTCTCGTTTTGACACCGCACCCCGTACCGGTGAAGACAGCATCCCTCGAATTGATCCAGGCACTGTTCGCAGTGACTTCAACCGGAATTCAGCTCCAGGTCCGGAACGCGAGCCCGGCATATCTCGCCGAGTCGCGGGCAGCGTCGTCCGAGCGTGCACGCACCGTGGCAGAGATGACGGAGGTGCATGCGGCCACCCTCGAGACGATGCTGGCGACGCTGCGCTCGGCGGATCTCGACGACACACGTGCGCGAACCTCGGCCAGGGAGACTGCGGCCTCGGCTCTGATCGGCCTGCGTTCGGCCGTCGACGTGCACCGCGAGTTGGCCGAAGAGTCGACCACCACCGCTTTTGCGCGGATGCGTGGGGAATTGCGTTCGCTGCTCAAGCATCGGGAAATCGCGTTGGAGTTGGTGGAGCCACCCGTCGACGGGCGTGGGTTACCCGGTGAAGTGGCGCACGGCGCCCGCGCGGTCGTCCGCGGCGCGGTCTTGGCCTTGTCGGATCAGCAGACGCTCTCGCGAATCCGGGTGGCCTGGACCCTCGACGCGGCTTCGCTCTCGATCGACATCCGCGACGACGGTGGTGGTGAAGCCGACGTGATCGACGTGGAACGCCAATTACGTTCGAGGGTAGAGACTTTGGGTGGAACCGTCGAATCCGAGTCGACGCCCGGGTGGGGGAACCGGATCAGCGCAACCATCCCGCTCGACGCGCCCGTCGCCCTACCGAACCGCGACGTCCTGACGGAACTGGCTCCGCGGGAGTTCGAGGTACTCGAGCATCTGGTGGCCGGACGGCGCAACAAGGCGATCTCGGAGCGCCTCGGCGTCAGCGAGAGCACAGTCAAGTTTCATGTTGCCGGGGTCCTGCGGAAATTGGGCGTCGAGAGTCGGGGTGCGGCGGCCGCCGCGGGCGCCGAGGCCGGCGTGAAGCCTGCACCCTAGTCCTTTCGGCCAGGTCGGTCAGTCCGTTCGACCAGGGTTGCGGGCACCTGCTTCGGGCTAACCTTTCAACGAGTGCACATATCGCAATGTGAAAACACGGCGCCATGTGACGACACGTCCTCAATCGCACGAAGCCAGGAGCAAAGCCATGCCACAGCAGGTACGCGGCGTCATCGCCCGATCCAAGGGTGCCCCCGTCGAAATCGTCCCCATCACGATTCCCGATCCCGGCGCCAACGAGGTAGTGGTCGCCATTGCAGCGTGCGGTGTGTGCCACACCGACCTGACCTACCGCGACGGCGGAATCAACGACGAGTACCCGTTCCTGCTCGGGCACGAGGCGTCGGGCATCGTCGAGAGCGTCGGCCCCGGTGTCACTCACGTCGAGGTGGGCGACTTCGTCGTGCTCAACTGGCGTGCAGTATGCGGGCAGTGTCGTGCGTGTAAGCGTGGCCGCCCGCAGTACTGCTTCGACACGTTCAACGCCGAGCAGAAGATGACGCTCGAAGACGGCACCGAACTGACGCCGGCACTCGGCATCGGCGCATTCGCAGACAAGACGCTCGTTCACGAAGGCCAGTGCACCAAGGTCGACGCCTCGGCCGATCCGGCTGTCGTCGGACTGCTCGGTTGCGGCGTCATGGCCGGCATGGGTGCCGCGATGAACACCGGCAACGTCGGACGCGGTGATTCGGTGGCTGTGATCGGGTGTGGCGGCGTCGGCGACGCAGCGATCATGGGTTCACGCCTGGCCGGTGCCAATACCATCATCGCCATCGACCGGGATCCACGAAAGCTGGAGTGGGCCACGGAACTTGGTGCCACGCACACGATCAATGCGACCGAGGTCGACGACGTCGTCGAAGCAGTTCAGGAGCTGACCGGAGGTTTCGGCGCCGACGTGGTTGTCGACGCAGTCGGCCGTCCCGAGACCTGGAAGCAGGCGTTCTACGCCCGCGACCTGGCGGGAACCGTAGTGCTGGTGGGAGTTCCGACGCCGGACATGAAGCTGGAAATGCCGCTGGTGGACTTCTTCTCGCGCGGCGGAGCCCTCAAGTCGTCGTGGTACGGCGACTGCCTGCCCGAGCGTGACTTCCCCGTTCTGGTCGACCTGTACCAGCAGGGGCGTCTGCCGCTCGAGAAGTTCGTCAGCGAGCGCATCAAGCTCGACGAGGTCGAGAAGGCATTCGAGACGATGCACCGCGGCGAGGTTCTCCGTTCGGTGGTGGTCCTGTGACATTGCGAGTCGATCGCGTCGTCACCTCGGGCACGTTCAGCCTCGACGGCGGAACATGGGACGTCGACAACAACATCTGGCTGATCGGTGACGACAACGAAGTGGTGATCGTCGACGCAGCTCACACCGCGCAGCCGATCATCGACGCTGTCGGTGGACGCAAGGTGATCGGAATCGTCTGCACCCACGGCCACAACGACCACGTCACCGTTGCGCCGGAGCTGGCCGAGAAACTCGACGCTCCGATCTACCTGAACCCGGCCGACGATGTCCTCTGGGAGATGACTCACCCCGGGGTGAAGCATCTGAGCTTGGAAGATGATCAGCGTATTGCTGTGGCGGGTACGGACATTCTGGCCATCCACACACCGGGCCATTCCCCGGGGTCGACCTGCCTCTACCTGCCCGAGGCGGGGGAACTGTTCAGCGGCGACACCTTGTTCTCCGGTGGACCCGGCGCAACGGGGCGGTCGTACTCAGACTTCCCGACCATCATCGGGTCCATTCGCGACAAGCTGTTCGCGCTCCCCGCCGAGACCAAGGTTCACACCGGTCACGGCGACGGCACGACGATCGGTACCGAGGCGCCGCATCTCGAAGAATGGATCCGCGCCGGATCCTGATGTGGTCAGAAGCGAAGTGGGGACGCCGGTACCGGCGTCCCCACTTTTGTCACAACGCTGATGCCCAACCGGCGGTGTCGTTCTCACCCGGGATTGCCATCAGGCCGTGCCACAGTTCGAGGATCTCGAACCATTCTGTCTCGGATCGGCTGAGGGGACGGACGGATTCGTAGCCGGCGCGCAGGCTCTGCCGTACCGCGATCGGTGTCGGTCGCCAATCGGTGAACAGGGTGCCCAGATAGACGCTTGCCTTGGCCAGGTCGCTCACCCGGTGCTCGATCACCACGTCGTCGAAGTCGAGTACTCCGGTGGTCCGAGAGTTTCGAGTCAAGATGTTGGCTGCACGGAAGTCGTTGTGTACCAGTTGAGTTTGGTCATCGAGCTCGGACGCACGCGCCAGGAGGCCCACGAGCCTACGCGTTGCCTCAGGCGCGAACCCGCGGTCGAAATTCTCGAGCCAACCACCGATGCGCTCCTTCAACCCGGTGCTGCGCGACGAGAAAACCGATCCGTCGACATGGGTGGCGCCGAGCGTTCGGTGTATTTCTGCCAGACATGCTCCTGCCGAACGGACCGCCGCGCGGTCTTGCACGTCCAACCAATCTCCCGCCAACTCCGGCAGTACGGTGAATGACACTGCGCACGAAGGCCCTTCCAGTGTTTCCCAGGCCAGCAGTGTTTCCCGGACCAGCAGTGTTTCCCGGTCCAATCCGTTCAGGGACGTAATTGGTGACGGAACGGGCACGCCCTGCGCGGCGAGTGCGCTCAGTAGGCGCGTCGACGCCTCCAGGTTCGCGAAGCGCTCTGTGGCGCGCGACCACTTCACCACCAGCCCACCGCGGTCGCTCGCAACCCACACAATCGCGTTCTGGTCACTGATCGCCATTCGCGAGCATTCGAGGGCCGTCAATCCCCAAGTCTGCTCGAGTACCGCCGAGACCCAATGGGTGGCTGCGCCGAAGCTGTTGAATCCGAATCGCTGCTTCAGAGCGGCTTCCGACTCCACCGACTCCCAGAGCATGGACAACCCGAGTGGCAACATGCCGTTCGACTCTAGTGGGGGAAGTTCGAATCGAGGTGTCGATCTCGGAAGCACCCGAAGACGCCTTGGCGACAGCTGCAGTTCAGCCGCCTTGACTCAGTTCGCTGAAGATCAGGTTGGTCTGGGTATTGGCGATGGCCGGATCGTTGAGGTGCGCGCTGACGAAATCGCGAAGCCGAGTGGGGGATTCACACGACACGTGCACCAGGAGATCACGGTCCCCACTCATCAGGAACACTCGCTGAACGGAATCCAATCCGCTCAGGTGCTCGGCAATTTCCGTCATCCGACTTCTGGCGTGGGAGTGAATCAGAATCGACACCATCGCCGAGATCTCGAGGCCGAGTAGCTCGAGGTCTATGTCTGCGTGAAACCCCTTGATGACGCCCGATTCGCGTAGAGCGCGCATCCGCGCCAGAGCGGTCGACGGCGCTATCCCGACCTTCTCGGCGAGTGCGTTGTTGGGGATGCGTGCATCCCGGACGAGTTCGCGGAGAATCGCCGTATCGACGTCGTCGAGCCGAACATGATTCGGCCGAGCTGCGGCAGCTGCCCGTTCGATCGCATTTATCATCCGATTTCTCCCTGCCGTCGCGAAAATATTCAGCATCTATTGACCGCGCCCGTCGATGATCCTAGCTTTTGCCAAACACATCGAATTATCAAACGGTCGAGATCTACACAGTCGACTGTTGCGACGAAGGGGTCTGGATGCTTCCGAGGATCGGCCGACACGCGGGCGACGGACACACGGGCGACTGGAGGGCGCGGTTGATCGACATCAGCCCGCCGATCTCCGAATCGACGCCCGTGTGGCCAGGCGATACCGCCTTCACCCGCGCTGTCACGTCCGACCTCGGCGGCAGTGACGCCGTCACCATCAACCGAATCACCACCACTCCGCATATCGGTGCTCACGCCGATGCGCCGGCGCACACTCGCATCGACGGTGCGCCCATCGGTTCCGTTCCCCTCGAGCCCTATCTCGGTGAGGCCCTGGTGGTCGACATGACGGGGGTCGACGGTGCCGCCTGCATCAAGCCCGTCGAAGAGACGGTGGAGCGACTCGGCGGCCATCTGCCGCAACGGCTGATTCTGAGGACGTACCCGAAGTACCCGCGCGAGTGGGACAACGACTTCGCCGGTGTATCTCCGGAGCTGACCCACTGGTTCGCCGACCGCGGTGGAGTTCTGATCGGAATCGACGGCGCCTCGTTCGATCCGATGGACAGCAAGACCATGGACGGGCACCACGCGGCAAGCGATCGTGGCGTCGCGATCCTTGAAGGACTTTGCCTCGACGACGTCGACGAAGGCTACTACGAGTTGATCGCACTGCCGCTGAAGTTCCTCGACCTCGATGCCAGCCCGGTACGGGCCGTGCTCCGGACTCTGCCTTCATCACCCTCAACGCCGACACATGCAGGAGAAGAATCGTCATGACATCGACAACCACACTTTCGTTGGAAGACTGCGTCAAGGCCGACGCAGTGGATCCCCTGAGGGAGTTCCGCCGCGAGTTCGCGATTCCGGAGGGCGTTCTCTACTTCGACGGAAACTCGCTCGGCGCGCGTCCCATTGCCGCGCAGGAATGCGCCGCGAGAGTGATCGGCGACGAGTGGGGCAACGGCTTGGTTCGCAGTTGGAACGAGGCTGGATGGTTCGACCTCCCGGTCCGCCTCGGTGACAAACTTGCCCCGTTGCTGGGAGCAGGTGAAGGCGAAGTGGTAGTGACGGATTCGACGTCGATCAACCTGTTCAAGGCATTGGCCTCTGCGCTGTCCATCGCGGCTGCTCAGGATCCCAGCCGGAAGGTGATCGTCTCCGAGCGCGACAATTTCCCCACTGACCTCTACATTGCGGAGGGCATCATCTCGCTGCTCGATCAGGGATACGAACTACGCCTGATCGACCAACCGGGCGACCTCACCGAAGCAGTAGGACCGGACACCGCCGTAGTGATGTTGTCGCACGTCAACTACCGCACCGGAAACCTGTATGCGATGACGGAAGTCACTGCAGCAGTGCAGGAACGTGGCGCCCTCATGATCTGGGATCTCGCACACTCGGCCGGCGCCGTCACTGTCGATCTGAGCGGTGCCGACGCCGACTTCGCGGTGGGGTGTACGTACAAGTACCTCAACGGTGGTCCGGGTTCACCTGCATTCATCTGGGTCAACCGTCGCCATCAGAACACCGGAATCCAGCCGCTGTCCGGGTGGTGGGGGCACGCGCGACCATTTGCGATGGAGTCGGCCTACGAACCCGGCGCAGGAATACGACGGTTTCTGAGTGGTACTCAACCCATCACGTCGTTGTCACTCGTCGAGTGTGGTCTCGACGTCATGCTCAAAGCTGACATGGCCGACATCCGCAGCAAGTCGCTCGCGCTGGCCGATCTCTTCATCAGCCTCGTCGAGGAGCGTTGCGCTGCTTACGGTTTGGAGTTGATCACGCCGCGCGAACACGAGAGTCGTGGATCGCACGTGAGTTTTGTTCATCCCGAGGGCTATTCCATCATGAAGGCTCTCATCGCGCGGGGCGTCATCGGCGACTACCGCGAACCCGGAGTGCTGAGGTTCGGTATCACTCCGCTCTATCTCGGATACGCCGACGTGTGGAACGCCGTCGACGTGTTGCGAGACATCCTCGAGAACAAGTCCTGGGATCGCCCCGAATTCCGCGAGCGCGACGCAGTCACCTGATTCTTCCAAGTTTCCGCGGACCGGGAGGTACCGCCTTTCGCAAGGAGCTTTCATGAGTGATTTCAAAAACATTCAGCAGCGAGAATCAGGTCTCAAACGCGAACTCGGCCCCAAGCAGATGAGCATGATCGCGCTCGGCGGTGCAATCGGCACCGGACTCTTCCTCGGCAGTAAGTTCGCCATCGGATTTGCCGGCCCGAGCGTCATCATCAGTTACGCGATCGGCGGGTTGATCGCCCTCCTGCTGATGGGTGCCCTCGCCGAAATGACTGTTGCACATGCGACATCAGGTTCGTTCGGTGCGTACGCAGAGTTCTACGTCGGACCGTTGATCGGCTTCCTCGTTCGCTATCTCTACTGGTCGTGCATCGTCCTCGCGGTCGGTACCGAGGTCACCGCGATCGGTGAATACATGCAGTTCTGGTTCGCCGACGTACCGTCATGGCTGTGGATCGTGTTGTTCTCCGGAGTGCTGATCGGCGTGAACATGTTCAACGTCAAGGCCTTCGGAACGATGGAGTACTGGTTCTCGACTATCAAGGTCTTCGCGATCGTGGCGTTCATCGTGATGGCAGCGTACGTAGTGTTCGGTAGCGGGAACCCGGACTACGGATTTCACAACTACACGGCCGGTGGCGGATTCTTCCCGAATGGTTTGTCCGGCATGTGGTTTGCCGTGATCGTATCGATCTTCAGCTACTTGAGCATCGAGATGATCGCCATTGCAGCCGGTGAGGCGGAAAACCCCGCGGTGGCGGTGAAGAAGGCGTTCCGTGTGACGATCGTCCGACTGTTCGTCTTCTACATCGCAACGCTTGCCCTGATTCTGGCAATCGCTCCGATGGACAAGATCTTGAGCGGCGGAAGTCCCTTCGTCACGGTGATGCAGGTTGTGAAGATTCCGGGCGCAGACAGTGTGCTGAACTTCGTGGTGATCATCGCCGCGCTGTCCGCGATGAACAGTCAGCTGTACGTGTCTTCGCGAATGATGTTCTCGCTCTCCCGTGCTGGTGACGCGCCGGCCATTCTCGGCAAGGTCAGGGCCAACGGCTCACCGGTCAATGCCTTGCTGCTGTCGACGTCGGGTATCGCCGTCGCAACCATCGTCTACGTGCTCTTTCCCGAGCAGGCATTCACCTTGATGATCTCGCTGTCGATGTTCGGGGCGATGGCGACGTGGCTGCTGATCTTCGTGACGCACTGGTTCTTTCGCAAGCGGATGGCAAGCGAAGGACGAACCCTCTCGTTCACGATTCCGTTCTTCCCGGTGGGGACGATACTGGGTGGTGTCCTCATGGTCGCGATCCTCGTCACGACATTGTGGGTCGAGGATTTCAAGATGACCTTGGTGTTCGGGGTGCCGTTTGTTCTTGCCGTGATCGGCATCTACTACTTCACCCGATCACGTCGGGCGCAGAGTCGAGCGGTAACGGCTGAACAGGTTCAGGACGAGATCACCGGCACGGTGGTCAAGCGGGTGCCCTGACTTACATTGGCAATCACAGGGTTTCGGCGAAAAACTCCATAGTGCGGGTCCAGGCGAGGGCAGCAGAATCCGGGGCGTAGTGGCTGGCCGAAGTGTCGTTGTTGAACGCGTGGCCGGCGTCGGCATAGCGGTACACCCGGGCGAGATCGGACGCGGTTGCGCGCAATTGCTCGACGCTCTCGGGTGGGATACTCGGATCCAAGTCGCCGTAATGGCCGAGCCATGGGACCTGCAGGTGCGCAGCGAGTTCGGTGCCTGCGGCAATCCCATCCCATCGGGCTTCTGCAACGCCGCCACCGTAGTACGTGACAGCGGAATCGACGAGGGGTACGGCGGCACACCACAGGGATGCGCTGCCGCCCATGCAGAATCCGAGGGAGCCGACTTTCTCTGCTCCCTCGGATCGGCTGTAGTCGACGGCGGCACGTACGTCGTGGCCGATGCTTGTGCTGTCGAGTGCCATGAGCGCATCCTTCGCGGACGGGAAGTCGGTGAAGGAGGTCTGTGCGCCGCGGTGGTAGAGATGCGGGGCGACGGCAAGGTAGCCGGCATCGGCGAGGCGTTCGAGGATGCTCTCGATGTGTTGGTTCACGCCCCACGCTTCTTGGAGAACTACTACCGCATGTCTCGGTTCACTCGGCGAATCCGGTCGGCTGACGGTCAGCGGTACATCACGTGTGGTCGTCGTGAAAGTTCCCATGTCCCGACTGTATGCGAGCCCAGCCTGTAGGTGCACGGTCGAACTAGACTCGTCAAATGTTGAGTTCCGCCGTTCCGCCGATCAGCTTGGGCAGTTGGCCGACGCCCGTCGAACCTCTGGCGCGTTGCGCGCAGGCACTCGGATTGGGGCCGGAAGATCTGTGGATCAAACGTGACGACGTCACCGGCCTGGGCGGCGGCGGCAACAAGATCCGAAAGCTGCAGTACACCTGCGCTCAGGCTTTGGCCGTCGGCGCGACGACTCTGATCACTACCGGTGCACCGCAAAGCAATCACGCTCGATTGACTGCATCCGCAGCAGCCCGTTTGGGATTGCGTTGTGTGCTGGTGCTCGGTGGTGCCGAGCCGGAATCCGCGCAGGGAAATCTCGTTCTGGATGCACTCGCGGGCGCTGAGATCGTCTGGGCCGGTGGGGACACGGCATCCGCGGTCGGCGCCGCAGCGCAGGCCGTTGCTGACTCGGGCGGAGTTCCTTTTGTCATTCCCTTCGGTGGTACCAGCGCGGTGGCCGCGCAGGGTTACGTCGACTGCGCACGCGAGATCGAGCAGCAACTCTCCGGCGTCGATCGCGTCGTGGTTGCTCTCGGATCGGGCGGAACGATGGCTGGACTTGTCGCGCATCTGGGCGTCGACAGAGTTGTGGGCGTTGATGTCGGGGCTGTTGCCGATCCAGTGTCGACTGTCGCTGGGTTATTGGACGAGATGCCTGGTCCGGCCATGCGAGCCGCAGATCTTCAGATCCTGCGAAACCAAGTTGGACAAGGATATTCGACGCTCACGGAAGCATCAGCCGGCGCGATCCGATGTTTGGCTCGTACGGAGGGCATCTTCCTCGACCCGACGTACACCGGCCGAGCCTTTGCGGGATTGATCCAACTCGTGAAGGACAAAGCCATCACGGCGGGATCAAAAACGGTCTTCCTGCACACCGGTGGGTTGCCTGGCCTGTTCGGACATCCCGAACTGTCGACGCTGCGGTGAGCGAGCAGATCGACTACCCGCTCAGCAGTCCGCTCGACGAACTGTCCGAGTGGCAACGCGTCGTTCGACCGCTGCGCGTCAGTGCCGACGGGTACTTGCGGTTGGCGACCAATCGGCTGGCCGTCGATTCGGACTACACCTGGGAGATGCACCGCCACAGCGATCACGAATTGCTGTGGGCGATCGACGGTGTTCTCGAGGTCCGTACTCCGGAGACTGTGTACACGGTGCCGAGCGGAGTCAGTCTGTGGATCCCGTCCCTTGTTCCCCACGAGGTGACAGCGCGCAGCGGCACAGAATTGTCGTGCACGTGGTTGGTGGCATCCGATGTGACCGGGTTGGATCGTGTGGTGGCCTTGTCCACCCCTCCACTGCTCGAACAAGTACTCGATCACCTCACCCGAGACGACTTGACGGACGCGGCTCGTCGACGAGCCGAGGCGTTTGCCATCGACCTCGTCGAACCTGTTCCGCGACTGATTTTCGATGTACCGCTGCCGACGACGCCGTGGCTTCGGCAGATCGCAGATCAGTTGGTCGCCAGCCCGGCCGACACCCGATCGGTCGAGGAGTGGGCCACCGACGCGAAGGTCAGTACGAGGACTCTCACACGAAGGTTTCCGGCCGAGACCGGATTGACCTTCTCGGAATGGCGTATGCGATTGCGGGCTCATCACGCGATGCAACTTCTGGCACTCGGTCGAAGCATCTCGTTTGTGGCGCGGAAGACGGGTTTTCGTTCCGAAAGCGCGTTCGGTGCGGCTTTTCGTCGAACGATGGGCGTGACGCCGGGGGAGTTTGCAAGCCTGATCGATCATCCGCGCGCGCCAATGACCGATTGGCTACAGGACTAGTCCGAACAGCGACTCTAAGTGCCTCGATCGGACTTGTGCCGTGCCGCAGAATGAACTTAGGGTTGGCTAAACAATCACCCTGTAGGAGTTCTGCGTGCGCGCAATTCGATCATTTTCTTTCGGTTCCAGAGTCATTGCAGCGGCGGCGGTTGCCGTCGTAGGTGCGATGGTGGTGACCGGCTGTTCCTCGTCGTCGGCCGACTCCGAGCATGCGGACGTCCGGACCGTCGCGTCGGCGTACGGGGACATCGAGGTTCCGGTTTCACCTGAGCGCGTCGTCGCCGCGTCGTACGACACTCCTTGGCAGCTCATGTCCCTCGGAGTGAAACCGGCTGCTGTGCAGGACTACGGCAAGTGGATCAGTGAATTCACGCCGGAGCAGCAGGCCTTCGTCGACGGGCTCCCGACCATCGGGCCTTTCGGGGAAATGAACTTCGAAGCGATCGCTGCGGCGGATCCCGACATCATTGTCGGCGACGCCGACGAGGTGGACCAAGCGGCGTTCGACCGTCTGTCCGGCATTGCACCCACCGTCATCGTCAAGGGAGAGAGCCGAGGCGACTGGAAGAAGATCACCACCGAGCTTGCTGAGGCAATTGGCAAGACCGACGTGCTCGAGTCGACGCGGACTGCTTACGAAGAGAATCTCGAACGTGTCCGTGGCGAGTACGCCGACGTGATCGCGACCAACAAGTGGATTCACATTTCACTCGGAGACGCGCCCGGCGCTTTCTCGGTTCAGCAGCCCACCGGTGCGATCGGCAATTTGGTGGTCAACGAACTCGGATTGGCGTACGGGCCCGGTGTTCCGACCAATTACACCGATGCCGGATACGCGTCCTATCCGATGGAGCAGTTGGCCGACATCCTGAACGGCGTGACGGTCGTGCTGTATCCGCTGAACGCGGACGGGTCGACCAGTGCGGCGGTTCAGGCGGTCCTCGACGACAACCTCTTCACGAGGCTGCCGGCGGCGCAGGCCGGGCACGTCTTCGGATTGCAGTCGAGCGTCACAGACTTCGTGACCGCGAACGGTTGGCTGAACGAAGTGAAAACGAAGGTGTTTGCAACGCTCTGACGCTTGCTCACCTTTTCACTGCGTGCCCGCAACTGACCAGTTGAGGGCGCGCAGTCTTTTTGGTCGCCACTACGAGCGGAAATCCTGTCCTCTGCTTATGATTTCTGTCACTGCCGGTTACCGTTACTTCGACGAGGGCGACGCGGTTCGACCTTGCCTTGGCAGGGATCATCGATCCTCGGCGACGTGCGGAGGTGGTCGCCATCCCCGCAGATCCGTGGGGTATTTTGTCCGTATCTACTGTCGGGGTGAGCAGTGATGTGCGGGGGAGTTTTTGGTGAGTACAAGCGCTCGTGCCGTCTTTCGAGCAGGGCGCTCTGGATTTCGGGACCATACCCGTCCGGACGTTAGTTCTGGTTTGCTGAGCGTGAACGGTGCGTGGGGCGAATCGTTCGAGGGGACGAAAGGCGAGATCGGCGAATGACAGCGACTTCCGACGCACGGCGTACCGAATCGAACGCTGTCCAGAACACCGACTCGCCGTCCGGCGAAAATCCGCGCTGGCGCGACCGCAAGAGGTACCTGTGGCCGCTCGGATTGCTGATTCCACTCAGCCCGTTCCTCTCCTGGTTTCTCGTCGACAACCTTCGTCTCGGATTGTTCTGGGCGACCGGCGCGTGGCTACTGGTCATCGTCATCCCGATCATCGACATGTTGGCCGGTGAAGACGGCGAAAGTCCGCCGGACGATGCGATCCCACGACTGCAGAAAGACCGCTACTACCGCTGGTGCACTTACGCGTTCCTCCCCTTGCAATACGCCGGTCTGGTCTTCGCCTGCTGGTGCTGGATCAACGCTCCGATGGGAATCGCGGAGAAGATCGCGATGTCGTTCACGGTGGGCGTCGTCGCCGGCGTCGGTATCAACGCGGCCCACGAGCTCGGCCACAAGAGCGAGAAGATCGAACAGTGGCTCGCGAAAGTGGCGCTTGCGCAATCTCTCTACGGGCACTTCTACGTGGAACATAATTTCGGCCACCATGTGCGTGTAGCGACTCCGCAGGACCCGGCCAGCTCGCGGTTCGGTGAGAGCTTCTGGAGGTTCTTGCCACGAAGTGTGTTCGGCGGCCTGCGTTCTGCCTGGCGGATCGAGAGCGCTCGACTCCAGCGGAAAGGCAAACGAACCTGGAGCTTCGAGAACAATATTCTCAACGCTTGGGCGATGAGCGTTGTCCTTTTCGCGACGCTGATCGGTATCTTCGGTTGGGAGGTCGCGCCCTGGCTCCTGCTGCAGGCAGTTGCCGGATTCACCTTCCTCGAAGCCGCGAACTACCTCGAGCATTACGGCCTGCTGCGTGGCAAGCGTGCCGACGGCTCGTACGTTCGCTGCAGCCCCGCTGACAGTTGGAACAGCGATCACGTCGTGAGCAATCTGTTTCTCTACCAACTGCAGCGGCACAGCGATCACCACGCCAACCCGAAGCTGCGGTACCAAAGTCTGCGTAGCGCGGCCGAAGCGCCGCAACTTCCGGCCGGCTACGCAGTGATGATCGTGATCGCGTGGATTCCACCGCTGTGGCGCCGGGTGATGGATCAGAGATTGTTGGACTACTACGACGGCGACACAGAACGAATCAACGTCGGCTGATCACGTAGCCCTCTCTGAACTGTTCGGAGTTGTCGTCTCAGCGACCGCCGTCCCACACGGTGTTGCCGCTTGCAGTCGTCGACGGGTAGTCCTGGACGGCGTCCCAATGCTCGACGATTTTGCCGTTCTCGTCGAATCGGAAGATGTCCATCGAGCCGCTGCCGGCCGTTCCCTCACCGGACGAAGCGAAGGTCTGAATAAAGACGAAGTCGCCCTCGGCTACCGTCCGTGGAAACTTGGTGGCCTTGTCTTCGGTAACGGGTTCGATCCCGGCCAGTGCGGTGACAAATGCGTCCTTGCCGTCAGCGAACGAGGGGTTGTGCTGCGTGTAGGTCGGACCGACCAGCTGGTCGGCAGCCTCGGCGGCTTTGCCTTCGTTGAAGGCGAGCTGCAGGAACGTCAACGCGTTGGCCGTGTTGCGCTCCAAGACTTCTGACGACTTGGACGGCGACGAGGTGGGTCCGTCGAACATCGTGTTCGGATTCGCGGACGTTTCCGGCACGTCTTGAATGGCATCCCAGTGTTCGACGATCTTACCGTTGTCGACGCGGAAGATGTCGAATACCGCCTGGCCGCGGTCGCCGGGTGCAGACGTGGTGTGGGACTGGAGGGCAACCAGATCGCCCTCGGCGAAAACGCGAGTGATCTCGGCATGCAATCCGGGTGTGGCCTCGACGTAACCGCCTATGCCGCTGACAAATCCGGCTGCCCCATCGGCGGCGGTGGGGTTGTGCTGGATGTAGACGTCGCCAAGGTACCGGTCGGCGGCTTGCTGTACCTGACGGCCGTTGAACGCCAGTTCGTAGAAGTCCGTGACGACGGTCCTGTTGGATTCGAGTTGATCGCCCTGTTCGGCAACAACGCTCGTGGACGTCGTAGAACTGCTGGGCGTTGCGGATTCCGCGTCGTTGGAGCACGCAGTGAGCAGGAGTGCGGCGGCAGCGGGAACAGTCATCCAGGCTGCGCGCCTACGAAGGTTGCTCATATTCAGTGTGCGACGGTGAAACGCTGGCGACGGTGTGCCGGAGTCTCGATCTCGTCGACAAAAGCGTGTGCGTAGTCTTCGCCCGCGATGGCGGAGTTGCCCTCGGCGTCCGTCAGAAGGATGTCGCCACCCACCTGGAAGGATCCCTTCGGAGCGACGCCGGCATGGGCGCCGAATGCTGCGGCCGGGCTCACGTAGAACCAGTCGACATTGCTGTCGGTCGCGCGGAGCGCATCGAGGACGTCGGCGTGAGCGAGTGCCTCACCCTTGTATGCGTCCGGGAAGTCGGGGGTGTCGACGACGCGCGGCCCACCCTCGGAGACCAACAGGCTGCCGGCGCCACCGACTACGGCAATGCGAGCACCGTTGCGTGCGGCGGCATCTGCGAGGGGAGTGACGGCGTCGAGCAGGCGCTTGCCGTCGATCTCGCGAGCGGGGATGGCAACGACAACGACGTCGTTGTCTGCCGTGATCTGCTCCACGATCGTGTTGTCGTGAACAGAACCCTGCACGACATTCGTGTCGGTTCCGGACTGCGCGCTGCGAGCGACGACGGTTACCTCGTGGCCGCGTGAAGCGGCTTCTTTCGCGATTGCGCTTCCTGCAAAACCGTTTCCACCGAATACTGCGATCTTCGACATGGGGTGTGCCTTTCCTTGATGTCGTCGTTGTGCTTGCAGTAGTAAAATTATTCACCCCGAGGTGCATTGTCTCGGTCAGATGCGGGCATTCCTTGGTGAAAAACAGACATCGTGATGACGATGGGCCGACTGCTTCGGGTCGAAGTTGCGAACCGTAGGGTTGGTACATGACTCTCACCGCCGACAACAATGCAGGTCCAGTGGCAATCGAGCGCTCGGACGTCGAAGCTGCGCGGACTCGTATCGCAGGACTGGCGCGGCGTACTCCGATCTTTCGCACTGCGCTACCGACGCCACAGGGTGAGGTACCGGTTCTGTTCAAGCTCGAGTACCTCCAGCACGGCGGTTCCTTCAAAGTGCGCGGCAGTCTCAATGCAGTGGAACGAGCGGTCGCCGACGGCACCATGCCCGATGCCGGCGTGGTGATCGCGTCTGGCGGCAACGCTGCAATCGGGGCCGCGTGGGCAGCGCGGCGACGAGGACTCACCTGCACAGTGGTGGTACCGGAGACAGCGCCTGATGCCAAGGTGAAGGCTCTCGGAGAGTTGGGTGCAACCGTTCACAAGGTAGGCGACCGGTATGCACTCGCTGCTGCCGCTGCGGCGGACATCGCACGCACCAGCGGTGCGCTCGAACTGCATGCCTACGACCTGCCCGACATCGTCAGTGGGGCCGGCACCATCGCTCTCGAGCTCGAAGACGACGCATCCGGACCGATCACGTATTGCGTTGCAGTCGGCGGCGGCGGATTAGTCTCTGGAATCGTCGCGGCGGCTCGTCCCGAAGATCACGTGGTAGCCGTCGAGCCGACCGGGGCTGCCACCTTGCGCACCTCGCTCGATGCGGGGCGTCCGGTGGATATCGAAGTGAACAGTATCGCCGGAGACTCGTTGGGGGCTACACGAATTGGTGCCATCGCCTGGGAGACACTGCATGAGAGTTCGGTAGACAGTGTTGTGGTCGAAGATGATTCGATCCGGCAAGCGCGGGCATTCCTGTGGCGGGAGTTCCGGATTCTGGTGGAGTTGGGAACCGCGGCAGCATTGGCTCCGGTTCTGAACGGAACGGTGTCGCCGCCGTCCGACGGTGAACTGTGCGTGGTTCTATGCGGAGCCAACACACATCCGACCGACCTGTAATTTCAGCGTATTTGTTTGCCTGCGTGTGAGAAAGTCGCAGGTGGGTACCTCTCGCAGTATGAGTACCAGCAGCATTATCTGGATAATTGTTGCCGTGGTCGTGGTGATAGCGATCGTGGCCGCACTCCTGTGGGTGGCGCGAAACAGGCGTGACGAGCGTCGTCACATCGAGGCAGAACAGATCCGCGAAGACGTCGCAGACAAGTCACTGCAAGTAGGCGAGCGCGAGGCGCGGGCAGAAGAGACAGCAGCCAAAGCGCGCATGGTGCAGGCAGAGGCCGACGCCAAAGCGGCGGAAGCGTCTGCGCTGCAACATCATGCAGCGCAGCATCGGAAAGAGGCGACGAGTTCTCGCGAGGAACTGAACCAGCAACGAGATCATGCAGACACGATCGACCCCAAGGTTCCCAACCCCGAAGAACCGCGGTCGACGCCGGATCAGAACCCTCGAAACCCTTGATCTCGAAACACTTGATGCAGGCGTTCGAGGGAAGCGTCTGCCCGTATATGGTTCGACGATCATGATGAATAAAGAATCGTCACCGCACGACCAGAAGAGCGTTGCGTCCACGGCGGCTGACGTCGCACAGAACAATGTCTTCGAGCGCTTTGCCCGTGCCGGATTCGTCGTCAGCGGTGTGGTTCATCTGCTGATCGGATATATCGCGATCCGCCTTGCTCTCGGTGGATCCGGGTCTGCGGACCAATCGGGTGCGATGGCCGAGTTGGCAGGAAAGCCAGGGGGTGTCTTCGCTCTGTGGGTCGGCGTCGTGGCCTTCCTTGCCATGGCGTTGTGGAGATTGGCCGAAGCTGCGTTGGGAAGCTCGTCGTCGCCGTCCTCTGACGACAAGAAGAAAGAGTTCTTCAACCGCGCAAAGGCTCTGGGCATTTCGCTCGTCTATTTCGGTTTTGCTTTCACTGCATTCGGATTCGCCCGCGGTAGCGGGAAGTCCAGCAGCGGTCAGAGTGCGGGGATCACGGCGCGTTTGATGGAGAACACGCTTGGAACTATCGCATTGGTGATCGGCGCGATCGCGATCATCGCCGTTGGTGTGTACCACGTGTACAAGGGCGCGAGCCAGAACTTCCTCGATGATCTGAAAGGCACACCCAGCAACTTCGTGCGCCGACTCGGAACCGTCGGGTACGTCGCCAAGGGCTTGGCCATCGCTGCAGTCGGCATTCTGGTTCTTCTTGCGGTCAACAGTTCCGAACCCGGCAAGTCCTCCGGACTCGACGGAGCGTTCAAGACGCTGGGCGCGCAGCCGTACGGAGTGGCGCTGCTGATCCTTGCCGGATTGGGCATCATCACCTACGGGCTCTACTGCTTCGTGATGGCACGCTCGACGAAGATGTAGCGCCTGTAGGCAAGTGGGCCTATCCGAATGACCCGGTCTGGAAGCCGACGTCGCTGCCCGACGAACTTCCCGTCGAGCTACCGAATATGGGTCGTCTCGGAACCAGATCATGCATCAGGTTCACGGCTGCAGGGTCGATCATCGCCGCATTTCCACCGTTCGCCAGAATCGTGATCGACCAGCCGCTGTCGGGAACCAGCAGGGTGATGCAGTTGGATCCCGAGCTGTCTCCGTTTTTCTTGGCGAACCGTTGTGGGAAGTTCGGCGTCGGGGGTTGGAGCTGCCACGCCATTCCCATTCCGAATGCAGGATTCTCCGGAGCTTGCGTGTCGATCTGCTCGAGCATCGAGGTCAGGACTGGTTTGAGCGGGTTGTTTCCGTAGCCGAGAGTTGTTGCAGCCCAAATCGACATGTCCTCGGCGGTGCTGACCAGCCCACCCCCTCCTGCGATCGCACCCGTGTTGTTCCACAGAGGCGCTCGTGTGCCGTCGAGGTGGTACGGAACGGCAAGGTCGGTTGCTTTGGTCTCGATCACGGTACCCATCATCCCGAGCGGGTCGGTGATTTCGCGGGCGACTGCCGCCGCGAATGGTGGCTTCTCTTGTCCCGGAATGATTTTGTCGGCCATCAGTGTGCCGAGCAGTCCGAACCCGAAGTCCGAGTACAGCCAGTGGCTACCGGGGGCGAACTCCAAGGCGCCGGCGTCTTGGAGTCCTTTCCAGAGCATATTTCTGGTGTACTTCGCCTTCTCGTCCGTGCACGATCGTGTGGGATCGGCACACCCCGCCGAAAGATTGGGCGGGTCGTCGCTCAGGCCGGAACGGTGGGTGACCAGTTGGCGAAGCGTGATCTCCTCGCCGCCGATGCCTTTCGGCAGCGGGTTGCCATCCGAATACTTGCTCGCCAGGTCGTCCAATCCGACTTCTCCCCGAGAGATCAGTTTCGCCAGTAGTGCAGCGGTGAAGGTCTTGGTCTCCGAGGCGATCTCGAATTGCGTTCGTGGAGTGACTCTCACGCCGTTTTCGACGTCGGCCTGGCCGTAGTGGTACGTAGTGGTGACACTCGCCTTGCGGTTCTTCTCATCCGGTTTGACGATGGCGAAGGCAAGGCCGGGAACGCCGCTGTTCAGCAGTGTCTCTGCGACGTGTTGCACCGCTTGGGCTTCAGCAGGATCGCCGACCCGCGAACCTGGATTGGGTGCCGTGGGGCCGGCGGCGCCGGCGGTCGAGGAGGTCGCGAGGGTTATGACCGCGGTTGCCGCCAGCCCTGCAACGCTGATGAACTGTCGTCGTGACGTCCGGGCGGACCCTCGATCCTGGTTATCCATTGTTTGCACATTACAACCAAAGTCGACTGGTTTGACTGTTTTGTCGGAATTGCCAAGGTGTGCTCCTTAGACGATGGTTTTGCTAAATCACGCCGCCGTTGACGTAGATGACCTGGCCATTGACCCAACGAGCTGGGTCGGCGAGAAACGCGACAGCCTCCGCGATGTCCGCCGGTGTGCCGAGGCGTTCCAGGGGAGCCAGCTTGGACAGGTTCTCCACTGTAGCTTCGTCTTTCCCGTCAAGGAATAGATTGGTGGCCGTGGGGCCTGGGGCTACGGCGTTGACCGTGATATCGCGTCCCCGTAGCTCTTTCGCGAGAACCAGAGTGATCGCGTCGACAGCACCTTTGGTGGCGGCGTACGCGGCATAAGTCGGAAACGCCAGCTTCTTCACGGAGGTGGAGAAATTGATGATCGCACCACCGCGCCGGACACGTCTGGCTGCCTGCTGGTCGACCACGAAGGTCCCTCGGACGTTGGTCCGATGCATCCGATCGAAATCGTCGAAGTTCAGTTCTGCGACGGTGGAGAGGATCATGATTCCGGCTGCGTGAACGACGACGTCGATGCCCCCGAACTCCTCCTCGACCGTATCGAACAGTGCGGCGACTTCACCTTCGTCGGCGACGTCCGCATGCACCGCTATGGCGCGACCGCCCGCAGCGACGATGGCGTCAGCTGTTTCCTGGGCGCGTTGAATGTTTCCTGAATAGTGCACGGCGACAGCCATTCCGTCGGCGGCGAGCTTCTCGGCAGTCGCTCGCCCGATGCCGCCGGAAGCTCCGGTGACGATGGCGACGCGGGTGGTGGTGTCAGTCATGATGTAACTCCTGAACTGGTTTCGGTTGCATCGGACAGCTTGCGAAGCCACTCTCGTAGTAGGCCGACTTCGTTGGCGGAGAGAGAAGTTGAATCTGCGGCGGCCAGTTGGGCGTCGAGAGTAGATGCAACTGTGTTGAGTGAGGTTTCCGGGTGGGCGCCGGATTCGTCGATGATGGACGCGAAGATTCCGTCGCGAACTCGCTGTGACAGCGTCGGATCGGGGTACTGTTCCGGCCTGACGACGAGCATCAGAGCGACGCCCGCATTGGCGGACATCACCATCTGCGTAGCCACGTCGACCGATACGGTCAGAACACCTGCCGCAGCGCATCGTTGGAGAACGGATCGAAGTAGCGCCTGAGCCTGCAGGGCGGTGTCGGCGCTCTGGGCGGAAGGTGAGTGCATCAAGCGGTAGTGAGCGGGATGCGCGAGCGCGAAGGCGGTGTGCGCATCCCAGCCGGCCCGTAGATCGGCAACGGGGTCATCGGAAGGTGTCGCAGCGCGTTTACCTTCGAGGTATTCGAAGAAGCCCGCCTCGACGACGGCTGCGAGCAGTCCGTCCTTGTCGCCGAACTGACGGTAGAGCGCGGGGGCGCCGACGCCGGCCATCTCGCACACGGCGC
Organism: Rhodococcus sp. KB6; assembly: GCF_001445685.1. NCBI lineage: Bacteria > Bacillati > Actinomycetota > Actinomycetes > Mycobacteriales > Nocardiaceae > Rhodococcus > Rhodococcus sp. KB6. Next base: position 91,229 of record NZ_LNAK01000120.1, on the reverse strand, counting down.
GGGTGGATATGTCGCCGTTGGGGGAGGTGTTGAGCAGCTCGGTTGCCGCGGCCAGAATCTTTGCTCTCGAGCTCATAAAAACAACGCTAACACAACTATGTAATCGTTGCTATCGCCGGTTTGGTCGTGCGAACGAACTACAGACACAGGCGCCAGAACTTGATCAGATGAGTGAGCCGGTCCGGCCACGGTTCTGTGTGGAGTGACGGCTAGAGCCGTTCTGTTCTCACACTCTGAACGAAGGAATCCTGGTGATCGACTCGGAAACTACTGTTGCGCAAAATAATTCGCATTTCAGTTATCTGGGGTGGATTCTGCGGGTCATCAGTGTCGTGGCGTGCGTTGCGGTTGCAACGGTCGTTGTCTCGCTGACGCTCGGGCCGCCATTCGCGCGGGCCTGGGCACAGTGGGTTGCTCGTCATCTAGGTGGGGACTTCGAGACGGGAGTCGTTGTCGGATTTGTGACTGGGCTTCTAGGCGCCGCTGTGACTTTGTTTGCAGCGCTGATGAGTTCGTTGGCGTGGCGGCGTCGCGGTGGCCCGGCATTGTCGCTTGGTGTCGGTGCCATTGCCATGCTTGCCGTTATTCCTGGCGCAGTGAATTTGAGTATCGCGGTCGGTGCAGCAGGATCCGGTGTGAGGGCGGCGGGGAGGATCCTCGACGTCGACGGGCCGGCGTTTCGTGGAGCCTGGATAGCCGGATCTGTGGCGGGGCTGTTGCTGTATATGGCCGCGGCGCTGCTGATAGGGAGGAGCCTTCGTTCGACGTTCGGGTCTGTCAGGCAGGTGGCGGCACCGCTCCCTGGGGTGGTCGGCTACACCGCCGATGGCCAACCCGTTTTTGCACAAGTGGGCTTCACATCGGACGGGATTCCGGTACTCGCAGATCAACTTGCAGCGCGCTATCCAGCGCGACCAGCGGTCGGCACGAATGCCTTGGCCATCGTCGCACTTGTACTTGGAATCTTCGGTGGAGTTCTTGCTATTCCAGTGGGGCATGTGTCGTTGAACCAGATTCGCCGTTCCGGCGAAAGTGGGCGCGGATTGGCAGTGGCCGGACTCGTTCTCGGCTATCTGTCCCTGGTCGTCGTCGTAGGTTTCGTATTCGTGGCTGTGTCCGCGGCCTATCGATAATTTGGGTCGCGCGTCAGAGTTGGGTGGGCTGGAGTGGCTCGATGTCGGAGGTGCGAGGTCCGAACAGGCCCATAGCCCGGGTGCGAATGGACGGTAGTGCTTCGTGGATGCTCCCGCCGAGGCGGTGGAGAGAGTTGAACGAGCGTGATTCCCAAACCGGAAACTCTCCGTCGGTGTCGCGTGATGCTGTGTCCCACAGGAGGGCGTCACCGTTTTCGCTCCATCCGAAAACCTGCAGCGAGTCGGGGAGTGACCAATCGCCGTCGGGTTCGATCATCCAATCGAACTCGTCATCCTGTCCTTCTCTGTAGACCGAATGAAGATGGGCGGTGAGGTTGCGGGCGCGCCCTTGCCAGCCGTCGGCAAATCCGGGAAGGACGGGCGGATAGATGAGCCAGAGTCCGAAGGTCCGCGCCCAACCTGCGTGCCTGATGAATGCGCGATATGAATCGGGGAAGCCCTGCCGGTCGGGAAATCGATAGGAATCCATAAGGGCAAAATCGATATGCGCGAGCGTCGGTCGGCCGTCTACCGTCAGCGCGTTGGTTCCCTGTGCAAACACACGCTCAACGCTAGCAATAGGGGACACCGTGCCGCCCTTTCCGGCTATCGAAGCACGCCGGAATGGGTCACCGAGGCGTGTGCTCGGTGACCTCCGGGTTCAGAGTCGTGTGGTGGAGCGGCGGGGTTTCCGGTCGGGGTCGATGCCCGGTGGTGGGATGAACCAGGGCAGGTGATCGGTGCCCATTCGGATTTCCCATTTGCCGGTGAATCCGGGTTTTCGGTGCATCAGGGTGTGGTGGGTTCGGCAGAGTAGGACCAGGTTGTCCATGACGGTTGGTCCTCCTTTGGCCCAGTGTTTGATGTGGTGGGCGTCGGTCCAGGCGGGGACGCAGTCGCAGCCGGGGAAGGCGCATCCTTTGTCTCGGGCGATCAGTGCGGTGCGTTGTGCTGCGGTGACAAGCCTTTTGAGTGGGGTGACGTCGAGTGGGGCACCGTTTCCGTCGAGGAGGACGCTGGAGAGCATGCAGTCGCAGGCGATCATGCGGGTGCGGCCGATGCTCAGTGGTCCCATCCAGGGCATGTGGCCGACATCGAGATCTTGTTTGTCGAGATCTTGGAAGTCGAGATCGAGCATGCCGGGATCGTCGTCCTCGGACGGGACAGGTGTTGAGCCATCGCCCGTTGTGGCGCATTCACGGTGGTAGGCCAGGTCTTTGGCGTTGATGTGCACGTTCAGGTGTGGGCGTTGGCCGCCGTCGATGCCGGTGGCAGCGTTGTCGAGGTAGCGCCGGATGAGTTCTGCCATGGCGTCTGCGTTGCGTGTGGCGGCGGGTCGTTTGTCGGGTGTGCCGTCTTCGGCGGGGGTGGGCATGGAGAGGTTGGAGAGGGCGGAGAGAAGCATTTCGCCGGTCACTCCGTCGAAATCGCCTCGGACGGCGACTCTTCCGTTGAGGGTGGGGGAGATGCGCAGTTCGTTGCGGTCGGTGTCTTCGCTTGGTGGTGGGTCGTCGGATTCGAACATGTGCTCGAGGACGCTGAGGGCGTAGCGCAGTTTGACGGTGGTTGCTTCGGTTCCGGATGCTGCGGCGAGGAGTGTGTCGCGGCAGTACGGTAGTGCGGCGTCGGGCATTGCCTTGGGTGGGGATTCGCAGAACGCCACGATCAGTGCTGCGTGCTCGAAAGTGAGGTCACCGGCATCGAATTGGTCTTCGATCTCGGGAAACGACCGTAGCGCTTTTCCCAGGGCTGCGATTCTTCTGCCGGTGGAGATCTGCAGCATGGTGTGGTTCGCGAGCCATTGTCCGGTGCCGCGGTAGCAGAGTACTTGTTCGTCCGGGTTCAACGTCAGGGTGTCGACGGCGGCCACTCGAATGGCTTCCAGGCGAAGGATTTCCGCTGACGCGGTGATGGCGATCTCGCGGACGTCGCTGGGGTGAAGCCGCCACAATCGTCCGCGCACACCCACGGCGGAGCTGTTGACCACGTCGGTGACAGTATCTTCGGTGATGTTGATCGTCATGAGAACCCCCCGTTCCACCTTCCATCATACTCGAACATGCTTTCGAGTCAAGGGCTGTTTCGAGAAGGTGAGGTGGGCCCGGTCGTCGTGATTCTGTTGTTCGAGAACAGGTTCCGTCATTACTCGACTCGTTGGAGGAAGGGGCGAGGCCAGGCGCCGAGTGCGAGAACGGCGAGGATCGTCTGGACTAGTCCGGTGGTGAAGAAGATGCCCTGCAGCGGCGACCAGGCGAGAACGATGGCGATCTCGACGAAGATCCAGATCATCATGGTCAGGCCGGCGGCCGCGTGCAGGCCCCACGTCAGACGGAACCTGTTGTGCTGAGCGAAGAGCGCGGCGGCCTGGATGCCTCCGACGACAACGCCGAGGAGGATTCCGGGCCAGAAATATGAAGGGAAGACGGTTCCCTCGATCCACTCAGGAGGCAGGCCCATCCCGCCGCCGATCGTCAGGCCCGCCATTCCTACGAGCGCAGAGAGCAGGTTTAGCCACGCGATGGCGGACAGACCGATCCGGAGACCCCGTGGAGGGAGCGATGTGGACGTCATGCCTGACAACGATAGAGAGGGTCAGTCGAGCCCGTCCATGTTCCTGCGCGTTGCCGCGCTGGCAGCGTCGGCATCACCCGCGACGATGGCTTCTACTAGATCTCGGTGGGCAGCGCCTTCGTCGTCGATCGATTCGGGGTCTCGCGCCGCGACGTCGGTGATCACGTCCAGGGCCGAGTTGCGGAGCGTTTCGATGAATGAATCGAACACCATCGACAACACGCTGTTGTGCGCAGCATTCACCACGGCGCGATGTAGTTCCATGTCAGCGTCGACAAATTCTGTTGGTGTCGAGGCATTTTCACGGGCTTCGAGTGCTGCGTGTAACAGATCGACGTCGGCCGAAGTTCGGCGCATGGCAGCCAGGCGGCCCGCTTCCACTTCCAGGAGTCTGCGTACTTCGTAGACTTCGCGGCGGTCCGAGCGTTTGAGTTCTCGCTCGAGTTCTGTGACCGGTGTCGAGGACATGACGTAGGTGCCGGACCCTTGATGCGAGTAGAGCTGGCCTGACGCAATCAGTGCGCGAACGGCCTCTCTGCCGGTCGAACGCCCGACTCCGAGGAGTGTGCTCAGATCCTGTTCGTTCGGGATTTTGGTCCCGACCGGCCACTCGCCGTCGCCGATGAGGCGCGCAAGTTCGTCCGCGGCTTTCTGTACCAGCGACTGCTGCTTGATCTGGCGCACTGCCATGTGACTGCTCCTGACTGACTCGGTGAACCGCAATGGAGCGGCTCACCGAGTAATACTTCATGTCCTCCGATGAATCTTCAGACTACGGGGCCGTCTTTCGGTTTATCGAAGGGCGATGACGTCCAGTTCGCGCTCCGTCTCGTCTTCCGGGTCGAGTCGTCGATCGCGCAAGGTGAATGCGATGACGGCGCCGACGAACAGCACTGCAGTTGTCGCCCCGATCGCCATGCGCGGTCCGAAGTGATCTGCCAGGTAGCCGAACAGCGGAGATGCGATGCCTCCCACGGACATCGCGAGTCCGAGCGTCACCCCACTTGCTGTGCCGGGGCGATTCGGTAGGTAGTCCTGCGCCAATGTCACCTGTGGCGCGAAGGGCAGGAACATAGCAAATCCGAGACAGACGATTCCCAATTCGGCAACTGCAACGTTCGGAGCGGCAGCGAGCAGCGCCAGTGAAGGTACCGCAAGCAGGTAGCCGAGTCGGATGGATGCGCGTCGACCACGACGGTCCGCGAGGACTCCTCCCAGTAGCGTTCCGGCCGCTCCTGCCAATGTGAAGGAGGACAACACGATTGCAGCGCTCGAGGACGATCCGTTCAGTGCGTTGAGCACGAACGGTGAGACCAACGACAGTGTGGTCACGTACGGAATTGACCAACAGACCGTTACCAGCACGAGTCGTGTGAACGAGCGCCAATCGTCTGACACGGGACCGTTCGCTGCCAGTTGCGCACTCAACGACTGGGCTGACTCGGCCGCACCCGTGTTGGCCGATCGCGACTGGGCGACCATCCACCAAATAGCCGCCACCACTGCAGGAACTGCGAGTAGATAGCCGCCGGACAAACCGAGTGAGCCAACCACGAGCGTGACAAACGGTGGCGCCAGCGAGGCGCCCAACGTACCGCCCACGGAGAACACGCTCATGGCTTTCTGTGAATGACCTCCAGCCGCGCGTGCCAAATTTGTGGCGGGAGGATGGTATGCGGCGATGCCGATGCCGGCCACGGCAATTGCCAGCCAAGTGACGATGTAGGTGGTGCTCATCGCTGCCACGACAATGCCTGCTGCGGCCGTCACAAAACCTGTGGGTACCAGCCAGTTTCGGCTCTTTCGATCGACCAGCATGCCGAATGCAGGTTGCACGACACTGGATAGTCCGGTCGCGGCGAGCGTGATTCCGGCGACCGCGGAATAGGAATATCCGCGTTCGAGCATCATGAACGGCAACAGCGCAGGCACAGCCCCCTGGTACAGATCGTTCACGACGTGTGTGCCGGTGAGAAATGCAACTTGCCCCTTCTTCATCTCCTTGGGCATCCCTTCGTTCAGGTCTTCAAGTCCTCAGGTCCTCTGAGGACTTGAAAGCTATCACGAACCCGCGGGCGCACGGTTGCGTTGGAGACCTGGATCTCATTCGAGACGACTGACTAACTCTCAGCAGTCGCGGCGTTGCGGGCGGCGAGTTGCGCGAAAGCGTGGGTAAGTTCTGCCGGGCCGACGACATCGATGTCGGTGTCGAATCGGTTGAAGGAGGCTGCCAGCGCCGTCCAAGACCATGATCCGGCTTCGAGACTGCACTGCTCGGGGCCAAGATCTTCGACGATGCCTTCCCCGACAAAGGGAAGAACATAACTGGCTGGTCGATGGAGAACGACCTTGCCATGGCACGGCCAATTGTTGATATGTTCCGATCCTTTGAAGCGCGCGGACACGTATTCGCTGACGTCGCCGCCGGGGATTTCCTTCGGCGTGAACCGGGGACCGTTCGGGGTGCGTGGGGTGATGCGATCGGCGCGGAAGATTCGCCAGTCGTCTCGCGCGAGATCCCACGCGACGAGGTACCAGCGACGCTTGGAGGTCACCAGATGATGCGGCTCCACTCGGCGCGGGGGTGTTATTTCGCTGTTGTCGGTTGAGTGGTCGTTCGAGTAATCGAAGCGGAACACCTCGCGAGCGCGGACTGCAGCGGAAATCGCTACGAGCACCTCTGGGGACACGGAGTCTGCGTCGCCGGAACCGGCCGAAATCGTGGTGAACGTGAGCGCGTCGAGGCGATGGCGCAGACGCGACGGCATCACTTGCCGCACAGTGGTCAACGCTCGAACCGCATCCTCTTCGATACCGACGCCGGTCAGCGTCGCCGCCTGCAGCGCAACTGCCAGTGCGATGACCTGATCGTCGTCGAACAGCAGGGGTGGCAGCTCGCTGCCGGCGTCGAGTCGGTATCCGCCGTCCGGGCCCATGGTCGCCGCAATGCGGTAACCCATCTCCCTGAGCCGGTCGATATCGCGGCGGACCGTGCGATGGCTGATGTCGAGCCGCTCGGCGAGTAGAGCGCCCGGCCAGTCGCGTCTCGTCTGCAAGAGGGACAGCAGATTCAAGAGTCGAGTGGTGGTCGCCATGCGGTGAGACTACGACGAGTCTAGGACGAAAACAGTCCTATACGGCTGTGAGAGTCGACGTTGTCAGGGAAAACCCGAGCGACGTTCGTACCAGGAGCAGACATGAGCATCAAGACAACGACCCACCTCAACTTCCGCGGAGACGCCCGCGAGGCTCTGGAGTTCTACCAGTCCGTCTTCGGTGGCCAGGTCACGATCGCAACCTACGGCGACTTCGGGATGCCCAAGGAGGTGCCCGGCGCTGAGAACGTCGTGTTCGGCCAGGTGGAGACAGAGGACGGCTTCTGTGTGATGGCATACGACATCCCTGGACAGTCGGGCGGCTCGGCCGACAACGCAGGCTCGACACACCGCGAGAACGGCACCACGATCACTGACCAACCGTTCTTCGTCTCGGTTCGCGGTGAAACCCTCGAAGAGGTGCAGAACTACTGGGCCAAACTCTCTGCTGGTGCATCGATCATCGAGGGTCTTGCCGCCGCGGCGTGGAGCCCCGGTTTCGGCATGCTCACCGATGCGTTCGGGGTGACGTGGATCCTCGACGTCGCTGCCGGCGAAAACCCGGCCTGATCATTCAGACGACGAAGCCGCTGGCACCGAAAGGTGTCCAGCGGCTCCAGCGCGTCGGTGCCCGTCTTGCGCCTCTCGGCAAGTGGCCACTCGAAGTGGCAATTCTGGGGTGGTACCCGGGGCAAAGAACCGAACACCGACACCATCTCCAACGAACCTCCACACGGAGTTATTCCATGCTGACTTGTGCCGCGGTCAATCGTGGTCCTGCTCATCGCTCAGCTCCAGCAGAGCTGGCGACAACGGCTTCGATTCTCTGAGGTGCGCGTCGTAGCACCTCGAGGATTGCCTGGGTATGAGATTCCCTGGTCAGTAGGCGAAGCACGAGAACGGCTCAGGCCCTCATCTCGGTGTGAGATGGGGGCCTGAGGTGAGGATCTGAATCAGCCGGTGACACCGGTCAATTCGTTGGGGGCGTGATCGAGAGTGGTCTCGGTCAGGATGCTGCCGTCCTCGAGGTCGACTGCGATCAGCTTCTTCGACGCTGGGTCGGTGACGTAAGCGGTGTGATCTTCTACGAAGAGCGCGGGCCTGGGCTCTTGCCATTTGGTGGGCTCGGTCCATGCGTCTATGACGGCGATCTTCTTGGTGACGACGCCGGTGTTCGGGTCGATGACGTGGATGGCGCCGTCGGTGCCGAGCACCAGTGCCTCTCCGTGTGGTCCGCGGCCGAGTGAGCGGAAGGTGTAGCTGGTGCCGAGGTCGACGAGCTTGAGTTCGGACGTCGTCGTGTTGGTCAGCGAGATCCGTTGCGGACGTTCGAGTTCGGCGTCCTTGTCGGTCTTGTAATCACCCAGCACGATGTCCGACTCCTCCGAGCCTGCCTGATTTCCGATGCGGCCGTATGCATCCGGACTCTGGACCTTGGTGATCGCTCCGTTCTTGTACACGAGCAACCCGTCCTGGCAGCCCAGCACGATGGCTTCGCCGGCAGCGACTGCTTCGCCGTGGACACCGGGGCACTGTTCGTTGCGCAGGATTTCCTTGCGGTCGGCATCGAGGATGGCAATGCCGTTGCGGGACTCCGAATTTCCGATTGTCGTCAACAGACTGCCGTCGGCAAGTGCGACCGCAACGCCGTGATGGGGTTCTGGCGTGGTGTACGTCTCGACGCGGGGTTGGCGTTTTGCCAACTGCGCCGGATCGAAGATCTCGACGAGTCCCGAGCCGTCGTTGAAGAGAACGGTTTTTCCGGCATGGCGTACAACGTGTCCGGGTTCGTTGGCTGCGAACTCGACCTCGGACATCGCGGGATCGGCTGTGTAGTAATGAGAATGATCACCGTGAGCCGAAGACCACGTGCCGGTGTCGAGCACCTTGAATGCTTCGCCGGCAGAGATCATGACGTGGCGACCGTCGCCGGCCGGGTTGAGTCGGGTGAAGCCGTCGATCTCGGTCTCGCCGACCACGTCGAGGGAAGTTGCATCCAGCACCAGGACGCCGCCGTCGTACGACACGGCGAGACGTGGTGTTGCCGAGGCCTGTTCGGTTGGTGCGGCCGACGTCGTGGTCGTGGTTTCGGACTGGGCGGAGTCCTTGTTGTCGGACGAGCAACCCGTAACGAGGGCGAGTGAGAGGCCTACTGATGTGGCAAGGGTGAGGCGCCGCGACATGCGGGTGTTGAGGTGCATGGGTATAGATCTACTGCTTAATGTAAATGATTGTCAAAGTCGAGTATGCGAATATTCGCATGTCAGGTGTAGTCGGCTCGTTCGAGCATGCGCGAGGCGATGACCCCGAAGACGAGTCCCCAGAAAGCGGCTCCGATATTGAGTAGTTCGATGTCGGAGATCGTCACGAGGAACGCGATCAAAGCGCCGAAGGTGAATTTCCCGCCGAATGCGGTCACGAAGGCTCCCTGTAAGGCCTTGAGCATGGCCAGACCACCCAGAGTGACGATGAATGCCGTCGGAGTTCCCAACATCATCGCGACGAAAGTCGGGGCGAACAGTCCGAAGACGACGGCGAGTAAGCCGCAGAAGATTCCGGCGGTGTATTGGCGTGTCCGCTCTCCCGACGCCGTGAGCAATGCGTTCGTCGGCCCGGTAAGGCACGTCGAGACACAACCCACCGCCGCGTTCACGAGAGAGAACACACCGCAGGCAACCGTTGCCGCCCCGATCGGCGGTTGATGACCCGCTGCGCGGAGGACTGCGATTCCTTGGCCGTTCTGGACGACGACGACTGTGATCGCCAGCGGTACAACCAGTTCGATCATGGCCTGCCAAGACCAGGTTGGCGTGGTCAGTATCGGATGCGCCAGCCACTCGTGCGCGTCGCCGGCGGAGTTGAATCTTCCGGCCGCGAGTATCACGACCACGCCGACGATCAACGCGCCGAGAACGGGCGGAACGAATCTTCCCAGCTTGGTGAACACGCTCAGAGCGACAAAGGTGGCGATCATCGGCAGAGCGATCACCGCGTCGTGGGCGGGCGCTTCGACCAAATCCGTTCCGAAATGAAGGAAAACGCCTGCCACCATTGCCATTACGATGGGCAAGGGTAATGCGGCCATGATCGGTGTGACCCACCCTGTCAATCCCAACATCAAGATCAGTGCGCCGGTCGCGAAGAACGCTCCGAGCACTTGCTCCCACGGCAGATGCTCCAACGACGCTCCGACGACAACGGTTCCGGGAATCGTCCAGAAGAAGGCCAGCGGCTGCCGGTACAGCCAGGAAGCCGTGATGGTGAGAATGCCGTTGACGAAGAAGGCACCGAAAAGCCAAGAGGCCAATTGGGCTTGACTCAGTCCACCCGCCAACCCCGCAGCGAGAATGACCGCCACCGGCCCGGTGGCCGAGAAGACGATGCCGATGATTCCGTTGGCAATGGACGTTCCGCCGAAGTCGCGCAAGACCCGCTTCGGGCCGTAGAGCGGTTGCGGGAGTGGCTCGGTGACGACGCGAACGGGCGCGGTCGTCGAAGTGTCCGGCATGTTCTCAGTTCTCCTGATGCGGATCCGAAAGCCCTCGGTCGCGGAACAAAGCCGCGAGTTCGCTCCGTGATCGCAGTCCGAGTTTCGCGTACGCGCGCGTGAGGTGATATTGAATGGTCTTGACGGAGAGGAACAATTCGCCGGCAGCTTCCTTGTTGGACTTGCCCGCTGCGACAAGGTCGGCGACGGCTCGTTCTTGCGGGGTCAGGTCGGTGATTCCCTTCTCCGTCCGCGAGAGGTTCAACCCGCCCGCGCGGAGTTCGCGCTCGCAGCGCTCGACGTAAGTAGCGGCGCCCAACGAGTGATACAGCTCGCGGGCGGCGCGGAGGACGACGTCGGCCTCCGCGCGTTTCCCGGCCCGGCGGAGAGTTTGGCCGTAGGCAAAATTGATTCGGGCTCGGTCGTAGGGGAGCGGCAGCGTCTCGATGCCGAGTAGTGCAGCATCGAAACTTTCTCTTGCCGAGTCGAGTTCGCCCCGTGCGCCGTGGATCCGGCCGCGAACGTAGCCGAGACGTGCCGCAGCTGAGCGGTGCTCCCGACGTCGTGCGGTCTGCTCGTGTGGTTGCAGAAAGGCGTCGGCATCATCAGCTCGCCCGACCATGACCAATGCATTGGCGTAGAGATCGACCCACGGCCAGAAGCCCGGCTCGTCGAGCCATTGTTGCGCCTTGCTCGAGGTGAGCGGAGCCAGCGCCACCAGAACTTCGGCGTAGTCGGCGGCGGCCTCGGCAACCTGGGCCCTGGCGAGAAGTGCAGGAACATACATGATTTCGTAGGCGTGAATGCCGGCGTACGCACGTCGCACATGGTCACGGGCCAGTTCCCAGTTGCCGCGCAGAGCGTGAATCTGTGCTCCCGACCAGTGGACCAACGGCCGGATGATCTCGATCTCGAACCGATCCACCTCGGCACCGGCGCCCTCGACGGTCGAGAGCGCTTCGTCCCAGGCGCCGAGAGCGAATTGAGTGCGGGCGAGCCAGGCCTGTGCCCACAGTGAGATTCTTGCCGAACCACTGGAAAACTCTGTGGACACCGCACTTTCGAGGTCGCGTCTGGCGGACTCCGGGTGGTCCAACGCAAGCTCGAGCCATCCGCGTCCCATCTGGAAGCGCTGTGCTTGGGCTCCGGGGCGGACACGATCGGAGAGTTCGGCGTATGCCGCGAGCGCATTCTCGGTTCTTCCGGTAGCACCGAGCCCGAGACCCTTGATCGCTTCGGACTCCACTGCTGCGGGATCAGAAGGGCCCACCAATTCGACTGCACGGTCAACCCATTCGACGAGCGCCGTGCCATCGAGCCGAGCCAGAGAATGCAGGACCATTCGTTGGGCGATCATCGCAGCGATGCCTGGCTCACGATCCACGCTGCAGCTGTCCCACGCTCTGGTCAGAAGATCGGCGGCCTCGGTCGGTCGCCCTCTATGGATGGCGAGGTAGCCGAGGACGGCGTCGCGGAGAGGCCCGCGCGAAATACTCTCGATCTCCGGCACGAAGACCATGGCGCGGGGGATGTCACCCGATCCGGTCAGCGCGTCGACTCCGCGGAGCAGTCGGTCCTCGTGTTCGGTTCGGGCCGTGGTGAGACGGCTTGCCGTGACCATGGCGTCGGCGACTTCCGACCACGCGCCGTCGGATGCTCGTAGTGATGCGTACGCAACGAGTTCGGCGGCGAGGTCCTCGTCATGGGTGGTGCTGGCAGCGGCAAGGTGGAAAAGCCGTTCACCTTCTCCCCAAGCGATCTCGGCTGCGCGTGTGTGCAGCAGATGCAAGTGCGCGGGTCCCAACGCCCCGCGCACTGCGGCCGTGACCATCGTGCTGCTCAGTGACACCTCGGTGCTGCCGTGCTGCTCGTGGACAGAAAGGAGGCCGCTGGCGAAGGCGCTGTCCAAGGCGCCGACCACGTCGTCGATTTCGGCTAGCTGAGCAAGATGCGACAACGTAGTGCTGCGCCCGACAACTGCTGCAGCTTCGATCAACGTTCGTGCTCCCGCCGAACACGTAGCGAGGGCGGCGGCGATCGACACTGCACGATGGCGAGGGACGGGCAAAGTTCGGTGCCACTGGGTCCAATAGGTAGGTGGCAGCTCGTCGAGAAGCGAGACGATGTCGAGTGTGTTGCCCGCGGTGAAGTCCTGAAGGGCAAGCGCGACGCCGGAACTGAGATCGATTCCGCTTCGCATCCGGGCGATGTCGATGATGACGGGTGCGTCGATCGGGCTGATGTGCAAACGCGTCGACCAGTGCAGGTCGAGAATCTGCCTGACATCCTCGCGCAGGAACGGCGTTTCCTCGGCGACGAGGACGAAGAGCAGTGGTGCCGTTCGGCCTCGATGGAGGGCAGAGGTGATTGCCTGAAGCGAGCTGACATCGCTGTGATGGGCATCGTCGACGACGATCAGGGTCAGTTGCTCCGCTGCGTCGACGATCTCGTGTGCGACGGCGACCGGGTCCGAGTTGGAAACCGGACGTTCGAGTAGTTGTTCGATCACTCCGAAGGCAGTGTTCGATTCCCACTCCAGCCCACGAGCGCGGCGGAGCGTATGAGCGGAAGAGATTTCGGCGAACCGGTCGACGAGAGTGGACTTACCGCTACCGGCATCGCCCTCGACCAGCACGAGAGTCGGCACTCCTGTCTCTGCCGCGGCCAAGGCTCGGCCGAGAACGGCGAGCTCGCGTTCTCGGCCGAGCAACAGGTCACGAAGTGTCACCCGACTACCGTAACGCCGGGCTCACCACGGGTTTCCTTTTCGGCACGGTCTCCATCGGATCGAAGTGCAGTGGCACCCAGGTCGGGTGCTTGCTTCGGCACGAAGAAGGTGACGATGGCGCCAATCACCGCGATGCCGGCGAAGACGTAGAACGCCGATTCGGAACTGATTCCGGCGCTGATCAAACTCCCGCCGATCAGTGGCCCGAATATCCCGCCCAGACGTCCGAATCCGGCGCACCACGCGACACCTGCAGCCCGAGCGGCCGTCGAATAGTAGTTGGACACGAATCCGTAGATCAGAACCTGAGTACCGATGGTTCCGACACCCGCGATGGCAACGGAGGCGAGGAGTACGGGAAGCGGGAACCCGAATGTGAACAGGAGCAGGGCGAGTGCGGCCAGGCCGAAGGTGGTTGCGACAACCCGCTGCGGACCGGTGACGTCCGCGATCTTGGAGGCGAGAAGTCCACCGATGATGGCACCGCCGTTGAGTACCAACAGGAACGAGAGCGAACCCTTCGCGTTGTATCCCGCGTTTTCCATGATCTTGGGCAGCCAGGTGTTCAGTCCGTAGGTCAGGAGGAGGCCGGCGAAGCTCATGAGGCCGAGAAGCGCGGTGCCCCAGACATATTGTCTGCTCGCCAACGCTCGGAAGCCGACCTTCTCAGCTACGGCGTCGTTGGGTCGATCTGTACCGGCAGGCAATGGAATTCCGGTTTTCGAGGAAATGGCGCGAGCTTCGTCGACACGTCCGCGAGCAATCAGCCACGCGGGAGACTCGGGCAGTTTGAACCAGGCGAGTGGGAACAGGAACACCAATGGCAGGGCGCCGATGAGGAACAGTCCGCGCCATCCGATGGAATCACGGAGAACGATCGCCAGGACGGAAGCCATGACGCCACCGGCCGGGACACCGCTGTAGACGATGGCGTTGAACAGATTGCGGCGTCCCGGCGGCGCGAACTCGGCAATCATGGCTCCGGCGGTGGCGACAAGCCCACCGACTCCGATGCCGGTGAAGAACCGCAGCAGACCGAAGGTGGTGATGCTGGTGGCGAACGCTGCCAGTGCCATTCCGACCGAGAACCAGATGATGTTGACCAGCATCATCTTTCGGCGACCGAAGTGATCGCCGATAGCTCCACACGTCAGTGCGCCGACCATCACTCCGACGAGTGCATACGAACCCAACGCGCCGGCCTGAGATGCGGTCAAGGTGCCGATATGGCTGGGGTCGTCCATGAGTACGGGCAGGATCGTGCCGTACACGACCAGGTCGTATCCGTCGAACAGAATGGCAATGGCGGCGATGGTGACCACCCACAACACTGACGAGCGATGGCGGGCACTGGCCCAGGAACCACGTTCGATCGAGGACATGGCGAATCTCCGTTCGAGAGATCAGGAATCGGGGGAGGCTGGATTCAGCCGAGGTCGCCACCGGCGACGGGAAGAACCGTTCCGGTGACATACGAAGCCTCTTCGGAGGCAAGGAAAGTGATAGCAGCAGCCTGTTCGTCCAGGGTGCCGTAACGCTTGAGTAGCGACGAGTCGACGGTCTGGTCGACGATCTGCTGGTACCAGGCTTTCTCCTCGTCGGTCTCGGCACCCGGCCCGCGTGCCACGACGCGTGGTGGCGCCTCGGTTCCGCCGGGAGCGGTTGCCACGACCCGTATTCCGTACTGCGCGACTTCCATCGCCAGTGCAGCGGTGATCGCGCTGACCCCGCCCTTGGCCGCCGCGTAAGGAACACGGTTGACACCGCGGGTGGCGACCGAGGAGACGTTGACGATGGTGCCGCTCGCCTGCTCGATCAGATGGGGCAGTACGGCGCGACACGTCCAGAGCGTGGGGAACAGTGATCGTGTGACCTCGGCTTGTATCTGCTGCGGCGTGTAGTGCTCGTAGGGTTTGGCCCAGATGGTCCCACCGACGTTGTTGATCAGGACGTCGATGCGTCCGAAGCGCTCCAATGCGGAATCTATTGCATTCTGGGCACCTTCGAACGTCTCGAGGTCCGCGGTCACCGAATGGGAACGCTCCAGCGGTGTCGCGATGTCGTGAACCAGTTCAGCTCGATCCACAAGCGCGACGGAACCACCTTCTGCGGAAACTCTTTCGGCAACGCTGCGCCCGATCCCCTGAGCCGCTCCGGTGACGACCACGACCCGGTCGTCGAACCGGCCGGCGAAGAATCTCGTGCTCACGACGCCACACTTTCCCGAGCGTCAGTGATGGCGCGGTGCATCGTCGACTTGGCGTGTTCGCTGTGCTGGACGATCAGATCACGGGCCGCGGTGCGATCATTCTGCTCGAATGCACTCACGATACGTGAGTGATCCTCCGCGACATGTTCGTCCACCCAATCGGCGGTGCGGAGCACTCGGTTCATCAGTTGTGTGACCTCGAGACGGTGGTATGCCTGCAGCAGCACTTCGTTTCCGGTGCAGCGGAAGAGGAAGTCGTGGAACAGGGCATTGGTTTCGGTGAATGCCGCTGCGTCCGTGAAGTGATCGCGGTCGATGGAAGCAGCCGAGTTCTCCGCCAGAATGCGGTACTCCGTCAACTGTGCCGGAGTGAGGCGGCCGATCGTGAGTTCCATTGCTCCGAGTTCGAGGGCCATCCGAGCGTCGAACTGTGCGTCCGACTCCGTGACCGGCAGATGTTCTTCACCGATCTCGTACGTGCCGGCAGCTGATTCTTCGGCCGAGGCTGCCGGTGAATCAGCCGGTGCTGCCGCATTGTTGAACTTTTCGAAGTAGAAGTTCGTGGGTGTGATCGATACGTCCTTGAAGTGCAGACGTACGGCTTCGACCATCGGCGGCGGGCCGCACAGGTAGACGTCTACGTTGCCGTCGTCGAGGTGATCGGGCTCGATCAAGCCCGTGACATAGCCCTTGTTCGGTGCTGTGCTGTCGGGATCGGATACGCAGTAGTCGAAGGTGAACTGGGGTAGAGACTCCGCGTAGTCGTGCAGTTTGTCGAGTTCGACGAGATCGGTGTCGGAGCTGACGCCGTAGACCAGATGGACGGGCCGAGTGGAGCTTTCGGTACGCATCTTCTCCAGTATGGAGAGCAGCGGGGCCAAGCCGGTTCCACCGGCAAGCAGTAGGGCTCTCCGTTGACCTGACCGGAGGAAGAAGCTACCCATCGGTCCGGTCAATTCGAGAGTGTCGCCTACCTGCGCACGCTGACTGAGATACTCGGACATCAGACCACCCGGGGTGATCTTGACCAGGAACGACGCCGACTCGACCTCAGGGCCGGAGCTGAACGAGTACGACCGCGTCGCTTCGGTTCCGGGAACGAGGATGTTCACGTACTGACCGGGGAGGAAGACCAGATCTGCGCGGTTGTCGACTGCGACGGTGAAACCCACCGTGGAATCCGAATGGCGAATGATCTCGGTGATGGTGGACGTGTACGAACCGGCAGTGGTCTTGGCGACCGCCGACGTGGTGGGAATCTGCAGCACGAGATCAGATTCCGGCACCATCTGGCACGGAAGGCAGTATCCCTGCTCGGCCTCGTCGTCCGTCAGGGCCTCCTCGATGTAGTCGCCGGCGTCGAAAGTGCCTGACTCACAGAGTGATTTGCAGGTGCCGCAAGCTCCGTCGCGGCAGTCGAGCGGAATGTTGATTCGTGCGCGGTACGACGCGTCCGCGACGGTCTCGTCGGTGTTGCATTCGACGAAGCGGGTGATGCCGTCTTCGAAACTCAGGGCTACTTGAAAGGTTGGCGCAGCTTGAATGCTCATGGGAAACAGCTCGATTCGAAGGGAAGTCGTGTCAGAAGTGGTAGATGTCGACCACGTGATGGATGTAGTCGTTCTTGAGGACTACCTTCTTCTTCATGATCAACGGCTGCTCGCCCGAGAAGTCGATCGTGTAGTGCGAGGTGCCGAAGTAGGTGTCGACTGTGTTGTAGCGGAAGTACAGCGTGAACCAATTGAAGCGGACGTCGACGACGAAGCCGCGTTCTTCGATCACTTCCACGTTGGTGATGTTGTGACCGGTGCGGGGCTCGGGAAGGCTTGTCGCGCTGGAACGGTCAGTCCTGATTCGGAACACGCGGTCCTCGATACCGCCGCGATTCGGGTAGTAGATCAGGGAGATCTCTGCGGCCGGGTCCGTGGTCAGCTCGCCGTCGTCCGCCCATGCGGGCATCCAGTACTCGGAATCGGGGTGGTAGCACTCGATCCACTTCTCGAACTCGCGATCGTCCAGATAGCGAGCCTCACGGTAGAGAAACTGCTGCACTGTTTCGAGGGCGACGGCATTGGTGGTGGTGACAGTCATGGTGATCGTCCTCAGATGGTCCGGTTGGAAGCGGCTTGCTCGGCATCTACGGCCGCAAGCATGGCGTCGCGCCAGTACCCGTGCTGAATGGGATACAAGCCTTCGTCCTCGGTCTTGGCTCCGCTCGAGAGCACGCGATTCATGCCGAGATCCTTCGCGACGTCGTTCGGACCGGGAATCTGGTGTGTGACGCCACGGCTGAGGTCGTTCCACGGGGCGCCGGCTGCCTGGTAGGTCTTCTGGCAGGAACGGAACTCTTCGAGATCGTCCGGGGTGGCCATACCGCTGGCATTGAAGAAGTCCTCGTACTGACGGATGCGGTTGCTGCGCGCTTCGGCGCTCTCTCCCTTGGGCGCGATGCAGTAGATGGTGACTTCGGTCTGGTCCACGGAGATCGGACGGAAGTGCCGGATCTGGCTGCTGAATTGATCCATGAGGTAGACGTTCGGGTACAGGCAGAGGTTCCTCGACGCACCGACCATGAATTCGGCCTTCTTGGAACCGAACTGAGCCTCCAGTTCTGCTTTGCGTTCGAACAGGGGTCGGTCCTCGGGATTGCCCCACCACATCCAGAGCAGGAGGTGGCCGTAGTCGTAGGAGAAGTATCCACCGCCCTGCTTCCCCCAGGTGCCGGCGTCCATGGCTTTGGTCTCGTTGGACGATTCACCGGCGGTGCGGCGAGCGGTGGTAGCGGCGTAGTTCCAGTGCGTCGAAGACACGTGGTAGCCGTCGGCACCGTTCTCGGTCTGCAACTTCCAGTTGCCGTCGTAGGTGTAGGTGGATGCACCGCGCAGAACTTCGAGTCCGTCAGGTGACTGATCGACGATCATGTCGATGACCTTCGTGGTGTCACCGAGGTGCTCTTCGAGTGGCAGCACGTCGGGGTTGAGGCTGCCGAAGAGGAAGCCGCGATAGTTCTCGAACCGCGCCACCCTGGTCAGGTCGTGTGAGCCGTCTTTGTTGAACTGCTCCGGATAGCCACCGGTGCGAGCGTCCTTGGCCTTGAGGAGTTTTCCGCTGTTGTTGAAGGTCCAGCCGTGGAACGGGCAGGTGAAGGTGGTTCGGTTGTCGGTCTTACGGCGACAGAGCATCGCACCGCGGTGGCTGCATGCGTTGATCAGCGCACCCAATTCGCCGTCCTTGTTGCGGGTGATCACAATGGGCTGACGGCCCATGTAGGTGGTGAAGTAGTCGCCGACGTTCGGGATCTGGCTCTCGTGCGCGAGGTAGATCCAATTGCCTTCGAAGATGTGCGTCATCTCGAGTTCGAACAGTTGCTCGTCCGTGAAGACGCTGCGCCGCACCTGGTAGCGGCCGGTCTCCGGGTCCTCGACGAGCGCGTCGTCGAGGACGGCGCGGATGTTCGCGAACTGGTCGGTGCCGCGGGCAGCATCCAACATATCCGTCATGGGTGTCCTCCAGATAAGAGTGGGCGCCTACCGAGAAAGCCGAGGGCTGTCGGACCAAATCGGTGGGACCCGCTTTCCGGACGGGGCTGCGTCCGGTACTGAATTCACCTTGACATCGTGTGTCTCGGGTCACACTAGGCAATTGCCTAGTCCTGACCAAGGGTGCAGTGTTCGTCGAATTCTGCTGATGGGCCATGCCTGCTGAAGACGACGACCAGGGCGGACTCGACATCGCGAGTCCGCCCTACCTGCCGAGGGGGTTACCGGTTCTTGAAGAACGAGACGTCGTCGTTGCCGATGAGGTCAGGGACCGTCCAGCCGTCGAGGTCGTATTCACTCAGGCACTGCTCGGCCAGTCCCTTCATGGAACTTGCGTGTCCACGATTCTGCGCTGCGAACAGCAGTTCCGCTTTGACGTTCTCGTGATTGCCGGAGTAGTTGCGCTCGTAGAGTTCGTGTCGGCCGCCGAACTCGGTCCCGATCGAATCCCACAGCGCCTTCATGACTTTCACGCGGTCGACAGCGGTGATGCCATCGGAACCGCGAACGTACTTGTCGAGGTACGGACGCACGTCCGGGCTCTTGAAGTCTAGTGAACTCGAAGGCAGGTAGATCAAGCCCGACGCGACGTCCTGTTCGATGATCTCCTTGATCCGCGGGTACCCCTGGATCATGAACATTCGATAGGTGAGGCCGTACTCGAGCTTCGGGATCACCGAATCGCCGACCCACTGTTCGGGATCGCGTGCCATCGATTCGGTCAACGACCAGAAGAGGTTTCGCCACCCGATCACCTCACCGACACGGGTCTGGACTCCGCGGAAGCCGCCGGCGCCGGTGGCTTCGAGTGCCTTCATCAACAGTCCGGCGATGAAGTCGAGCTTGACGGCCAGGCGAGTGCAGCCCTGAAAGGTGAAGCGCGGCAGGAAGCCCGATTGAGGGAAGAATGCGTTGATCCGGTCGACGTCGCCGTACATGAAGACGTTTTCCCACGGAACCAACACCTTGTCGAAGACGAAGATGGTGTCGTTCTCGTCCATGCGACTCGACAGCGGATAATCGAACGGACTGCCCATCACCGCAGCATGTTCGGTGTACGAGGTGCGGCAGATCAGCTTCACACCCGGCGCGTCCATCGGTACCGTGCAGATCAGGGCGAACTGCTTCTTCTTGATCGGCAGACCGTAGTGAGCGATGAAGTTGTAGTTCGTGATCGCCGATCCGGTGGCGACCACTTTGGCGCCGCTGACGATCAAACCTGCGTCGGTTTCCTTCTCCACCTTCATGAAGACGTCACCGACCTCGTCCGGTGGAAGTTGGCGATCCACCGGGGGATTGATGATCGCGTGGTTCCAGTACAGAACCTTCTCCTGCGATTCGCGGTACCAGCGTTCGGCGTTGTCCTGGAACGGTGCGTACAACTCCTTGTTGGCGTGGAGGGTGCCCAGGAAACTCGCCTTGTAGTCGGGGGAACGGCCCATCCAGCCGTAGGTCATACGAGCCCACGTCGCGATGGCGTCGCGTTCCTTGAGCAGATCGGCCGAGGACGTCGGAGTGCGGAAGAATGGCATGGTGACACCGCCGTTGCCCGTGTCCGTCGGAACGGTCAAGGCGTCCACGTGCTCGCCCGTATGCAGAGCGTCGTACAGCCTCGCGGTCATGCGGATCGGATTCCGGAACGCGGGGTGTGTCGTGACGTCCTTGACGCGATCACCGTGAAGCCAGATCTCGCGACCGTCCTGCAGGCTCGAGATGTACTCGTCACCGGTCATCGGTCGGGTGGCGAAGTTCTTCGTGCGGTTGGCTTCGCAATCGGCGGCCGGATTGACCTGTGGCGCTCCGGAATCTGCGGGATCGACGCCGGTGGGAGGAATTTCGGTGGTCGTCATGGCAAAGCCTTTCAGATCGTTTGGGGTGCGGGCTGAAGATGAATCGGGGTGAACGAAGTGGTGGCGTCGAACCAGCCGCTGTGGGGGTCGTCCTGACTTCCGTTCCAGACTGTGGTCGACGAGGTAGCGCCTAGATCGTGAAAAGTGCTTCGGTAGAACAGAAGCGGATCCTTGCCACTCGACTGAGCGTCGACGATCTCGCCGATGAAGATGATGTGGTCACCGCCGTCGTACTCCCTCCACGGGACGCACGAGATGGTTGCTGCGGCGCCGTCGAGCAGGGGAGCGGTCGGTCCGTCGATCCACCTCGGCTCGGTGCGCTGCGGTCGGCCGGCAAAATGCATGGCCGTGTCCACTTGGTCGGAGGCAAGGATGTTGACCGCAAACGGCGCGTTGCCGAGGTAGCCGCACGCCTTGGACTTGCGAGTCATCGTGATCTGGCACAGCCGTGGTTCCAGGGAAATGGCCGTGAATGCGGTGACGGTGGCTCCGTGTGGTTGACCGTCGGCATTGGTACAGGTGATGACGGTGACGCCGCTCGCGAATTGACCGAAGATTCCTCGAAGCTGATTTTGTTCCATGACCGGACCTCCTTGTCGGATGGCGGTTGAGTGAGAGTGCCGCGAAGTGCGGGAGGGAAGTAGTGGGCGACTCGCGCCGGGAGTGAAGACGAACGTACGGCGGGCGCAGGCTTCGGTCGATCCGTACAGCGCGGTGGCTATCCGGATTGCGCACCCGATCGCGGCCCGTACCCGTTTTCTCTTGGAAGTGACCGGGGACACAGTGTTCAATGATGTTCAGCGCCCTTGCTCGGCAATGTGGCTGGTCACGGGTTTGGAAGGTGAAGAAGGACGATGGTCGACTCCATGATCGGTACAGCTCCCCGCGACTGGGACGAGGCGTGTCATGCGGTTTCGGACGCCTACTTTCCGCACTCGCTGACGCCGTTGTCTCGGCATGCGGCCAGTGGAGTCGGGGTGTGCACCACCGAGTTGGGACCGCTGAGGATCGCTCATATTCGGTGGGGAGCTGACGTCGCCGTCGAATCCGATCATCCCGGTGCCTATGGGGTGAACATCCCGCTCTCGGGCGAGCTCGAGTCGGTGTTCGCGGGCTCTCACGTGCTCTCGACGCAGGGTGTTGCGACGGTATGTCCACCCGACATCACGACGAGAATTACGCGGTGGAGTGCGGACTGCGAGATCGTCGGAGTCCGGATGGACCGTCAGTACCTCGACCGTGAGATGGAAAAGGTTCTCGGTCGACCCGGAATGCACTTGCCTGATCAGGTGGATCTTCGGGGCGACGACGGAGCCAGATGGCTGAAATTTGTTCGCTCACTGTCGGATCAGATACTCGGCCCGGTCGGCGTGCTGCACAACGAACTGGTGGCAGGTCAGCTCTCCGGCGCCGTGGTCACGGCATTCGTCCTTGCCGCAATGCCCGAAAGCGAGGACGCGGTGCGAAACGCCAGGCCACGCATCGTCAAGCGGGTGCTCGACGAGATGCACGACGACCCGGCCCGCGTGTGGACCGCAGCCGAGATGGCGGAGGTGGCGGGCGTCAGCGTACGGAGATTGCAGGAGGGATTTCGGCAGTATGTGGGCCGGAGTCCGTCGGAATGCCTGCTCGACATCCGTCTCGAGCGGGTCCATGCAGATCTGGTGGATGCCGACGACGCGACGACGGTCACCGATGTCGCTGTGAGATGGGGTTTCACGCACACCGGACGGTTCGCGTCGTCCTTTCGGCGTAAGTACGGATTGCTGCCTTCCGAGGTGTTGAGGCGCTAGCTTCGGTACCCCATGTCCGCGCTGAGTTGGTTCGCCTTCTCGACGAGGAAAGGCGCGACGTCGGCGCGGAAAGCTTCCGGGGATGTTCGTCCGGCCGAGGTCGAACACGCTGTCACTCCGACGACGCTTCCACCGGCGTCGCGGACGGGAGCAGCGAGGGAAATCAGGCCGTCTTCCAGTTCCTCCGATGTGAGCGCGTATCCCTGCTCGCGCACCACCCGGAGGGCGGTATGGAATGCGCCTTCGTCGGTGATCGTGGTGGGTGTGAGGGCGTCGAACGTGGAGTTCGCGATGACGTTGTCGACGATTTCGGTTGGCGCCCAAGCTAGCAGGGCTCGACCCATGGAGGTGGCATATGCAGGCACTCGGGTGCCGACGCTGACGTTGATGCTCATGATCCGCCGGACGGGTACACGCGCGGCGTAGACCACGTCGACACCGTCGAGCACCCCGAGCGACGCCGACTCGTGGGTGTGTTCTGCGATCTCCAACAGACGAGGGAGCGCCGCCTCTGTCAAAGCATGTGATGCCGAGAAGTGCTGCCCGATACTCAGAACGCGTGGGGTGAGCGACCACCGACTGTTGTTGCCGGTGACGTATCCGAGCTTCTGCAGCGTGAGGAGGATGCGCCGGACCGCGGGGCGGGAGAGACCCGTTTCGGCGGCAAGATCGGCGAGCGACGGGTTGGGGTTCTTCTCGTCGAAGGCCGTCAGCACAGCAAATCCACGCTCGATGCTCTGGATGTAATCGCGATCGTTCTCGCTCACGGAATGGCCTTTCATCTGCGGGTATGCCCGATCGACGCCTTCGAAGGTTGACAAACCTTGTGACTGGGCGCACAGTACAAGCGTACGCACAGCGTAACAGATGTACGCAGAGCGTACAGCCCAAACTTGGGGAGCCGACGCAGCCCAGCAGTACGGCACCCACCCGGTAACAGCCACATACGGCCCCGAGGAGGACCACATGACCACTTCCGAGAGCCCCACCGCAGTAGGTTCGGGTACTGCCGCCACCGACAAGTTCCTCCAGGAACGAGTCAGCGCGGACACCCCGCCCGAACGCGTCTCGGCCATCGCCAAGGACGTGCTCGAGGCACTCGCAGGCGTCATCGACAAGCACGGCATCACCTACCCCGAGTACCGCGTCCTCAAGCAGTGGCTCATCGACATCGGCCAGTTCGGCGAGTGGCCCCTGTGGCTGGACGTCTTCCTCGAGCACAACGTCGAGGAGGTTGCGTACCGCGGCCAGCACGGCACCAAGGGAAGCATCGAGGGCCCGTACTACGTTGCCGATGCCAAGACGTTGCCTGCCAAGTGTGAACTTCCGATGCGTGACAACGAGGTTGGATCGAAGCTGGTCTTCGAGGCCCAGGTTCGCGATCTCGACGGCAAGGGGTTGGGCGGTGCAACCGTCGAACTCTGGCACGCGGACGACGAAGGCTACTACTCCCATTTCGCGCCGCACATCCCCGACGGCAACCTCCGCGGAACGATCGTCGCCGACGACGAGGGACGCTTCGAGATCACCACGATTCAGCCTGCGCCGTACCAGATCCCGACCGACGGCCCCACCGGCTGGTTCATCGAGAAGGCCGGCTGGCACCCGTGGCGTCCGGCTCACCTGCACCTCATGGTGAAGGCTCCCGGTAAGCGCACCATCACCACCCAGCTCTATTTCAAGGATGGAGAGTGGATCGAGAACGACGTGGCAACGGCGACGAAGCCCGAACTGATTCTCGATCCGAAGCCAGGTGCCGACGGAACCAACCGGGTCACATACGACTTCGTGCTCGATCCGGCCTGATCCACAACTGCTCTGAAGAAAGTGATTTGATGACAGACCTGTCGATCGTCTCCATCGAGACGACCATCCTCGACGTTCCGCTGGTTCGCCCCCACAAGTTCGCCACCACGTCGATGACGGCGCAGCCGTTGTTGCTGGTCGCGATTCGCACCTCCGACGGGGTGATCGGATACGGCGAAGGAGTCGTTCCGGGCGGGCCGTGGTGGGGTGGCGAATCGGTGGAGACGATGCAGGTCATCATCGAGAAGTACATCGCGCCGGTGGTGGTCGGCAGGCGCGTGGATCAGATCACCGTGATCATGGCCGACATCGAAAAAGTTGTTGCCAATGCACGATTCGCGAAGGCCGCCGTCGACGTGGCGTTGCACGACGCCTGGGCGCGTAGCCTGGGAGTCCCCGTGCACACGCTCCTCGGCGGGGCTTTCCGCGAGAGTGTCGACGTCACGTGGGCACTGGGTGCTGCGCCGGCGGACGAGATCATCGAGGAAGCTCACGAAAAGCTCGAATCCCGGCTCAATTTCAGCTTCAAACTCAAGATGGGAGCACTCGATCCAGCAGTCGACGTTGCGCGCATCGTCAACATCGCGCAGGCGCTGGACGGCCACGCCGGAGTCCGTGTCGACGTCAACGCACGGTGGGATCGCTTCACTGCCCTGCGGTACTTGCCGCAACTCGCCGAGGGTGGAGTCGAACTGATCGAACAACCCACTCCGGCAGACCAAATCGAGGTCCTCGCCGAACTCAGTAGGCTTCTACCGATTCCGATCATGGCCGACGAGAGTGTGCAGACCCCACACGACGCTCTGGAAATCGCCCGCCGGAGCGCCGCCGATGTCATCGCCCTCAAGACCACCAAATGTGGTGGCCTCCAGCGCAGCCGCGACATCGTCGCGATTGCCAAGGCCGCCGGTATCGCGTGCCACGGTGCGACGTCCATCGAAGGCCCGATCGGCACCGCCGCTTCGTTGCACTTCGCGTGCGCCGAGCCCGGAATCAACTTCGGAACAGAGCTTTTCGGCCCACTGCTCTTCAGTGAAGAGTTGCTTCAGGAACCCCTGAAGTATTCCGAGGGTCAGTTGCACCTCCCCGCCGGACCTGGCCTGGGAGTCGAACTGAACATGGACGCCGTCAAGACCTGGACCAGGAACTAGAGGATAGAAGAACATGGCACTCTTTCACGTTCGGATGGACGTCGATATTCCGCGCGACCTGGATCCGGAAGTCCGCGCCGATACCGTCGCAACGGAGAAGGCGTACTCGCAAGACCTTCAGCGACAGGGAAAGTGGGTGCATCTGTGGCGAATTGTGGGACAGTTCAGCAACATCAGCATCTTCGATGTCGAGTCGGCTGACGAACTCCATGAGATTCTCTGGAACCTGCCCCTGTTCCCGTACATGACCATCGAGGTCATGCCGTTGACGCAGCACGGATCTTCGATCAAGTAGCCCGCCATGTCTGCCGTGTCTGCCACGCCTGCGAGCCTGCCGGAATCTGTGCAGCAGTGGCACTGCGAGATGTCGGAGACCTTCGGTGGCCTGTGCCCCGAGAGTTCCGTCGATGCCGCGCCTGTCGGTACGGTCAGCGGCGTAAGTCTCGGGGACGTAGGCGCTTTCGACATCTCCGGTTCACCGCAGATACTGCGGCGGAGCGCACGCGCAGCAAAGCGACACGGTAGTGATCTGCTCAAGATCTGCACGGTCCGAACCGGGAGCGCGATACTGCGCCAATCGGACCGCGAGTTGACGGCCCCGCCCGGCGCGATGATTCTCTACGACGTCGAGCATTCGTACGCGCTGCGTTTCGACGGTCACTGGTCGTGCACCGTCATGACCCTACCGCGCAGTGCGGTGAGTCTGACCGAGCGAGAACTGAATTGCGCGCTCGAGCGCACCCACGACGGTCGGCGTGGGTCCGGTGCATTGCTGGAAAATTTCATCTCGGGCGCTGTTGCATCCCAGGTCGACGGCAGCGCAGCCGGGCTTCTCGGAGATGCTGGAGTCAATCTCGCTTCGGCAGTTCTGATGCAAGGATCTGCGCCCGCGACACCCGGACGTTCGACGCGAGAGGAGATCTTGCGATATGCGCTTCGGAATCTCGACTCACCAGACCTCTCGGTCGCGTCGATCGCCGGTGCGCTGCACCTGTCGCCGCGAACCGTTCAGCGTCACTTCGGTGACGGGGATCTGACCCTCAGTGCGCTGATTCGCCGCGAACGGTTGATCCGCGTACGCCGCGATCTCACCGACGTCTCACTGCGGGGTCATTCGATCTCCATCCTGGCTGCACGATGGTGTTTCCATGACGCACCAGCGTTTTCGCGTGCGTTCAAAGCGGAATTCGGTGCGGCGCCGTCGGAAGTACGTAACTCGCCTGATCCGAACGCCCGCGAACGTCACTGATCTGTCGCATCCGAACAACAAACGTGTCCGATCACGACAACTGGGAGCCCGAATACCGGGGCAGAGTGTGTTCCAGATCGCTTTTTCAGGCTCGCGAAGAGCTCAGGTCCACGAACAGCGAGGACCGCAGCGAAAGCTACGAATCGAGGAACGCATGACGAATCTGCTCGCTCATCAGCAATGGCACGGAAAGATTTTCGACGGCCAATGGATCGACGGAGGCGGTGACACCGTCGAGTCGCTCGAACCGGCTACCGGCGAGGTGCTCGGTGTGATCGGCACGGCGACTGCTGCGGATATCGATCGAGCGGCACACATCGCGTCGGCCGCGCAGCCGGCGTGGGCGGCGACGATCGGGCAGGCTCGCGCTTCGGTGATCCGTAAGGCAGCGCAGATTTTGGAAGCCGAGCGAGCCGAGGTGGAGCGCTGGTTGATCCGTGAAGGTGGTTCCGTACCAGGGAAAGCCGCATTCGAAGTTGATCTTGTCATCTCCGAACTGTGGGAAGCCTCGGCACTGCCGACACAGCCGTTCGGGCACCTTCTGCCCGCCAGCCAGGAGGGGCGCACGAGCATCGCTCGCCGGGTGCCCCTGGGTGTGGTCGGCGTGATCAGCCCGTGGAATTTCCCGCTTCTCCTCGCCATGCGCGCTGTCGCCCCCGCCTTGGCGCTCGGAAATGGCGTCGTTCTCAAGCCGGATGTTCAAACCGCGATCAGCGGGGGTGCGGTCATCGCGGAATTGTTCACGTCCGCAGGTCTTCCCGAAGGCCTCCTGCATGTGCTCGCCGGTGACGCGGAACCTGGTCAGGCATTGTGCGAGAGCCCGAGCATCGCGATGGTGTCCTTCACGGGTTCGACCGCCGTCGGCCGTCAGGTCGGGGCAACTGCCGGTCGCACGCTCAAGCGTGTCTCGCTGGAACTGGGTGGGAACAATGCGCTGATCGTCCTCGACGACGCAGACCTGGATGCCGCGAGCTCGGCGGGCGCGTGGGGTTCGTTCCTGCATCAGGGGCAGGTCTGCATGACCGCAGGCCGCCACATCGTGTTGGAATCGGTCGCCGATCAGTACCTGGACCTGCTGGCCAAGCGCGCAGCGGTCCTGCCGGTCGGGGATCCCAATACAGGCGACGTCGCTCTCGGACCGCTCATCAACGCGCGGCAGATTGCGAACGTCGATCGAATCGTCCAGGGCACCAAGGCGGCCGGCGCCGAAATCCGCGCCGGTGGAACATACGAAGGGCTCTTCTATCAGCCGACCGTCCTGGCCGGAGTCACCTCGGACATGCCCGCGTTCCGTGAAGAAATCTTCGGGCCCGTGGCGCCCGTCGTGATCGTCAAGGACGAAGACGAGGCAGTCAGGTCGGCCAATGACAGCGAATACGGTCTGGTTGCTGCCATTCAAACAGGATCGGTTGAACGCGGCGAGCGGATCGCGGACCGACTGCGTACCGGCATCGTGCACATCAACGATCAGACTTTGAACAACGATGCCTATGCACCATTCGGTGGCACGGGTGCCTCCGGAAACGGCGCGAGATTCGGAACTCAAAGCAGTTGGGACGAATTCACCACCTGGCAGTGGCGAACCAGCCGGCCAGCGGCGCAGACCTTCCCCTTCTGAAGTCGAAAGGTACTCCTATGCACACCATCTCGGCTCACGATCTTCCCATCGTGTTGCAGGACGGCGAATTCGAATTGCGGATGCGAGAAGAAGGCGACATGATCGTCAACTTCGTCAAAATTCCTGCTGGTGCAGACTTCGCCGAACCGTTCGCACAATTGGAAGGCGGGCGCTGTCAATGTCCGCACTACGGATACGTCTTGAAAGGAAGGATCTACACAGATTCCGAAGCAGGTCGGCAAACCTACGATGCCGGCGACGTGTTCTACTGGGCACCCGGTCACGTTCCCGGAGCGATCGACGACTCGGAGTATGTCGACTTTGCTCCCAAGGCTGAATTCCTCGAACTGATCGACGGAGTGCGTAAGGCGATGGGCGGCTGAGCTGTTCGGCCGCCACCGAGGTCAGCGTATTCCG
Source organism: Rhodococcus sp. KB6 (assembly GCF_001445685.1). Taxonomy (NCBI): domain Bacteria; kingdom Bacillati; phylum Actinomycetota; class Actinomycetes; order Mycobacteriales; family Nocardiaceae; genus Rhodococcus; species Rhodococcus sp. KB6. Next base: position 62,583 of record NZ_LNAK01000120.1, on the reverse strand, counting down.
TCGCGACGTAGTGCGACGGACACTGCGGCAGAGCGGGTATCGACACCGAGTTTGGCGTAGATGTGCCCGAGGTGTGTTTTCACCGTCGCTTCGCTGATGAAGAGTGCTTTACCCAGCTCGCGGTTGGTCATCCCCTCGGCGAGCAGGCTGAGCAGTTCGGACTCACGGGCGGTGAGCGCTTCCTGCGGGCGCTGCATCTGCTGGACGAGACGAGAGGCCACGGCGGGGGAGAGGACGCTGCGCCCGGCGACCGCGCCGCGCACCGCGCCGAAGATCTCGTCAGGAGTCGAGTCCTTGAGTAGGTAACCGATGGCACCGGCGTCCACGGCCCGCACGACGTCGGCGTCGGTGTCATACGTCGTGAAAACCAGTACGGGAACATCGACACCGTCGCTTCGCAGGCGTTTGATCGCTTCTGCACCGTGCATGCCGGTGCCCATGTCCAGATCCATCATCACCAGATCCGGTGAGGCCGACGGTATCGCCGTGGCCGCCTCCTCGCCGGACGATGCTTCGCCTACTACTTCGACGTCCGGCTGAGTGTTCAGCAGCGCTCTCAGCCCGGCTCGCACGACCAGATGATCGTCGACGAGGAACACGCGAATGGTGGTGGTCACCGGATCCTCCGTTCGAGAGGGAACTGGGCCGCGACGACGGTGCCGTCTCCCGGTGCACTTTCCACGGTGAACGATCCGCCGAGCTGTGCGACGCGGCTTCGCATCGCACGCAGGCCGTATCCACCGTACCGAGAATGGTCGGCGAGCTTTCCCGGATCGAAGCCGACGCCGTCGTCGAAGATGTCTACGGAGACGGAGTGGTCGAGATACGTGATCGTCACGCCCGCCGTTTCGGCGCGAGCGTGGCGGGCGATGTTGGAGGACGCGCTCGAGACCACTCGCACGACGGCATGAGCTACGTCCGAGGGCAAGATGACGGCTTCACCGACGGTGCGGATCCGAACGGCCGGGACGAACTGGCGGGCGGCGGCCACGACCAAGGCGTCGAAGTCGCCCGTACCGCCCTTGGTCGGCGCCAGATCGTGGACGAGGTCGCGACTCTGCATCAAGCTCGTTCGGATGTTCTCTGCTGCGGCATCGACATCGGCTCGAGACGGCGAACCCGTTGTATTCCACGTTTGTTCGGCTGCCTCGAGCCGTAGAAGGGCGCTCGCCAGTCCCTGGGTAACGGTGTCGTGGATTTCGCGCGCGAGGCGCTCTCGCTCAGCGGCAACGCCGGCAGCGCGTTCGGTATCTGCCAATGCAGATTGCGCTTCTGCTACCTGACGCAGAAGCCGAAGGCGTTCTCGGGCATCTCGTTCCATCTGCCCATACGCGGCCGCGACCAGTGCCGCGGTGCACAGCGGCCCGAGAAGTGTCACCAATTCGGCACGACCGGTGACCCGGTAGAACGCGACACCGGCGAGGACGCCCAGGATCCCGACGAGGGGGTAGGCGATCTTGCTCGGATACAGACGAATGCAGAGGAAGAGAACGGGAAACGCACACCACGCGAAACTCGGGGCAAGCCAGACCAGCGCTGCCCATGCGCTCAGTACCGGCCACATCCACAGCCGTTGGCGAACGACATCTCGCGAGGACACCGTGGCCATGACGGCGTAGAGCAGGGCGAGGACCACGGCCAGGACGAGTACAACCCCGAACCGACCGCTGGTCCCGTGGACTGTGACGTACCGAACTCCCGATGTAGACAGCAGTACGAAGAACGACGCGTGGATCGCATACGCCAACGGGCCGCGTAGGCCGCGTTCGGCGTCGGCGTTCATGGCTCCGTTACTCATCCCTCGAATGTTACGGAGGGCACCAGGCCGTCGTATCAACCATTCGGATGATATCCGGGTAGCCGTAGGGGGCACGGTTCGTCACCCGAGCGCCCGATGTGCGCACCCGCACCCGGACGCGACGCTGTAGTGGACGGTTTCGAATCATTCGACTGAAAGTGTGCCCGATATGAACCACCGCATTTACACACGACTTCCCCGTACGCTCGCTGTCGCCGTTCCGGTTGTCGCAATCCTTGCCAGCGCCGCATGCTCGACCACCGAAACACCGGTGGCGAACGCATCGAGCACGACGTCGATCACTGCCACGCAGCAGCCTGCCGCGACCGGTGATTCGGCGATTGTCACTCAGAATCGACTCAGTGCCGACGCAGCAGTGAAGGCTGCTGGTGCGGCCCTGGCGAAATGCCGCGCCGACGGTCTCGGCTTCGTCACCGTCTCCGTCGTAGACCGCGCGGGAAATGTCATCGCCATGGTGCGCGGCGACAACGCAGCCCAGCACACGGTGGAAGCCTCACGCGAGAAGGCATACACCTCTGCAGCTTTCGGAGCCGACACCAGTGACCTCTCGCAGCGTACCAAAGGCGAAGGATCAACCATCGCCGACCTTCCCGGCACTCTCTTCCTTGCAGGTGGAGTCACATTGAAGGCTGGAGCCGGGTCGATCGCCGGTATCGGTGTCGGTGGCGCTCCAGACGGAATGCAGGACCAAGCGTGTGCTGCCGCAGGTCGTGATGCGATCGCTTCGTCACTCGGCTGAGTGAGCGCATTCAGCGTGCTTCGTGAATTGTGTTTTTCGCCACCTGGATTCGCTCGGCACGACAGTTGTCCGATTGTTGCGATGACCTCGACTTTGTAACACCGGAGCCCCCGGAAAGGGACAAACACGTCGACAGTGGAACCGACGATGCACTTACCGAAGCGAGTTTCTTGATGCGCAGTTTCGGGGAAAGACACAACCTTGCAGAGAATCAGATTCACGTTGCCCGAACGCAATACACGGCGGGTGCGGGTGCTCGTAGCGGCGTTGTTGTCGATATTCCTGCTCGGCGGTATGTTCGGTCCGACCGCTGCGAGTGCTACTCCGGCGCGCTCGGCGCCATGGGGTGGGTACGACGAGTTGTGGGTCCCGTCTTCGATGGGAAACATCAAGGTTCAGGTGCAGTGGGCCGCGCGCGGTGGCAACGCCGCGTTGTACCTGCTCGACGGTCTTCGCGCGCAAAACGACAGAAATGCTTGGAGTTTCGAAACGAACGCACTCGATCAGTACCGCAATGACAACATCACGTTGGTGATGCCGGTCGGCGGTGAGTCGAGTTTCTACACGGATTGGTACGCGCCGTCCAATTTCAACGCTCAGCCGATAACGTACAGGTGGGAAACGTTCCTCACCCGCGAGCTTCCGGACTTCCTTGCAGGGTATGGTGTTTCACCAACCAACAATGCGATCATCGGGTTGTCGATGGGCGGCAGTGCCGCGTTGAACCTGGCGGGGCATCATCGGGATCAGTTCAAGTTCGCCGGCTCGCTGTCCGGCTACATCAATATCTCGGGTCCGGGTATGCGTGAAGCGATCCGCGTAGCCATGTTCGACGCCGGCCGGTACAACGTCGATTCGATGTGGGGCCCGCCGTGGTCATCCGGATGGCTTCGCAACGACCCGTTCGTCAACGCGGAATCGCTTCGCGGACTGTCGATGTACATTTCGTCGTCCAACGGCATCCCGGGACCGTACGATCATCCCTCTGCGCCGATCGATTACTTCCACACGGCGACGGGTATGGGGCTCGAGGCGCTCTCGTGGGTGCACGCGCGTGCATTCGAAATTCGCCTGAAATCCTTGGGAATCCCAGCGACGTACAGCTTTCCGCCCGCCGGAATTCACTCGTGGCCGTATTGGTCTGCTGAATTGTGGATGGCCAGAGGACAAATCCTCGACACCATGAACGCCTGGTGAAGCTGTAGTTAGGATCTCTCCGGACTTGCTCTCGATCGAAAGTCCGGAGAGAACTCGCTCAGAAGGCGATGATTCCACGGAGGTTGCGACCGGCATGCATGTCGGCGAAACCGTCGTTGATCTGGTCGAGGGTGTATCGGTTGGTGATCAGTCCGTCGAGTTCGAGCTTGCCGCTGGTGTAGAGATCGATCATCCAGGGAATGTCGGCGGTGGGATTGGATGCACCGAACAGGGATCCCTGAATTCTCTTCTGGTACAGCGTGAGTTCCATCAGGCTCACGGGAATTCCGACGTCCGTCATCTTCCCGAGGCCGGTGACGACGCAGGTTCCTGCCTTGCGGATCGACGAGAATGCCTGCGCGACATGTTCTCCGGTGGTGACACCGACGGTGACGATGGCCGAATCCGCGCCCTGGCCGTTGGTGAACGAGCGCGCTATGTCGGTGGCTTCCTCCATGGTGGCCACGGCATGGGTGGCGCCCAACTTCAATGCACTGTCGCGCTTGAACGCAACCGGGTCCACCGCGATCACGTGGGCGGCGCCGGCATGCGAGGCGCCCTGCACCGCGTTGATTCCGATTCCGCCGACGCCCATGACGATGACCGTCTGCCCGGGATACACCTGAGCGGAGTTGACCGCGGCGCCCCAACCGGTTCCGACGCCGCAGCCGAGCAGACACAAAGCGTCGAGTGGCAGGTGCTTGTCGACTTTCACAGCCGAGAGAGTGCTGACCGTGGTGTATTCACTGAAGGTGGACAGGCCGCAGGTTTGTGCGACGGGCTGACCGTCGAGAGAAATTCTGTAACTCGAGGTTTCGCCGGGTCTGCTGCCAGTCATGATGGCGGCGCCGTTGTCGCAGAGGTTCTGGATTCCGCTTGCACACCAACGGCAACGGCCGCAGGCGGCGAGGAACGAGAACACGACATGATCGCCCTCGGACCATCCTTCCGTGTTCGGCCCGACCTCGACGACGATTCCGGCGCCTTCGTGTCCGCCGCAGATGGGGTAGCGGCCGACTCCGTGGTCGCCGCTGGCGATGTGATCGTCCGAGTGGCACAGGCCTGAGGCGACCATTTTGACAGTGAGTTCGCCGCTGCGCGGTGAATCGAGTTCGAGATCGACCACCTCGTATGTGCCTGGTGCTTGGCGAATGACGGCTCCACGAGTGCGCAAGGTATCTCCTGAGGTAAGAGTTGTTCTTCGGCTTCCTCAGTTGTCTACTCGAGAGTTCAGGACGGGCTCGAGGCCTATCTCACTGATCGGACGTTTCGTATCTTTCAGACTCGTCCGGGGTGCGTCCCAAGATGGCGAGTTGCAGTTCGGTGAGCAGTCGCGTATCCGGCTCGTCCAACGAAATGCCCATGATCTGTTCAGCGCGCCGAATGCGGTAGCGCAGCGTGTTCGGATGTACTTTCAGAGACGAGGCGGCCTTCTTCACATCCCCGAAAGCTGTCAGGTAGGCCGTGAGCGTGAACTGCATGTCAGAGGTGTTCTTGTCGTCGTAGGAGACGAGTCTGTCGATACGAGGGTCCCGCAATCGCTCGTGATCAGCAACGAGGTCGAGTATCTCGCCCAGCAACACCGCGGTGCGTGACGCCGCGAGTGTGGTGACCTTCGAGGTTTCGTGATCATCGGTGGTATCGAGCACGCGGTCCACTTCTCGACGCGCCTCGGGTACGCCGTGCAATCGCGCGATCGGGACCGCGACGGCGGCGCGCACGCTGATGCCCGCACGGGCCTCGACTACTCCCACGGTGTCGTAAGCCCAGTCGCTGATCGCGACCTCGTGTTCGGCCTGAGGAAACAGCACGTAGATCCGGTTGTCGATGATCGTTGTGACCGCGTCGCTGCGGAATGCGCTGGCGCGCAGGCGCAAGGCGTTGGTGATTCGATCGAGATTCGATCCGGGCGCGAGTGATGTCGCAAATCCGATGACCGCAGACGGTCCGTCGGTGTTGATGCCGAAGGAGCCGGCCAGCGAGTGCATGTCGACTCCGCCGGAGCGAACGCCGAACAGCCTTTGCAATTGGGCATTCTCGCGGCTGGAGGCGTCCAAGGTTCGCAGGAGAATGCGTGCGGCGACTGCCGCTGCACCCCGCAATACCGCTTGGGCGTCGTCGGAAAGAGGTTCAGAGGCGCGCTGCACCCAGATGCTGCCGAGATTGTGTTGGTGTGCAACAGAACCCGTCGGCGCTGACAGGTCCGGGCGGGTGATGCTCACAGCCAACCTGTGCGCGGCTCCGATGCTCGGCTCGGCGGGCAGACTGATGACCTCGTCCGATCGCCTGAGATGCTCGAACACGCCTCTGCGCTCTATCCATTCGGTGTATTCGATCGGCCACTCCCGGCCCAGTATGGAGAGCTGACGGAGTTCGTCTTCACCTTCGTGAGCAGCTGAATATGCGATGACATGGAGTGCCGTGTCGTCGATCGTCACGAGTCCGCCGGTCAATTCGGCGATCGTCTCCGAGAGCGCGAACAGATCCGAATCGCCACCGGCCACAGCTCCTGAGACGGCCCGCGAACGGTACATGCTCTGTGTCAGAAGTCGTTGTACGAGTGAATAGACGTGTCCGGAACTAGCCTGCGGATGTACCGCGGCCACTGCGATTCCGATGTTGCGTGCGGCGGTGAGAAGCGTCGTCGCCTCGCGCGCATTCTTGACGAGCAAGAGCTTCGGACGACGCCTCGCCGGCCTGCCTTCGAACTTTCGCAACCACTGCGTCAACGTCGATTCGGGAACCCCCACGGGGAGGTAGATGTCGGAGATCGCACCACGGCTGTCGGTGCCGTCGATATCGGAGGACTCGACGAGGGCGATCGAACGGATTTCGACATCGAGTCCGTCCGGGCTTTCCAGAAGCTCGATCACGGACTTGTCCGTGGAATGCATGAGGGCGCCGAGGGTGGTGCCGACACTCGGCCCGTTATTCCTCGGACCTGTCGACGCTTGCGGGAGGGCTACAGAAAGTGGCTGCACATTTGCTCCTCGGCCAGTGGGTCATTACAGGCTAACCCCGACAGACGAAATGCAGAATAAGGAAATAGGGGACAAATTTATTCGTCAGGCATGGTGATGCCGAGTTCCTGCACCTTTTCGGCGACTGCCTCTGGAAAAACGTTCTTGAACAGATAAAGGTCTTGTCCGATCACCCAACCAGGTGCCAACGCCGTCGCATATCGCTCGAAGTATCCGAGTTGTTTACCGAAAAGAACCAATTCCTCGGGACTCGCAACACCCCACTGCTTGCCCAACTGAATCAGTGCCATGATCAATTCACTGAGCTTGAGTTCACCGAGGTCACGGCCGAGAATCGGGGCCAGAGCCGTTGCGACCTGCATACCGAGCTGATCGTCGTCGACTTCGTAGTCGGTTGCATATCCCAAGGATCGAATTCCGCGGGCGACACGGGCGAAATCACCGTCGATGAGGGTGGCTCGGAACATGTCGGAAAGAATGGATCTCCAGGTCTCGGGAAGGACGCCGACGATGCCGAAGTCGAGCATCGCTATCCGGCCGTCGTCGAGGACCCACAAATTTCCCGCGTGTACATCTCCGTGGAACGGACCGTGAACGATGACTGATTCGAGCCAGACCTTCACTCCGCGCCGGATCAGCATGCGGGCTTCGTCGATGCCGTCCGGACCGGCGACGAACCGATCCAGTGGAACGCCGCGCATGCGTTCCATACAGATGACGCGGGGACCACAGTAGTCCCAGTACACCTCCGGTGTCGTGACTCCTTTGTTGTCACCGAATGCACTGATGTTGTTCCGGAAAGTGGTTTGCCGGTCGGCCTCGACCGCGCTGTTCAACTCCGTCATCGTTGCGTTGTGTAGATCGCGAATGATGGCGGTGGCATTGGCAATTCGAAGGAACTCGACAAACTTCTCGAGGATGTTCGCGCCCCAGTACGCCGCCCTCAGGTCGATCAGCATCCGCGCATAGATGTCCGGACGCTGGATCTTGATGACGGCCTCGCGGCCATCGTGCAGAACGCACGCGTGTACCTGCGCTACCGACGCGGCCGCGAGAGGTACGTCGTCGAATTTCGCGAACAGGTCGTCCACGGAGTAACCGAGGTCCTTCTGCACGACGCTTCTGGCCTGCTCGGCCGGGAAAGACGGAACATCGTCGAGGCAGCGTAGGCATGCATTGGCGACGGGGGCCGGGAACAGGCCGGACGACGACGCGACCAGTTGGCCGAGCTTGACGAAGGTGGGCCCCAGCGCGATGAAGCCGTCGACCATCCCGTCGGAAGCAGCGTCAGCCCACGTGCGGCCACGCTTGCGGAAAGGCCACACGATCAGTGCCAGCATGATCGACGTCGACAACACGACGGCGATGATCGCGGAACGCCACAACTGGGCGAGGCCGAAGCGTTCGAGGTCCGGCATGCGGACTTCGAGGGCAGTGGCGGGCACTCCTGACGAGTACGGCCCGACAGGTCGCGTTGGATCCAGCACAGCTCTCCCTCGTTCAACGAGCGCATCCAGCATTTTGCCGTGAGATCACTTACGCGACCCCTTCCGTTAGTCAGTATGCCAAGTCACACATAACTGCCGGAACCGCCTACGCATTCAGCCTACGATCGGTGAATGCGTGAGCACTTGATCCCGATCGGCGAGGTTGCAAAATCGTTCGGAATCGCGGCGTCGACCTTGCGTTATTACGAGGACGAAGGACTGCTGTCCGCGCGGTCGCGAACTGGCGGTAAACGCTGGTACGGGCAGCGTGAGCTGCGCCGGCTGGCATTGATCCGGATGTACGCCGAGACGGGAATGTCATTGGAGCAGGTGCGGTCCTTCATCGAAACCGACACCACGTCCGAGCAGTTCTTCACAGTTCTCGCAGATCAAGTGTCGACGCTCGAGGCACAGATCTCCGCAGCCAACCGAGCGAAACTGATACTCGAGCATCACCTGACGTGTCGGCAAGAGCGTCCGATGCAGTGCCCGTGGTTGCTCGAGCAGCTCGACATTCGTGTCGAAGCGGCGCTTGACTTCAAGTTCACTTGAACCTTCATAGTTAGGGCGCACTTACCGCCCTACCCGGAGGTTGACCATGTCGGCACGACGATGGCTGCCGCTCATCGCCGCATGCATCGGAACTTTCCTGTTACTGACGTACGCCACGATCACAACGATCGCGGTGCCGGCCATCGCAGTCGGTTTGGACGGCAGTACGGGCGCGATGTCATGGGTCGTCGACGCCTACACGCTGGCTCTTGCCGCGCTTCTTGTGGGCATGGGCGCACTCGGCGATGCGTGGGGACGCAAACGCCTCTACATCTGCGGACTGGTCGTGTTCCTGGTTGCAACGGCCGTGTGCGCGATTGCTCCGGACGTCACGGTTCTGGTCGTTGCTCGCGGCGCGCAAGGAATTGCCGGTGCGGCGATGTTCGCGACACTCCTGCCTCTTCTCGGCGACGCATATTCGGGCCGCGATCGGCACGTGGCATTTGCCGCGTGGGGTGCCGTCGCTGGATTGGCGGCGGGAATCGGCAATGTTGCAGGAGGGCTGCTGACGCAGTTCTTCGACTGGCGTGCGGTCTTCTATTCCGGAATCCCCGTGGCCGCAGTGGCGCTCGCAATGGCTGTGTTCTGTTTCGCCGACAGTGAGCGCGGCGACGACAACATCGACTGGGCCGGAATCGTTTTGTTCACCCTCGCTGCCGTTGCCGCGGTTCTCGGCGTGACGTGGGGCGGCGACATCGGGTGGGCTTCGTCGTCGACAGCTCTTGCCTTCCTGATCGCAATCGGTGCGCTGACGGCGTTTGTGTTCTGGCAGCGTCGAGGCAGCAGTCCGATGCTCGATCCGGCATTGTTCCGATCCCTGAAATTCGACGGCGTCCTCGTCGCTGCTTTCGGGTACTACCTCGCGGCCTACGGCCCGCTCGTAGTCCTTTCACTGTGGCTGCAGAACGGGCTGGAACTGTCGGCATCGGCGGCCGCACTCGTGCTCTCGATTCAACCGCTCGCTTTTGTCTTCGTATCGGCCTTGTGTGGATCACGGCTTCAGCGCGTCGACCTTCGACTGTCGCTCGGATTCGGGACGATCCTTTGCGGAATCGGTTGCGTGGCCATGCTGTACGTTCTCGCCGAGCCGGTCTGGCCCGCACTGATCGCCGGGCTGATTCTGACCGGTGTCGGTTCGGCGATGGTGTCGCCGGTGCTGCCGGGTGCCGCGATGTCGGACGCCCCGGCAGAGCGCGCCGGGACGGCTTCGGCAACAGCCAACTCGTCGCGTCAATTCGGGCTTGCCGTCGGAATTGCGTTGTGCGGCTCGCTCTTCGTCGGTCCGGACGAGTTCGCCTTGCTGTGGCCGTTGGTCTTCTGTGCCGGCGTCGGAATGCTCACGGGTTTGGTGTCGATCCTTCTCTTTTCTCGTTCGTCAACTCCTGAAACAGTTCAACCAATCGCCGAAAGGGCACACACATGACCACGCTGTTCACTCCACGACCGCACCGGCGTATCGAGATGGACTGGAATCGCCGCAGGTTCCTCGGCGCTGCAGCAGGATTGGCTGCTGCGCTGGCAGCGGCCGGTTGCTCGCGTTCGGACGCAGACGCCGGGGGCGAAGGCGACGCAGGCTGGTCCTTCACCGATGATCGCGACAATCTGATCGAATTGGATTCACCACCAAGGACATTTGTCACCTACACCGGTATCGCGGGTGCTCTGTGGGATTACGGACTGGTGCCTGTCGGAGTTTTCGGGGCACTGACACGATCGCCGGGATCAACGGACACCAGCATCTCCGGCAATTTGGATTTCGCGAAGACCGACATGGTCGGGCAGCTCTGGGGACAAGTGGAACTCGAGAAGATCGCTTCGCTGGAGCCGGACGTCGTCATAGTCCCTCAGCTGCGTGGTTCGGCACTACTCGACGAGGCGAACTTGGATGCGGTGAAAGGCTTGTCGACAGTACTGTTCGTGGAAACGGCAGCAGGAACCATCGACCGAACCGTGCAAGAGATCGTGGAACTGGCCGTGGAACTCGGGGCGGACCAGGATATGGAGGCTCAGCGAAAAGACTACGACGCTGCGCGTGCACGGATCTCCGAAGTTGCTTCTTCGCTGAATAATTCACAGGTTCTGTTCGCGTCCGCAGATCCGGACACGATTCGTGTCAGTCGTTCGGGCTTCCCGATCCTTGCAGATCTGGCGGGATTGGGCCTTGCCGTCGTCGATCCGGCCGAGGGATCGTCGGTCTACGTCGAGAAACTGGCTTGGGAGATGGCGGACCACTATCCGGCCGACATGATCTTCCTCGACGATCGCCCGTCCAGTTTGCAACTGGATACGCTCGGAACCAATCCTGCGTGGTCCAACTTGCCCGCGGTGAAGGCGGGGAAGATCGGGACCTGGAATCCGGAACCCGTGCTCAGTTATGCCGGGATCGCCCGTACGTACAACGATCTGGCTGACCAGCTGCTGGCATTCTCACATTCCTGACCGCCGCGTCGTCTACGACGTATGGACCTCTTCACCGCTCTGTCTGCTCGTGTTGAATCCCTCGATTGGCCTGCGCTGATCGAGGGAATCGACTCCAGTGGGTGTGCCCAGACGACGCCGATACTCGACGAGTCGGAATGTCGCGAAATTGCTTCCTGGTACTCGGAGGTCGACCGGTTCCGGAGCACCGTCGACATGGCTCGATACCGTTTCGGCCAAGGGGAGTACCGGTACTTCGGTGATCCCGTACCGGAGCCGATCACGGCTATGCGATCCGCCTTCTACCGACACCTCCTGCCCGTGGCGCGGGAGTGGGCGTTCAAGCTGGGCGAGGGTGCACCGTGGCCGGATTCTTTCGAAGAATGGATCGATCAGTGTCACGACGCCGGTCAGAATCGCCCTACCCCGATCCTTCTGTCCTACGGACCTGGTGACTGGAATGCATTGCATCGGGACTTGTACGGAGAGTTGGTGTTTCCCTTGCAAGTCGTGATCGGGCTCGACAGACCTCGCATCGACCACGTCGGCGGCGAGTTCTTGCTCGTGGAACAGCGGCCGCGCGCCCAGTCGAAAGGGACGGTGACAGTTCTCGGGCAAGGTCACGCTTTGATCTTCACCACGCGGGATCGACCGGTGCAGAGTTCTCGTGGGTGGTCGAGAGCCCCTGTGCGACATGGTGTCAGCGTGGTGCACTCGGGTACGCGTCGAACATTGGGATTGGTGCTTCACGATGCCGAGTAAGACGTACATTCTCCGCGACGCTCGCAACAAACCCTACGAGAGTTCGACGCCCGGTGTGCTTGGCGGGCACCGGAAAACGAAGATCTACGGGCGACTCGACTGTCGAGGGGCCGCGCAGGCAATCGCGCGTGGCGGGTATGTCGCCAGTCGGGTGTTCTTCGCGGACGAGCCGACCGCGATTGCGGCCGGCTATCGCCCCTGTGCCGTCTGCATGCCCGAAGGTTACGCAGCCTGGAAGGCAGTTGCTACGCGCCGAAGCGGTCGCGGTACTCCTTCGGAATGAGCGGCTTGTCGCCGCGGACCTTCAGCTGCTGGACAGCCCAGGTATTGCCGTCCGGGTCGGCGAATCCGAAGAAGGTGCCCCCGTCACGCTCGTCGAAGACGGTGACCTCACTGGCATCGACGCCGCGGCCGATGAGCTCTTGGCGAGCCGCTGCAGCGTCGGCCACGACCAACTGCAATCCCTTCAACGAACCAGGGGTCATCTCGGTCTGCGACGGCAGGTTCCCGATGACGATCGAGCAGCCCGAACCACGCGGAGTGAGCTGGGCGACCGTCATGTGTTCGTTGACGGTGTGGTGGTCGAGATCGAAACCGACCTTGTCACGGTAGAACTCGATGGAGCGGTCGAGGTCACTGACGGGAACGATGACTACTTCGAGGGTCCAGTCCATGAAACTGCCTTTCGCTGAGGAGGTTCGGGCAAACAGGTGGTCAGAGTTGCGCGACGATCTTGTCCAGGCGTTCGTAACCTTCGGTGACGCCGAGCTCCATATTGCTCTCGATCATTCCGTCTCGCGCTTCGAGGCTCGGATATACGGAATGGCCGGAGAGGCGGGTGCGTCCGTTGCCCAGATCCTCGAACGTGATCGATTCGATGCTGACGACGTCGGGAAATCCCTCGTATTCGAAGGTCTGGATGGCAAAGTCGTTCTCGCGAACGACGTGAAATACACCGTTGAACCGGAACTCTTCGCCCTCGGGGTTGCGATGGACGTACTTGTATCGACCGCCGCTCACGAACTCGTATTCGTCGATCTCCATCTCGTATCCGTTGGGGCCGAGCCACTGCTTGACCAGATCGGGATTCGAATGAGCTGCGAAGACGGCACTGACGGGTGCGTCGAATTCGCGGGTGATGTCGATGTACGGCACGCCCTCAGGAGCCGTGATGGTGACGGGATTGGTGGTAGCCATGGCTAAGTCTCCTTCTGTGTGGTGCTGAGTAGGTGATCGAGCTTGCGGAACTGTTGTTCGTGGATCAGTCGATAGCGGTCGATCCAGGCGGTCAAAGCCTCGAGAGTTGCGGCGTTGAGATGTACCGGCCGCCTCTGGGCTTCGCGGCTGCGAGTGACCAAACCCGCGGCTTCGAGTACCTGAATATGTTTGGAGATGGCCTGTTTCGTGATCTCGAACGGCTCGGCCAACTCGTTGACCGTTTGGGGGCCGGTGCTCAGGCGGGCGATGATCCGCCGTCGTACCGGGTCGGCAAGCGCCATGAACGCTTTGTCGAGACGCTCGTCTGCCCCTGGATCCACGATCACTTGTCAACCATCTCCTTTATCAACCAACCTGTTGATTACGATACGAGCCCATGCCGAGGGTGTCAATGCTTCGAAACCGATTAGCGTGGAAACCATGAACGCTCTGATTCCTCGGCCACGATTGGAAGTGGCGCCGGGGGCGATCCTCGTTCCGGATTGGCTCAGCGTCGAACAGCAACGCTTCTTGGTGGCCGAGTGCCGACGGTGGGCGACCGCACCCGTACCGATGCGCTCCGCTGTTGTCCCTGGTGGGCACAAGATGTCGGTGCAAACAGTCTGTCTCGGTTGGCATTGGCAGCCGTACAAGTACACGCGCATCGCCGACGACGTGAACGGTGCGCCTGTCGCAGCGGTGCCTGACTGGCTCGTCGATCTCGGCCGGGCCGCAGTTGCCGCTGCCTATGATGATCCGACTGCGGGGGAGCGGTACACGCCGGACACCGCGCTGATCAATTTCTACGACGAGGGCGCTCGGATGGGAATGCACCAGGACAAGGACGAGCGCTGCGACGCTCCCGTCGTCTCACTGAGTGTCGGGCAGAGTTGTGTCTTTCGATTCGGGAATTCCGAGAACCGGAACAAGCCGTACACCGATGTCGAACTCCATTCGGGTGATCTCTTCGTCTTCGGTGGAGAGTCTCGGTTCGCATATCACGGAGTGCCGAAAGTTATTGCGGGAAGTGCAAGTCCCGACATAGGTCTGCCGTCCGGACGGTTGAACATCACGCTGCGCGATACCGGAATGTCGTGACTGTCTCACCCCTGCTGTGCCACTGGTGCAGCAGGGTCGAAGTCTGCGCTCGAAGGTCCGTCCCCGACCATCTCGATCAACTCGGTCGACGGTGGAGTTGGCAGCGTGCGCCAGCGCTCTCGTTCGAGGTTGTGGGGTTGTGTCTCGTTCATGCCCTCATTATCGACTTCCGGCTCCGATCCACCAGTCGGGGATGGGCCGGGTGCAATTCGGTAGGCCGTTGAGCGCCCCGCTCTCTCGTCGACATCCTCGGACCTCAGCACGTCGACGACAGTTCGGGTCGCGGCACGGGTCTGGGGAGGTTGGTGGGTGGATTCGAGGCGACCGTGGTTCGCTTATCCCAGTGTCTTGTTGCGGCCGGCGAGGGAGCCGAAGACGAGTTGCACGGCCAGCAGCACCAGCAACGCGATCAGCGGAGTCGTCCAGGAATCGACGGCGTCGTGCAGTGCACCGAAAACGAGGGGACCGGTGGCGGCCAGAAGGTATCCGACGGACTGTGCCATACCCGAGAGTGCCGCTGCTTGACCGTGATTGACAGTGCGTATTGCGAAGAAGGACAAGGCAATGACAATCGATCCGCCGATGCCGATGCCGAGGAATGCATTCCACAGCAGGGCCCAGGAGGGGAGGAGGAGTTGGCCGAGAACTGCCACTGCGGCGACCGACACCAGCCCGAGGACGGCTCCTCTCTGATCCTTGGGCAGTTTGTGCAGGAGCACTGCTGTGAGGAGGCTGCCGACGATCGAGAATATTTGCATGATGCCTTGATGCAGTCCGGCGGTAGCCGCGGTAGTGCCGTGTGATTCTTCAATGGTGGGCCACCATGTCAGAACGGTGTAGAAGAAGAGAGATTGGACGCCCATGAATATTGTGA
The DNA here is from genome assembly GCF_001445685.1 of Rhodococcus sp. KB6. NCBI lineage: Bacteria > Bacillati > Actinomycetota > Actinomycetes > Mycobacteriales > Nocardiaceae > Rhodococcus > Rhodococcus sp. KB6. The sequence continues at coordinate 47,459 of NZ_LNAK01000120.1, read as the reverse complement.
TCTGCCACCCGAGTGCTGAGCGCCAGGGGGAGCGATGGCCGCCTGGATGGGAATCCAAAGCCGCAGCATGATCGTGTTTCGGAAGCGTGCGTCGGCGAAGTTGGGGAAGGAACACCCCAAATCCTATGAGAGCCATAGCAGCCCAGATTCCGAATGCGATCCGCCAACCGTGATCGGTGAGACCGGCGATCGGCACGGCAAGTCCGGATGCGGTTGCGGCGACGGCTGCAGAGACCGCCGAGAAGATGCCGGTCAAACGGCCGGCTTCGGTCGGGAAGTCTCGTTTGAGGAGCGCCGGCAGTAGAACGTTCATTGTTGCGATGGACATGCCGAGCGATACGGTACCGATCCACAGCGCAGGCATCCACGGAACAGAGCGGATCACGATCGCTAAGGCGAGCATGCCGAGTGCTGCTGCGAGTGTCCGTTCCATTCCCCACCGAGCTGCGATGACCGGGGCAACGGGGGAGAACACTGCGAAGCACAGCAGTGGAAGGCTGATCAGCGCTGATGCTGTTGTCGACGAGATATCGAGATCGGTGCGTACCTCACCGAGTAGCGGGCCGACGACTGTGATTGAGGCTCGAAGATTGGCTGCGATGAGAAGAATGCCAGCGATAACGAGTCCTCGGCGCATTATCGGTATCGCGCTCGGGGCAGACGCCACGTTTTCGGTGTCGGAGATGACGTTAGCCATAGGTGTGCCCTTCTGAGATTGTCTGTGCGCTGAACCTCTTGTGTGTCAGCTACTTCGGCATGTTTTGCAGAAAGAGGGATCGGCTGTGGTCCATCAGTCGGACCACTGCGGCGGCTGCGCCGTCCGGATCGCGGTCACGGATGGCCGCAAGCAGCTGCCGGTGTGGGTCGTCGTCGGTCCAAGGTCCGATGAACAGCTGTCGAGTCTCCTTGTCGGACTTACCTTGTGGGAGGCTCATGGTGTCAGAGCGATCGAGACTGCGGTAGATGTCCGTGATCAGTTGGTTCCCGCTCGCTGCGAACATCTCCAGGTGGAAGTCGAGGTCGTACTCGACGGATTTGGCGACGTCGGGCTCAGCGTCTCGGCCATCCAAAGCCCGAGTCATTCGGTCGATGTCTTCGGGCAGGGCTCGTTCGGCTGCGAGTCGGGCGGCGTAGAGCTCCAAAGCTTCACGGGCTTCGAAGATTTCGAGCACGTTCTCCGCCGCTGCACGTCTTTGAAGTGCAATTTCGAGTTCTGAGCTCGCGCAGACGTAGGTTCCGTCTCCCGGGCGTGCTTCGAGGAGGCCGGCATGGACGAGGCCGCGAATGGCCTCCCGGACCGTATTGCGGCTCGCGCCGGTCATTTCGACAAGTTGATGCTCGCCGGGGATCTTCTCCCCTAATTCCCAGTTGCCAGAAGTGATCTGGGACCGCAGTTGTTCCGCGATCTGCACTGAAAGTGGGATGTTGCGTGCGGTGGGTGCGATACGGGAATCCGGCATGAGTCAAATGTAGGACATTTGGCGATTTGTGGATAGGTTTACCTTTGTGATCTAGGGCACTCGGGTTCGGATCGGCCTGGGCGGGGTACCGCCCTTCCGCATGTCTGCGTGCACGTGAGTGCTCCTGCCGACCGCGCACGGGGCAGTTGACTCGACTCGAAGGGCAACTGCGATCGATTCCTCACGGAACCTCATGCCTAGCAGACCCTCACGTGCGAGTCATTGCTGCGATTCCAGCGTCCATGCGGGCTGGTCGGTCACTTCCGGGCCGTCGTGCAGCACCCAAGCACACGGCTCGGAAATGTAGGTGGCAGCATCGGTGAACCAGTATGTTTCGTCGGGTGCCCAGCCCGCGATGACGCTCGCCGTCTCGGCATCGACCTCGATCGCGGTTCCTGCTGCCGCGAGGTATGCCGTCACGGTAAGGTGCACTCCCTCAAATCTTTCCGCGACCTGCACCCAGTCGGGGATGACCCACCTGCCTGATCGGCCGGTAGTCCGATACCAAACCTGCCGCGTTTCTGCGGTGACCTCGAGCGGGAACCGTCTGCACAGCTCCGACCAGGCTTGCGCGCTGTCGATCTCGTAGATGCGTGCGCCAGTCGGTGGCCGCAATGCTCGGACGACGACCCGTTCCCATCCCATGCTGTCTTCGACGAACCACAAGCCCGCCGGAGTCCCGTCGAACAGCGCCCTCGTCGAACCCTGAGTGGGTGGATTCGACCACCAATAACCTGACCAGTTCGCCGCGGGGTCCACCGGGCGGTCACGTTCAGCTCTCGCTTCCGATTCCAGGGTGCTCGTGCGCCACTCGCTGAGGAGTTGTTGCGCAGCAGGCACTTCGTCTGTGTCCGGAGATTCCTCACCTCTGCTCAGAATCGACCATTGGTCGGATGAGGCGAGCGAGGTTGACCACCACCGCGCGCATTCGGAGCCGGCGATGTGCTCGGCGACGCGTCGAAGCTCATCTCGCATAACTTCGGTGGCGACGAGGACGTCTTCTCCGTCGGGATCCTGCCAGTAACGCGCCGCATCGACCGCTTCTGCGAGGGCGGAGCGTAGATCGACGGCGGTGACGTCGGGGAGCGATATTTCCGTGAGGCTGCGCGCCACGCCCTCCGCGGTGACTATGGTCTGCCGGGCCTCTTCGGCGCCCGGGCCGAACAACACTTGGGAGGTTCCTTGTCCGATGTCGAGGTGATACGCCGCCCGGTGAGCGTTGATGCGGAACATGTCGTCGCCTGGCTCGGGACGCAGGGCGCGTTCGGCGTCGATCGCATACGCGAGCAGCATCCGGCGTCCGCGCGGGCCCGACAGCAAAATATCCGCAGTGAGCATCTGTTCTCCCGTTTTCTGGTTCAGATGACGGTAGCCGAGGTCGTTGAGACGGAGAACTTTCTCCTTTGATGTCGGAAATCCCGACGGTCCCGTCGCGCACGACATGATCGCCACACACTGCATTCGGCGGCGAAGGCGGACGGAAGGGAGCCCCAGGCTGCTGCCAGTCGCGTGAACGCCGCTTCTTTGGTGTGCGCGATCACTGCCGTCTTTGCGTAGCTGTGGTTTTCGTCGATCAGAGCTCTCTGTTTGCCTGTAGTGACTGCGAAATAGGTCGTATTGATTGCTGAGGCTGAACAATAGAGAGGGCTGAAAAAGTTGGGAGACAGGTGTTTTGGCAGGAGTGATCCGTGTGCCATCAGTACAGTCTCGACCGGAACCAGTGATCGAGGCTGATCATGTCGATCTGGTGCATGTCGAGACTCAGCTGGGCAGCAGCTTTCACCGCGTCGGCGCGGGGGATAGAGTTCTGGGGCAGAGTCCAGTTGGTCTCCCGTGCATGTTGCTCGAGAAGGTCGATGACTGTCCGCGGGACAGGCTCGTTGACGTGAAGTGTTGAGCCGTAGCGAAATTGCTGTTCTATCGACAACTCGTAGATGGATCGGGCGAGTAGGTCTACGTCGACTACCGACAGGACAGCGCTACCGCCGTCGATGATCGAGTCGAGGCGAGAGACAATTCGCGTCAGTGTCGGAAGAAACCATCTGTCGCCGGGTCCGTACACGAGATGCGGCCGGACGACCAGGCCTCCGGCGTCGCGCACGAACTTCTCGGCGAGAGCGCGCGTGCGACTGGCAGGTGAGAAGGGGCTGAGAGGTGCGCCGTTGACCGGCAAGTCTCGAAACGGTCCCGGCCCGTACACGGCCGCGGTACTGACGTAGAGCAAGCGTTCGACGCCGACGTCGGCGGCCATCGACGCAACGTTCTGTACGCCGTGTTGGTTGACGTGAACGCACTGTTGTTCGTCGTCGCCCACGTACGACACGCAACAGATGACGGTCGACGCCTGACTCATTGCAAGTCGTAGAGAAGCACTTTCGTTGATGTCGCCGATCACGGTGGCGATTCCTTCACGGCCGAACTGTTTGGCTGCGGTGGCCGTGCGAACGAAACCGATTGCAGCGTTTCCGTCGCGGGAAACCAGCTGTTTCATCACTGCGGAGCCGATGAAACCAGTGGCCCCGAGTACCAGAGTCGTCACGGTGTGTCCGTGTCGAGAGCGTTGCTGCGGGCTCTTTCGACGTATCGTTGAGATTCATTCCGTCGGCAACGAGAGCTGGGTAGATCATGCAGGAGCGTGCTGTCCTGACGCGCCAGGCCGTCATTTTGGGTGCTGCGAAGAGCTTCGAGAAGTTCGGGTACTCCGCCAGTTTGGGCACGATCTTGCAGCACGGGGGTGTGTCGAAGGGGGCGATGTATTTTCATTTCGCGTCCAAGGAGGAGCTTGCGCACGCGGTCATCGCAGCGCAGCACGGTATGGCGATGGAGGGTACCCGGCGGGTTGCTGCGCACTCCGACATCGCGGTCGAAACCCTGGTGCTCGTTTCGCAGGAGATGGCTCGGCAGCTTGTGACCGAGCCCATCGCGCGAGGTGGCATGCGGTTGACGATGGAGATCGGCAGTATTCAAGGCCCCATCGAACAGCCGTACCTCGATTGGATCGAGGCTATCAAGCAGGTGGCAACCCAAGCGGCCGAAGCCGGCGATATCGTCCCGGGCACCGATATAGACGCGTTGGCTCGATTTGTGGTGGGGTCGTTCACCGGAGTGCAGATTCTCTCGGAAATGCTGACGGGCAGAACCGATCTGTACGAGCGGTTGAGTCAGATGTGGAACCTGGTGCTGCCAACGATCGTCCGCGAGGACAAGTTGGCGCACGTCATGCAACTGGCGGCGCTTGCACCGAGAGAGTGGGAAGCACCGAGCGCTTGACGTGGAAGACGCGACGAGAAGAACGTGTTCGTTCCCTCTCATGATTGGTCCGCAACTGTAATTTCGAGTTCCGCGGTGGTTTCCAGTTCTTGAGTGAACCGAACTCGGTGCACATGGCCCGACGCGTCAAGGGGGATCGTTGACATCTCGCACGGCGTTTCCCATTCAGTGAACCTCGGAAAGACCGCCGAGAGTGAGGCGATCTTTGTTGCTGGGTTGCCGATGTGAAATCGGAGCGCTTGTCGGGCGGCCTCGAAAAGTATCATTCCTGGGATGTGGTCGACGGGGTGGTCGAAAAGGGAGTGGTTGCGCGGATCGGGAGCGCAGAACATCGCGTGCCGAGCAGGATCAGTGCTGATGAGCACATCTCCATCGGTTAGGCGTCCGACTCGCTCCGATCCGACCACCGCGGCTCCGGAAGGAAGGATGCGCCGGCTCGGGCGGTGGTCTTCTCGTCCTTGCCGAATTCGACGGTATCCCTCGGGGCTGACTCCTCGCGCAACAGCGTTGCATCTGGCGACGTGCCGGTTGCCCTCGCTGAGGATCCCCGACACTTCGACCCCCGAAACCGCTCCGTCGCGATGAGTGAGGTTGTCCACTGTCATCGAGAAACTCAACGGCTCCGCGACTGATTGCACGTCGAGCGCGTCCAGCATCTCGAAGCTGAACCTTTCCATGAGGAACTTGTAGTGCAGTGGAATCTCGTATCGGGTGTGGCACAGAAGCACCACTGCCTGTCGAAATGCTTCTGCCACCCCGAGCGGATCGTGTTGCTCGCTCGATACGTCGAATATCCGGTGCGAGACCGGGAGTTGCACAGCAACCTGGTACGCCGAGTCCGATTCGATCCGGTAGTCCGTCAAGAAAACCTCGGCAACAGCATGTCTGTGGACAAGATGCCGCGGCACTGTGCGTGTGTATTCCATTGATTGAATGCACCTTTCGATGTTCACTCGTGTCTTCGGTGTCGTGTAGGACCTAATATTCGACGTCCGGGCGCGTCATCGAATCGTCAAAATTGACGATCTTTTCGAAGGTCGAGTTCGATCAGGGGCGGCACCCCATCTCAGCGAGTGTGTCTGGGCACTTCCTGCTAGAAGCGTCCGATCCGAAGTTCCAGTGGGTGTCTGCGTGCGTCGTGACCAGAGCGGCGGAGCATCGCGCATGCCTCCAGCTGGGAATGCACCCCCAGTTTCTGCAGGATGCTTCGGATGTGGGCGCGAACCGTGGTCGGTGCGATGTGGGCGGTTCGAGCAATCGAGTCGACATTCGAGCCTCCGTAGAGAAGGCCCACGATCTCGAACTCGCGATCGGTGAGACTGCTGATTCGTGCGAATTCTTCGGTGCGCAACCGGATGCGTTGTACGAGCGAGGACTTGTCGTGTGCAGACCGAGCGGAGTTGGGGTTGATCGCGGCCTGCAGCTCATCGAGCAGGGATGTGAATGGCAGTTGAGAGTTGAGCACGGCGTGGGCGCCCGCTGCGAGCCCCCGAATCATGGAGTTGCCGCTACTGAGATCGCCGACCAGGACCGATCCCTCGAGCGCGGAGAGCTCCTTCACCTGCCAGTCGACGCCCCCGAGTGGTAGGAGAACGAGCGCTCTACCGTGATCGCTGGTGTGATGCCTTAACAGGCTCATGTCTGCGATTTGTGGCTCGGAATAAGCCCTGGCGCTGATTCCGGCAGCGATTGCATTGGCGAACTCTCGATCGCTATGAGTGGTGTACACGGTGACTGTGCTGGAGAGTGTCATAGCGACTACATCTCCGGTGGAGGTCCGCTCCGCCCGCTCTCTTCGCTGCGGAACCAAAACCGTTGCTTTCAGCGTGGTTTCGTCAGCAGGTTAGCTATCGCAGTGACCTTTCCGCTGATGCGCACGAAGGTTACGGCGATATCGCAGTTGCCCGTCCTCCCATGGAAACTCGCGCGTTCGACGCCTGATCATGGACCTTCGAATTATGCTAGGGCGCTGAATATTTGGGCGATGAGTATCCCGCGTAGACGAGCCATTGGGCGTTCCGTCGACGACGTGAACGACTCTCCAGTGGCTCGAGGCATCCAGGCGTCTCGATCGAGTTTCCGCGAGGCCGGTGCGTCGCACCTCAATGTTCCGTACGCGGCCGGGTCGAGATATTGACTGTTACCGTCAGATGCACATACCCTGTTCATTGGCGCTGACCTTAGGGAACCCGGCCTGAACCGGCCGATCGTTCTCGGTCACTGCCGACGCCAGAAGTAGCTTCGCGACGACCGACGAAACGAGTTTCCTCATGACACAGCATGTCGACGTACTGATCATCGGCGCTGGCTTGTCCGGAATCGGCGCGGCTTGCCACCTCATTCGTGAGCAGACCGGAAGCACTTACGCGATCCTCGAACGCCGCGAGAACATCGGTGGCACCTGGGACCTGTTCAAGTATCCCGGCATCCGTTCGGATTCCGACATGCTCACCTTCGGATTCGGTTTCCGTCCGTGGATCGGAACCAAAGTGCTCGCAGACGGCGCCAGTATCCGTGACTACGTCGAGGAAACCGCCAAGGAATACGGCGTCACCGACCACATCAACTTCGGCCGCAAGGTCGTGGCAATGGACTTCGATCGCGCGACTGCACAGTGGTCCGTGACCGTCCTGGTCGAGGCGACGGGGGAGACCGAGACGTGGACCGCGAACGTCCTCGTCGGCGCCTGTGGTTATTACAACTACGACAAGGGATACCGCCCCGCCTTCCCCGGTGAGGACGACTTCCGCGGTCAGATCGTGCACCCGCAGCACTGGCCGGAGGATCTCGATTACACCGGAAAGAAGGTAGTGGTCATCGGTTCCGGTGCCACCGCGATCACGCTGATCCCGTCGATGGCCCCCACTGCCGGTCACGTCACCATGCTGCAGCGCTCGCCCACGTGGATCCAGGCGCTACCGTCCGAGGACCCTGTGGCCAAGGGTCTCAAGCTTGCACGCGTTCCCGATCAGATCGCTTACAAGATCGGTCGAGCCCGCAATATCGCACTGCAACGCGCCAGCTTTCAGCTCTCACGCACCAATCCGAAGCTGGCGAAGAAGCTGTTCCTCACCCAGATCCGCTTGCAACTCGGCAAGAACGTGGACCTGCGTCACTTCACCCCCAACTACAACCCGTGGGATCAGCGCCTGTGCGTGGTTCCCAACGGGGACCTGTTCAAGGTGCTCAAGAGTGGCAAGGCCGACATCGTCACCGACCGTATCGCCACGTTCACCGAGAAGGGCATCGTGACCGAGTCGGGCCGCGAAATCGAGGCCGACGTCATCGTCACGGCGACCGGCTTGAACGTACAGATCCTGGGCGGGGCGACCATGAGCATCGACGGCGAGCCCGTCAAGCTCAACGAGACGGTCGCCTACAAGAGCGTGCTCTACTCCGACATCCCGAACTTCCTGATGATCCTCGGCTACACCAACGCATCCTGGACGCTCAAGGCCGACCTGGCCGCGTCCTATCTGTGTCGCGTACTCAAGATCATGCGTAAGCGCGACTACACGACTTTCGAGGTTCACGCCGAACCTGAGGACTTCGCCGAAGAATCTCTCATGGGCGGAGCCCTGACCTCGGGCTACATCCAGCGCGGCGACGGAGAGATGCCGCGTCAGGGTGCCCGCGGTGCGTGGAAAGTGGTCAACAATTACTACCGCGACCGCAAGCTGATGCACGACGCCGAGATCGAAGACGGTGTGCTGCAGTTCAGCAAGGTCGATATTGCTGTCGTGCCTGATAGCAAGGTCGCCAGCGCATAGTCGGCTCCACCGGGGGATGGACCGGTCGTACCAGTGGGGACGTCGGAGAATGTGCTGGAGATGTTGCGTCGACGTACCCGCGTCACGGGGTTTGCGATCGGTGAGTTCGCTTCCGTAATCGTCGGTTGTGCACCACCATGGGAAGAACATAGGTAGCGACCATGATCACGGCGAGCAGTCCGAGATAGAGATATGGCCAGGTCCATCCCGCTGCTCGTATGGCCAGCAACGATCCGCCCATGATCAAGGGCATCCCGGCCCCGGCGAGCAGGTCGACGTCACGGGGCGAGACGGGTGGGGTTCCGAGCAGAGGTACGCGGCTGCACGAGTTTTCTCTGATCGTGCGCATCACTGACATGCAGTAGAGGGCGGCGCCGGCGATCGCGATCGCCGCGCCAAGTGCAACTTCGACGACGCCGGTTCTCGCGGACATCAATGCGTAGGCAAACACACCCACCGTTCCCAAAGTGACCGGTGCCGACTTCCAGATCGGCGTCGACTTATGGGTGTCGGCGGGAACACTGACCGGGCGCATCGGTTCGAGAGGCTCCATCAGCTCAGCGTGCCATGCGCCGCTCGGGAAACAAACTGCCTGTGCCGTTTCTGGCAGACTCCGGCTGCCTGGCCTGGATGTCGGGACCCCTCACTACGATTCTCGTCGTGACCGATTACGACGATCTCGACATGTTCGGTGGCCTCGACGCCTCCTCCCTGCCGCTCCGCCAGCAGCAGATTCTGATGACCATCCGGGATCTCGTGGCTGCCAACGGGTGCACGCCGAGCACACGGCAGATCGGAGACGCGGTTGGTCTGCGCTCGACGTCGACGGTGTCCAAGCACCTCAAGAGTCTCGAAGAGAAGGGCTTCCTCCGTAGGGGAGCGGCCATGGCTCGGCAGTTGGACGTGCGGCCGTTCCTCGTAGGCGCGAAGGAACAGTCGTCGTCGAATACGGTGACGGTTCCGGTCGTCGGTGACATCGCGGCCGGCGCGCCGATCCTCGCGGAGGAGCACGCCGACGAGGTGCTTGCGCTTCCTCGTGAGCTTGTCGGCTCTGGCACGGTGTTCGGACTTCGGGTGCGTGGTGAGTCGATGGTCGACGCAGCGATCTGTGACGGTGACGTCGTCGTGGTGCGCCGCCAGGACGAAGCTCATTCCGGTGAGATCGTCGCCGCGATGATCGACGGCGAGGCCACGGTGAAGGTGCTCCGGCGTCGCGACGGTCACGTGTACCTCGAGCCTCGCAATCCCGCGTACAGCGTCATCGACGGCGATCGCGCGGTCATCCTGGGCAAAGTTGTTTCCGTGATGCGCCGTATCTGAGAGGTGTCCGGTCTCAACGACGTTTGGCGCGGGGACCGCCGTATTCCTCATCGGTGACTTTGTCGCCCCATGTAGTTTCGGTGCCTCCGTCGCCGGGTCCTTCCCACAGTGCGAGGTGGCTCATGAAACGGTCGGGTGCCGCGCCGTGCCAGTGTTCCTCTCCCGCTGGGGTGTAGACGGTCTCACCCGGGTGGACTTCGACGATCTCGCCGCCGCGAGCTTGAACCAGCGCGGTACCGGAGACGATGTGGAGGGTCTGTCCGACTGCATGGGAGTGCCAGTCGGTTCGCGCGCACGGTGCAAAGCGAACCATGTTGGCGCGCATCCTCGACGGCTCCTGGCCGGCGTAGATGACGTCCCACCAGACGTCGCCGGTGAACCAGTCGCTGGGTGCTTTGCTGGTGGGCTGGGGCTTCAAGATTTCCATGAGGTCTCCTCGGAATCGAAAGGGGCGGTTCAGTTCTGCGTCAGCGGAACAAGTCGAATGGTGTTGGGTGCGGCGGCGCGGCCGGTGACGGAGCCGACGATCTGCGGGCCGTAGCGGTCGTACTTGGTGTGATAGGCGGAGTCGATCGACGAGTGGGCATCCGGTGCGGCGGACTCGAACGCCACGTCCCGCTCGATTCCTCCTGCTCGGATTCGGCCCGTTCCACTTGCCGTTGCTCGGACGAACCACGGGTTGTCGGTTCCGTAGGCCGAGCGAACGTACAGTTGGTTGTCGGTACGGACAACCCAAATCGTGACGTACGGCCTTGCGGTTCCGTCTCGGCGGTACGAGGAGACCTGCAACTCCTCGGCGTCGCCGATCTTGGTCAGTTCAGCCTCGGTCCACGAGTGCGACATCTCGGCTTCCTTTCTCCTGGTCGAATTGCTTTGCGGTACTTCGCGTTCTCGTAGCCGGGACGATCAGTGCGAGGACGATGACGAGACAAGCGGCGAGCAGGGCGGTGCCTGCGGTGAGAGCCGTTGATACGTGATCGGTGAGTGCCGTTGTAGCGTCGTCGGCAGAGGATCCGGCGCCCGCGGAGACTGCGACGAGGATGCCGAGTCCGAGAGCACTGCCCAGTTGATGTGCAGTGTTGACCAATCCTGATGCGGCACCGGCATCTTCGGCCTGTACCCCGGAGATGCCGGCAGAAGTCAGTGGGGCGAAAGCCAACCCCTGTCCGGCGCCGATCAAGATCATCGGAAGTGCTATCGCAGTGAGGTACGTGCTGCCGGGATGGACCAGACTGAGCCACGCCATCCCGGCTAGGGTGACGGCAATGCCAACCGACAGAATTGCGGAATTTCCGAATCGCGGTGTCAGTCGCGGAATAAGCATCGCCACAGCAAAATTGACGATCGTCATCGGGAAGAAGGCGATGCCTGCTTGGAACGCGCTGAAGCCCATGACGCCTTGGAGTAGCTGAGTCGTGAAGTAGAAGAATCCGATCATGGCACCCAGATAGAGCATTCGGGCGGCGTACGCCCCGGATCGCTCCCGGCTACGGAACAACCTCAGTGGCATGATCGGCTGCTCCGCTCTCGCTTCGTTGAGGAAGAGCAAGGTCAGTAGTATCGCCCCGGCCGCCAGTGTCGCAACGGTGATCGGTGAGGTCCACCCCGCTTCGGCCGAGTTGACGGTGCCGAAGACGAGCGCGGTCATCCCGAGTGTGGCGAGAACAGCGCCGGCCACATCGAAACGTCCGGAGTTGGGCTCGGTTTCCGGAATGAACCGGGGAGCGAGAGCGATCATCGCGATACCGATCGGAACGTTGATGAAAAAGCCTGCGCGCCAAGACACCCAGTCGGCAAGGGCGCCGCCGATCACGAGTCCGAGGCTGGCGCCTATTCCCGCAGCAGCGCCGTACCAGGCAACAGCGCGCGTTCGCTCCGGGCCGGGCGGGAAACTGGCGGTCAGCAGTGACAGCGACGCCGGGGCGACCACTGCTGCTCCGACGCCTTGGAGAGCGCGCGCTGCGATGAGCCACCAACCGTTCGGCGCGACCCCGACGAGAAACGACGCAATCGCGAAAATCGCGAGACCGGCCACGAATACGCGACGACGGCCGAAGATGTCCCCGAGACGAGCACCCAGCAGGAGAAGCCCGCCGAACACCAGGGTGTAGGCGTCCTGGACCCAGGACAGCCCGGTTGCCGAGTAACCCATGCTGCTTTGGATGCTGGGTAGCCCGGTGAAGATGATCGAATTGTCGAGCAGGATCATGAAATAGCTGATCAGAATGATCGCCAGGATCGCGGTGGGATTGATGCGACCGACAACAGGACGGGTGGCAATGTGGGTCACGCGCATCTTCTTCGCAAGTGGTGGACTTTCGCAAGTGGTGGACTACGGGCGGACGAGGACCTTCAACGATTCACGGGAGTCCATGGCTCGGTAGCCTTCCGCTACGTCGTCGAGTCCGACGGTGTGGTCGAAGACCTTGCCCGGCTCGATCTTTCCATCGAGCACATCCGGCATCAGCTCTTCGATGTACGCGCGCACCGGGGCCGGTCCACCGGTGAGTGTGATGTTGGGTCCGAAGAGTGTCCCGAATCCGATTGGAGCTTCTTCGTATTGGGGTACTCCGACTCGGCTGATGACGCCGCCCGGTCGGACAACTCCGAGCGACTGCTCGTAGGCAGGCATGTGACCTACCGCTTCGAGGACGACATGAGTGCCGTCGCCTCCGGTCAGTTCGCGGACTTTCTCGATGCCCTCGTCTCCACGTTCGGCAACCACGTCGGTGGCTCCGAACTCGAGACCGAGATCCGTGCGGGTCTTGTGGCGCCCCATGAGGATGATGCGCTCGGCGCCGAGGCGTTTGGCGGAGAGCACTGCCATCAGCCCCACGGCTCCATCGCCGATGACCGTGACCGTCGTGCGTTGGTTGACGCCACCCTTGACCGCCGCGTGATAGCCGGTGCCGAAGACGTCGGAGAGTGTGAGCAGTGACGGTAGGAGTTCGGAATCCTCACCGACCGGCGCCTTGACCAGGGTGCCGTCTGCCAACGGCACTCGGATGGCCTCTGCCTGACCGCCTCCGATCCCGTTTCCGGCCCAGAATCCACCGTGTCGGCAAGACGTCTGCAAGCCTTCGCGGCAGAAGTCGCACGTCCCGTCGGACCAGGCGAAGGGGGCGATGACGAAGTCGCCCTTCTTCAACGTGGACACCTCGCGACCGGTCTCTTCCACCACTCCGACAAATTCGTGGCCCATCGGGGAGCCACCGGGCGTGGCCGGCATGTTGTGGTAAGGGTGCAGGTCAGAGCCGCAAACGCACGCCCTGACGACCCGCACGATCGCGTCCGTCGGCTGCTGCAGTGCCGGATCGGGCACGGTCTCGACTCGAACGTCTCCGGCGCCGTACATGATGGTTGCTCGCATGGTGTCCCCTCTTGCTTCTGGTGTCGCGTGCTTCGAAGTCGACGTTTCGGCGTGGACCGGTCGACTGCAATCAGTCAACGCCACGCCTCGCGGGCGCGGGAGTGTCTGTTGTTCCAGGTAACGGCAGTACCTCCCTCGGTCTTCTCCGCTCGAGTAACGTGAACTGCATGGACAACCGAGCCGAGATCCGCGAATTCCTCAGCTCCCGTCGTGCTCGCATCACACCCGAGCAGGCAGGGCTGCCGGCCTACGGCGGAAACCGTCGCGTCAAGGGGTTGCGCCGTGAGGAAGTCGCTCTGCTCGCCGGTGTGAGCATCGACTACTACGTGCGCATGGAACGCGGAAATCTGGCGGGAGCGTCGGACTCGGTGCTCGAAAGCCTTTCCCGAGCACTGCAACTCGACGAAGCCGAAACTGCCCACTTGTACGACCTCGCGAAGGCGGCCAGTGCAGGCGCACCGAGTAGAAAGCGGCCCGCCCCCAAGGGCGTGAGCCCGGCGATTCAGCAGATACTCGACGCCATCACCGACGCACCGGCGTGGGTACGTAATGCCAGGCACGACATGCTGGCGGCCAATCGTATGGCGCGCGCGTTGTATTCGCCGGTGTTGGCCGATCCACGTAGGCCGGCGAACAACGCCCGGTTCGTGTACCTGGACCCGGCATCGCAGGACTTCTTCGTGGATTGGGAGCGCGCGGCAGACGACATCGCCGCGATGCTCCGCTCGGAAGCGGGGCGCAATCCCCATGACAAGGCGCTGACCGAGCTCATCGGTGAACTTGCCACTCGCAGTGAGGTATTCCGCACCCGGTGGGCGAAACACAATGTGCGCTTTCATCGGACGGGATTCAAGAAGGTTCGTCACCCCGTCGTCGGAGACCTGGAGCTGAACTTCGAGGCGATGGAACTGCCGTCCAATCCCGGGCTGACACTGCTGGTCTACACCGCGGCGCCGGGGACGCCCACGGCTGATGCACTCAAACTCTTGGCGAGTTGGGCGGCAACCCAGGATCAGCTGGATCCGGCGAACGACAGCGAAGCGGCGCTCTGAATTCGATCGACAGGTAATCGTGTCGATTCAGCTCAGATGCGTTACTGCCCAAGCTACCTGGTCTCCACCTCGTCGTTTCGCCCGATACATCGCGTTGTCGGCATCGGCAAGAATCCGATCGATGGTTCCCGAAGCGTCCGGGATTGTCGAGGACAGCCACACGCTGGCTCCGACGCTCACGGAAATCGACTGCCGGCCGGCGGGCCGCGATATCGAATTGTGAATGTCCACCACGGTTTGTTCGATGCGACGTGGCTCCACGGGCATGAGAATCACGAACTCGTCGCCGCCAGTCCGCGCCACCAGCCCGACCTCTCCGACCACCGAGTTCAGGCGCCGGCCGACTGTCACCAGCATCCGATCGCCTTCCGCGTGACCCAGTTTGTCGTTGACGCTCTTGAACGAATCGACATCGATCACCACCGCAAGGACTACGTGTCCTTGGAGTTCGCCGACACCGAACAACTGTTGCCAGACATTGTGCAGCCCACGTCGATTCAGGGCAGCGGTGAGTGGATCACGCCAAGAGTGTCGTGCGTCGTCGGTCAAATACAGGACGAGGAAATGCACGGTCATCGAGGCTGAAGCGATAACACACCCGATGACGAATCCAGTGGACACCGACAGCGAAGAGTCGGTATCCGGATCGGTTACAGCTCGAATTGTCAGTAGCGCAACGACGAACAGCGCACCGGTGATCTGTGCGGTGACTATTCGAGGGCTGTGGAATACCGACGAATAGTTCGCGACGACCACGAACAGAACGGTGCCGGTCAATGCCAGGAAGCTCGAATGGATTCCGGCGAGAAGTATCAAGGACAAGCAGATATTGGTGAGCGAAACGAAACGAACGGATTGATGGTGACTCGGCCAAGACCGACCGAGTGACCAGCGAATCATGCAGTAGAGCGCGATCATGCATGCTGCGCCCGCCGCGAGCCGTTCAGGGAGCTCGGTTGCGCCACCCTTCACGAATTGAGCCAGTACGGCGAGTGCCACGAACACAGCACACCAAAAGGTGACGACCACCCTGGCTGTCCCCAACATCGATCGAGCAGCCAGGAACCTCGGGAACCATTCGCCGTCGTACGCAAGAGACCACCAGCGACTCAACAGTCCCGTTGTTTGACGAATGTTCTGCCCCAACCCCGCAGCGCCACTGACTCCCATGAAACCCCCTCCGAGATCTTGCGAAAATTCCCGGAAGATTCTTCGTCAAGATTTGATCCCCGAACAAGGTACCCGATAGTTGAACGATGGATTGCCGTCTCGTGGGGTGTGGGCTGCTCTAGGGTGTGATCGGTGTGGTCAGGATCTTTCTGAGTGCCGGAAGGTCCAGGGTTGCAGCAAGATCTGCAATAGTGACCCCCGACAGTGATGCGCGCCAGGCTTTTTCGGCGTCGGCCATGACCTTGGCGATTCCGCAGGCGGAACGGCACTGTTCCGGTGGGGCGGCGAGGATTCCTTGCTGTCGAATCTCCGTGCACCGGAACGCAGGTTCGGTGCCGTCAACGGCCTGTACGACGTCGAGAACGGTGATCTTCTCGGGAGCCCGGGTGAGAACGTACCCGCCGTCTCGGCCCTCGGTCGGATTGACCAGACCGGCGTGCGCGAGCGCTCGCAGATGCTTCGCCAGGTATGTCTTCGACACCCCGTGAAGTTCGGCGAGTCTGGCTGTGGGTACCGGCCCTTCGGACTGGCTCAGAACCACGCAGCAGTGGAGTGACCACTCCACGCCTCCGGAAAGCTTCATGATTGGACTCTATCGACGCCGCGGAAAGCGGTGCGGGCCGGACGTCGCTCGAGTTGTCGACGTCAGGCCTTCTCGGCAAGCCACGCGTCGTATGTTGTCGGCGCGATCCATGCATCTGCACCGGGTGTCGGGGTCAGTGCCGAGTTGTCGAGTTTCGCGCCGAAGTAGCCGGCTTCGGGATCGGAGATAACCGAACGCTTGTCGCCGGTGACGAGGAACAAGCGCCGGACCAGTTCGTCGATGCCCAGCGGTTCGGGTCCGGCAATCTCGACCGTGCCGTTTTGCGGCGCGCCGATCACTACCTCGGCGACGTGGGACACGACGTCTCTAGACGCGATGGGTTGCAGATGTCCCGGCGTTGCGTGGACGGCGCCGTCGGTGGTTCCCGCGTCGGCGATTCCGGCGACGAACTCGAAGAATTGGGTCGATCGGACGATCGTGTAGGGGGTCGGGCCCGCTTTGACCAGGTCTTCCTGGGCGACCTTGGCTCGCATGTACCCGGAATCGGGCAGTCGATCGGCACCCACGATGGACAGGATGACGTGGTGCCCGACGCCTGCCTTCTCCTCCGCGGCGAGGATGTGGCCGGTTCCGTCGCGGAAGAAGGCCAAGACGTCGTCGTCCGACCATGACGGGGAATTGGTCAGATCCACGACGACGTCGGCACCCTCGACTGCCTCGGCGATACCTGCGCCGGTGGTGATGTCGATCCCGTCGCCGCGACCGAGCGCCTTCACGTCGTGCCCGGCGTCAGCGAGCTTGGCGGCGACCTGGCTTCCGATGAGTCCGCTTCCGAAAATGACGATCTTCATGTTTTTCTCCTTTACTCGGATAAGTAGTGTCCAAGTATACTCGGACACTACTTATCCAAGTCAAGGGTTGCCCGGTCAGTCGAAGAGTTCGGCGGCCAGTGCTTCGTAGGTCGCGATCGGATCACCTTCGGCGGGAAGTGCTTGGATCGCAACGTGATCGGCACCCGCCGCGACATGCTCCCGAAGT